>NZ_CP019936.1:605000-1302575 GCF_002009425.1 Thiosocius teredinicola
TTTATGTAATTCCAGAGTTTTTGGGGTTATATGGTCAAGTGAATAAGCGCATACGGTGGATGCCTTGGCGGTAGAAGGCGATGAAGGACGTTGTAGCTTGCGATAAGCCTCGGGGAGTCAGCAAACAGACTTTGATCCGGGGATTTCCGAATGGGGAAACCCACTCTTTTTGAGTACCACTTTTGTGGGGCGAACTCGGGGAACTGAAACATCTAAGTACCCGAAGGAATAGAAATCAACCGATATTCCCTCAGTAGCGGCGAGCGAACGGGGAACAGCCTATCTAGCAGTGATTAGTGGAACGATCTGGAAAGTTCGGCGATACAGGGTGATAGCCCCGTACACGAAAAGATCTGCATGAGATATCAAGTAGGGCGGAGCACGTGAAACTCTGTCTGAAGATGGGGGGACCACCCTCCAAGGCTAAATACTCTCTACCGACCGATAGTGAACCAGTACCGTGAGGGAAAGGCGAAAAGAACCCCGTTGAGGGGAGTGAAATAGAACCTGAAACCGTATGCGTACAAGCAGTCGGAGCCCGTAAGGGTGACGGCGTACCTTTTGTATAATGGGTCAGCGACTTACTTCTCAGTAGCAAGCTTAACCGAATAGGGGAGGCGTAGGGAAACCGAGTCTTAATAGGGCGTTTAGTTGCTGGGAGTAGACCCGAAACCGGGCGATCTAGCCATGGCCAGGTTGAAGGTGGGGTAACACCCACTGGAGGACCGAACCGGGATCTGTTGAAAAAGATTCGGATGAGCTGTGGCTCGGAGTGAAAGGCTAATCAAGCCCGGAGATAGCTGGTTCTCCTCGAAAGCTATTTAGGTAGCGCCTCGTGTATCACCTCAGGGGGTAGAGCACTGTTTCGGCTAGGGGGTCATCCCGACTTACCAAACCGATGCAAACTCCGAATACCTGAGAGTGCAATCACGGGAGACACACGGCGGGTGCTAACGTCCGTCGTGGAAAGGGAAACAACCCAGACCGCCAGCTAAGGTCCCTAAATCACAACTCAGTGGGAAACGATGTGGGAAGGCACAGACAGCCAGGAGGTTGGCTTAGAAGCAGCCACCCTTTAAAGAAAGCGTAATAGCTCACTGGTCGAGTCGGCCTGCGCGGAAGATTTAACGGGGCTTAAGTTGTGTACCGAAGCTGCGGATGCCGCAAGGCATGGTAGAGGAGCGTTCTGTAAGCCGTTGAAGGTGTGCTGTAAGGCATGCTGGAGGTATCAGAAGTGCGAATGCTGACATGAGTAACGATAAGAGGGGTGAGAGGCCCCTCCGCCGAAAGCCCAAGGTTTCCTGCGCAACGCTAATCGGCGCAGGGTTAGTCGGTCCCTAAGGCGAGGCAGAAATGCGTAGTCGATGGAAATCAGGCTAATATTCCTGAACTTTTTGCATGTGCGATGGAGGGACGGAGAAGGCTAGGCCAGAACACAGACGGTCTTGTGTATCTAAGCGCGTAGGCAGATTTCTTAGGCAAATCCGGGAAATCAATGCTGAAACGTGATGGCGAAGGTTCTACGGAACCTGAGTGGTCGATGCCATGCTTCCAGGAAAAGCTCCTAAGCTTCAGCATGCAGAGAGCCGTACTCTAAACCAACACAGGTGGGCAGGGTGAGTATCCCAAGGCGCTTGAGAGAACTCGGGTGAAGGAACTAGGCAAAATAGTACCGTAACTTCGGGAGAAGGTACGCCCCTGGCGGTTTACGCTGCTGGGGGCCGCAGTGACCAGGTGGCTGCAACTGTTTATTAAAAACATAGCACTCTGCAAACTCGAAAGAGGAAGTATAGGGTGTGACGCCTGCCCGGTGCCGGAAGGTTAATTGATGGGGTTAGCTTATGCGAAGCTCTTGATCGAAGCCCCGGTAAACGGCGGCCGTAACTATAACGGTCCTAAGGTAGCGAAATTCCTTGTCGGGTAAGTTCCGACCTGCACGAATGGCGTAATGATGGCCACACTGTCTCCACCCGAGACTCAGTGAAATTGAAATCGCAGTTAAGATGCTGCGTTCCCGCGGCTAGACGGAAAGACCCCGTGAACCTTTACTACAGCTTTACACTGGACTTTGAACCTATTTGTGTAGGATAGGTGGGAGGCTTTGAAGCCGGATCGCTAGATTCGGTGGAGCCAACCTTGAAATACCACCCTGGTATGTTTGAAGTTCTAACCCAGGCGTTACAGCGCCGGGGACAGTGTATGGTGGGTAGTTTGACTGGGGCGGTCTCCTCCCAAAGAGTAACGGAGGAGCACGAAGGTACCCTAAGTACGGTCGGACATCGTACGGTTAGTGCAAAGGCATAAGGGTGCTTGACTGCGAGACAGACATGTCGAGCAGGTACGAAAGTAGGTCTTAGTGATCCGGTGGTTCTGTGTGGAAGGGCCATCGCTCAACGGATAAAAGGTACTCCGGGGATAACAGGCTGATACCGCCCAAGAGTTCATATCGACGGCGGTGTTTGGCACCTCGATGTCGGCTCATCACATCCTGGGGCTGAAGTCGGTCCCAAGGGTATGGCTGTTCGCCATTTAAAGTGGTACGCGAGCTGGGTTTAGAACGTCGTGAGACAGTTCGGTCCCTATCTGCCGTGGGCGTTTGAGAATTGAGGGAAGCTGCTCCTAGTACGAGAGGACCGGAGTGGACGATCCTCTGGTGTTCCGGTTATCACGCCAGTGGTATTGCCGGGTAGCTATGATCGGACAGGATAACCGCTGAAAGCATCTAAGCGGGAAGCCCCTCCCAAGATAAGTTCTCACTGGACTCTTGAAGTCCCTAAAGGGCCGTTGAAGACTACGACGTTGATAGGCTGGGTGTGGAAGTGCAGTAATGTATGAAGCTAACCAGTACTAATTGCCCGTGAGGCTTGACCATATAACGCCCAAAATCTTTGGGCGAAGCGAAACTGACCCAAAGCGTCTGATCGATCAAACCGAATGCTTGCTCACCGCGTAAGCGATGAGCACAACAGTTTGCCTGGCGGCAATAGAGCATTGGAACCACCTGATCCCATCCCGAACTCAGAAGTGAAACGATGTATCGCCGATGGTAGTGTGGGGTTTCCCCATGTGAGAGTAGGTCACTGCCAGGCTTTAACCCAAAAACCCCGGTCATGAAAATGGCCGGGGTTTTTCTTTTGTTGCGCATGTACCGATGCCACTTCACGCTGGATTACAGCGACGAACTGAGGACGGCGCCCATCGTGCCCGCTCGGTATATGTTTGAATCGAGCAACGCTCTAACTGGTTGATGTCGAAATGAAGTTCGCTGCGCTACGCTTGGTCAAGTTCTCGGCGGTCTCTGTTTTAGCCTTCATTGGCGTGGTCGCCGGGCTGGGCGGCTTAAATCTCTATACCTACCACCGCTTCACGGAAGAAACCAAGGTTGCCTCGCTGGATTTTGAACAGCTCGGTGAACGCCTTTATGCCGTCACCTTGACGCCGCAACAGGGCCAGCCACTCAAGTTCCAGTTGCGCGGTGACGAATGGCAACTGGATGTCCGTATGATTAAGTGGACCGACTGGTTGACCTTCCTGGGGGAGAGCCCGCTGTATCGTCTCGACCGTATCTCAGGCCGCTACATTGCGATCGACGAAGCACGCGCTAAAAAGCCCCAACTGTTTGATCTGCGGGAAGATAGCGGCATCGACGTATGGTCGTTTGCGCGTGAAGCGGGCGAATGGATTCCCGGCGTAGATGCTGCTTACGGTTCGAGTGTCTACCTCCCGATGCGCGACGGACAGCGGTATGATGTCTGGATTTCACGCACCGGGCTGCTGGCCCGCAAGAGCATCGAGGGGAGTCCTGGTTGAATAGCGACATACGGTACGACATCGTTGCCATGGATTTGGCGGCGCACGAGTTCGTGTTACGTATGGAAATCAAACAGCCGCTGCCGGATAAACAGCAGCTGACGTTGCCGGCCTGGATACCCGGCAGCTATATGATCCGTGACTTCGCCCGCAACGTAACTGAGATATCCGCGTCAGACCGAGAGGGTCCGGTCGACCTGATCAAACTGGACAAGCAAACCTGGCAGGCAGCTAGATGCAGCGGTCCGCTCATCATCGATTACCGCGTTTATGCGTTCGATTTGTCCGTGCGCAGTGCCTTTCTCGACCAACGACGTGCCTATTTCAATGGCACCTGCCTATTTATTTGCCCGGCTGGGCGCACAGATTTCGCGTGGCAGGTCCATATCTCCGATCCCTCTCACCAAGCGACATCTGCCTGGCGGGTTGCCACGACGATGCCCGCGGACGATGTCGACGGGGGCGGCTTCGGTGTTTACGCAGGTACAGGCTACGCGACACTGATCGACTACCCGGTTGAGATCGCCGATTTTGATCAAGCCGAGTTCCAAGTTGGCAGCACGCCGCATCAGATGGTGTTCAGCGAACCGGGCCGCTACGACCTCGATCGAATCGCAGAAGATGTTGCTCCGATCTGCGCCGAGCATGCGGCGATGTTTGGTGAACTGCCGGTCGATCGCTACCTTTTCATGACCCTTGCAACGGCCGACGGCTACGGTGGTCTGGAGCACCTCGACAGCACCAGCCTGATCTGCAAACGGTCCGACCTTCCGGTGCCCGGCGCGGGTAAGCCCGAGAAAGGCTATCGGCAATTTCTCGGGCTATGCAGCCACGAATATTTTCACTTGTGGAACGTGAAACGCATCCGCCCCGCGGTGCTGGCGGCGACCGACCTTAGGTCAGAGGCGCATACCGAATTGCTGTGGGCGTTCGAAGGCATTACGTCGTACTACGACGAATTGGCGCTGGCCCGCTGCGGCGTGTTGTCCGACCAAGACTATCTGGACCTGTTTGCCGGCACGGTGACACGGGTGCTGCGCTCTCCGGGACGTGTCCGTCAATCCGTTGCCGAATCGAGCTTCGACGCGTGGACCAAGTTCTACAAACAGGACGAAAACGCTCCCAATGCCATCGTCAGCTACTACACCAAAGGCGCGTTGGTCGCGTTCGGTCTGGATATGCTGCTGCGCCAGCGAAGTGCCGATCGTGTATGCCTGGACGACTTGATGCGGCTGTTGTGGCAGCGATTCGGCAAACCGGGCATCGGTGTACCTGAGCGTGGCATCGAGCCATTGGTTGCCGAACTGCTCGGCGAGTCAGTACAGGACTTCTTTGCCAGCTACGTCTATGGCACGACACCGTTGCCTCTGGGTGACTGGTTTGCACAGGTCGGTGTCGGCTACCGCGAACGTCCGGCCAAAGGTGCCGACGATCTCGGTGGCTACAATCAAGACGGCGTCGACCACGCTGGCAAGCCACATCTGGGGGCGCGTTTCGAAGGCCAGGCCATCGGCATCAAACTGATCCAGGTGATCAGCGGTGGTCCGGCGCAGCGCGCGGGACTGTCGCCGGGTGATATTGTCGTTGCGGTTGACGGTGAACAGGTCAACTCGTCGAATCTGTCCGAATTGTTGGAGCGCATAGGAGACGGCGAAGCCGATGTGCATTTCTTCCGCCGCGGTCGACTCAATCAGGTGAGCCTGCGCCCCGACTCCGCTCCCAACGATACCTGCGAGCTATGGTTGCTTGCTGACGACATGATCGATCACACCACCAAGCAGCGCCGCACCGCGTGGCTATCATCCAATCAGTCAAGCAACTGATACGCATCGAGATGCCATTTCGCGATCCGCTCTTGCAACGCCTTGCAGATGGCAAGTTTCATTCGGGCCAACAACTCGCCGAAGCGCTCGGCGTGTCTCGAACCGCGATCTGGAAGCAGATCCAGGGGATCGAGGATGCGTTCGGGCTGAGCGTGCATGCGGTGCGAGGTAAGGGCTATCGGCTGGGCTCGCCGTTAGAGCTATTGGATGAACAACAAATCCGGGCGCAACTCGGACCGGCGACGTCAGCCAAGCTGGAGAGTCTGGGCCTTCTCACCTGCACATCATCGACCAACAGCCACGCGATTGAACGCTTGCCTGAGTCCAACGGGCGCGCACGCGTTTGGTTGGCCGAACATCAGACCGCCGGCCGAGGACGCAGGGGACGGCAATGGGTCTCTGCCTTCGGTAAGAACCTTTATATGTCGCTCGCATGGCGCTTCGAATTGCCGATGACGGATCTTGCCGGGCTGAGCCTTGTCGCGGGCGTGGTCGTGGCCGAGGTACTGCATGAACTTGGCTTGCGCGGCCATTCGCTCAAATGGCCAAACGACGTGTTGATCGATGGACGCAAGCTCGCCGGCATTCTGGTCGAGGCATCGGGTGAGGCCGGCGGCCCTGCGGTCGCCGTCATTGGAATTGGTATCAATGTCAGCCTGCCGGCTGGAGCCGGTGAACGTATCGATCAGCCGTGGGACGTCCTCGAAAATCACTGTGAGACGCCGGTATCGCGTAACCGCCTTGCCGGCATGATGGTTGACCGGCTGATCGAGGCCTGCAGCGCTTTCACCCATGAGCGACTGGCGCCATTCGTGTCGCGTTGGAGTGCGTTCGACGCTTACCTGGGGCACGACGTAAAGGTTGTGAAGGGAGAGCATATTACCGAAGGCATCTATCGGGGCATCGCAGCGTCCGGCGCTATGCTGCTCGACAACGCGAACGGGCGCAGCGAACACCATGCCGGAGAGGTCAGTCTGCGCCGGCTGAGCGAATCATGAGCGCTTTGCTATTTGATCTGGGCAATTCCCGCTGGAAGCTTGCACGAGCCGACGGCGACGACATCGGTTCAGTCGTTTATGGCGCTTACGGCGATGACGCAGCGCTGCGTTCGGCCGTTATGCGCGAAAGCGGCGGCGTCAGCGCGATCTGGCTGGCCAGTGTGGTTGACCGTTTGACCACGATGCGGACGATCGCGATGCTCGAAGAGATGTTCCCGATGTCGGTGCAGACGGTCAAATCAACCGATCCAATGCCCAATGTCGTATCCGGTTATCACCACCCAGAGCAGCTGGGCATAGACCGTCTGCTGGCGATGGTCGCAGCGCGCGCAGCCACGTTACAGCCGCTGTGTGTGGTGGATGCAGGCACTGCCACGACGATCGACTTCGTCGACACGGAAGGACAGCATCTCGGCGGTTTCATCATGCCGGGCACCAAGATGTTTCGCGACTGCCTGCTGGCCAATACCTCGATACCGCGCGATGAACGCGTCGAAGACGGTGCAATTGTCGGCCGCGATACGCCCACCGCGGTTGCATTGGGCGGGCTGTATGCCGTTGCGGCAACTGTTGAGCATTTCGTTCGAGGCGATACCAGCCTGTTTACCGGCCAGACTGCGCATGTATTTGTTGGTGGAGGTGATGCCGAGCGTTTTCTCGACCTGCTTCCCCAGCCATGCACTAAACTAGACCACTTAGTGTTGCGAGGGCTTGCTGTGATTGCAGCGGACGGAGATTCCTAAGTGCGCTGGTTTGTCGTATTTCTTCTGATTGCCAACATCATTCTCTTTATCTGGGTTCAACAGCATTCGCAGTCTGATTCCGCGTCAAAAACACAGGCGTTGCCCGAAGTGGGGCGATTGCGCTTGATGTCCGAATCGGCCGAGCAGGAACAGGCCAAATCCTCGAAGCGGGATGAATCGCCGTTGATCGGCACCCAGGATTACTCCGGGTCTGCGGCTGAGTCCGACGATGATGACGCTGGCCAACGCGCGACGCTGGCGCAAGCAGAAGCGAGAGCCGAGGAGAACGAGCCCACCGTGCCGCAACCGGATGGACGTGCCGTGCCCCCCGGCGATGACCTGCAGGTGGCGCCATTGGCCGATGCCGGTCCGCCTCCAGAGCAGGTGGCCAAGGCTCCCCAGACTGAGCCCCAGGTTTTGCCTGAGCCTGTAGCCGAAGAGACGGCCGACGTCGATCAGGCCGACGCGCCTGAGGTAACGCAGGTTGAGGAGGTAGGGGCCGGCAGCATCGCCGAGCCACCTGAGCCCGAATCACTGCAGCCGGCGCCGGACGCGGTTGAACCGGTATGTGCCAGGATCGGCCCGTTCGTTGCGGAAGATGCCGACAAATTGCTCAAATCGATGCCGCGGTTCGTTTCCCTGATAGAAGACTCGAGCGAGAGTACCGCTGTCGTTACCGGCTACTATGTGCTGATTCCACCTCTTCCATCACGGGCGGATGGCAACAGCATGGTCAAGCAGTTGGCCGACAAGGGCATCAAGGATACCTTCCTGTTTCGTTCCGGCGCGCTGAACAACGGTATTTCACTCGGGCTCTTCAAACGCGAATCGAACGCGCGACGGCATGCGAAGAACGTTGTCGGAAAGGGGTTCGGTGCTGAGGTGCGTGAACGTAAATCGACCCAGGAGCGACGTTGGCTGGTCCTCAAAAACGAGGAAGGCGGGGAGTGGGCTGACACCCTCCCGCTGCCCGAGGGCGTGGAGACCCAGTCGCGAGCTTGTCCGGCAGATTGATTGACGCGGGCTTCGCGTGTTCGCAATAGACTTTTTTGCTAGAATCGCGCCGTCTCAGGCAGCAAGCCGTTTCATTGTCGCTGGCGTAGCTCAGTAGGTAGAGCAGCTGATTTGTAATCAGCCGGTCGGGGGTTCGATTCCTCTCGCCAGCTCCATTTCTTTCGCGGCGTATCCCGTTTCTTCGCGATTCGTTTCGTCTGAACCAACCCCTCAACGAAAACGGCATCCCTCGTTTTCTGGCAGAATTCCCCACGAATTTCGCAAACCGAGGCTGACGTCAGTGCAGACGGGCTCTGGTTCCAACCAAATTGACGGCGCGACGGCGCATCGCACGGTACGTGCAGGCAGGTATCTGCTGAGTTGTCTTTGCGGATTGCTGCTGTGGCTGCCAGCCTCAGGGTATCCGTCGACACCTGCCGTTGATGTTTGTCTCGATTATCACTGTGATGCCACTGCCAATGCGGTCTTATCCGCCGATGAATGGCTTGAGATTCGCCGGGCGTTCGCCGAGGTTGGATCGGCAGAAAGCGAGCGCGAGGCCATCGCCCGTGCAATTGGGCTGATGGAGCGTTTTGTCGGCGATAAGGTCGGTACGGCGGACGATGCGCCGATGAACGAAGCGGACTCCGGTGAGCGCGGGCAATTGGACTGCATCGCCGAGTCGACCAATTCAGCGACCTATCTGCACTTGTTCGACCGGCAGGGTTTGCTCAAAGCCCACGACGTGGAGCAACGGGTGAAGCGGACGCGCTGGTTGTTCGCGGTGCATTGGACGGCAGTAATCAGAGACCGCACGAGCGGCCAGCGGTTCGCGGTCGACTCGTGGTATCGCGGTAACGGCGAACCGGCGATTGTGCAGCCGCTCGAAGAGTGGCGGCAGGCTTTGAACGAACCGGTAATCAAATGACGCGACACACCTGCACCCGCTGACGCTCCGGTAGGCAGCCCACCCAAAGCGTCATTCGCGGGCATGCTCAGGCGGCCTTGCTCATCTCTTCCAGCACGTATGCCTTGGCAGCGTTGAAATCGGTCTTGCCACTACCCAGTGTCGGAACCGCATCCACGGTGATGACCTTTGAAGGGATCGTCAGTGCGTTGCATTCGGCCGCCAGCAGCATCTCGCGCAACTGCTCGGTCGTAACGTCCGAGGTCGTCAGCAGGATGATCTGTTCACCTTTCTTTTCATCTGGAATGGCGACGGCGACCATCTCGACCGATTCATCGTCGATCGCTTTGCGCACTTGTTCCTGAACCACGGACAGGCTGATCATCTCGCCGCCGATCTTGGCGAAGCGCGAATAGCGGTCGACGATGGTCAGGAAGCCGTCCTTGTCGAGGTGGCCCTTGTCGCCGGTCTTGTACCAGCGCTGTCCGTCGATCTCGACGATCGCTTCGGCGGTACGTTCAGCATCCTTAAGGTAGCCTTTCATTACCTGCACACCGCCGATCAGGATCAGGCCGTCTTCACCGGCCGGCAGGCTTTCAAGTGTCTGCGGGTTGACGATACGGAAGCTGGTGCCCGGCAGCGGCATGCCGACGGTGCCTTCCTTGCCGCCCACCTGCACCTTCCAATACGCGGTATCGATGCGGTCGGGCAGGTTCACGCTGGCCACCGGTGTGGTCTCGGTTGTGCCATAGCCTTCGTAGATCGGTTTGTTGAACTTGCTGCTGAAGGCCGCGCGTACATCGGGGCTCAAGCGTTCAGCGCCGGCGACCACCACGCGCAGCGATTCGAGCATCAGCGGGTGAACGCGCTTGTTACGCGCATACAGGCGCAGGAAGGTTGAGGTACCGCACAGCATGGTCACCTTGTGCTTGGCGATCGCCTTCGCCGCGTTCAACGCATCGGTAGGGTCCGGGTGGCAGACCATCGGTATGCCTTCAACCAGGGCCATGAAGGTGGTCACGGTCAAGCCGAAGGCGTGGAACAGCGGCAGGCTCGACAGCACCCGGTCATCTTCCCGCGTATCCAACACGTCCGATACCTGGGTGAGGTTCGCCATGATGTTGGTATGCGTCAGCTCGACACCCTTGGGCTCACCTTCGCTACCGCTCGAGAACAGGATCGCTGCAGTGCTTTCCGAAGATACCTTCTTGATGAACAAGGCCTCGAGCACCGATGCAGGCAGCAGATACACTGCGGCGAGCATCATGACGTTGGCCGCCTTGCTCATCTGCGGCATCAATTCTTCGAGGTAATACACTTCAACGCCTGCAAACACCTCGCTCAGATCGATGCCTTTCTTGGCAAGCTTGTCCATGAAGCGCTTCGACGTGTACAGCGAGCGCATGCCGGCCTTGCTGACCGCCGAAGCGATCGCGGCCGTCGTGCTCGTGTAGTTCACGTTGACCACGGTCTTGCCGGCTGCCAACGCCGCCATGTTGGCGATCGCCCCCGCGCTGCTCGCGGGTAGTAGTATGCCGATGTTCTGCTCGGGGCTCTGCGCGCGAATCACCTGCGACAAGCGCAGCACACCGGTTGCAAAGCGGTAGTGGCTCATCGGTTTGCCGATGGTGTCGGTCACAGCGATATCCGAACCGAGTCGTTTTGCCGTCGCCAGCCACGCCTCCGGCAGGGTCGGCATCATCGTGACATGGGTCTGCCATGCCGACACGGACATCTCGCTTACGGCCTGTTTGACCTGCGGTGCGGTAGCGTCGATCGGCAGCGGTTCGCCGAACGCGACGATCACGTTGCGTGACAGACCGCGGCGTCGGTTGATCTTGAGCTTTTCAGCAGCACGCGAGAAGCGGCTGCCCCACAAACCCCGCAAATAGAACGGCAGGATCACGCCTTCGGCATCCTTGGCCGCCTGTTCGAATCCCTTGCGGAACTCGCCGAGCTGGCCGCTGCGACTGATCGCGCCTTCCGGGAACAGGCAAACGACCTCGCCATTGCTCAGCGCCTCGCCGACCGCCGACAGCGCCTCGCGGCTGCTGCCGCTCGAGATCGGGATCACGCCGAAGAAGTCGAGGAACCAGCGAAGGTACCAACGCTCATAGATGCTGCGTTCCATGACGAAGCGCACCGGACGTGGCGAGGCCATCTGCACGATGGCCCAGTCGAGCCAACTGATGTGGTTGCCCAGCATCAGTACGCCGCCTTCGGCCGGAATATTGTGCAGGCCCTGCACATTCAGACGGTAGTGCGTGGCCATAACACGCGAGACGATCACGCGCACCAACGACTGCGGCAGCTTGTACAGCGTGTAGATGCTACCGACCAACGCGATCACGGCCAGCATGACGATCATGCCGGTGGCCGACGAATGCTGCAGGGCGGCGAACACGGTCAGGCCGAGGAACGTCAGCATAACGACGTTCTGCACCAGGTTGTTGGCTGCCAGCACCTTGCCGAGCTGATGATCGCGGGCGTGGAACTGGATCAGCGCATTCAACGGCACTAGGAACAGGCCACCGAGGAAGCCGATCAGCAGGAAGTTGAGGCCGTGGAAAGTAACCGAACGGATACCGGGCATCAGCACTAATGCCGCACTGATACCGAGTGCCGCGACCGGGATCAGGCCGGTCTCGATGTAGGCGCGCGACACGCGGCTGGCGACCAGCGAACCGAGGATGATGCCGATACCGCTACACGCCAAGAGCCCCTGGATCACCACAGTGTTGTCGATCGCCATCGTATCTTTGGCGAACGCCGGGAACACGGCCAGAACCACCTGCGAGATTGCCCAGAACAGCGACAAGCCGATCACCGACAGGCGGATCACCGGGCGGTCGAGCGCGATTCGCAGGTTGCTGGTCAGCGAGCGGGCCGTCTTGTACGACTGCCATTCGAAGCGCAGCTCGGTCCGGGTGGCGCGTTTTTCCGGCAGGCGGTAGGTAAACCAGACTTCGATCAGACTGCCGAGAACCAGCCACCAGCCCACCGATGCGGTATAGGGGAGCAGGTCCTGCGCATTCTGGTAGGTATGCCCTGCGAGGTTGCGCTCGAACAGGATCGAAAATACGAAGATGCCGCCGAGGATCGCGGTCGTGGTCACCGCCTGAACGGCGCCGTTGGCGGCCGCGAGGCTTTCTGTTCCGACCAGCTCACGGATGTAGCCGTATTTAGCCGGTGACAGGATCGCGCTTTGCACCGCCAGCAGGAACGTCATGGCGAACGCCATCCAGAACCAGCCCTGGTAATAGCTCAACGTGATCATCAGGGTCAGGCCCACCGCCACCCAGGCGCTCAGGCGCATGACCTTGTTCTTGGCGAATTTGTCCGACAGGTAACCGGATGGGGTGAACAGCAGAACGAAGGGCAGTAGGATCAACGCGTTGACGATGGCCGTCAGGATGATCTGGGTCTCACCGTCGTAGACCTTGAACAGCGTGTTCTGGATGATGATCTTGTGGCCGAGGTCGACGAAGGCATTGAGGAATGCGGCCGCCATGAAGGCCAGAAATCCGGTGATGCGAAACAGGGAAGTCATCGTTGGGGTTCCGTCCGATTGTTGTCGAGTTGTCTGCAGCCTAGCCGTGTCCTGGGGCTGCTCGAAGTAAAACAGAAAAAGTCGCACTGGGTGCGCGAGTGGGTCGCCTATTCTGCAACCTGTCTCAACGAGACGCCGGCTGCCACCGCGAGCACGCCGGCGATGGCGCCGGCCAGATGTGCCTCCGGTACGCTCGGCCAGGCGGTGTGTGTCAGCACTGCCTGTTGCGTTCCCAGTTCGACGATCAATTTAATGGCGGCAACGAAGGCGGTTACTGAAACGACCGGGTGCCGGGTGCGGCGCCACGCTGCGTACAGAACGGGTACCAGTAACGTGTTGAGAACACCCGACAGGCCGCAGTAGTAGTCTAGCCCGGGGAGCAGGAACCAGACTCCCAGATCCACGGCCAATGTGCCCAGCAGCAGGCCGATGAGCAGACCACGGCGGCTGCTGTGTTCCAGCAATCCGCCGAGAACGGCGAAAGCGCCGAGATTCCAGGCGAGGTGAGCGGCATCGCTATGCACCCAGTGGGCACTCAGCAGGCGCCACCATTCACCCTGATCGATCGCAGCGCGATCGAACACCCAGAATTCGGGTGCCGGGCCGGCGAGCACAAAGCTCAGCGCCGCCAGCCCGACGAGGACAGAAGTCAGCCAGGGCAGCTTGGCGCCACCCTGGTCGACGTCGGCATGGTTGCCGTGCGGGCTCATGCCTTACGCGTCGACCGCGCCATGACCCACACCAGGGGCAACAGCATCAGCAGGCTCCAGGGGCCGAGCGCGCCACCGCCACTGCGGTGGCTGGCCCTTGACGACGAGTACATCGGCTGCTGGGTATCCACCCGGCGCGACGGAGCCGCGCGCTGCGCCCTTGCCTCGCGTGCGGCCTGCTCGGTTGCCACACGTGCCTGGTTGTCGCGCTTGATGCCGTGTTTGGCGAAGATCGCGTCATCGACGACCAGCATCGAGGTGTAGTCGGTGACCAGGCCATACTCAACCGCCAGATCCGTGATCGCCTGCTTGAGGTCGGGCTTTTCGCCGAAATCATGGATCTCCTGATGCATGTCTTCGATGGCGGCAAAGGCCCACAGGCGTTCGATTTCAGGGTTTTCGGTGGCGGTCGCCGGAAAGGCGAACCGGGTGGCGTAGCGTTTCGCTTCGCCCGACACCTTACCGTCGATCGCTACATCGGCCATCCCATCGCCCCAATAATGCCCGAACACAACCAGTTGCTGGCCGCGGTACAGGCTACCGATGCGCTTGGGCGTGAGGTCTGCGACCTTCAGTCCCTGGATGTCGATCGCAACGTCGTGCAGCGCCTCGTGATTGACCTTGCTGGTGGCGGTCAACAGTTGGCCGACGATGTCGTCGCTGTTCGATATGCTCAGCGCGAACCCGTTCGACTCGCGGGTCATCAGATCGAGCAGCGGACGGTTGGCGCTGTTGCCCATGACCATCGTGAACAGGCGGACATCTTTCTTCTGCACCAGGTCGATGAACTTGCGATTCTCGACCTCGCCGACATTGGCGACGCCATCGGTGACCAACACGATGCCGCTGGTACGATCTGAGTCCAGCGAATCGAGGCCGAGCGACAGGCCGGCATACAGGTTGGTGCCGTTGTCTGGCGAGACCCGCGCGACCTTGTCGCTGAATTGCCGCACGTTCTGTTCGTTGACCACCACGAATCCCGGCGTCAGCTCACGTGCGCGATCGTTGAACAGCACGATGCGAAAGCGATCGTTGGGTGGCATCTGGCGCAAAGCGCGTTCGATGCCGTCCGCCAGAGTGGCGTACTTGCCTTGCATCGAGCCCGAGATATCCAGTACGAAGACCCAGTCGCGGCCTTCGGCGATCGGCTTGAGGTCGTCGCCCGGCGTTACCACCAGCATGAAAGTGCCGCGACCGTTGGCGTCGGGCTTATGCGCGATCATATCGACGCTGCCCGGCAGTCCGGCTTGATGCCGCCAGTACACCACCAGGTCTTTGTCCAGCTCGAACGCCGATTGCGTAGCTGACGAATTGGCGGCAGCCTGGTTTGTTTCGTTCAGGACTGCGGCATCCTCACGGGTCAGTGCGGCGGTCACGGCCGTATTGTTCAGGCGGATCTGCCAATCGCCGTTGCCGAGCTGTTGCGTGATTGCATTCGGGCGGCCCGGCAGGCGGACAGCCTCGACCGGTGATGCCGAGCGTACGGTGACCTCGAAGCTGAAGTTGTCGCTGACCGTTTTGTTCGCGGTCCAGAACGCGAGTTTTTGCTCGTCAACACCGCCTTCCTCGAGTGGATAGACATAACGGCCGATTCCGGTATCCACATGCGCCGGTTGCAGGTACACCAGTCGAATGCGGGTGTCGTTCTGCGCACGCACGGGCGACACGAATACCTCAAATGTCTTGTACCCATCTTTCTCGGTCAGGCCGGCGTCATTGCCTGCCGCCTTCTCTTCCTCGTAGATTTTGCGCGCCTGTTGTTTCTCCAGGACCTCGCCGACGACCGGTTTGCCGTCGATCCACATCGTGAACTCGCTTACCGCTCCCTTTTCCGGGACCGGAAAGCTGTAGTTCGCCTCCAGGGGGGTGGCGTGCGGGTTGTGAAAGGTCTGATCAACGGTCGTGATGGCGTAGCCGTCCTCGATCACGACGTTGACGTGGTGTTCTTTGATCGTCAGCGGCGGAATGCTGCCATCGGTAGGAGACAGGAGGCCGGCAGCGAAGGTGTCGCTACCGACGGCGCAAGCGAGTATCAGCGCCGTCGCCGCCCATGTGCGGAATGTGTTGATTGATTGCATTTTGATGTTCCTTCTCAATCCTTGGTAAATGCCGGTGCTCTTGCGTGCAGCCCAGAAGCCGGTCCGCATTCAGCGTTGAAGATGCGCTCGCCCACTGCAATCAATCTGGAAAAAGTCGCTTTTGGCACCCCTTGAGGGTGCGCGAGGTGATACCTTCACAATCGAACGAGGGTGCGAAGGCTAGGATTCGCCGGAGTGCCTTGCCGAAGACCGACAGAGCCGGTGGCTCGGCGGGAAGATCACCAACAGGGGCAGTGCATGCCGCAAACACAGCAGCTCATCGATACACTCAAGCACGCCTTGAAGGCGCAGAAGCGCACCTACGCCGACGTGGCCAAGGTGCTGGAACTGTCGGAGGCGAGCGTGAAGCGCCTGTTCTCGGACAAGAACATCTCCCTGCTGCGTCTCGAGCAGATCTGCCAGCTGCTCAATATGGAGATCTCCGACCTGGTGCAGTTGATGAATCAGCGCTCGCAGCACATCTCGCAGCTAACGCGCGAACAGGAACAAGAGATTGCCGGCGACCGTATTCTGCTGTTGGTGACGGTTTGCGCGCTCAATCGCTGGACTCTGGCCGACGTTCTCGACCACTTCAATATCCGCGAGGTCGATGCCATTCGCTGCCTGACTCGGCTCGACCGCTTGAAGATCATCGATCTGCTGCCGGGCAATCGTATCAAGTTGCTGATTTCGCCGACGTTCCATTGGCTTGAGAACGGTCCGATCCAACACCTGTTTCACGGGCGCTTGCAGAATGACTTCTTCGACTCGCGCTTCGACCGGCAGAACGAGAAACTGCTGGTCGTCAACGGCATGCTGTCGCGCAAGTCCAACGCTGTGCTGCAGAAGAAGATGGAGCGCCTCGCGCGCGAATTCGCCGAGCTCAACGATGACGATGCGGGATTGCCCCTCGACCAACGGCACGGTGTCACGATGGTTGTCGCTATGAGCGACTGGCGTTTCGGCCTGTTCGCCGATCTGCGGCGTTGAACGTCCGACTTCGTTCAGGAGTCAGCGCGTACAGCCGGCAGCCGCAACGAGAAACGACTGCCTTCGCCCGGCGAGCTTTCGACGCTCAGACTGCCGGCATGGCGTTCGGCGATTCTCTTGCAGATGGCGAGCCCCAATCCGGTGCCGGGGAACTGGTCCCGTGTATGCAGGCGTCGGAACGGTTCGAAGACTTCGTTGTAGTCGGCGGAGTCGATGCCTATGCCGTTGTCTTCGACACGAACCTCGACAAACGGCTGGCCGGTTGCATCGGTGCTTGATTTCGATCGGATCGCTATCTTGCATTCGCGATCGGTGCGTCTGAACTTCAACGCGTTGGAGATCAGGTTCTGCAGCAGTTGACGAATCTGTGTGGCATCGGCAAACACCGAATCGTTGACGTCAACCGTGATCGCCGCTCCGTTTTCCTGGATGGAGAACGACAGGTCGCTGAGAATCTCGTCGATCAGACCCTTCAATCCGACCTGTTCGAACGGTCGGCCGCGCGTCGTCACCCGCGAGTACTCCAGCAGTCCTTCGATGAGTTCGCCCATGCGCTTGGCGGCATCGACCATATAGGTGATGTACATGCTGCCGTCACCCTGTACCTTGTCGGCGTATTCGAGTTCCAGCAGTTGGCCGAAAGAAGAGACCTTGCGCAGGGGTTCCTGCAGGTCGTGCGATGCGACGAACGCAAAGCGTTCGAGATCCTGGTTTGATCGTTCGAGGTCTGCGGCCTGGCGTTCGATCTTCTGCCTGGCGGCGACGAAGTCCGAGATATCGTGCACGATACCGACGAACATTCTGCTGTCCTGTTCGTGCAGCTCGCCAACCGACAGCGCCATGGGGAAAGTACTGCCGTCTGCGCGTCGCCCGGCCACTTCACGGGCCGTTCCAATGATTTTGCTTTCGCCCGATCTGAAGTAGTTCCGCAGATAGTTGTCGTGCTGTGAATGATAGGGCTCCGGCATCAGCATGTTCACGTTCCGCCCGAGGCACTCGGTTTCCGCGTAACCGAACAGCCTCTCGGCCGCTATGTTCATGCCGATGATCCGACCTTGTTCATCGATTGTAATGAGGCCGTCCACCATCGTATCGACGATAGCGCTGAGTAGCGATTCGCGCATGGCGAGTCGTTGGTTGAAATTGCTCTGACGTTTGCGCTCGGCGCGCATGCCGACCAG
Source organism: Thiosocius teredinicola (assembly GCF_002009425.1). NCBI lineage: Bacteria > Pseudomonadati > Pseudomonadota > Gammaproteobacteria > Chromatiales > Sedimenticolaceae > Thiosocius > Thiosocius teredinicola. The sequence goes on from NZ_CP019936.1 coordinate 622,784, forward strand.
CATGATGCCGAGGCTGCCGACCATGAACGCGGCAAAGATAGCGAACGTCTGGTGACGCATCCTGCGTTTTTCCTCGGCCAGCCAGCTGTAGTTCGGCCGGGCGAGGAGGGTCCAGCGGGAGTTGGGCACCGGCAGTGAAAGCGACCATTCCTTGCGTTCGTCGTCAGTCAGCCGGAGAGGCCGCTGCAGTTTGTCGCGCGCGCCGGAGGAGGTTATTTCGATCAAATTCGGATCATCGGTCAGCGCCAGTATATAACGTCGACCACTGGTCTCACTGGCTGCCAGCAACTCTGCGATCGCCGTCGGTGGCACGCTGATAAAGAAGATACCGCGACGCCCATTGGCCAGCGTCCAGTGTGTCATCAAGTCGATATGGTAGGCGTGCGGTGTCGGGTGAATCTCGGACACCATCGCGCTCTCGGTCAGCGGATCTTTTTTCGAAAATTCATGGATTCTCGCCCGGCACACGTCACCGATCAGGCCATCGAAGTCCTCGAGTTTCGGCGAACCGGACTCATCCGCCAGGGTGAATGTGAAAACCTCGGGAAAGACGCGCTGAATGTGCTGAAAGAAGTCGTCGCGTGCGCGCCAATCGAAGGGATTGTCGACCAGGTGTTGGATCTCGTCTCTGCGATCGGCGGCGATCAGTGCCAACAGCGCGGATTGCTGCGTCATCGAGCGGCTGATCAGTGAGCGCAGCGACAAGGCTTCGGCGCGAATCTGTTCTGCATCGGCCTGGACCACCAGTGCGACCCGCTCATGCTCGACCCACCAGAGCAGGAACGCGATAGCGATAACCACACCCCCGCCCAAGGTCACCAGGAAGCGAACCGGCGAAGCGTGCTGCGCCTCCTGGTTGCGCGACAGGAGCTTCAAATACTCCTCCGCGAAGAGGGTAAAACGATGCCGTATTTCTCGGCCAGCTGCGCGAGTTCCATCGGCTGGTCGATCAGAAAGCCCTGTAGGCAGACATCTTTGCTCTGAGTGAACATCTTGCGCTGGTGTTCGGTTTCCACGCCCTCAACGACGATGCGGAAACCGAGTTTCATGGCCAGTTCGATCAAGCTGTTGACGATGATGCGATCACGATCTTCGCCCGGCAGGTTGCTGACGAAGGAGCGGTCGATCTTCAGCTTGGAAACCGGCAGGTGGCGCAGATAATTCAACGATGAATATTCGGCGCCGAAGTCGTCGAGTGTGGTGCGCACGCCAAGATCGGTCAGGCGGTTGATCTGTTGCAGGGTTTGGTACAGGTCGTTGGAAAGCGCGGATTCGGTGATCTCGATCTCGGGGATCGTGTCGGTCAGCCCGTACTCATCGATCATCCAGCCGACCGAGCTCGCGTAGTCCATACTGTTCAGCGTCTCGACCGATACGTTGAGGCTGAAGCGCAGGTCCGGGTAGCGCGTTCGGGCGCGCGGCAACCAGTCGCGGCATCTACGGCAGACTTCGCGCAACACCAGGTTGTCGATCTGCGCGATCAGGCCGGTCGATTCGGCGACGGCCATGAACTCCGACGGCGGCAGTAATTCCGTCGATCGGTCCCGCCATCTCAGCAGCGCCTCTATGCCGATCAATTCATTGCTGCCGGCATCGACGATCGGCTGATAGAGCAGGTGGATCCCGGCCTCGTTCATCGTACTGCGCAGCAGGGCTTCGGTACGCGTGCGATGGTCGGCCGCGCTGCCGAGGTTCGGCGTATAACCCACAATCGGCGCCGAAACTACGTCTTTGGCGTGACGCAGGGCCAGGTCTGCGGCGCGCATCAATGCCGAAGCGTCTTCGCCGTGATCCGGGCACTGAGCGATGCCGACTTTTACCGAGATGTTGACCACGCGGTCGCCGACCTTGATCGATCTGCACAGATAGCTGCTGCGGTTCTTGAACAGCTGGTTGATCTCGCTGATGTCCTGGTTGCCGTACACCAGCAACGCGAACTCGTCGCCACCCAGGCGGGCAATGAAGTGTTCATCGCCCAGTTGTTCTTTCAACCGGTTGCCGAACACCCGCAATACTTCGTCGCCTGCCAGGTAGCCAAGGGTTTCGTTTATCGATTGGAAGTTCACCAGGTCGACGATGACCAGGCTGAACGGCTGAATGGGCGACTCGTCGGGCGACAACAGCATGCCGAGGCTGGCTTGAAACTCTCGCCGGTTGGGCAGGCCGGTGAGCAGGTCGGTATTTGCCAGCTGCGCGCGCTGCAATGCCTCCTCGTTCTGTTGCTGCAAGGCATGCCGCTCGATCGCATAGCGAACAGCGCGCGGCCAGAACTGGAGGTCGGAGAATGACTTGCCCAGAAAATCCTGTGCGCCAGCTTTCAGCGCATCGATGGCGCAAGGGTCACCGGTGGTGCGGGTCAGGACAACGATCGGCAAGTCGTTCACCGCTTTATGCAGACGTCGCAGGGTATCGATCCCCGAACTGTCGGGCAGGTTCAGGTCGAGTAGTGCTGCGTCGTAGTGATTAAGACGTGCGGCATCGATGGCATCGACCAATGTCGATACCGCGGTGATCTCGAACCCCCAGTCTTTCGGCATGGTCTTGCGGATCAACCAGAGATCCTGATCGTCGTCCTCAATCAGCAGGATGCGCGTGCAATTGACCGCCTGGGGCACCGGTCGCACCTTGCGCATTCCCGGGCGGCTCGACGACGTCGACGTGGTCAAGGTCTCGCCGGTGAAAACCTGGATTCGATTGCCGCCCAGTGTCTTCGCCTGGTACATGGCGATATCGGCATTGCAGACCAGTTTGGCGGCGTCCTGACCATGATCGGGGTAAATGCTGATACCGATACTGGCCCCTATCTTGACCTCTACCGGACCCACGACGGTTTCGACCCGGTAAGGCGAGGTTATCTGCGCCATCATCCTGGTTACCCGACCGCTTGCGGTGTAAGCGTCGCTGATGGTCGGCATGATCCACGCGATCTCATCGCCGCCCAGGCGGGCGATCATGTCGGACTTGCGAATGGTGGCCGTCAGGCGTTCGGCCAGTTGCTTGAGCAACTGATCACCCGCGGCGTGCCCATGGATATCGTTGACCGGCTTGAATCCATCGAGGTCGAAGAAGGCGATGGCAAACTTCTCACCGCGCCGCCGGGAGGCTTCGAGCGTGTGGTCGAGATGATTGGCGAACAGCGTGCGGTTCGGCAGCTTGGTCAGCGGGTCGTACAGTGCCGCCTGCTGTGCCTGGTTCCACAAGCGGTGGCGGACCAAGGCGTGCGACAGGATCTGCTTGAGGCGTTCGGTCTCGATCTGCGACTTGGGAAGGTAGTCCTGCGCCCCCGCAGCCACGAGTTTCGGACCGAGTTCCACGTCGTCCACCCCGGTCAGTACGACGACCGGCACATCGGCTGAGATCTCGACCAGCTGTTTGACGGCATCGATCCCGGTGCTGTCAGGCAGATTCAGGTCGGTAACGATCAATTGGCAGGGGTTGTTACCTAGCCATTCGCGTGCCTCGCTGAGCGTACCGGTGCAGGCGATCTCGAAACTACCTACGCGCTTGAGAAACTTGGTGACCAGAAAGCGGTCCTGTTCATCGTCTTCAACCAGCAGTAGGTGAATGAGCTCTTGCATCGATCAAGTGCAGTGCGAAGGTCGTCGTGCGACGTCTTTCCAGAAATGGAAGAGGGTCAGCAATGCCTCGGTGAACTCGGCGAAATCCGGATGTTTGCTGACGAAGCAGTTGGCGCCATGGCCGTATGCGAAGTCGATGTCCTCCTGGCTGGTGGAGGTTGATAGTATGCTCACCGGCAGGCAGCGCAGCCGGACATCGCGCTTGATCTGCAGCAATGCCTCCCGGCCGTCGAGCTTCGGCATGTTCAGATCGAGCAGTATGAAGTCGATTGACGCATCGGCCGGTGGGGCGAGCAGCAGCTCGATCAGCTCGTAGCCGTTCTTTACCCACAAGAGGCGGACGGGAAAGCCGGATTTTTCCAGCGCTTTGCGTGTCAGCACCACATCGCCATAGTCATCGTCGGCGATAGCGCAGACGAAACACGGCGGCGCGTCGTCAGCGGCGTCGCGGTTTATGTCGATCGTGGAGAGGTCGTAAGTCATTTTGTCGTGCGACGGCGCAACAACGCGTTATGCCCTTTTGATTGTTGTCAGATTGGGGGCTTTTCCCTCTCGGGAATTAACGGCGTAAAGACTATCATCTTTAGAGACAGGCAAGGATTCGGCGCCGGGCGGCGCTACGCCGAATGGGAATGCCTACCAGGAGATGCCCCTGGAGGGAGACTCTAGCGGCAGCGAGCGACGTATCGGATGACGTCGAAACCCTGCAATCTTCGTGGGGTAATCGGATTACGCGACTCTATCATTGGCGGCTAATAAACATTGCATTCGGAAATATCAGGAGTAAGAACGATGAGTGTGGAGATTCCCGAACGTGACGGTGATGGTTATCTGCTGAGCATGAATGACTGGACGCCGGAGATCGGCAGGGCGATGGCTGAGGAAGACGGTATCGAAATCGATGACGTGAAATGGGACCAGATCCTGAAGGCACGCGAGTATTACGAAGACGAGAACGTCGTGCCGCCGATCCGCAAGTTTGCCAAGTACATCGGCCAGGACCAGAAGGAGATCTTCAAGATGTGGAAGACCGGTCCGATGAAACCGATCACCAAGTACGGCGGCCTGCCCAAGCCGACCGGCTGCGTCTGACGCAGATTGAAGGATGTTCGCCGCGCGCCAGGGGCGCGTGGCCATGAATCCCCGAAAACCGCAGATCCGTCAACGGGCTGCGGTTTTTCTTTGCCGCCTTCGACAGCCATTCGGGCGCTACCGCCAGCCCCCCGTATCGGCGCTAATACCACGCCAGATACCCGCTAAATATCCTCGCTGCAGCGCCTAAAGAATCCGCCTCGAACGTCGATACCGCCTAGAACCGCGCTGCGTCTGCGAACCGCTATCAGGCTACACGCTGCAGGCATGCGCTTGGCACTTCGCCAGCTTCGTCCGCTGTCGAATGGAAACGTATCAGCTGAATTCAACGAGGAGTTCGAGAATATGGCAGCAAGTATCCTGGCTGTAGATGACTCAGCATCAATGCGCCAAATGGTCGCTTTTACCCTCAAAGGTGCAGGCTATGACGTCGTCGAAGCTGCTGACGGCGTAGAAGCTCTGAACATCGCAAAAAGTCGCTCGGTCAATCTGGTTATCACCGACGTCAACATGCCCAACATGGATGGCATCTCGCTGATCAAGGAACTGCGCACCCTGCCCAGTTACAAGTTCACGCCGTTGCTGATGTTGACCACGGAATCCGGGGCCGACAAAAAGCAGCAGGGCAAAGCTGCCGGCGCCACCGGTTGGATCGTCAAGCCGTTCAATCCGGACCAATTGCTGAACACCGTCAAGAAAGTTTTGAGCTGATCGCTCGAACCGGTCAAACCGACAGGAGAGCGGAATGAGCTTTGATATGGCGCAGTTCCACCAGGTGTTCTTCGAAGAGAGCTTCGAAGGCCTGGATGTAATGGAGTCGGGGCTTTTGGGCATGGACCCGGGAGCCGCGGACTCGGAAGAGATCAATGCGATCTTTCGGGCCGCACACTCGATCAAGGGTGGTAGTGGTACGTTCGGATTCAGCGACGTCTCGAACTTCACGCATGTGATGGAGACCTTGCTCGACGAGATGCGCGACGGCCGCCGCGAGGTGACTGCCGACGCGGTCAACGTGCTGTTGCAATCCGTCGATGTGTTGCGCGAGATGCTGATTGCCGCACGCGACGGCGGAAGTGCCGACGAAGAGCGGGTCAAGGAACAAAGCGCTGAGTTGGAGCGGGTGCTGGCTGACAAAGATGGCAGTGGCGCCGTGGCTGCAGACGTTGCGGCGAGTGAACCTGTCGAAGCAGCCCAGCCCGAGGCCGAGGCCGAGGCCGAGGTCGAACCCATCGGCTGGAAGATCGTCTTCCGTCCGCACCAACATCTGATGCGCACCGGCAACGATCCGCTGCGCATCATCCGTGAACTCGGCGAGCTCGGTGAGCTGACGTCGACTTGCGACGTGTCGGACCTGCCGTCGCTGGAAGAACTCGAGCCCGAAGACAGCTACCTGTCATGGGATCTGCGCCTGATCGGGGCCATCGAGAAGACTCAGATCGACGAGATTTTTGAATGGGTGGAAGATGACTGCGATTTCGCCGTGATCCCAATCCTGCCTGAGGGCTTCGATGCGACCCAGGCCGCTGCCGCGCCCGCACAACAGGCACAACCCGATCAGCCGGCTGCGCCCGCCGTGCAGGCCGCCCCGCCGCCGGTCGAACGCCGCCAGGCGGAGCGTCGCGCGTCCGGTAGCGATCGGCGCCAGGGCAACGACCGCCGCCAGGCAAGCGGTTCGGCGGCTTCGAGCTCCATCCGCGTCGATATTCACAAGATCGATGCGCTGATCAACATGGTCGGTGAGTTGGTTATCACCCAGTCGATGCTGGGCATGCTCGGCAACGATTTCGACATGAGCCGTGTAGAGCGCCTGCGCGAGGGGCTGACACAGCTCGAGCGCCATACCCGTGAACTGCAGGAAAGTGTCATGGGTATCCGCATGGTGCCGATCAGTTTCTCGTTCAGCCGTTTCCCGCGCCTGGTGCACGACCTGAGTACCAAGCTCGGTAAGAAGATCGAGCTGAAGATGAGCGGTGAAAACACCGAGGTCGACAAGACGGTTATCGAGAAGATCGGTGACCCCTTGGTGCACCTCGTGCGCAACAGCCTCGACCACGGTATCGAGACCCCCGAAGAGCGCGTGGCGGCCGGCAAGCCCGAGACGGGCACCGTCTATCTCGGCGCATCGCACCGTGGCGGCAATATCGTTATCGAGATTCGCGACGACGGGCGCGGTCTGCCGCGCGACAAGATTCTCAACAAGGCGATCGAACGCGGTCTGGTCAAAGCGGAAGACAACCTCAGCGACAAAGACGTGTACGACCTGATTTTCCAGCCTGGATTCTCTACGGCAGAACAGGTCAGCGATGTGTCGGGCCGCGGAGTCGGCATGGACGTGGTGCGGCGAAACATCAACGAACTCGGCGGTGCGATTGAGATTGAATCAACGCCGGGTGAGGGCAGCGCGATCATCGTGCGTCTGCCGCTGACGCTGGCGATCCTCGATGGTCAGACGATTCGTATCGGCAAAGAGATCTACATCGTTCCGCTGGTATCCATCATCGAGTCCATTCAGATCGATGAGTCGATGCTCAGTACCGTCGCCGGCAAAGGTGAAACCTTTAAGCTGCGTGACGAGTACCTGCCGATCGTGCGCATGCACGAGGCGTTCGGTATCCAAGAACACGATGCGCACAAACTGACCGATGGCATTCTGGTGGTGGTCGAAGGCGAGGGTCGCAAGTGCGGTCTGTTCGTCGACGATCTGCTTGGCCAGCAACAGGTGGTCATCAAGTCGCTCGAGGCCAACTATCGCAAGGTCGATGGCATCTCCGGCGCGACCATTCTCGGCGACGGCTCGGTGGCACTGATCATCGACATCCCGGGACTGATGCGCCTGGCGAAGAACGGAGGCGGCCGCGGCCGCCCGCATCTGGCCCTGACCGCTTGATCGCGAAGAGGTATAGCAATGACCGATGTCGATAACACTGTCGAAGTCGAAGAGGACGAAGGCGCAGGCGTCGAGTACCTGACCTTCGTGCTGGCCGATGAACTGTACGGCGTGAACATCCTTGAAGTTCAGGAGATTCGTGGCTGGGAGCAGGTCACTCGCATCCCGAACTCACCGCACTACGTCAAGGGCGTGATCAACCTGCGCGGCACCATCGTGCCGATCATGGATCTGCGTCTGCGATTTAATCTTGAAGCGGAAGAGTACACCAAGGAGACGGTGGTTATTGTCGTGCGTACTACTGACAGACGCGGCGAGCAGCGTTCGATCGGTCTCGTCGTGGATGCCGTTTCCGACGTTCTGGTCGCACGTGAAGAGCACATCGTCGGCACACCGGAATTCGGGGCCAACGTACCAACCGAGAACATCACCGGTTTGGTAACGGACGACGAAAACATGGTCATGTTGCTGGACGTTTCGAGCCTGCTAGAGGCCGACTGCGATACCGACCAGGGTGAGGCAGCGTAAACCCACGCTCCCCCCACTTGCAGAGATACAGAGAGGTTTAACCGTGCTTGCCAATATGCGTCTTTCAATGAAATTTGGTTTGTTGATGGCGTTGCCCGTCGTTGCGCTATTGGTGACCGCGGTTAACGGATATCGCGCCTTTGGCGCATCGAGCGCGACGTTCATCGTGTCGTTCGTCGGCATTGTGCTGACGATCGCGTTGGGGTTTGCCGTGAGCCGGAGTGTCAAGCGTTCGCTTGTCGAAGCCGCCGCGGCAACGCGGGGTGTCGCTGCCGGCAACTTCCATGGATTCGCGAATGCCGGTGTCAGCGACGAGACCGGCCAATTGCTGGGCGCATTGAACGAGCTTGCGCTGCAATTGCAGTCGCGTGGCAGCGATCACGAGTCCGTCGTCGCCGAGCGCGACAGGCTGCACGACACCTTGCAGGGTATGTCGGTGCCGGTGACGGTGGTCAATGAGGCCAACGAAGTGGTATTCGCTAACCCCGCCGCGGCCCATTTTCTGCAGGGGATCGAGGCTGATTGGCGTGCCGAAACGCCCAGTTTCTCGGCACGCGCCATCGACGGCGCGAAACTTCCGGGGCTGTTCCGTGATCCGGCGCTCAACGGTGTGTTTTCGACCAACCGGCAGAGCGAACGCGTTGCAGAGGGCGACGTGGGTGAAAGACACCTGCGGCTGATGGTGGCACCGTTGCGTGACAGCCGCGGCAATGTGCACGGTCAGGTGGTGCAATGGTTTGATCGGACCGACAGCGTGCGCAAGGCGCGCGCGACGGAAGAGGCGTTGGTCGACGAGCGCCGCGCCGCTGAAGAGAACAAGCGTATCCGTATTGCATTGGATCACGTCAACACCAACGTTATGTTGGCTGACAAAGACCGCCGCATCATCTACCTGAACCATGCTGCGCAGGCCTTGTTCGGCGGCGCCGAGCAGGAGTTCCGTTCAGAGTTGCCGGGCTTCAGTGCCGACGACCTGGTCGGTACCAGCATCGACAAGTTCCACAAGAACCCGCAGCATCAGATGCAGATGCTCGACCGTTTGACCGGCACCCATACGGCCGAGATCGCGCTGGCCGGGCGTACCCTGAAGATCACCGCCAACCCGGTTGTCGATGCGACCGGCGAGCGCCTGGGAACGGCAGTCGAATGGGAAGACCGCACCGTTGAAGCCGAGGTCGAAAGAGAGGTCGAAAACCTCGTCAAGGCCGCACAGGACGGCGACCTCGAGCACCGTATCAAGCTCGAAGGCAAAGACGGCTTTTTCCGTCAGCTCGGTGTCGGTTTCAATGCCCTGCTGGATCAGTTGTCGGGCGTGTTCGACGAGATCGCCAACGTGATGGGCAAGATGGCCAGTGGCGACCTGTCGGCATCGATCGAGACCGAGTACCGCGGCAAGTTCGGCCAGGTGCGCAACGACATCAACGAAACCACCGAAAAACTCGGCCAGATCATCGGTCGACTCGACAGCATCGCAGCAGATATTTCCACTGCGTCGGGTGAGATATCCTCGGGCAACACCAACCTGTCTTCGCGTACCGAACAGCAGGCATCGAGTCTCGAAGAGACTGCCTCCAGCATGGAGGAACTCACCTCGACCGTACGCAACAATGCCGACAACGCGCAGCAGGCCAACCAGGTCGCAACCAGCGCGCGCAGCGCGGCGGAGCGTGGTGGCGAAGTCGTGTCGAATGCGATCGCAGCGATGGACCAGATCAACAGCTCGTCGAACAAGATCGCCGAGATCATCGGGGTGATCGACGAGATCGCCTTCCAGACCAACCTGCTGGCGCTCAACGCCTCGGTCGAAGCGGCGCGTGCCGGTGAGCAGGGGCGCGGTTTCGCGGTTGTGGCAACCGAAGTGCGCAACCTGGCGTCACGGTCGGCAACCGCGGCGAAAGAGATCAAAGACCTGATCCGCGACAGTGTCGCCAAGGTCGAGGCCGGTTCGGCTCTGGTCAACGAGTCGGGAACCACGCTCGACGAGATCGTGGTGGGTGTGAAAAAGGTCGGCGATATCGTCGCCGAGATCGCCGCAGCGAGCGCCGAGCAGTCGAACGGCATCGAGCAGGTCAACCAGGCGATCACGTCGATGGACGAACTCACCCAGCAGAACGCAGCGCTGGCTGAACAGACGTCTGCAGCCTCCGCCGCGATGACCGAAAACACCGAGGAAATGCGCGGCTTGATGGCGTTCTTCCACGGTGCCGGCACTATGGATACGTCGATGTCGAAGCCCGTCGCGAAGCCGAAAGCCGCGCCCGCCGCACCCGCGGCCAAGCCGTCCGTGGCGCCAAAGGCGGAAGCCGTCGCCAAGCCCGCAGCACCGGCCAAGCCTGCGCCCAAGCCGGCTGTCTCCACTGCGAAGCCTGAAAAACCGGCGGCGTCAAAACCGGCGGTGTCGACTGCCGAGGCCAAGCCGAGAGCTGCTGCACCCAAGCCCACGGTCGAACGGGCCGCACCCGCAGCGCGTAAGCCTGCACCCAAGGTGGCAGCACAGAGCTTCGATGATGATGAGTGGGAAGAGTTTTGACGTTTCCCGCTGAGAACGGCAAAAAAAGCGGCTTCGGCCGCTTTTTTTCTGTGGTTTAGCCGGCGAAATAGTGCCCGATCAGCCTCAAGGACGCGGTCGATATGCCGATCTAGAGGCAATAGATTTCGCGGCCCGTAGTCTGTCTTCGATGCAGGCCGAAACCAGAAAACCTGACAAACGGAACGATCGGGAGCGCGCATGAAACTTAACGAACCTGTTACCAACAACGAGGTTCCCTTTCCCAAAGATTCCATTCTGGTTTCGAAGACAGACCATAAGGGCATCATCACCTACGCCAACCCCGCGTTTATCGCGATCAGCGGATTCACCGAGCAGGAGCTGGTCGGGCGCAACCACAACCTGGTGCGTCATCCCGACATGCCGCCGGCGGCGTTCAAGGATCTCTGGGAAACCGTCAAGGCAGGTCAGACCTGGACCGGGCTGGTGAAGAACCGCGCCAAGAACGGCGACTACTACTGGGTGCGCGCCAACGTGACGCCGGTACCCCTGGCAGACGGCGGCGTCGAGTACATGTCGGTACGCACCGAGCCCTCCGCTGACGAAAAGCGCGCCGCCGAAGCGTTGTATGCCCAGGTGCGCGCCGGCCAAGCCTCGCTGCCGTCGTCGCTTGAGGCGGGATCGCCCTGGTCGATGGAGCGTTTGTTGGCGGCGGGCGCGGGCAGTGTGGCCGCGCTGGCTGTTCTTACCATGGTGTTGCTCGCCGTAGGCGTGCCCAGCGGTGTCCTGTATGCCGCCTTGTTCGCCATCATCGGCGCGAGCGTCGGTTCGGCATTCCTGATCAAGCAGCACGTGGTCACGCCGCTGCAGGTCGCAGCACGCAAGCTGGGACAGTTCGTTGTCGGCAACTACTTCGACTGGGCAGACGCCGGCGAACGGGGCTCGGTTGGCGAGATCCAGCAGGCGATCCGTTCAACGCAGATCAAGCTGGGCTTCGAGGTCACCGACGCACAGCGCCGCGCCGAGGAAACGGCGCGTGTGCAGACGGCGCTCAACTGCACGTCGACCAACGTGATGATGGCGGACGCCGAGTACAACGTGACCTACATGAACAACGCCGTTGCCAAGATGTTCAAGGACGCGGAGGCCGACCTGAAAGAGGTCCTGCCGCAATTTGATGCCAACAATATCCTTGGCAACAACATCGACATCTTCCACAAGAACCCAGCGCATCAGCGTGGCCTGTTGGCGAAGCTGAACGATACCTTCACCAGCGAGATGCAGGTGGGTTCGCGTACCTTCAAGATCATCGCGAACCCGGTAGTCAGCGATGAAGGTCAGCGTTTGGGTACCGTCGTCGAGTGGGCAGATCTGACCGCATTGCGGGCCGCCGAGCGCGCCGAAGCGGAACGCCGCGAGGTGGAAGAGCGTCAGGCTGCGGAAAACATGCGTATTCGTACCGCACTCGATAACGTATCGAGCTGCGTCATGATGGCAGACGCCGACAACAACATCATCTACATGAACAAGACCGTGGAGGCTTTGTTCTCGGGTAACCAGCGCGAGATTGCGCGGGCGATCCCCGGTTTCAACGCTGCCAAACTGATCGGCAGCAACATCGACAGCTTCCACAAGGACCCGAGTCATCAGCAGCGTATGGTCGCGGCAATGACCGGTCCGGTAAACAGCCAGATCAAACTCGGTGACCTTACCTTCGCGTTCACCGCAAACCCGGTAAACAGTGCCGAAGGCGAACGTGTGGGTACCGTGGTCGAATGGCTCGACCGTACCAACGAGCTGGCGATGGAAGAGGAACTTGAAGACATCGTGACTTCGGCACGCGCCGGTGACCTGTCCAAGCGTGTCGCTGTGGAAGGTAAGACCGGCTTCTTCAAGCATCTGTCGGAAGGCATCAACTCGCTGATCGACGATCTCGCGAACGTGTTCCGTGACGTGTCCGTATCGTTGAGCAGCCTGTCGCAGGGCGATCTGAGCAAGACCATCGATCGCGAATACCAGGGTGAGTTCGGTCGCATCAAGAACGACCTGAATGACACCTTTGCGCGTCTGGGATCGATCGTTGCCGAGCTTCGCGAGGCCACCGAATCGGTCAACATCGCCTCCAACGAGATATCGTCGGGCAACTCCAACCTGTCGGCACGTACCGAGCAGCAGGCTTCCAGCCTCGAAGAGACGGCGGCCAGCATGGAAGAGTTGACGTCTACCGTGCGCAACAACGCGGACAACGCCCAGCAGGCGAACCAGGTGGCCACCAGCGCCCGCGGCATGGCCGAAAAGGGCGGTGAGGTCGTCGGTCGCGCAGTGAGCGCGATGCAACAGATCAACGCATCGTCGACCAAGATCGCCGAAATCATCGGCGTGATCGATGAGATCGCTTTCCAGACCAACCTGCTGGCGCTCAACGCCTCGGTCGAGGCGGCGCGCGCCGGTGAGCAAGGTCGCGGCTTCGCGGTGGTGGCGACCGAGGTGCGCAATCTTGCGTCACGCTCTGCCGACGCCGCCAAAGAGATCAAAGACCTGATCAACGACAGCGTTTCGAAGGTGCATGCCGGCGCCGAGCTGGTCAACGAGTCGGGCGAAACGCTGCAGGAGATCGTGACCGGCGTGAAGAAGGTGGGCGACATCGTCGCTGAGATCGCTGCGGCGAGCGCCGAGCAGGCCTCGGGTATCGATCAGGTCAACCAGGCCATCACGACGATGGACGAAATGACGCAACAGAACGCAGCTTTGGCAGAGCAGACATCGGCCGCATCGGTTTCGCTGAACGACAAGGCGAAGCAGATCGAAGGCACGATGTCGTTCTTCAAGTAGGCCGCACACATGAGTGCCGTCGGTACAGCGACCGGCGATGCTCCCGTTTCAAGTAGGACGAACAAGTCGAATCTCGATGGCCTGGTGGCCGGGTGAGCAAAAAATGATGCAAGAGCAAGCAACCGTTGGCACACAGCGTCACAAGGGGCAGTACCTCAGCTTCAGCCTTGGCGCGGACGACTACGCAGCCGACATTCTGCGGGTACAGGAAATTCGCGGTTGGGAAAAAGTACGCACCTTGCCGGATTCGCCCGACTACGTGAAAGGCGTGCTCGACCTGCGCGGCACGATTGTGCCCATCATCGATCTTCGTGTGCGCTTCGGCAACAAGCAGCCCGAATACTCGTCGACAACGGTCGTGATCGTACTGTCGATCAAGGTGCCGGATGGTCGAACCCATCTCGTTGGCGCCGTCGTGGATGCGGTCTCCGATGTGCTGGACATCGACAGCTCGGATCTCAAGCCGCCACCCGAGATCGGCGGCGCTGTCAGCAAGCGCTATCTCGACGGCATGGTGTCACTGCCGCGCGGCATGGTGATCCTGCTGAATCTGGACAAGCTGTTTGATCCGGGCGAGCTCAATAGCTTGTACGAAAAGGCCGGTGCCTGAAGGACCGGACAATGCGTTCGATCGCTGTCGTCAATCAGAAAGGCGGGGTCGGTAAGACCACGGCGACCGTGAACCTGGGCCATGCCTTGGCGCGCGCCGGCCAGCGCGTGCTGATTATCGACCTCGATCCCCAGGGGCATGTCGGATCCTGCCTCGGGCTGTTTCGGCCCAGTGGGCAGGGTATCGACGACGTGTTGCTCGATGGCGAGGACCTGATGTCGCGGGCCCTGTCGGTGCGCGACGGTATGTGGTTGGTGCCGCCCGGCAGCCGCCTGGTCGATGTTGAGAAACTCGGCGGCGGGACAGAGCGGGCATCGCTGCTGGCGAATGCGCTGGACGAGATCGAAGACGATATCGACGTGGTGCTGTTCGACTGTCCGCCATCGGCCGGCTTGCTGATCGTCAACGCCGTTGTTGCGGCCGATGACGTGGTGATGCCGGTCGCTGGCGATTACCTGTCGCTGACGGGCCTTGCGCGCTTCATGCAGACGATTCAGCGTTTGCAGCCGTTGCGCCGTACGCCATTGCGTCAGTGGGTGTTCATGAGTCGGTTCGTCGCCAGACGGCGGCTGGCGCGTGAAGTGTTCGACAAGGTTATGGAACATTTCTCGCCCTACCTGCTGGCCACGTCGATCAGTGAAGCAGCCGCCCTGGCCGAATGTGCCGGTGCGGGTCAGACCATATTCGAATACCGCGAGAAATGTCGGTCGGCCGCGGAGTTCGCCGAACTTGCCGCCGACGTACTCGAAGGGAGGATTTTTACCGATGAGCAGAAAGAAACCAGTCATGTCGCATGATCCACTCGCCGAGGTCGGTGAAGAGGCCGCTCCTACTGAGCAGGCAGCGGCGCCGAAGACGCGTCGCAAGCGTGCACCGGCGCGCAAAAAGACGGCGGCCAAGAAGGCGGCCGAGCCTAAGCCTGAGGTGGTTGCCGAACAGTCTGCCGACGAACCAGCGGCCACGCCGGAAGCAGCCGGCGACAAAGTGATGTTGCCCGGCAGTATCACCATCATGGATGTCGGCGAACTGCGCGCGCCGCTGCTGCAACATCTCGAGGGCGACGTCCCGCTGCAGATCGACGGCAGCGAGGTCGAGTCCATCGAGGGGGCTGGCGTGCAGCTGCTGGCGGCTTTCTTCAAGACGGCCAATGAAAAAGGTATCGAACTGAGCTGGGTCGGTGCCTCTGATTCGTTGCGGACTGCGGCCAGGCAGGTTGGCCTGGATGGCTATTTCAAGCTCGACACCGATCAACAAGTCGCCTGAGGCGCAGGAACTATCATGCAAGACGGACAGCGTCTGAACGTATCGCCAGCCAGTTCGCCCGACCTGGACTGGAGTCAGGTCAACGAAACGGTGCGCATGTTGAATCTCGCAGTGGCGCAGATCTCTATGGCGATGCACGAGGGAGACGATTCGGTTGAATCGCTGACGACGTCTTTTCTCGGCATGGTGCAGAGCGTTGATGGCATCTCGCAGGCAACGACGTCGGCCTCTCCGGAAACCGATTTCGAGCCGGTACGCGAGGACATTCTCAATCGCTGTACGTCGGTGCAGGGCAAGATCCAGCAAAGCATCGTTGCATTTCAGTTCTACGATCGTTTGTCGCAGCGCCTCGATCACGTCCGTCAGGCCCTGGGTGCGCTGTCCGATCTGGTGTCCGACAAATCGCGCCTGTTCAATCCGACCGAGTGGTCGGAACTGCAGTCGGGCATTCGCAGCCGCTACACGATGCAGGAAGAGCAGGACATGTTCGAGGCCTTGCTCAAGGGGGCATCGATCGACGAGGCGCTCGAGCAGGTTCGGGGAAGGCTGGAAAAAGGAGATATCGACGACATCGAGTTGTTCTAAACGGCGTCCTGCCCGGGACGTTTACTTTTCAACTCTATGCCGATTGGCGGTTGAACGCCGATACGCACAAGGAAACCTGAGACTAAGATGACAGCGGTTAGGGAATACGAGTTTACTCAGCGCGACTTCAATTTCTTGCGGCGCCTATCCAACGAGCGTACCGGCATCGTTGTCAGCGACGACAAGTTCAACATGTTCTATTCGCGCCTGGCGCGACGCGTCAGGGCGCTGGGGCTCAAAGACTTCGCCGCCTATTGCGATTACCTGCAGGATCCCGCGCACGATGGCGAGATGATCGAGCTGGTCAACGCGGTAACAACCAACCTGACATCGTTCTTCCGCGAGAACCATCACTTCGAGTTCCTTGCCAATACCGCTATCCCGGAGGCGATTCAGCGCAACCGTAACAGCCGTACGTTGCGCATCTGGTCGGCCGGGTGTTCGACCGGCGAAGAGCCGTACTCGCTGGCGATGACGCTGGCTGAGCAGGATGCCCAACTGCGTAGCTGGGACGCGCAGATCTTCGCCAGCGATATCGACTCGAACGTGCTCGCGCAGGCCCAGGCGGGCGTGTATGCACAGGCGCGTGTCGACGGGTTGTCGAAGCAACGTCTGAAGCGCTTTTTTCTTAAAGGTCGTGGCGATCAGAACGGCAAGGTCCGGGTGAAGGATGAGCTGAAAAACAAGATTCGCTTCGACCAGGTCAACCTGATGCAGCCGCTGAAGGTCGAGCAGCAAGACCTGATTTTCTGCCGCAACGTGATTATCTACTTCGACAAAGACACGAAACGAAAGCTGATGGACCGCTATGCCGACGTCCTGGTGGACGGCGGTTACCTGTTTATCGGCCATTCCGAATCCCTGTACCAGGTGACGGAGCGCTTTAAGTTGGTTGGCAATACTGTCTACAGGAAGATCGGATGAGTGGTTTGAAATCTGCCTCGCACGTACTGCCGCAAGCCCTGCCCGGGTTCGAGCAGATCAACCGGTATTGGGATCAGGGGCGCGACCAGGCGGCCGCCAAGATCCTGCCGGGCGAATACTATGTGACCTCGAACAACGAACTGATCGTGACGGTGCTGGGATCCTGTGTGTCGGCCTGCATCCGTGATCGCGTATTCGGTGTGGGCGGCATGAACCATTTCATGTTGCCGATATCGACCGACGGCAAAGGCTGGAATGGCGCTGCAGACATCGTCAGCACCGCCACGCGCTACGGCAACTATGCGATGGAACACATGATCAACGACATTCTCAAGAACGGTGGCCATAAAAAGCACCTGGAGGCGAAGATCTTCGGCGGCGGACGCATGATGGAGGCGTTGAGCGACATTGGGGCGCGCAACATCGAGTTCGTGCGCGAGTATCTCAGCACAGAAGGTATCCCGGTGGTTAGCGAGGATGTCGGTGACAAGTATCCACGCAAGGTGATGTACATACCATCTACCGGCAAGGCCTTCATGAAGCGCTTGAAGCACCTGCACAACGATACGGTTATCCAGCGCGAAAACCGTTACCGTACCGAGATCGCCGCAGAGCCTGTTGCTGGCGAGGTTGAGTTGTTCTAAGGCTTCGTCAGGAGAGCTGTTCGCATGCCAAAGATTCGCTTGTTGATCGTCGACGACTCGGCGCTGATCCGCCAGGTGCTGACCCAGATCTTCGCCGAGACCTCGGATATCGAGGTCGTCGGTGTCGCGGCCGATCCGTATATCGCGCGCGAAAAGATCAAGCAGTTGAACCCGGATGTGCTGACGCTGGATGTCGAGATGCCCAAGATGGACGGCGTCACCTTCCTCGGCAACCTGATGCGCCTGCGCCCGATGCCGGTGGTGATGGTGTCCACGCTGACCGAACAGGGTGCCGACGTGACCTTGCGCGCCCTGGAATACGGTGCGGTCGATTTCGTCGCCAAGCCCAAGGTCGATGTCGCCGAGTCGTTGAAGGATTATGCCGCCGAGATCATCGGCAAGGTCAGGATGGCGGCCAAGGCCAAGGTCAAGCCGCTGGAGAAGCGTGCCGTGAAGGCATCCAAGCCGGCAATGGCTCCCGGTGCGAAGCATTCGGCCGATGTGATTCTCAAGGCGGGTACGGGCGGTGGCCACTTCCGCACCACCGACAAGATCATCGGCATCGGCTCATCGACCGGGGGTACCGAGGCCGTCAAGGATGTGCTCGCCATGCTGCCGATGGATATCCAGGCCGGTATCGTTATTTCACAACACATACCGGCCGCATTTAGCGGGCCGTTCGCCAAGCGCGCCAATTCGGTAACGCCGTTGACCGTGTGCGAGGCCGCTGACGGCCAGCAGATCTTGCCGGGTCACGTTTACATTGCGCCCGGCGACCGGCACCTGCTGGTACAGCGCGACGGCGCGCGCTATGTCTGTCGGCTGAACGACGGGCCGCCGGTTAACCGGCATCGCCCGTCGGTCGATGTAATGATTCGTTCATTGGCGCAGAACGCCGGCCCCAACGCGATCGGTGTGATGTTGACCGGCATGGGTGACGATGGTGCCGCAGGCATGGGCGAACTCAAGGAATGCGGGGCGCCGATTCTCGTGCAGGATGAAAAAACCAGTGTCGTCTGGGGCATGCCGGGTGAAGTGGCCAAGCGCGGTTTTGCCGACGAGATACTGCCACTGAACAAGATCGGACCGCGCTTGATCGAACTGATCAAGAAATAACCACACCGCAACGCAGACTAGGTGTTCAAGAATCTGCTTCAATCTGCCGATAGCCATGTCATTGGGTGTGGACTGTCACCCCGGTTTTCGCGCGTGAAGGAATCAGCAACCGATGGCGTCAAACTTCAAGTCCTGGATATTCGCAGCTGCCGGTACCCTGGGTATCGTTGTGGCAAGTCTGTTCGCCGGCGTAGCCTTGCCTGCGTGGGCGAGTGCCTTGTTGGTTGCGGGCGTCTGGGCGGCAACGGCCTACCTGTCGGGCAGAAATTCGGGCGACGACGCGCGTGCCGAGCATGAATGCAGCGCCGGCGATGTCGAGGATGCGATCACCGGACTGGTCGCGCACGTTGAAACCAACCTGTCGACCGTGGTGGATGCGATGCGCGGCGAGTTGGGGCAGATCAAAGAACTGGTAGGTGATGCCACCGGTACCTTGCAGACGGCATTTCATGGTCTGAATGATCGTTCGAGTCACCAGCGCAACCTCGTTGCGCAGATGATGCAGATGATGCACGAACAAAGCGGGACGAACGAATCGGATGCCGGGTTCGCCGAGCAGACCGACGAGGTTCTGCGTTACTTCGTCGACTATGTGATCAACACCAGCGCCAACAGCATGGCGATGGTCGAACGTATCGATGAGATGGTCGATCATATGCAGCGCGCCGATGGTCTGTTGAACGACGTCAAGGTCATCGCCGACCAGACCAACCTGCTGGCGCTGAACGCGGCAATCGAAGCCGCTCGTGCCGGTGAAGCCGGGCGCGGTTTTGCCGTGGTGGCCGACGAGGTGCGCAAGCTGTCAAAGCGGTCTGATCGTTTCAACGACGAGATCCGCACCGTGATCGGCGAATCGATCGACGCGATCGATGGGGCGCGCGAGGCGATATCCAAACTGGCGTCGCAGGACATGACGTTCGCGATCCAGGCGAAGACCCGGGTCAACCAGGCGCTGGAAAACCTGACCGAGGTGAATCGTTCGGTCGAGACGACGCTGGATTCGGTGTCGGTGGTTGGCGGCGAGATCGATGCCCTGGTCGGCGATGCAGTGCGTTCGCTACAGTTTGAGGACATCGTCAGGCAGTTGACCGAGTACTCGGGCCGTCACCTCGATCGCATCAGCGTGCTGATCGGGCGTATGCATACCGGTCTGACCGAGCTGCGTCAGTCGGATGTGCAGGATGTCAATCAATACGCGGCGGCTCTACAATCGGTCAAAGACGATCTGGACAGTTTCATGTCCAGCGAGCTCGAAAAGGAGCACAATCCGGTCGAGCAGCAATCGATGGCGGAAGGCGACGTCGAGCTGTTCTGAATTTCACGTCGGGTTACGTGAGCGGGCCGGCGGTTGCAATAAGGAAAGAAAGGCGAGGGTAAAACATGCCTATCAACAACACGGTATCGAGTGATGGCAAGGTCGTGACGCTGCATATCAGTGGGCGTTTCGATTTCGCGATGCACCAGGAGTTCATGCAGGCCTACAAGGCCTACGAGCGTGGTTCGAAGGAGTTCGTCGTCGACCTGGGCAAAGCTGAGTACATGGACAGTTCGGCATTGGGCATGTTGCTTCAGCTGCGCGATTATGGGGCAAAGAGCGGCAGCGTTGAGTTGCGCAACAGCAACGACAGCATCCGCGAAATTCTGCGCATCGCCAATTTCGACAAACTCTTTAAAGTTTCTTGACGGCTTGCGGCGGTGGATGACATCTGCAAGATGTGATCTGCCAGTCGCATCGCGATCGTATATTTGACCAGGGGTTTCGTCGGCTGCTGTAATCCGACCAGATTTTCGTCGAGAGAGTGCCCCTGTGACCAAGCTTCAGCCCGTTATTCTTTCCGGCGGCTCCGGAACCCGTTTGTGGCCCCTCTCGCGTCGCGCCTATCCGAAACAGTTTCTCTCTCTGGTTGATGACGACACGTTGCTGCAATCGACCGCATCGCGGGTCGACGGTCTGCGCGACAACGCCGAGATTCTTCCGCCGCTGATCGTATGCAATGAGGCGCACCGGTTTCTGGTTGCCGAACAGTTGCGCAGCAGCGGCCATGCCGCCGGCAATATCCTGCTCGAGCCGGTCGGCCGCAACACCGCGCCTGCGCTGACGCTCGCCGCGCTCGACGCCGCCGATCAAGACCCGGTGTTGATCGTGATGCCGGCAGACCACGCAGTAAAAGATCTCAAGGCGTTCTCGCGGGCCGTCGCCGCGGGCCTGCCGCACGCCATGGCCGGCAAGGTCGTCACCTTTGGCATCGTGCCCGATTCGCCGCAGACCGGGTTCGGCTACATACGCTCGGGAACATCGGTCGACGCCAACACCTACACGCTCGATGCCTTCGTTGAGAAACCCGATCGCGAGACCGCAGAATCGTACGTCGCGAGCGGCCAATACTATTGGAACAGCGGCATCTTCTTGATGCGCGCCACGCGCTGGCTCGAGTTGATCGAACGGTTCCGGCCCGACATCTCGGCGGCCGTGCGCAAGGCGTATGACGACGGTCAGAAAGATCTCGACTTCTACCGCGCCGACCAGGATGAGTTTGCCGCATCGCCGGCTGACTCGATCGACTATGCCGTGATGGAACCACTGTCCAAAGAGGCGGGCGAGTGCCTGGTGGTGCCGCTCGATGCCGGCTGGTCGGACATCGGCGCCTGGGCGGCACTGTGGGATGTTTCAGAACGCGACGGTGTCGGCAATGCCTGTCACGGCGACGTGATCGCGGTGAATTCGCACGACAACCTGCTGCATTCGCAGCATCGCATCGTTGCTGCCGTGGGCGTGCAGGACCTGATCGTCGTCGAGACATCGGATGCGGTCCTGGTTGCGCATAAAGACCATGCGCAGGACGTCAAGAAAATCACCGAACACCTTGACCAGGAAGGGCGCTGTGAGAGCGAGTTCCATCGTCGGGTTCACCGTCCCTGGGGTGCTTATGAGGGGATTGATGTTGGCGAGCGTTTCCAGGTCAAGCGGTTGAGCGTCAAGCCGGGTGCCTCGCTGTCACTGCAGATGCATCACCACCGCGCAGAGCACTGGATCGTGGTCAGCGGGACGGCGCAGGTCACCTGCGACGACAAGGTGTTCCTGCTCAGCGAAAACCAGTCGACTTACATCCCGATCGGCACCCGTCACCGTCTGGAAAACCCCGGATCGATCCCGCTGGAGATCATCGAGGTACAGTCCGGCTCGTATCTCGGCGAGGACGATATCGTGCGTTTCGAAGACGTCTACAACCGCGCGCCGAAGACCGACTGAGTTCTCGCCGGGCGGCTTTTCCGCTATCCTTGCCCGCCTTTTCGAACGGTCGGGAACAGGAGAGCGGAGATGGGTTTCAAATGCGGTATCGTGGGGCTGCCGAACGTCGGCAAGTCCACCCTGTTCAATGCCCTGACCAAGGCGACGATTGCCGCGGAAAACTACCCGTTCTGCACGATCGATCCGAACGTCGGCGTGGTGCCGCTGCCCGACCGTCGTCTCGACGTGCTGGCGGATATCGTCAAACCGCAGAATGTGATCCCGACGACGATGCAGTTCGTCGACATCGCCGGCCTGGTGGCCGGCGCCTCGAAGGGCGAGGGCCTGGGCAACAAGTTTCTCGCCAATATCCGCGAGACCGACGCCATCGCACAGGTCGTGCGTTGTTTCGAAAACGACGACATCGTGCACGTGGCCGGCAAGGTCGATCCCTTGTCGGATATCGAGGTCATCAATACCGAGTTGGCGCTCGCCGACCTCGAGTCGGTTGAGAAGGCGCTGCAGAAGGCGGAAAAGCTGGTCAAGACCGGCGACAAGAAGGTGCTGGCCAAGCGCGACCTGCTCGCCCGGGTGCGAGACCAACTGGACGCGGGTCAACCGGTACGCGCGATGGAGCTGAGCGATGACGACAAACTCGAACTGCGCGATCTGCACCTGCTGACGATCAAACGCACTCTTTATATAGCCAACGTCAATGACGACGGCTTCGAAAACAATCCCTATCTCGACGCGGTGCGCCAACATGCCGAGTCCGAAGGCGCCGAGGTGGTGCCGGTATGCGCCGCGATCGAGGCGGAACTTGCCGAACTCGAGGACGACGAGAAGGCCGAGTTTCTGGCCGAGATGGGGCTCGAAGAACCCGGCCTGGATCGTGTGGTGCGCGCCGGCTACCACCTGTTGCACCTGCAGACCTATTTCACCGCCGGGGTCAAAGAGGTGCGCGCCTGGACCGTCAAGGTGGGGGCCACCGCTCCGCAGGCGGCCGGCGTGATCCATACCGATTTCGAGCGTGGCTTCATTCGTGCCGAGGTTATCGCCTACGACGATTTCGTCGCCTGCGGCGGTGAGCATGGCGCCAAGGACGCGGGCAAGTTGCGCCTGGAGGGCAAGGATTACATCGTGCAGGACGGCGACGTTATCCACTTCCGCTTCAACGTTTAAGCCGCTTTCGTTGACAATTTACACAACGGGCCGCTATAGTTCCGCGCCTTATTTGGCAAGGTAGCTCAGCTGGTTAGAGCACCGCACTCATAATGCGGGGGTCGGCGGTTCAAGTCCGCCCCTTGCTACCATCTGCAGAAAACCGGATTCCGCAAGGATTCCGGTTTTTTCGTTTTCGGGGCCATTTCGACGATGATCGACGACAAAACAGCGCGCGATTGGAACGATCTCGACGGCGATGAACAGATTGCCCTGCGCGAGGCCTATGGGCACTATCTGGACAGCCTGCCACCCACCTGTGACCTGGATACCAAAATCGAACGCTTCCGGCGGTGGTTGGCCGAGCGCGGGATCGAATATCCGGTGAACGACTGAAACTTTCTGCTCGCTGTCCGGGTCTGATTGCGTACGGACAGCAATGTCCGCAACGAACATTGAGTTCGTTGAGACTCCCCTTGGTGATTGGCTGATGCCCCGAAACGGGCATCAGCCTTCTTTTTTGCCTATCATTGGCGCCTGGTCGATTTCGGCAAGCGCGCCGGATCGCTGCCTGAATCGTCGTGTGATTCTGGCAATCTCAATAAAATTCAATAGCCTACGGTGTCGGCGCTGTTCTGCGTCGGGTCGGCCCGTGAGCCTAAAAACAACAGATCGAGAGGTTAGGCATGATCAAACTTAGTGCATTTCGAGGGGCATTGTTGGCGCTGCCATTGGCGTTGCTCTCCACCGGCGTCATGGCTCAGGAGGCGGCCGCGAGCGGTGGCAATACCGCCTGGATACTCACCTCGACTGCCTTGGTCCTGTTCATGACGCTGCCCGGCTTGGCACTGTTCTACGGTGGCCTGGTGCGCAGCAAGAACGTGCTGTCGGTGTTGATGCAGTGTTTCGCCATCGCCGGCATGGCATCCGTGATGTGGTTGGTCGCGGGCTATAGCCTTGCCTTCGGCGAAGGCAACCAGTGGATCGGCGACTTCAGCAAGGTCATGTTGTCGGGCATCGGCCGCGACACGCTGTCGGGCGATATACCCGAGTCGCTGTTCATGCTGTTCCAGATGACCTTCGCGATCATCACCCCCGCGCTCATCATCGGCGGTTTTGCCGAGCGCATGAAGTTCTCGTCGATGCTGCTGTTCAGCGCCCTGTGGCTGATGCTGGTCTACGTTCCGGTGACCCACTGGGTGTGGGGCGGCGGCTGGTTGGCCGAGATGGGGCTGTATGACTTCGCCGGCGGCACCGTCGTGCATATCACTGCCGGTGTCGCTGCCTTGGTCGCCGCCATGGTGCTGGGGCCGCGACGCGGTTTCCCAACCCAGGCCATGCCGCCGCACAACATGACGATGACCGTCATGGGCGCCGGTATGTTGTGGGTCGGCTGGTTCGGTTTCAACGGTGGCAGCGCCTTGGCGGCGAATGGCGATGCGGCGATGGCGATGCTGGTCACCCACATCTCGGCCGCCGCCGGTGCAATGGTGTGGTCGGCGATGGAATGGATCAGGTTCGGCAAGCCCAGCGCGCTGGGTGCGGTCACCGGCATGGTTGCCGGTCTGGGCACGATCACCCCGGCCTCCGGTTTCGTTGGCCCGGGCGGGGCCTTGATCATCGGCATCCTGGCCGGTTTCGTTTGCTTCAACGCCACGCTGTTCATCAAGCGTGGCCTGAAGATCGATGACTCGCTCGATGTGTTCCCGGTGCACGGCGTCGGCGGCATTCTGGGTACGCTGATGGCGGGTATCTTTTCGTCAACCGGTCTCGGCGTATTCAGCGGGTACGGTTTTCACGAGGTCAATGCGAACATGAGCGCCCAGTTGTTCGCGCAGTTCACCGGCGTGATCGCGACCATAGTGTTCACCGCGGTGGTTACCTGGATCATCCTGAAGGTCGTCGGCGCACTGCTCGGGTTGCGGGTCAGCGAAGAACAGGAGATCACCGGTCTGGATATCGTGCTGCACGAAGAGCGTGGTTACGACCTGACCTGAGGTTGATATCCGGCACAAAAAAGGCGGCCGTCGGGCCGCCTTTTTTGTTGCCGTAGATCGCCGCTAGTCGCGGCCGAACAGGTCCTTGTAGCCCGCCCAGGTGGCAAAACCAAGCCATGGGAAGATCACGATAAAGGCGGCGAAGGCGGTCAGCATGCCGATCAGGGTCAGGCCGGCGACGATACCGCCCCAGATCAGCATCGGTATCGGCTGCTCGACGACCGCTTTGACGCTGGCGGCGATCGCGGTGCCGAAGTCCGCCTTGGCGTCGAGCACCATCGGCAGGGACCAGGCCGTCAGCGCGAACATGATGACGGCAAAGATGGCGCCGACGCCGAACAGGGTCAGCAGAAATCCGATGCCTTCAGCGGTGCCCATCGCATTGATGAAGCTCGACGTGCCGGCGATGTTGCCGACGTAGAGCGCCGCGATCAGCGTCGATACGCGAATCCAGGCGATCATGACGACGGCCAGCAGCAGGCCGAACAGCGCCACAGAGCCGAGTCGGTTACGCATGGTCCGCCAGCAGGTGCGCAGTTGCAGGGTCTCGCCGCGATCGACGAGCTGGGCAATCCGATAAAGCCCCATGGCGAACAAAGGCCCCACCAGCAGAAAGCCCGACCAGAAAGTGAAGACGAACTGGGGTTCGCTGAAGCCGAGCCAGGTGATCGCCATGCCGATGGCTGCAAACACGGCGCCGTAAGCGATAGCGATGCCCTTGGTCTGATTCAGGTAGCGCCGGCCTTCGGTCAACCACTGCAGGCCGGCATGGCGCGCGATCTTGCGCCGCGGCGGCAGCTTCATCGGTTCGTAGACAAGGGGTTCTTGGGTATGGGTCGTTGCCATCGGTACTCCCTCTGCACTGCTTGCTAAAAGCTGTTGACCCAAGACTGGCTCAAGAATTCGCAGAAGAAATGCCATGAAAATTGGGGGATTTGCCGGGTGCCCGGCAAGCATCGCAGGCATAAAAAAACAGCCCAGCAGGCTGTTTCTTTAAATTGGTCGGAGTGAAAGGATTCGAACCTTCGACCCCCGCCTCCCGAAGACGGTGCTCTACCAAGCTGAGCTACACTCCGATAGAAAGTCGACGATCAGAACGAACGGCTCACCGAGAAATCGGCAACAGCGGCAAGCGCGTTGCGGTAAACGGAAGCGGGAAGGGCTTCGAGAGCCTGCTTGGCCTTGGCGGCCTCGTCTGACGCGAGCCGCGCAGTGTATGCGATTGCGTCGGTGGATTCAATCGCTGAAAGCACCTCTTCGATACGATCGGTGCCGCCGTTTTCGATGACCGCGCGCAGCATGTCGCGGGTGTTCGAATCGCTCTGCTGCATGGCGCGTATCAGCGGCAGTGTCGGCTTGCCTTCAGCGAGATCGTCACCGATGTTCTTGCCGATGTCCTGGTCCGACGAGCCGTAATCCAACGCGTCGTCGATCATTTGAAACGCCATGCCCAGGTGCTGGCCGTACGCGGCCATGGCGGCCTCGGTCTGCTCGTCGTTGTTGTTGATGATGGCGGCGAGGCGCGCACCCGCCTCGAACAGGGTGGCGGTCTTGCGCAGGATAACCTCGCGGTAGCGCTGTTCGTCGGTGTCGGGGTCGTTGCAGTTGAGTAGCTGCAATACCTCGCCTTCGGCGATCCGGTTGGTTGCGTGCGACAACACATCCATCACGCGCATCGAGTCGACGGCAACCATCATTTCAAAGGCGCGCGAGTACAGAAAATCGCCGACCAGAACGCTCGCGGCATTGCCCCATACGGCGTTGGCCGTATCGCGGTTGCGCCGCTGGTCTGAATCGTCGACGACATCGTCATGCAGCAGCGTGGCGGTATGGATGAACTCGACGATCGCTGCCAGATCGATGTGGTCGCTGCCCTGGTAGCCCAGTGCGCGGGCCGCGAGCAGCACAATGACCGGGCGCAGCCGCTTGCCGCCGCTGTTGACGATGTAGTGTCCGATCTGGTTGATCAGCACCACATCCGAACTGAGGCGGTCGAGGATCAAGGCGTCGGTTGCCTTCAGATCGTCCTTGATCAGCTCGCGAATGCTGGGGAATTCCATAAGCTAAGGATTTATGGGCAAAAACTGCCGCGCATCCTAGGGAAGCCGGTTTTGCTCTGTCAAGGCGCACGTTTGCTTGTGGATGCCCTAAACATGTTGATGCTCTAGAGTTGACGGCACAATCGCCAATCTATAGAATTCCGCCTCTTTCCGTCGGCCACCAGGTCGGCGATCCGAATCAGATCAAGGGAGTTTTACGGTCATGTACGCCGTTATCCAGACCGGTGGCAAACAATATCGCGTTGCCCAGGGTTCAACCCTTAAAGTCGAGAAGATCGACGCCGAAGAAGGCGCCAGCGTAGAGCTGGACAAGGTTTTGATGGTTGCTGACGGCGACGACGTCAAAGTCGGCGCGCCCTTTCTGGACGGTGGCAAGGTCACCGCAACCGTGAAATCGCACGGTCGTGGCAAGAAGGTGATGATCGTGAAGTTCCGTCGCCGCAAGCATCACATGAAGCGCCAGGGTCATCGCCAGGCCTTCACCGAGCTCGAAGTTACCGGCATCAGCGCCGGTTGAGGGAGAATCCAGCATGGCACATAAAAAAGCAGGCGGTAGCTCCAAGAACGGCCGCGATTCAGAAAGCAAACGCCTCGGCGTCAAAGTCTTCGGTGGCCAGGTTATCAATGCAGGCGGCATCATCGTGCGCCAGCGTGGTACCCGCGTTCATGCAGGCGTAAACGTCGGCTGCGGCAAGGACCATACCCTGTACGCAAAGGCTGACGGCACGGTACGTTTTGAGACCAAGGGCCCGAACAATCGCAAGTTTGTGAGTGTCGATCCGGCCTGACCGTCGTCTAGCAGACCGCAGCAAAAGGCCTCGTCGATCGACGGGGCTTTTTTCGTTACGACACACTGCAAACCGGGCAAGCGCGGGAGCTGAAGCATGAAATTCGTCGACGAAGCGATTATCAAGGTCGAGGCCGGGGATGGCGGCAACGGCTGCGTGAGCTTTCGGCGCGAAAAGTTCATCCCCAAAGGTGGCCCGGATGGCGGTGACGGCGGTGACGGCGGCAGCGTCTTGCTGGTCGGCGACAGCGGTCTGAATACGCTGGTCGATTTTCGCCATCAGCGTCACCATCGCGCCGAACGCGGCCAGAACGGCATGGGCCGGCAGATGACCGGGCGCAAGGGCGAGAACCTGCTGGTCCGGGTGCCGGTCGGCACCCGCGTGCACGACGCCGATACCGAAGAATACATTGGCGAGGTCATGGCGCATGGCGAAGAGCTGCTGGTTGCGCGCGGCGGACACCATGGTCTCGGCAACATCCACTTCAAGAGCAGCACCAATCGCGCCCCGCGGCAGTCGACCCACGGGACGCCGGGCGATCGCCGCACCCTGCATCTCGAACTTGTGCTGCTGGCCGACGTCGGTCTGCTCGGGTTGCCCAACGCGGGCAAGTCCAGCCTGATTACTGCCGTATCCAGCGCCAGGCCCAAGGTGGCGGACTATCCGTTTACCACGCTGTACCCGAACCTGGGGGTGGTGCGGGTCGGCCAGGATGCGAGCTTTGTCATCGCCGACATTCCCGGCGTGATCGAGGGTGCGGCGGAAGGCGCCGGTCTTGGCATTCAGTTCCTCAAACACCTGTCGCGCACCCGTCTGCTGCTGCACCTGGTCGACATGGCGCCGATCGATGGTTCGGACCCGGCCGAGGCGGTGCGCTGCATCGAGGCCGAGGTCGAGAAATTCGGTCATGAACTGGCCGAACGCGAACGCTGGCTGGTGTTGACCAAGCGTGACCTGCTCGACGACGAGACCTTTGCGGAGCGTCAGGCGGCCTTGCTGGCCGAACTGGATTGGGAGGGGCCGGTGTTCGCGATCTCTTCGGTCACGCGCGCGGGGCTGGAGCCGTTGGTGCAGGCCTTGGGTGCCAAGCTCGTGGAGCTGCGTGCTGCCGATGCCGGTGGTGAAGGCCCGGCATCCGCCGAAGATGACAACGCACCCTATGATCCACTAACGTCTTGATCATGCGTGAACGGTTGACCACTACACGGCGCTGGGTCGTCAAGATCGGCAGCGCCCTGATAACCGGTGACGGCAAAGGTCTCGACCGCGAGCGTTTGCGTCACTGGGTCGACCAGGTCGCCGACCTGATCGAGGCGGGCAACGAAGTGGTGATCGTCTCGTCCGGTGCGGTGGCCGAAGGCATGAAACGCATGGGCTGGGCGCGCCGGCCGGCCAGCCTGCACGAGCTTCAGGCTGCCGCAGCGATCGGTCAGATGGGTCTGGTGCAGGCTTGGGAAAGTTGCTTTCAGCGCCGTGGCCTGCATACCGCGCAGGTGTTGCTCACCCACGACGACCTGTCCGACCGCAAGCGATATCTGAACGCGCGCAGCACGCTGCGTGCCTTGGTCGGCCTGCGTGCGGTACCTGTGGTCAACGAGAACGACGCGGTCGCCAACGACGAACTGCGCTTCGGCGACAACGATACGCTGGCGGCCCTGGTGGCCAACCTGATCGAGGCCGACCTGCTGGTTCTACTTACTGACCAACAGGGCCTGTACGACGCCGATCCGCGTATCAAGACCGATGCCACGCTGGTCTCACATGCCCAGGCCGACGACCGCACGCTCGAGCGCATGGCCGGCGGCGGTGGTGCGCTGGGCCAGGGTGGCATGCAGACCAAGGTGCGGGCGGCGCGATTGGCGGCGCGCTCGGGGACGGCGACGGTGATCGCCTACGGGCGTTTGCCGGACGTGTTGCAGCGCCTCAAAGCGGGCGACGATGTCGGCACTTTGTTGACCCCGTCACAGGAGCCGGACGCCGCGCGCAAACGCTGGCTTGCCGGCCAGCTGCAGGCGCGTGGCCGCATGGTGCTGGATGCCGGCGCGGTGCGGGTATTGCGTGAATCCGGGCGCAGCCTGTTGGCGGTTGGCGTCAAAGACGTGCACGGCCAGTTCCGGCGCGGCGAGATGGTGGTTTGTGTCGACGAGTCGAATGTCGAGGTGGCGCGCGGCCTGGCGAACTATTCGGCCGAAGAGGCGCGCAAGATCCGTGGACGGGCCTCGAGCGAAATCGAGTCGATCTTGGGCTATGTCGATGAGGAAGAGTTGATACACCGCGACAATCTGGTGCTGTCGTAACCGGAACAGCGTTCGTAGCTGGTGTGCGGTGTCTAAAAAAAGGAAGCCCCGGGCAATCCATCGCCCGGGGCTTATGTCGTCTGGCTTGGTTGGCAAACTCTGTGATCCGTGCGGCGCCGTCCTGGCACGTCGTCAATCCGTTGAGTCCTTGTCGACGACGGATCTACTTTGCCACAGGCGCCCGAGGTCAGAAATCGATGCCGGCTCTTGCGCGTGTAGGACAATTCCTACAACTGCGTAAAGTTTCGCAAAGCACAAAAAAACCGGCCATTGGCCGGTTTTTTTTCGCATTCCGCGGCGCCTTACAGGGCGCGGATCTGCGCGTTCAGGCGGCTCTTATGGCGGGCTGCCTTGTTCTTGTGGATCAGGCCCTTGGTAGCCATGCTGTCGAGTACCGGTACAGCGGCCTTGTAGGCGTTTTGTGCTGCGTCTTTGTCACCGGTTTCGATGGCCTTTACGACCTTTTTGATCTCAGTGCGCATCATGCTGCGACGGCCGGCATTGTGCTGACGGCGCTTCTCCGCCTGACGGGCGCGTTTGCGGGCTTGTGCTGAGTTGGCCAATCCAGGTCTCCTGATACATCGGCGTTACGAAAGAGGGCGGATTATCCGGAGGCGCCCCAACCTTGTCAAGTGTCGAGCAGACACCAAAAGCGTCCGCACATACCTCTATAATCGCCGCTTTCCGGAGGAACTCACGCTGTCTCTGTTCAGATCGCTTTCGACCGTCAGCGCCCACACGTTTATATCGCGCATACTGGGATTCGTCCGCGACTTGGTATTTGCCCAGGTGTTTGGTGCGAGCGGCCAGACCGACGCTTTTTTTGTCGCCTTTAAGATCCCCAATTTTCTGCGTCGCCTGTTCGCCGAGGGGGCGTTCGCCACGGCGTTCGTGCCGGTGCTGACCGAATACCGAACCCAGCGCGATTATCAGACGTTAAAGGCGTTTGTTGACCACATCGCCGGGGCGCTCGGATTGGTGGTGCTGATCGTCTCGCTGATCGGCGTGATCGCCGCACCGCTGGTGGTGTCGGTATTCGCCTTTGGCTGGGTCATGGACGATGAGACGCAGAAGCTCGCGCTGGCCACCGACATGCTGCGGCTGACCTTTCCCTACCTGTTTTTTATCTCGCTGACGGCGTTTGCCGGTGGAATCCTGAACGCCCACGACAAGTTCGCGGTGCCCGCATTCACCCCGGTGCTGCTCAACATCTGCCTGATCGGCGCGGCCTTGTGGCTCACGCCGCTGATGGACGAGGGCATCGTGGCGTTGGCCTGGGGCGTATTCATCGCCGGTATCACGCAGTTCGTGTTCCAACTGCCTTTTCTTAAAAGAATCGACATGCTGCCGCACCCCAAGCCCGGGTTTCACGATCCGGGCGTGCGCCGCGTTTTGAAATTGATGGTGCCGGCGCTGTTCGCGGTATCCGTCACCCAGATCAACCTGCTGCTCGACACGGTGCTTGCGTCGTTCCTTGAGACCGGCAGTATTTCATGGCTGTACTACTCCGACCGGTTGGTTGAGTTTCCGCTGGGAATCCTCGGCGTAGGGCTGGCGACCGTTATCCTGCCAAGGTTGTCGCGCCACCAGGCCGAGCAATCGGCCGCGAAATTCAGCCAATCGCTCGACTGGGGGCTGCGGATGACGTTGATCTTCGGAATCCCGGCGGCGGTTGGCCTGGTGGCGCTCGCGGGGCCGATGATCGCCACGTTGTTCGAATCCGACGTGTTCGGCGCGCACGATGTCAGCATGGCGGAGCGTAGCCTGATGGCGTACGCGGTCGGGTTGCTGGCGTTCATGCTGATCAAGGTCTTGGCGCCCGGGTTCTACGCGCGGCAGGACACGCGAACCCCGGTGCGAATCGGCATGATCGCGATGGCTACCAATATGGTGTTCAACATCGCGCTGATCTTCCCACTGCAACACGCCGGGTTGGCGCTGGCCACCAGCCTCTCTGCCTACGTCAACGCGTATCTGCTGTTCAGGTCCTTGCGCCGCGATGAGGCGTATCAGCCGTATGCGGGCTGGACGGCGCTGTTCGTCAAGGTCGGCGTGGCGGCGACCGCGATGGCGCTGGTGTTATGGTGGGTTTCGCCGTCACTGGCTGACTGGATCGGTGCGCCTCGATCGTTGCGGGCCGGTTGGCTGGCCGGCCTGGTGGCTGTGGGAGGCGTGGTTTACCTGGGGGTTCTATTGCTGTTCGGAATGCGGGTGCGTGACTTGCGTGCCGGGAATATCGGGGGGCGTCGCTGATGCCGAAGTTACTGTGGTTGAGCCTGGCGGTCGTAGTGCTCGACCAGGCGAGCAAGTTCTGGATCATGGCTGCCTTCGAGGACTACGAGGTGCTGACGATCTGGCCGGTGTTCAACCTCACGCTGGTCTACAACACGGGTGCGGCGTTCAGCTTTTTGAGCGATGCCGGTGGCTGGCAGCGCTGGTTTTTTGCCGCTATCGCCGTCGTTCTGGTCGTCGTCATGACCGTCTGGCTGAGCCGCCTGCGCGACAATGAGCGCTGGACTGCGGTCGGCCTGGCCATGGTGGTCGGCGGTGCGGTCGGCAACCTGATCGACAGGATCTGGCTCGGAAAGGTCGTCGACTTTCTGCAATGGCACTGGGAGGACTGGTATTTTCCTTCCTTCAATCTGGCCGACAGCGCCATTACCTTAGGGGTCGCGCTGCTGCTGATCGACGGATTGATATTGGCCCATAGGACGAAAGAATCCTGATCCTCGGAATTATCTGACGTGGGCATGGGAGAGCGGCGATTGTCGCTACCGCCGCCCGTCGGAATAATAAGCCCACCACCGCAAGATACCGACTGACGTACATGGAGGTACGGGCGACACGGAAGTCGCTGGGTCCAGGAAGGGCCGAACACAGTGCCGAGGTGGCAAAACCCGATGACAGGGACCGTCATCGGGTTTTTCTCTTTGTGGCCCGCGTAAGAGTTCTACTGGTTCTGGGCACACATGCCTTTATAATCCTCCGCTTACGTTGAGCTGGCAGAATTCATAGCGTGTTGCTGATCCGGGGATTGCACAATCTGCGCGCCGAACATCGTGGGTGCGTGGCGACAATCGGTAATTTCGACGGCGTCCACCTGGGCCACCAGGAGGTGTTTGCTGCGTTGACGCGCCGCGCGCGCGCTGCCGGTCTGCCGTCCCTGGTGATCACCTTCGAGCCACAGCCGATGGAGTTCTTCCGTCCCGAGCAAGCGCCGGCGCGCCTGACCAAGCTGCGCGAGAAGCTGGCGGCGATCCATGCCTGCGATATCGACCGGGTGCTGCTGGTGCGTTTCGATGCGGCGTTTGCCGCGGTCGATGCGCGTGATTTCGTGCAGATCGTGCTGGTCGAAAAGCTCGGCATCCACCATTTGTACGTAGGCGACGATTTCCGTTTCGGCCAGCGCCGCGCCGGCGATTTCCGGTTGCTCAAGTCGATGGGCGCCGAGCATGGCTTTGGCGTCGAAAGCCTGCCGACCGTCGCTGACGGCGGTGAGCGCGTCAGCAGCACGCGCATTCGCGAGGCGTTACAGGCCGGCGATCTCGCCGAGGCCGAGCGTTGCCTGGGGCGGCGCTATCGTATCTGCGGTCATGTCGGTCACGGCTACAAGCGCGGTCGCACGATCGGCTTTCCAACTCTGAATGTGCCGCTGATGCGGCGCTCGGTGCCGATCCGCGGCGTGTTCGCGGTCGAGGTGTTGGGCATCGCCGACACCCCGCTGCCGGGTGTGGCGAACATCGGCAACCGGCCGACGCTTGCAGGTGACGACCGCTTTTTGCTCGAAGTGCATCTGTTCGATTTCGACGGCGAGGTGTACGGTCACCATGTCGAGGTCGATTTTGTCGAGCGCATCCGTGACGAACGCAAGTTCGACTCTTTCGACGCGCTGCGTGAGCAGATTCAGCGCGACGTCATCCGGGCGCGTGAGATTATGAACGCGCCGCAGATCGACCAGCGTCGATCGGTCTGATCTTCAGACGCCGAAACCGACGCCCAAACCAAATTTTTTACAGTAACCGGGTTATGTCCGTGAGTAACAACTACAAGGATTCGCTGAACCTTCCGCAGACTGCGTTTCCAATGAAAGCCAACCTGGCTCAGCGTGAGCCGGAAATGTTGAAACGCTGGGAAGCGGAAGGCCTGTACGCGAAGATTCGCGAGGCCTGCGCCGGGCGCGAGAAATTCGTGCTGCATGATGGGCCGCCCTATGCCAATGGCGAGATCCATATCGGCCATGCAGTCAACAAGGTACTCAAGGACATCATCGTCAAAAGCCGCACGCTGGCCGGTTTCGACGCGCCCTATGTGCCCGGCTGGGACTGCCATGGCCTGCCGATCGAGTTGCAGGTCGAGAAGAAGGTCGGCAAACCGGGCCACAAAGTCAGCGCCGCCGAGTTCCGCCAGGCCTGCCGCGAGTATGCGATGAAGCAGGTCGACAAACAGCGAGTCGACTTCAAGCGTCTCGGCGTGATCGGCGATTGGGACGATCCCTACCTGACGATGAACTTCGTGCAGGAGGCCGGCATCATCCGCTCACTGGGCAAGATCGCCGAGCAGGGTCACATCAGCAAGGGCTCCAAGCCGGTGCATTGGTGTACCGATTGCGGTTCGGCGCTGGCCGAGGCCGAGGTCGAATATAAAGACAAAGAGTCTTTTGCTATCGACGTGCGCTTCAAGGCAGTCGACCAGCAGGCGCTGTTGGGCAAATTCGATCTGACTGAGGCTGGTCCTGGCGAAGGCGATATCTCGGTCGTCATCTGGACGACCACGCCCTGGACGCTGCCGGCCAACCAGGGGGTGGCACTAAACCCGGGCCTCGAATATGTGCTGGTGCAGGTGGCCGGCGAACGCCTGATGGTCGCCGACGGCATGCTCGACCACGTTATGCCCGCATGGGGTATCGATGACTACACCGTGCTTGGTCGGGCGGTCGGGGCGGCATTCGACCGCCTGATGCTGCACCATCCGTTCTATGAACGCGAGGTACCGATCGTGTTGGGCGAGCACGTTACGCTGGAAGCCGGTACCGGTGCGGTGCATACCGCACCCGGTCACGGTCTGGACGACTACATCGTCGGCCAGCGCTACGGCCTGCCGGTCGACAACCCGGTCGGCGGCAACGGCTGCTTCCTGCCGGGCACGCCGCTGTTCGAGGGTGAGCATGTGTTCAAGGCCAACGAGCACGTCATTGCGGTACTCGAAGAACACGGCGCCTTGGTCAAGGCATCGAAATTTTCCCATAGCTACCCGGTGTGCTGGCGGCACAAGACGCCGATCATCTTCCGTGCGACCCCGCAATGGTTCATCTCGATGGAGCAAAAGGGCCTGCGGTCGACGGCCATGGACGAGATCCAGCAGGTCACCTGGACCCCGGATTGGGGGCAGGCGCGCATCGAGGGCATGATCGAAAACCGGCCCGACTGGTGCGTTTCACGTCAGCGCACCTGGGGTGTGCCGATTGCCTTCTTCGTCCATAAGGAGACCGGTGAACTGCATCCCGACACCGCCGCGCTGGTGGAACAGGTCGCGCAGCGTGTCGAGCAGGGCGGCATCCAGGCATGGTTCGATCTGGCGCCGGAAGAACTGTTGGGCGATGACGCGGCAAACTACGACAAGGTCGCCGATACACTCGATGTCTGGTTCGACTCGGGCGTCACCCACACCTGTGTGCTCGAGCCGCGCGCCGAGCTGGTGCGCCCGGCCGATCTATATCTCGAGGGTTCCGACCAGCATCGCGGCTGGTTCCAGTCGTCATTGCTGACCTCGGTCGCGATGTACGGCAAGGCGCCCTACAAAGGCGTGCTCACCCACGGATTCACCGTCGATGCCGACGGCAAGAAGATGTCGAAATCGCTCGGCAATGCCCTTTCGCCGCAGACCGTCATGAAGACGCTGGGTGCCGACATCATCCGCCTGTGGGTGGCGGCGACGGACTATCGTGCCGAGATCACCGTGTCGGACGAGATCCTCAAGCGCATGGCGGACGCCTACCGGCGTATCCGCAACACCACGCGCTTTCTGCTCGCCAACCTCGAAGGATTCGACCCGGCGAGCAACTGTGTGGCGGCCGGCGACATGATCATGCTCGATCGCTGGGCCGTCGGCCGCGCCTACCAGCTGCAGCAGGAGATCGCGCAGGCCTACACCGACTACAACTTCCACCTGATCTACCAGAAATTGCTCAATTTCTGCGTCGCGGATATGGGCGGTTTCTACCTTGATGTGATCAAGGACCGGCAGTACACCACGCAGGCCGACAGCCTGCCGCGGCGTTCCTGCCAGACCGCGATGTACCACATCGTCGAGGCCATGGTGCGCTGGATGTCGCCGGTGCTGAGCTTTACCGCCGACGAGGTGTGGGGTTTCATGCCCGGTGAGCGCAGCGACTCGGTGTTCATGGAAACCTGGTACACCGGTCTCGAGCCACCACCGCAAGGTCCGCTGGATAATGCCGCTTGGACACAGATCACACGCATCAAGACCGCGGTCGCCAAGCAGCTCGAGATGATGCGCAAAGAAGGCGTGATCGGTTCGTCGCTCGACGCCGAGGTTGAACTGTATTGCGATGACAAGTTGCGAGCAGTGCTCGAACTACTCGGCGACGAGCTGCGTTTCGCGCTGATCACCTCGGATGCGCGCGTGGCGCCGCTGGCCGACGCGCCGGGCGAGGCCATCGATACCGATGTACCGGGCCTGCGCGTTGCTGCCTGGGCCAGCGAGCACGCCAAGTGCGTGCGTTGTTGGCATCATCGTGAAGACGTCGGGTCGCACGAAGCGCATCCCGAGCTCTGTGGGCGTTGTGTAAGCAACGTGACCGGCGACGGGGAGACGCGTCGCTTCGTCTGATCGGCCCGGCGACGCGCTCAGGATCGCAGCCGGGGGGTTGTTTCCCCGGTTGCGGCAGGATTGACTCACTCACCGCCCAAGACCCGAGAGCTGCGCGTTTGCCGTGCAGGGTTGGCCAATCGTCGTGGCCCAAGCAGTACATGGGTTGTAGCGGCCAGGCTGCGATAGCGCTCGGCCGCTGCGGCACTCAGCTCGGGTGACGAATGCTTGGTGTCATCCCGTGGAAGCAGTCGGCACGCGCTGCTTGAATGACTTTTCCTGAACCACGACAAGGATTGCCTGCAAGCGCGTAGTGATAATGGCCCACCTACGGCGTCGCCCAGGCCCGGGTTTGTGGTCGCCGCGGTTGGTGGGTTTGGCGAATGCGCGGCGTCAACGCGATGGCTTCTGATTGTTGTTTGAATTCATCACAGTCGCCGGCGATGCGTTTGTTGCCCACCAACAGTTTGGGAATCGAAAGCTCTATAAAATCGGCGTTAAGATTTTGTTAATCAATGTAAAAGCGCCACAAATGGCTGCTATTTTGTAGGGAGCGTTCGGTATCATCGGAGAATATAAGGAGTAGGAGAAAGGAGATGTCTTCGATGGCAGTGCTTCTGGTGGACGACGATGTCGCACTGGTAGCCATATTGCAGGAGTATCTGGAAGCCGAGGGCTTTGACGTCAAATCGGTACACGACGGCGAAACCGCGGTTGCCGAGGCATTGACGGGGCAGTACGCGATCGTGGTGCTGGATGTCATGATGCCGCGTATGACGGGCATCGAGGTCCTCAAGCAGATCCGGGCTCACAGCCGTTTACCGGTATTGATGCTCACCGCCAAGGGTGACGAGACCGACCGCATCGTCGGCCTGGAGCTCGGCGCCGATGACTACGTTCCCAAACCCTGTAGCGCACGCGAGCTGGTGGCGCGCATTCGTGCCATTCTGCGGCGGGCGCAGGGCGGTGAGGATGACGACGACGCCGATGCGTCGATCGGCAACGGCGTACTGCGACTGTGGCCGGCGCAACGAAAGGCCGAGGTCGCCGGCGAACCGCTCGATCTGACCAGCACCGAGTTCAACCTGCTCGAGGTGCTGGCGCGCAATGCCGGCCGCGTCGTCAGCAAGGCGGAGCTATCGACCCACGGTTTGGGTCGCCCGCTGGCACGCCACGATCGCAGTATCGATGTGCATCTTGCCAATATACGTCGTAAGCTCGATGGCCATGGGGCCGCGCGTGATTGTATTAAAACGGTGTTTCGTCGCGGGTATCAGCTGATATCGGACTGAGACAACGTGGGTCGACTGTTCTGGAAGTTTTTCCTGGTCTTTTTTCTCGCGCAGTTGACCACAACCGTCGGTGTCGGCCTGGCGCTGTGGTTGCGACGCCCGCCCGCAGTGGATGTTGCGCAGGGAACGGGTGTAAGGCCGTCTGATTTCATTCTGCGCGGGACCCTCGGCACGGGTCCCCTCTACGAAGGTTGTGACCTCAACGCACCTCCGGCTTCGAGGAACGGCCCATGCGTTTCCGTCGCCTATTACGAGAGCGTGCTGACGAGCGTGCCGCGGGTGGCCGAAACCAGCGCACTCGCCCTGCGCACGACCACCGCCGGAAATGCCGGTCCCTGGGGGCTGCAGGACAGTTTGGTGGCGGCCGGCACCGAAAGAGTCCAGGGTGCCATTTTCCCCCTCGTTCCATTGATCGCCGGGCTATTTGCCAGCCTGATATTTGGTGCGCTTTTGGCTGTCTATTTTTCCCGTCCCATCCGTCGTCTGCGCGGTGCGGTCGACGCCGCGGCACGCGGTGATCTGGCGGTAAGGCCCGGTGCCGATATGGGCCGGCGTAGCGACGAACTGGCCGACCTGGCACGTGACTTCGATCGCATGGCCAGCCGGCTGCGCGGTATGGTCGAGAGCCAGCAACGCCTGCTGCACGATGTCTCGCACGAGCTGCGTTCGCCATTGGCCCGACAGCAGGCAGCGATCGATCTGGCGCGTCAGCAACCGCATAAGCTGGGCGTGTCGCTCGACCGGATCGAGGTCGAGCTGATCCGGCTGGACGCCCTGGTCGGCGAGTTGCTGACCTTGTCCCGCCTCGAAGCGGGAGTGAACAGCGGGCACGTCGACGAAATCGACATCGGTGAGCTGTTGACCGAGATCGTTGATGATGCGGCTTTCGAACTCAGTTCGTCGACGCGCAGCATCGTCATGCACCTGGGGGTGCAGGCGCACGTCTATGGGCAATACGAACTGTTGCGGCGCGCCATCGAGAACGTTGTGCGCAACGCTACCAAGCACACCGCCGACGGCACCCAGGTGACGGTTCTCGTGACCATTACCCGCCACCGGCTGCGCATCCAGGTCTCCGATCGCGGTCCCGGCGTTACCCCTGACGACCTCGACACGATCTTCCAGCCGTTTTTTCGCAGCGGAGACGGTGCTGCGGTGTCCGGGCATGGACTCGGCCTGGCGATCGCGCGGCGCGTGATCGAGGCGCACGAAGGCACGGTGCAGGCAATGAACCGGCCTGGTGGCGGTTTGAGCATCGAGATCACCTTGCCGATAGCCGATGATGCGCTCGACAGCGGGGCGCGCAGCTACTGACCTGCAGTGGCTGTGTGGTCGCTTGACCGCGACTTCACACTTGGTTCTTCATGCGCGTTCAAGCGTTTTCGTTTGTCGCACAATGCCGCGACCGCGTCGGCAAGCCGTGGGCCGGGGCGCGATAAGAGGTTGGCGAGTCGGTCGTCTTTTGAACCGTCGAACGTACGCTTCAGGCTGATCCGGGGATAGCCGCGGTACCTCAACGCCGCTTCGTCGGCGATCACGAACACGCCGCGGTCCTGCGCGTGAAACACGTTGGAAAATCCGCCGGTGCGCAACGCGGCATTGATCCAATGGCGACCGCCCACGGTCATCGTCGGTCGATC
This sequence comes from Thiosocius teredinicola, assembly GCF_002009425.1. Lineage (NCBI taxonomy): Bacteria > Pseudomonadati > Pseudomonadota > Gammaproteobacteria > Chromatiales > Sedimenticolaceae > Thiosocius > Thiosocius teredinicola. Next base: position 662,623 of record NZ_CP019936.1, read on the forward strand.
CCATACCTCGATATAGGCAGGCAGCAATGCCAACGCAGAACACGGTGTGGCGGTTGCTTGCTCAAAGGCTGCAGCGCGGGCCGCGGCCGTCGACGCGTGCCCGGTCAAACGCCCGATAGCGCGGATGTTGGCGGCGACGTCATCGAGCGAGGCAGGTTCGCTTTGAAAAAGCGGGATGCCGGCGGCGTCCAGCCAATCGAGATCGCTACGGCGATTGCCCGAGTGCCAGGCGACAACGAGGTCGGGCTGTAGCGACAGCAGGAACTCGCGGTCGAGCGGTCCGGGTCCGCCGATGCGCGGCAGCCCGTGGGTTTCGGGTGTCGATGGGCTGGCCACGGCGACCGCGACCAACTGGTGGGCCGCACCGGCCGCGACCACCAATTCGGTGGCGTGGGGCGACAGCGCGACAATGCGTTGTGCCGGACCCGGAAGCTCAATCGTGTTCCCGAGATCGTCAACCGCAGCCGTGGGGTGAACCGGGTCTGCGAAACAAGAACCGATGCTGCAGAGCAGTAGCGCAAGGCTGGTGGAAATGGTTCGGATCAAGCGAACGCCGCAACCAGGCTGCCCCCGGCTATCACCGTGACCCACATCGCGAGGGTGCGCCAGACGAGCGCAGCGGCATCTTCGACGATTGGCGGAATCAAGGTCGCGTCCAGTGAAACCGCGCCGTGCGCGTCGGCCTCCAGCAGTTCTTCGTCGAAGGTGTCGAGTGCAGCCAAGCCGGTTTCGCCGAGCAGCTGGTCGGCTTCGCTGTCGTCGGTTCGTGATGGCATGAAGTCGAAGGTGCGCCACGCGTGGGCAACGGCATCGAAGTTGCCGGCAACCGCGTAACCGGCCGCCGTCAGACGCGCCGGTATCCAGTCGACCAGGTTGCGTAGCTCGAAACTCTGCTTTCGCATGCCGGATGGGCACTCGGTATCGCGTGCCCGCTCGCTGACAAGGTGAACGGCGCGGTAGGCTGCCGCGCCGACCGGACCGAAGACAACGAACCAAAATATCGGGCCGATCAGCCGTTTCATGCCGAGCGTCACGATCGCCCGCGCGACGGCCAGCGAGCGAGCCGGTTCGGTGCGCGCTGTTTCGCCGGCGCACAGCGTGTCGGCGATCGTATCTGCCGCTGCGTGATCGCCCTGGTCACGCGCCGTAATGAAGGCGTCGGTGTCTTCGCCGAGATCACGCGGCCCAAGGCTCAGTAGCAGGATGAAGGCGCCGTAGGCGAACGCGAACAAGCCGCCCATCGACCCGGTGACCTGCTGCAGCAAGGCGACGACTGCCAGCGGTAGCAACAGCACGAGAATCACGCCCCATGGCGCCGACATTAGCCGCGACCCCAGCGGTGACCGCATCAGGCTGCTGCAATAGCCGTCGAACCACGCGTGCCGGCGTTGCGGCCGATGTTGTTGCAGCACCCTTTCGACGAAGAGTGCCGCAAGTACGGTCAAAATGGTCATTGAATAGGTAATCTCGCATAACGCACGGCGCTGCGCCGTTGCCCGGGGCGATTTTACGTGATCGGCATCTTGCGTGCCGCGTATCAGCACGCCTGGCCGATCATTGCGCGGTACCGTTGCCAGTCAAACAGCGGGCCAGGGTCGGTCTTGCGCCCGGGTGCGATGTCTGAATGGCCGGTGATGCGCTCGATGGTAATCGCCGGATAATGTTGCATGATCTGCGCCGTGAGCTGTGCGAGGCGCTCATATTGCGCTGCGGTAAACGGCTGGTCATCGCTGCCCTCGAGCTCGATCCCGATCGAGAAATCGTTGCAGCGCTCGCGCCCTTGAAAGCACGACACGCCGGCATGCCAGGCGCGTCGGTCGAGGGCGACGAACTGGATGCAATCGCCGTTGCGACGCACAAAGAGGTGTGCCGAAACCCGCAGCTCGGCAATCGTCGCGAAATAGGGGTGAGCCGCCGGATCGAGCCGGTTGAGGAACAGGTCTTCCACATAGTCGCCTGTGAATTCGCCCGGCGGCAGACTGATATTGTGGATCACCAGCAGGTCTGTCTCGCAGTCGGTCGGGCGTTCGTCGGCGTTGGGCGAAGGGCAGTGCCGGGCATCCGCCAACCAGATCCCGCTGGGGGCGTTCATGGCGCCTCCTCGGCTGGTTGAGCGCGTGCGGCCTGTACTGCTTCTATGATCGACGCGCTGCGTGCCTCGGCCTGCAACTGATGGTGAAATGAGCCGTTGATAAATAAAAAAATAGTTGGTAAATGAAACACTTGGAATTCGTTGGTCAGTGCCTGGTCGCGTGCCGCGTCGACCTCGAAAAGGTGCCAGGTCGGCTGGGACGATTTGACCTCGAGCAGCACGCGGCGCAGATGCCGGCAGCTACCGCACGATACCGAGGTGAACGCTACGATCGTTATTCCCTGCAGCTCGGCCAGACGGGCGTGGAAATCGAATTGATCCAGAAAAGGGATTGGATCGCATGCGTTTTCTAGAGTTGGGTCACACATAAAAGACTGATGAAAAGTCACATGTTGCCGATAACTTACACCGGAAGGACAGCGATCGTCAGGTGGTGCGACGGTGGCAAAGGTTCTCGCTACAAGGGCGTAAATTCTCCACTTCGCCCCGGTATGCAGATAAATCGGGTGACGGTGTGACGACTTTCACCGGATCAGACAAGTGCCGAGTAACCGAGACTACGAATCGACCAGCGCTCACTACACTGCCTTGGGCTGTCCTTATGAGTTGTAATAGCGAAGGCGCTTGCGGCGCTGTGGGTCCGCGTACGTCAAATGTCAGAGGTCAACGAACATGGTGAGCGACAACGTAATCTCATTCGCGCAGGGGGCGAACAGCCCGCGACGCAGGTCGGCTGACCCTCGCATGCAGCAACTCGTTGCAGCCTGCCGCGCTGAGATTGCCGAAACCCTGCCGCGACTCACGCAGGAGTTGTTCGAGCACATCGACGATGAGCTGTATCAACTCGCCGACAAGTCTTCCAGCGATGTACTGCAGACTCGCTATTTCGACGCCATGCGTGAACTGCGCAAGCTGCGCACGACGATCGAGCAGAATTTCCTACGCGCCCACCTGTCGAGTTTCGAGAACTTCTGGACGCAGCCCGGCAGCGTCGAAGAGCCGCGCACCCTGGACGACGCCGGCGACGAACTGACGCTGGTCGACGAGGAGGAGCTGGAAGAGAACCTGGCGGTGAGCGGCATGGTCTCGAAGGCCGAGAACCGCTATCACCGTGAGCTGTTCGCGCTCAACATGCGCTTCGCGCAGATCGCGGGCATCCCCGACCTGACGACCAAGCTGAACCCGGTCGGCCCTTCTGCATTGGCCGAAGGTTTCCGTACGGCGCTGCGTCTGTGGGAAGGCGACCTCAGCGTGCGTCTGGTGGTGTTCAAACTGTTCGATCGCTACGTGATGGGTTACGTCGGCGGACTGTACGACGACCTCAACGACAAGCTGATGGAAGCCGGCATTCTGCCGAAGATCGTGCAGCGCGCACGCCGTAATCCGATCGCACCCTCGGTGCAGCGCGCGCGCGAGAACGCACCCGTCGAGCACGTGGGAGACGAGGGGCAGGCTGACTATCACGGCGGCGCAGATACCACCCAGGAACAACAGATCCTGAACATGCTCGGCCAGTTGCTGTCGATGCGGCGCGGGCATGGTGCGAACAACCTGTCATCGGTGCGCCTGCCGGGCGGTGGCGATGCTGCGCATCACCAACACCTGCCGCCGGTTGCGTCCAACGACCTGGTTGACGCCTTGAGTCATCTGCAGCACGAGGTTTCTGTCGAGGCACCGGTTAGCCTTACTGAGATCCAGCAGTTGCAGGCCGAGATGCTGGTCAGCCTGGGACGTGAACTGGAGATGGGTTCGCGCGAAGTGCCGGTCAAGCGTCTGAACTCCGTCGACCAGGACGTGATCGACGTTATCGGTATGCTGTTCGATTTCATCCTCGACGACAGCAACGTGCCGGATACGATGAAGGCGCTGCTCGGCCGGCTGCAGATTCCGATGCTCAAGGTTGCGGTCATGGATCGCAGTTTCTTTGCCAACAAACAACACCCGGCGCGCCGTCTGCTCAACACCCTGGCGCGCGCTGCCATGGGTTGGGTCGACGATGGCGATCGATCCGCGAAATCGCTCTTTGGACGAATTGAGGCCGCAGTGAACCGTATCCTGAGCGACTTCAGCGACGACGTTAACCTGTTCGTTCAGGTCTATGACGAATTCTCGAACTTCATCGAGCGCGAAGCGCGCGGTGCCGAAGTCGCCGAAGAGCGTATCAACCAGGTGACACGTGGCCAGGAGCAGTTGCTGATCGCCCGCCGCCGGGTTGCCGAGGTGTTGAATGAATTCCGCACCGAACAGCCCGACCTGCCGATGGCCGTGGTCAACATACTGCGCGAAGGCTGGCACGACGTGATGCTGCTCGCTTACCTGCGTGAAGGCGAAGACAGTGCGGCATGGAAACACGCCTACGACGCCGTCAATGAGCTTATCTGGAGCGTGCAGCCGAAGGCCGAACCCACCGAGCGCCAGCGTCTGCTCAAGGCGATTCCCGAATTGCTGAAGAAGCTGCGCGACGGCCTGAACAACATCTCGTTCGATCAGCACCGTGCCGGCCAGTTGTTCAAAGAGTTGCAGGCGTGTCACATCGCAGCGCTGCGCGGCGAGAACAACGAACCTGCCGCCGAAGATGCCGACGAAGTTGTACCCGAAGGGGTCGTGTTGGCCTCGGAGCCGGAACCCGAGATGGTCGAAGACGAGTTCTTGGACAAGGCGAAAAACCTCGCGGTCGGTCAGTGGTTGGAATGGGAAAGCGACGGCAATTGGGTGCGCGGCAAGTTGTCGTGGCGCAGCGAGGTGTCGAGCAACTGCATCTTCGTCAACCGCAAGGGCATGAAGAGTGCCGAGATGACGATCAACGATATCGCCGTGCTGTTCCGCAATGAACAGGCGCGGTTGCTCGAGGACATCAACACGCCGCTGATGGACCGCGCGTTGAATGCGATGCTGAATGCACTCGGCGACGACGACAAGCCCGCCGAACCTGCCTGACGAACGACCGGTCCGATACAATAGGGCGTCGGCATCGAGCCGGCGCCTTCTTATTTCTACCAGGGGAATGCCGATGGCAGAGCAGATGACCGATTCGGGATTGAAGTTCGAAGACCTCACTGAGGGCAGCGGCGACGTCGCCACGCCGGGCCAACGCGTCAGCGTGCACTACACCGGCTGGTTGACCGACGGCAGCAAGTTCGATTCGAGCGTCGACCGTAATCAACCGTTTGAATTCGCCTTGGGGCGCGGGATGGTGATTCGTGGCTGGGACGAAGGTGTCGCCGGCATGAAGGTCGGTGGCAAACGCAAACTGACCATTCCACCGCAGCTCGGTTATGGCGCCCAGGGGGCCGGTGGCGTTATTCCGCCGAATGCCACGCTGGTATTCGAGGTCGAGTTGCTGGCCGTCGGCTGATGACGAGTCCTGCCCGGAATCCGGAACAAGCGGCGATCGATGTCCAGGTTCGCCAGGCGCTGGATGAAGACCTGGGGAGCGGCGACCTGACGGCCGCGTTGATGCCGCAGGATGCACTGGCGGTTGCCGACGTGGTCGCCCGCGAGGACGCGGTGCTGTGTGGCGTCGAATGGTTCAATTCGGTTTTCAGGCAGTTGGACGCCACGTTGAGCATCCAGTGGTTTGCGGGCGACAGCGATCGGCTGCAGAAAGACCAGGTAGTCTGCCGCATCGAGGGTCCGGCGCGGCCGATTCTGTCCGGCGAGCGTACGGCGTTGAACTTTCTTCAGACCCTGTCGGGTACCGCGTCGGCCGCCGCAAGGTATGTCGCGGCCGTAGAAGGTACATCGGCGGTCATCCTGGATACGCGCAAGACGATTCCGGGTCTGCGTCAGGCGCAGAAATACGCGGTTGTCTGTGGTGGTGCGAGCAATCACCGCGTCGGGCTGTACGACGCCGTCTTGATCAAAGAAAACCACATCCGCGCAGCCGGTTCGATCGCTGCCGCGATGGTCGCGGCACAGGCCAATACCGCCGACGGCACGATGATCGAGGTGGAGGTCGAAAACCTCGATGAACTCGAACAGGCGCTAAAGGCCGGGGCACGGCGAATTCTGTTGGACAACTTCGACAATGCCGCCCTGATCGAGGCGGTGAAACGGACGGATGGTCGTGCCGAACTCGAGGCCTCCGGCGGGGTTAATCTGGATACTGTGCTCGATATTGCATTGACCGGTGTGGACTACATATCGGTCGGTCAATTGACCAAAGACGTGCGCGCTACCGATTTCTCGATGCTGTTCGCCACGTCGTAAAGCGGCGATCGTTCCGGCGCTGCCCGGAGAGCGAGTCAGGCGAATCGACGCCGACGAATCGACTCGGCCAATGTCAATCAGGCTTTGACGTCGAGCAGCGATCCCAGCAGGGTGTCGGCGGCTTGCAAGGTCTTGATGTTGGCCTTGGCTGCGTGCTCGTGCTGCTTCAACTCGACCATGGCGCGCGTCATGTTTGTCTGGTCCCCCGGTTTTGACGCCCGTGCGATCTCGGCGGCGCTGCGAGCCATGCCCTGGGTACTGCGTTGAATACCCTGCAAGGCCGAATCTGTCATTTTTCCGATCATGGTGTCTTCCCACGATTCCCGTACTCGCTACCTATAACGACACGACTGAATGCGGGTTTATAGCACCGGATACAATCTGTGAAGTCAGTTCTGTGTTTCAGGGCGAAGCTTCGTAAACTGGGAGTAGACTTCCCGAAGTACTGGATAACACGATGAAAAGAGTCTTTTTTGTCCTTCTGATGTGGTCGCTTTCCGGTCTCGTCGTTGCTGCCGACGAGGCGGGCTTGAGTGTCTCCGAGCGCTACAGCTATGCGATGGGTGTAAGGCTGGGGCAATTGCTCAAGGGGCAGGGCGTGCGTGATCTCGACAGCAAGGCCTTTGCCGCGGCAATCGATGATGTATTGGCGGATCGGCCGTTGCGTCTGAGCGAAACCGATATGGTGAACGCCATCCGCGAGCAACAGCAACAGTTTGCCCAGCAGCGTGATTTGCGCGCCGCTGAGAATCTCAAGGCGGGTCAGGCCTACCTGACCGAGAACGCCGGCAAGGCAGATATCGTCGTGCTGCCCAGCGGGTTGCAATACCGCGTGCTCGAAAGCGGCAAGGGTGCTCAGCCGCAGCCGACCAGCACGGTTCGTGTGCATTATCACGGCACCTTGATTGACGGCACCGTCTTCGACAGTTCGGTGGATCGCGGCGAACCGGCTGAGTTTCCGGTGGGCGGTGTGATTCCGGGCTTTCGCGAGGCCTTGTCGTTGATGCACGTAGGCGATCGCTGGCAGGTGTTTGTGCCCAGCACCTTGGCCTATGGCGAGCAGGGTGCCGGCGCCGACATCGGCCCGAATGAAACCCTGATCTTCGAGCTGAGTCTGCTCGATATCGTCAAATAGTCCGGGCTATTCCCAGGCCGCCTTGCCCGGCGGCATGACCAGGCGGGTACCGGCAAAGCCACAACGCTGCGTGACCTCGGCGCATACGCGGAAGCTGGCGCGACGCAGTGCAGGTTGGGTATGCAGGCAACCACCACGTTGCACCAGGCCTTGGTCGTCGGTGCAAGGTGCCAGCACCGGGTCGTCGGGCGCCTGGTAGTCGGGGTAGGTATGGAAAGCATTGGCGCACCATTCCCAGCTACGGCCGAACCCCTCGATCTGGCTGAGGCGCGCAGCGACCTCCCATTGGTACTCGTGTTGCGGCACTGCGCCGCTCAGCCCCTGGCCGCGGGCGGATGCCCAGGCAGCGAATGCGCCTGCCTCGTGCCCCGATAGGCCTGCGACCGGCTCGTCGGGATGCAGGTCCATCGGGCCGTTGATCCCGATCGAGTACCAGTGCCCGCTGCCATTCCGCCTCCACGCCCAGGGCGCGCCGACCTGCAACTGGTCGCGCCAATCTCGTCCCTGCTCGTCCCACCAGCCGTCGTCGCGGTATCCGCCGTCGTCTACGAATGCCAGGAACTCGGCGTTCGATACCGGTTTGCGCTGGATGCGGAAGGAGTGCAGCTCGACGACCTGCGGCGGCGTTTCATGAGTAAACACCGGGCCGCCGCGGGCGCCTATCCGGTAGTGTCCCTGGTCGATGCGAACCGAATCGTCTGCCGGCAGTTGTGGCGTCAGCGGATTCTCCACGACGTGATCTTCGCCGGCCAGCGTGGCACTGCGCGCGGTCAGCACCGCCAACAGCCACTCGTACAGCAACGCCTCACGCTGCGCGAGATGCCACACCAACCAACTGTCTTTGAGCAGGTCGTGATCGCGCAGCTGCCCCGGATTGGCCAGCAAGGTGAGATGCTGATCGAAGACCTCGTTGGCCCAGTTCAACAGATGTTCTCGTGGCGGCAGCTGCTCATCCACGGGCGCTGCGTGTCCCGGTTCTGCGTCGAACAGGTGGCGCACGCGGTCGGCCAGGTCGGGATCCCCCTGCACCCTGCTTCTCAGCAGATGGAGTTCGAGATAAACGGCCCGGCCCAGCAGCCAGCCGGCTGACGGCAGGGCTGGATCAAAGCGCCTGTTGCAATCCCGCGACGGCAGGTTCTCGATCAACTGCAACAGAAGCTCATGGGTACCGGCGAGTGCGCCGAGAGATTGTGGATCGATCATCGAGGCGGCATGGCTGATTGGTTGTCGGTCGGCGGTGATGCCCGTCAGGCTTCTAGTCTGCGATTACTGCGCGCATTGACGATGCAATCAGGCGGACACCTCCGCCATACACAGTTGCTCAGGCATGATCGGGCGCGGCTGGAACGATGGACCGCACCTGATCTTCGAGGTACTCGATGATGTCGCCGGACTCGTACAACCACTGGTCGTCGCCGTCCTTACCGGCGATCAGCAGGCAGGGTACCTGCAATCGACCGCCTTCGGCGAGCAGTTGACTGCGCCAGCGTGGGTCGTTGCGCGCGTCGCGGGTCTCGATGTTCAGGCCGAGGCGTCGCATTGCGCGTCGGGTCTTGACGCAGAAAGGGCAGGCCTTGAACTGGTACAGCGCAAGGTGGCGGGTGGCGTCATCGATGACCGCCTGCTCTGCCGGATCGCGCTGCGGTTTACGCGGCGCGGTGAGAAAGTCGATCAGCAGGATCAACTGGCCAAGCGGCCAACGTATCAGATTGAAGATCATGACTTGCCTCCGCCCAGGCAGGGGGGAGAATCAGGGGCGGCGCCACCTTTTTCGAACCACTCGTTGGGCGTCATCGTATGCAGTGCGAGCGCGTGGATCTGTCCCGCCAGTTCGGTGCTCAGCGCGCTGTTCACCGCGCGATGGCGTTGCAGCAAGGGCTTGCCATCGAATTGCTCGGTGACCAGGACGATCTTGAAATGGGACTCGGAGCCTGCCGGCACATTGTGCATGTGGCTCTCGTTTTCCACCTCGAGGTGCAGCGGCGCGAATGCATCGCGCAGCTTCTGTTCGATCTGTTGTTGAACTTGCATAGCTAAACCTCTCAAGCCGGCGCGGTCTGCGAATATGGCAGATGCGCTGCAGCAGCATCATTGGCGGTCATTGTACGCGGAACGCGCAATGTTCCCTAACGGGCCGGGGCAGCCTCAAGCAATGCCGTCCCAGAATTCGGAGTCACGGGCCAGGAACTCGTCGACCGGGATGTAGTGCGAGCCGTCGCACGAGAAGTTCAGGCCGACGATACCGTTGAAGATGTTGATCGAGCCGGCGCGCAGGTAGATGGTGTCGTCGGCGTAGCGCAGATGCTTGAAGGTGTCGAGAATCGGACGGATCTGCTCCTGCGGTACGACGGCCTCCTTGGGATAGTCGCGATGCGGAAACGCCAGGCACACGTCGGCATCGGCCAGGTCGTCGTATTCGAGCAACTGGTATCGGTAGGGGTCGTCGAGCAGCCAGATCGTCGCCCGACTGCTGGAGAAATGGATCTTCAGGTGGAAAACGCCGTTTTCCATCACCAGTTCTTCGAGGACCGGCAGGATCATATCGATGTGGTCGTCGAGTCGGCTTTGGATGCGGCATTGTTGAAAGACATGCCCGCGAATCGCGGGGTCGCCCTTGATCTGGCGCCAGCGCGAAGGCTCCGAGTACAGCTCCTTGGTGATCGGCAGGCCACGCAGGTCGAAGTCACCGCCGAGGTAACCGATGAGCTGGTCATTCAGGTAGACGCGTTGGATGGCGGTAACCGACGGCCGCTGCGCACGCAAACTGATATAGGCCTCGGACAGGGTCATGTCTTTGCGTTTCGACAGGTGCTTCATGTACGGCCGGTCGGCGCGATCGCGGCCGTAGTCCTCGAGTATCAGGCCGTCCACCGAGGCGTTGGCGCTGACCTGTTTCCCCTTGGTGTCGAGGGCGTACAGGTAGGTGACGTACGGCACCTTGGGCAGCGACTCCATCAGCAGGTGGTCCAGGGCCGGTTTGTCGTCCCACACCTTGGCGCAGCGTTTCGCAACCCGGTGCATCGGGTCGATCAGCATATTGTGCAGCGTTGCGCGCTGGCGCAGGATGCGCTGTCGCAGGGGAGAGTCGGCTGCATTGATATCTACGTCGGACACGTCGTTGCCCTTCTGATTGGTTTAGCTTTTGCGCCCATCGGGCGGTGAGAAAGGGAAAGGTGTGATGTTGCTCATCATGCCATCGGCTTCCAGGATTTTGTTCTGTCCGCGCTTCTCGACTTCTTCGATGCGGATGACGGCATGCAGCGGCAGCATCAGACGCTGCACCCCGGCAAACTCGGCCTTGAGCTTCTCTTCTGCCGGATCAATGACTACGGTCGTGTGTTCATCGAACAGCAGATCGCGTACCTCGATGAAGCCGTACAGGTCACCATGCGCAACCTGTTGCGCGTGAATCTGGTAAACCTTGCCGTTGCTGTGGAATGAAACGCGAAATATGCGCATCGGGGCTCCGGACGTCCGCAAAGCCGGTATTCTAACGCCAATGCCTTGCGGGCGAACCCCGCCGGGGCATTCAGACGATGCGGTATGATTCTGGTTTCCAACCAGATTTGCGTCTCCCGATGTCACAGATATTCAAACAGCTCGAAAAACTGCCTACCGGGGAGTCGTTGCCGCTGGCCGACGTGCTCGATGGATTGCCGTGGAACGCCGACGGCCTGTTGCCGGCCATCGCCCAGCAGTTCGATAGCGGTGAGGTGTTGATGATGGCGTGGATGAATCGGCAGGCGCTCGATGAAACGCTCGCCACCCGGCGCGTGTGTTATTGGTCGCGGTCGCGCCAGTCGCTGTGGCGCAAAGGCGAATCATCGGGCCAGGTGCAGATGTTGAAAGAACTGCGTTTCGATTGTGATGGCGACACCATCCTGCTCAAGGTCGATCAGACCGGTCCTGCCTGCCACACCGGGCGGCGCGACTGCTTCTACAACCTGGCGAGCGGTGATCGCTTGGTCGTCGATAAAGACGTGATGATCGATCCCAAGGAACTGTACGGCAAATGATCGATATCACCCCGATCCCCGCTTTCGACGACAACTACATCTGGCTGCTGACCCGCAGCGGCTACGACGGCTGCGCCGTGGTCGACCCGGGTGACGAAGATCCGGTGATCGAGCGCATACGTTCCGTCGGTCTGCGTCTTGACGCGATCCTGATCACGCACAAACACGGCGACCACGTCGGCGGTATCGCCGGCCTGAAAGCGCAGTGGCCGGATGCGTTGGTCTATGGCCCGGCGAATGAGCCGGTTCGTGCGATCGAGCGCCCTTTGCGCGATGGCGACCGGGTGTCACTGCAAGGGCTCGACATTGAATTTGCGGTGTTCGATGTGCCGGGCCATACCGAAGGGCATATCGCCTACTACGCGCCCGGTATATTGTTCTGCGGCGATACTCTGTTCGCCGGTGGATGTGGACGGGTGTTCAGCGGCACGTTCGAACAGTTGAGCGCGTCGCTCGAGCGTCTTGGCAGACTGCCTGCCGACACCCACGTGTACTGCGCGCACGAATACACGCTGGCCAACCTCGGTTTTGCCGAATGGGTCGAGCCCGACAGTGAGGCCTTGCGTGAGCGAACCCGGCGCGACCAGCGCTCGCGTGCCGCCGACCGGCCGACCGTACCGTCCACCATCGGCGATGAGCTTGCGACCAATCCCTTTATGCGCACCGATCAGGCGAATGTGGTGGCTGCGGCAGCCGAGTGGGCGGGAAGGCCGCTAAGCAGTCGCGCCGAGGTGTTTCGCGCGCTGCGCACCTGGAAGGACAAAGACTACGATTAGTGCCTTGGCCGGCATAGCCGTCGCGTAAGTCACCGCACTCAGCGTGACGTTTGCGGGTTTGGGCGAACCTGCCATCGGGGCGATTCGGCGCCCCGATGGTGTCGGTCCTCAGGGTAGCGGATCACACATGATGGGTTTGTAGGTGTCCGCAAGATCGCTTTCGCATCGCCAACCGATCATGTCGCCTTCAATCTGTGGCACGAAGATCACCGACCTGCCTTCATACAGTGCGAAATCGTCGTACTCGATGACGACGCGGCCGTCGTCCGGCACGATCGAGATACGATAGCGGTCGCTGTTCAGCGATCCTGGGTTCAGTTCCACGACCTCATCGGCCGACGGGAAGCGCGCATTGTCGGCGTAGAAGGTTTCGACGAGCAGCTTTGCTTGTTCACCCGACACCATGCCCTGATTGACCGAGGCTGCTTTGATGTACTCGTTGTACGCGGGAAGGGCGATCGCTGCGACGATGCCCATCGCCGCCACGCTGCCGGCACTGTTGCCGGCGAGCAGCAATTCGGCCGGGTTGCTCTCGAAGGTGAATTCGAGCGCCAGCTGCGACTCGTTCGACGTGAGTTTGACGCCGAACGATCCTTCGTCGGGCACGCCTGCTTCGCGCGCCGTGGGCAAGGCAAACATGTCGATCGGGCGTTGCACCACGTCGCCAAGGTACGACAACATCTCGAGGTTGAATTGGTACATCAGCCCCGGTACGTCATCGTTGCGCAGGGTGCCCAGCAGCAGCGCACCGTCCGCCTGCATGCGCTGCGTCTGCTCCAGCCATTGGTCGACCGGGGTGCGCTCGGCGATGTAATTACGGTCCATCAGCACCTGGGGGAGGCTGGACATGATCAGATAACCGTCTTCCTCGATCCAGTAGGTGTGGCTGGGGGCATCGAGAAAACGTCTGGCGAGGATTTCGCCTTCGCTCTTCGCGGCTGCCGCATCGTCGGGAAGCAGCTGTTCGAACGGGGGCATGGTCAGGTGATGGTAGATATTCCCGCCGATCTCGCGCGTTTCATGCTTGAACCCGAAGCGCTGCACCGCGCTGTCGATGATCGCATGGAACTTCTGGCCATCCTTCAGACGTACAGCCACGTATCGTCCCGCGTCGTCGAACACGATGCTCATGTCCTGTCCGAGCGCTGCCAGCAGGTCGTCAATCCCGAAGCCCAGTTTCTCTTTGAATTCGCGCTTGAAGTCCTGGTACTTCTGCATGTCCTGCGGCGTGCTGAACTTGGTCAGCTCCGCTTCGAAGGCAGCCCAATCCGCGGTGCTTGGCAGGCCGAGTACCGCAATGCCGGTGGGATCGCCTGCGGCACTGAAGGTGGGGGCGTCGCCGACCAGCGGAAGGAAGGTGCGGAATCCGCGCTTGGGCATCTCCACAACCGCTTTGAGGCGGTGAATGCCGCCGCTGGCGCCGAGGCCGACGGCCAGGCTCTTGATATCGTTGACGCCGAACATGTTCATCATCGCAACCTGATCACGCGGCCCCATCGCGCTTGCCAAGCCGATCAGCTGGGTGGTGTTGACCCAAACGAACAACCCTTGGCCGCTAGCATCGATACTCTGTTCCACGCTGTACATCGGATGGGTCGGATTCGGCTGGAGCGCCTGAGCGATGGACGCCGTTGCCGACGGCGCCGGGCCGACGCTGCCCGACAGGAAAAGCCGCGACTCGGCCTGGTCGAGTCGGACCGACAGGCGCATGCCGCCTGCCAGCAGTTCGCCGGGCTGGTCTGCCTGCACCGGGTTCAGCATGGCGACTCCCGGGGCCTGGCTCGTCGCCTCATCGAGAAACTTGTTGAGTGCAGCTGCGTCGCTGAAATCGACAGCCATCGTGATCATCACGACCGGTGCGGGGTTCTGCTGATCCGTGGGGGCGAGCACCGCAATCTCTATCGGTGACGTGGCGTGCAGCAACAGCAGGCTCAACATCGGGCGTGCATCCGGCGGAAACTCCGGGAGCACGGTCGCACTGAAGCCTTCGCGTATTGACCGCACCGCATCGGCATACGCGGCCGAACCCACGGCTTTGTCCAACACGCCGCCGGTGGGTACGCCCATCATTCCCCAGATGCTGGGAATGCGTGCATAGCCATACACATCGTTGGGAAGCCGCTCGCGCAGGTAAGCAGGTTTCGACAGCGCTTCTCCCGTTGCCGGCTCGACTGCGCGCATGGTCGGCTGCTGGGTTTCGACCGCCGGTGCCGGCTCGGAAACCTGCTGCGGCGTCTGTGCCTGGTCACAGGCGGACAATATAGAGATGGCGAGAACGAAGGTCAGCCAGCGAGAGCGTGTTTGCATGGAACATACATCCCTGATGTGTTGTAACAAGCCCCCGGTCTCGAGGGCACGAAAGCATCAGAGCGGGACGAGGCTCGCTCTGAAAGGGCAAAAACGTGACGATTGGGTAACGGTCAGCATCCTTTCCGATCTAGGCCGGGCGCCCAAATACCGCAGCAGCGGCGTGGGCAGCAACGCACCTGGTGCGTTGCCGGATCATTTTGCAGACGGGATCATATCTCAACGTTCCCGGGCTTGCCCGCGAGTCGGCAATCTCAGGGCGTTAAATCTGCCCGGACCGTGCGTGAGGCCATCGAACTTCCCGCAGCCGGCGGGTGAGGGGTGCTGTGATGGAAGCACCCGTTTATACTGCGAAGAACACCGATTCAGGCGCGCCTGCGCTATGGTCAATCCCTGCCTTTGACAAGGCCGCCGACACCCGAGCACATCCCGCATTGCGGATGCGAAACGACAAGGATCACATGCGATGAGCCAGAAACTCCTGATCAAGAACGCTCGAATGGTCAATGAAGGGCAGCAATTCGACGGCGATCTGCTGATCAGCGGCGAGCGCATCGCCAAGATTGCCACCGGCATCAGCGCCGACGGTGCCGAAGTGATCGATGCCGACGGCATGCTGTTGATGCCGGGCATGATCGATGATCAGGTACATTTCCGCGAGCCGGGTGTCACGTACAAGGGCGACCTGGCCACCGAGTCGAGCGCTGCCGTGGCCGGCGGTATCACCTCGGTCATGGAGATGCCGAACACCAAGCCGCAGACCGTGACGATCGATGCGCTGCGCGACAAGTACGCCATGGCGGCCGGCCGCGTGCGGACCAATTATTCTTTTTATCTCGGCGCGACCAATAACAACATCGACGAGATCCGCAAGCTGGGGCACGACGAGACCTGTGGCATCAAGGTGTTCATGGGGGCGTCGACGGGCAATATGCTGGTTGATGATCCCGCGGTGCTCGAGCAGATCTTCCGCGATGCACCGACGCTGATCGCAGCGCACTGTGAAGACACGCCGACGATACTCGCCAACGAAGCCAAGTACCGCGAGCAGTATGGCGAAGAGATCCCGATGCGTTTCCATCCGACAATCCGCAGCGAAGAGGCGTGTTGGAAATCGTCATCGATGGCCGTCGAGTTGGCGCGCAAACACGATGCGCGGCTGCACGTACTGCATTTGACGACGGAACGCGAGCTCGCCTTGTTCGAGGCCGGACCGGTCGAAGGCAAGCGCGTCACGGCCGAGGCCTGTGTGCATCATCTGTACTTTAGCGAGGCGGATTACGAAAAACGCGGTAGTTTCATCAAGTGCAACCCGGCAATCAAGACGGCTGGCGACCGTGCCGCGCTGCGTGCTGCGCTGGCCGAGGACAGGCTTGATGTCATCGCCACGGATCACGCGCCGCATACCCTTGAGGAAAAAAGCGAGTCGTCGTACTTCAAGGCGCCGGCCGGTCTTCCCCTGGTGCAGCACGCTTTGGCGATGGCGCTGGAACTGGTGCACGACGAGGTCCTGACCCTGCCGCAACTGGTGCACAAGGTCTGTCATGCGCCCGCCATACTGTTCGATGTCGCCGAGCGCGGCTATCTTCGCGAGGGCTACTTCGCCGACCTGGCGCTGGTCGATATGCTGCATCCTCACCGTGTCGAGAGAGAAGACGTGCTGTACAAGTGTGGCTGGTCGCCGCTCGAGGGCGACGTGTTGCGCTCACGCGTACACACGACCATCGTCAACGGCTCGGTCGTGTACCAGGGTGGCAAGTTCCCGCGCGACCCTAACGGTTTGCGATTGTCATTCGATCGCGGTTGAAGTTGCCGTGGGCCGGTTTGCCGGCGAGCCACTCAGGTCTTGGCGATCGCGCCTTTGTCGATGCCCTCGAAGGCCCGCACGATGAAGCGCTCATCCGGGTGCTCGCTGCCTAGAACCTGCGCCACATGGTCGGCCAGGTTTTCGACCGTCGAATCCGTGTCGATCAGGTAGCAGGCCGATTTCGGCAGCGTCAGTCCGAAATGCCCCTGTGCGCTGCGGTAGCCGAACTCGTAGTACTCGACGTTATCGCGTTGGCTTGTGCCGATTACGTCTTCGCGTGTGCCGATGTAGATATCGGCCCACACCGTCGCCCAATGTTTCTCCAGGTCGTGGTCGCGTTGACCGTTGCGCATTATCTCGATGCGCGACCTGTGTCCATGTGCGATCCGCTGGCAATTACCGTCATGCCGTTTCAGGCCGTGGCTGTAGTGATAGAAAGCGCCGTCGGTGTTCTCCGGCCACAGGCAGATACGGATAGCGCTGACGTTCTCCGGCGTTTGCGGCGACAGGTAGTCGGCAATGATCTGCGCCAGGCGGTCGGTGGCGATGCGCTCGCAGGGCACCAATCGAACGGCATCGCGCGGTGAACGGTGTTCAATCACGCGCTCGTCTTCGAGCCCGAAAGTCAGGTGCACGCCTTCCGGGTAGTCGGCTATCTGCAGCGCCTCGTAGTCGGCCGGAACCAGAAGCTTGTGATCGAATTGCTCGTCGATCATGCGTTTGATGGAACGTTTGACTTCGCCGAAGTCCAGAACCATGCCCTGGTAATCGAGGTCGCCATCGAGTTCGACATCGACCTGCCAGCTTTCACCGACAAGGCCGCGCGATGGGCTCAGGTAGGAGCAATCGATTGAAGTGAGTCGGTTCACAAAAAGGGTTGCCATGCGCGCAGAATACCCGGAAATCGGCGATTTGGAAGCCGCACGATCGCAGCGGATATGCGTCGCAGCGAAAAGCATCCGGTGTCTGGTACGCTTGGCCTCATGGATACTCAAAGGACCTTTGGCCGAAAAACGCAGTCGTATTAGTTGCGTGTTTTCAATCAGCCGGATCGAGCTGCAGAGTGAGGCTTTTTTTTCTTATTGCCTGCGTGGCCGTGACGTCGCCGGGTGCGATTGCCGATGTGACCATCGAAGCACCTGGCGCCGACAAAACGCTGCAGGAGAATCTTCGTACGCGTCTCGAACTGGCGGATGAACCCTGTGATGCGCCGGGCTGGCGCGTGCGCCGGTTGTTTTCAGCCGTTGAAGAAGATCTGCAGCCTGGGTTGCATGCCTTCGGCTACTACCGCGCGACCATCGACAAGGACCTGGATACCGCCGACCCGAAATGCTGGCATGCCAAAGTGGCGGTTGAACTGGGTGAGCGGGTGACTGTGCGCAAACGCTCGGTCGCTGTGCAGGGCGAAGCCAAGGATGACCCGGCCATGAAGGCCTTGCTGGCCGACCTGCCATTGGCAAAGGGTGCGCCGCTCAATCATGGCGAATACGAGGCGATCAAGGATCGTCTGCGTGCGCTCGCTTCGCAACGCGGCTATTTCGATTTTGCGTTTTCACGTCAACAACTGCGTGTCTACCCGGATGATGCAGCGGCGGAGATAGACCTCGTGGCCGACAGCGGTCCACGCTATCGCTTTGGTGAAATCCGGATTGGTGAACAGCCGCTCGACCGGCAGTTCATCGACAAGTTGACCCAGGTCCGCGAGGGCGAGCCATACAACGCGCGCCAGTTGACCGCGCTCGATCGCAGTCTGAACGATGCCGGCTATTTTCAACGTGTCGAGGTGCGCGCCTTGTTTGACGAGAAGCGCGACGGTGCCGTGCCGATAGAGATAGTGTTCGATCCGCAGAAACGCCACGCCTGGCGCTTCGGGGTCGGCTACGCCACCGACACCGGGCCGCGCGGCACGGTGCGATATGACAACCGCTACGTCAACGACGTTGGTCACCAGTTCAAGAGTGAGTTGCGATTGTCGCCGGTTGAATCCGGGCTCACCGCCGATTACACAGTCCCGGGCGAAAAGCCCTTGTTGGAGACCTACAGCTTCGGTGCCCGCTTGTTGCACGAGGAGACCGAAACCGCCGATAGCGACAGCATCACCTTGTTCGCGCGCCAACAGCTCAAGACCTGCAAATGGAAGCAGACCCGATTCCTGGAATGGATGTATGAAGACTCCACGGTCGGCGACGACAATACGAGTTCATACCTGTTGATGCCGGGTATCAGCTTCGAACGCCTCGAGGCCGACGATCCGCTGCGCACCTATCGCGGCTACCGCATCTTTTTCGAGACCCGGGCGGCCCACGAGAACCTGCTGTCGAGCGCGTCTTTCGTTCAGCTGCGCGCCGACCTCAAGGGTATCTATCGCTTCGGCGACGCCGGCAGGTTGACCAGCCGGATCGAAATCGGGGCGACCATCGGCGACAGCATCGACAACCTGCCGGCATCCCTGCGCTTCTTCGCCGGCGGTGATAACAGCGTGCGTGGCTACGAGTACGAATCGCTTGGCCCGGTAAACGACGATGGCGACGTGATCGGCGGCCGCCACCTGTTGACCGGCAGCATCGAGTACGAGCACCCGGTGTTTGAAGAGGATTGGTGGGTGGCCGCGTTCATCGATGCCGGTAATGCATTCAATTCCGACGAAATCGATCCGAAGGTGGGGTATGGCATCGGTGTGCGCTGGTACTCACCCGTCGGCCGTCTGCGCGTCGACCTTGCGTTTCCGGACGATACTTCGGAAGACGACTGGCGTTTTCATATCGGGTTGGGTGCCGACCTGTGAAGCGCGTCCTGAAGATTCTGTTGTGGCTGCTGTTGCTTGTTGTCATCGCTGTACCGGTAGCCCTGTACAGCGTGTTGATGACCGAGCCGGGTAGCCAGTGGTCGCTGAGAAAGGCCAGCGATTGGCTGTCGGGACAAGGCTACACATTCTCTTACAGCCACAGCGAGGGACGCCTGGCCGAGCGCGTTACGCTGCATGATGTGGTGTTCTCGATGGACGGCACCGAGTTCGCTGCGAAGCGCACGACGCTGGAGTGGCGTCCATGGGAGTTGAGCAACGACCGGCTGCATGTCGTTTTGCTCGAGGTCGTAGACAGTCGCCTGGCACTGCCCGCGTCACCGCCGTCGGAAGACGGCCCGGTATCCATCCCGGATATCGTCCTTCCGGTAGAGGTCGTTGCCGATCGTCTGGCGATTGAGCGTTTCCAGTTCGAACAAGCGGATGCCCGTTATTTCATCGATGCCTTGAGCGTGTCTGCATCACTTGCCGACGAGGTGCTCGCACTCAACGGACTGTCGTTCAAAGGCATGGATGTGCAATTGACGGGTGAGTTGACACTGGGTGCGGTTGCGCCGCATCGACTCGGCGGACGTGCGGCGATCCAGGTGAGCGAAGCACTGCTCGGGCCGGATGTCGGGTACCTCGCGGCGACCCTGGAGTTAGGCGGTGAGGCACTGAAGCCGGCGTTGAACATCAAGGTAACGGATCCGGCGAGATTGACCCTGCACGGAAAGGCGCAGCTCGATCTGCCGTCGCCGGCGTTCGATGTGGCGGCGAACTGGGACAAGGTCAGCTGGCCGCTGCGCGGCGCACCGACAGTGACGCTCAACGATGGGCGACTGACGTTGGTTGGCAGCGCCGACGATTATCGTGCCGAATTGCAGGCGCTGGCGGAGGCCGAGTCGATGCCGCCGGCCGAGATGGACGTTACATTGCGCGGCGACCTGAACGGTATCGTATTGCAGCCGGCAGTGATCAAGGCACTCGACGGGCAAGCGACAGCCGATGGTTCGGTCAGTTGGCAGAAGCAGCTCGAATGGGCGGTCGATTTGCAGCTTGCCGGAATCAATCCACAGGCGTTGGCTGCCGAGTGGCCTGGCAAAATCGACGGCAGATTGCGGGTCACCGGAAACCTCGATCTCGAATCGGGTGGCGATCCTTTGGTCGAGCTGGCGATTGAATCGCTGAGTGGTCAGTTGCGTGGCTACCCGGTCAGTGCCAGCGGCAATGTGGCGATGCGTGGAAGCCGATTGCGCGCTGACCGACTCGCCATCGCGTCCGGTGCAAACCGGGTGAACCTCGATGGCCGTTGGGATGACGCACTGGATCTCAAGTTCGTCCTGGATGCGCCCGATCTGGCTGGGTTGTTGCCGGACCTACAGGGCGGCCTGCAGGGCAACGGCAATGTCAGCGGTTCGGTCGACAAACCGGTTATGGTGGCCAAGCTCACCGGTTCGAATGTCACCTATGAAGGCAACTCGGTGAACAGTGTCGACCTCGATATCGATTGGCGCGGTGAGCGAGGGCAGGGGCAGTTGCGGGCCGCGGGCATCGACGCGCAGGGCACGCGGATCGACGAACTGACGACGGACATAAACGGGACGCTGGATGGTCACGACATCGCTTTGCATGCCGCCGGCGACGTCGGCAGGCTTGACCTTGCTGCGCGTGGTGGATGGCAAGAGACGCTCTGGCGGGGCACGCTGAACCGCTTGGAGCTCGATGAGCCCAATGTTGGTCTATGGGTGCTCTCCGAGCCCAGCGCGATCAAGCTGGGGGCTGAGCAGATTGACGCCGAACAGCTTTGCCTGGGTCGCAATGGGGCCGACGTCTGTGTCGATGGTGGCTGGCAGGCAGAACAAGGTCTTGATGCCAACGGTCGCTTGCAGGGTTTCGATCTGGCCAAGCTGGTTGGCGTCTTGCCCGGCAATGCCGTGATCGACGGTGTGCTGCAAGGCAGGTTCAGCGTCACGGGAGCGTTGGACAGGCCCGATGCGCAATTCGAGCTGGCGCCGGGGGATGGCGAGATCCGCTTTCCGGAAGCCGAAGAGCCCTTTGTATTGCCGTATGCCAACGCCCGGATTAGTGGTCGCTTCAAAGATGACCGAGGTACATCCGAGCTGACCCTCAGCCTTGGCGCCGCCGGTGAGGCTCGTGGCAAGGTGAACCTCGGGCCTGCAACTGACGGCGATCGTTCGCTCGACGGCAACATCACGGCAGCTTTCCCCGACCTGAGCCTGATCGCCGGCTTCGTTCCGCAACTCGAGCAGGTGCAGGGTCGGCTGAACGTCCAAACCAGGCTGGGCGGTTCGCTGGCCGAGCCGCGCGTTGAGGGCCTTGTCTCGATCGACGATGCGAGCGCACGCCTGCCCGCTGCCGGTATCGAGTTGAAGGATATCGGCCTGGCACTGCGCAGTGACGGCGGCCCCATGCAGGTGAACGGGCAGTTGACCTCCGGTGAGGGCACCTTGCGCATCAATGGCAACGTCGACCTTGGTGGTGCCAAGGGGCCAGCGGTGGACCTGACCCTGAAGGGTGATGGTGTACTGGTCGCGCAACTGCCCGAGGCCGTCGTGAAGATATCGCCCGACCTCACGCTGAGCGGTAGCGGTCCCTACCATCTCGCTGGCGTGGTGCGCGTGCCGCAGGCCAAGATCGAATTGAAGGAACTGCCGCCCAGTACCGTGGCGGTGTCCGACGACGAGATCATCGTGAACGGCGATGAGGCGCCGGAGATCGAACGCGGCCCCGGCAACCTCACGGCCAAGGTGCGCGTCGAACTGGGTAAGGATGTGACCTTTGCGGGCTTCGGCCTGAAGACAGGGTTGGCCGGCGCGATCGATGCATCGGTCGACAGCAAAGGCACCAACGCGCAAGGCAAGATCGAGCTGATCGAGGGCGAGTATCGCGCCTACGGCCAGGATCTGAAGGTGGAACGCGGGCGCCTGCTGTTTGCCGGGCCGCCGTCTGATCCCGACGTCGATCTGCGCGCGAGTCGCACATCCATCGATGGTCAATACGTCGCGTATCTGTCTTTGCAGGGGCCGTTGTCCGAACCGCTATCGAAGGTCTACACCGAGCCGAGTACCTCTCAAGCGGAGTCGCTGGCGTACCTGTTAACCGGGGCCGGATTGTCGGAGGCCAACGAAGAACAAGGCTCGCGAATCCTCAGCGCCGCCTATTCGTTCGGCTTGGCGCGCGGCGAGCCCTTGCTGCAACAGTTGAGCGATCGCCTGGGGCTTGACGAGATACGTGTCGACACCGGCGCCGGCCTGGAGGAAAGCTCGCTGATTCTCGGCAAGTATCTGAGTCCTGACTTGTACCTTGGCTATACGCAGGGGCTGTTCGATCCGGACGGCGCCGTGCTGATGCGCCTCAAGCTGTCAGAACACATCGAAGTCGAGACACGCTCGAGCGACGAGCAATCGGTCGACTTGTTCTACCGTATCGAGCACGACTAGAAGATTTGTCGGCTACTGCGGCCAGTCGGTCCGCGATCCGATTTGGCGCCGCCATTGCCAAGGTGGCATCGGTTCAGGGTCCGACCAAAGCCCACGCCCCAGCCAGCGCGCATCGCGTTCGGCCGTAATGTATGGATGTACAAATTCATCGTCGGTATCGGGAGCGGGTAGCGTCGTCCAGGCCAGGCCGGCGTAGATCAGGTCGAGCGCGACATCCCTCCGGCCGACGAGCGGTGTGCCGACGACTACACCGTTGGCGCCTAGTCTGGATGCCGTGATGACCACGAATCGGCCGGTGAGACTGCGCTGCAGCGCGTCTGCGGCCAGGCTGCCCCAGGGCTGGTTGAGTTCCGGTGCGTCGATGTCTGCCAGCTCGATCCGGTAGCGGATGCCGCGCATTTCCATGATCAGCGAATCGCCGTCGATGACACGCTGTACCTGACCGGCGAGTTCGAAATCGCCGGCTCGGACGATCGCTAGTGCGGCCGAAAGCGCAAACAGGACGGATAGCCGAAGTGCGTGTTTCATCGGCGTGTTTCCCCTGGGTCGAATGGGCGCCGGACGCGGAAAGAGAAGTGGAGCCAATGGGCGGAATCGAACCGCCGACCTACTGATTACGAATCAGTTGCTCTACCGACTGAGCTACATTGGCTGCGAGGGGCGGCATTATATCGGCAGACAATCGAGTTTTGCCAGTGCTGGAATGCTACGCGCATCGCACGGCCGGCCCTGGCCCGGGTCGGCAAGCGATCGTTATCGATAGGGGCCGTGCGGATGCGAAATCCGCATTCGCGCCCCGAGCTACCCAGCCCCAAGCTACCCAGTGAACGGTGCGACCCAGATCTGCTGCGCGTGGCGCGCGGGGATGTGGAAACGCTCGTCCTCGCTCGATACCACCAGGTTGCCGTCGCGGCAGCGCAGTTCGAGTCGCAGGCGTGCGCCGTCGATCAGCCCGAGCAGCGTCAGCCGGCGGCTGGTCCAGTGGCTTGAGGCATGCATGATGACAGCGTCGTCTCCCGGTTCGAGGTCGCTGAGTCTGAGTGTCTTGTTCATTATTGGATCGCTACGTTTTCCAGGGCTTTGGCGAATGTCGAGATACCGGACGAACGCAGGAAGACATGCGGCTTGTCGTTGCGTTTGCAGAAGCGTTTCAAGCGGTAATACGCGTCATGGCTCACGCTATCGGTGGCGCAGACCACCGCGTCGGCTGATGAAAGCATGGCTTCGAGGCGCTGGCGGCTGTCCTCCACGCCACCGTCGTGGTGTTCGAACTGGCCGTTGCAGCGAGCGACCAGTGCGCGGTATTGGTCGATCAGACGATGTCGGCCACCGACACACAGGATGCGCCGGCCGCCCAGATCGGGGCAGTCTTCGCAACTGTCCGACTCACAGCGGTCACACGGCGACAGCGATTGCGCCAGTAGCGATTCGAGGGTGCGTCGCTCGGCGTGGGTCTGCCGCAGCTCTTTGTCGAGATCGCTGACCTGGCGGTGGGTGGATTCGTGGAGGCGACGCCATTCCTCGTTGCGTCGCCGTTCTTGGTCGAGTTCCTGGGTCACGCGGTCGAGTTCGGCCTGAATCTGCTTGCTGTTGGCGCGCTGCAGCTGATCTTCGACGACGCCGAGCAACTGTTTGAGTTCGGTGAGCTGCAGGCACTGCGCGCGCAGTGAGTCCTGGTCTTCGCACTGTTGCTTTTCGAGATCGTGTATCCGTTGCTCACGGTCTTCGAGCTGTCGCCGGCTGCGCTTATGCAGCGCGTCGAAATCGCGTTGCAGATTGCTCAACGCCGCCTCGGTACGGGTCAGTTTCTTCAGGTCGGCGCGTTGCCCGGCGCCGACCTGGTGCGACAGCATGTGCACCTCTTCGAAGATCCGCGCGCGCAGCGCCTCGTCGCAGTTGGGGTGGGTGAGACCGGCCCAGACGCCGCCGGGCACATCGCCGCGCCCCAGCGAGTCCTCCCACAACGCTGTCAGCTCGTTTGCTGATTTCGCCCGCGCGAAACGTTTGACTTGCGATGCGAACTTTTTGTCGAGCGCCTTGTGGGCCGCGAGCGACAACACGTTCTTGTCGTCGGCGGCAGAGACGAAGCTCACGTGCACTTCGTAGTCGCTGATCGGTCCTTCGTGCCAGGCGCCGGCGCGCCGCGCCAGCTTGCGCAACTCCGCGCTGTCGAGGCAGGTGCCGATGACCGGGCAATGCAGTTTGTGCGACAGCTCCCAGAGTTTGCGGCGCGTCTTCTTGGTGCTGCCGGCGGCGACAGCCGCGTCACCGATGACGTCGGCCCCGCGTCGCAACGGAAAGGTAGGCATGTCGCCGACCGACGATGCGAGCGCGCCGTCGAGCAGGTTTGCCACCTGTTCACTGCGTTGCCGCAGTTCATCGTCAGGGAGCGCAATCAGGCGTTGTGCTGCGTCGCTGGCCAGTTCGGCGAGTGGCTCGCCGCTGTCGACATCGCAGATCGCTATGCGCGCCGGTTCGGCGTGCAGTTCGAGCAGATAGCGCACCGGATCGTTGGCTTCGGAATGTGTGGCCGGCCCGCCGGCACAGCAGTTTCCGGTAAGTTCGTTACTTGCACCGCACATGCTCAAGCCTCCAGCGTGCCGTTGGCTTGGCGGGCCAGCCAGCGCCAATGCGTCTTGAGTCGCAGATAGCTGCAAAGTTCGGTTGCGCCACCTTCGAATGCCGGGTGGGCGCACAAGGTTTCGATATGACGCACCACGGAGCCTGCGATCGCCGGCGAACGGGTCTGCAGATAGTGTCGAATCAGGTGGGCGAGGCGTTCCTCGATTGCGTCGGGCGGCAATTGGTCCAGGCGCTGAACCCGGTCGGAAAGAACTGCAAACGTAGCCATGCGTCGTACCTCGAAAGCTGCATATCGATGATCGGCTGGCTGGCCACGCGGTAGGGAAGGCGGCTTGCTGGCGCTACTTTTTCGCTCGGCCGTTCGGCCGGCGGCGTCACATCACACCGGCGACCGCTTCGTTTGAGGCCGAACGGGGTGGTTGCTGATTAGCCTAGCGTGCCGTGCGAAATTGTCAATAAGAATCATTCGCATTAAAGCCGACGGTTTTGCTGGGGTTTGGGGCGCGCGCGAGCGCTGGGGGGATCAGCCGCGGGCAGCGGTCCAGGAATAGGGAGCCGGATCGACGATAGGGGCTCGCTCAATCACGAGGTCCGCCGCCAAGCGAGCGGATGCCAAGCCGAGCACGATGCCGTTGCGGAAATGCCCGGCATTGACGAACAAGCCAGAGACCTGGGGGTGTTGCCCGATATAGGGCACTCCGGCGGGCGACGATGGGCGCAATCCGGCCCAGTGCGCCTCTACGGAGAATGTCTTCAGGATCGGGAAGCGTTGTGTCGCGATGGCATAGAGTTCGTCATACGCCTCGCCGGTGGTCTGTTTCTCGAATCCGACATCCTCGATTGTGCTGCCGAACAGGGTTCGCCCGTCGCGCCTCGGTATCACGTAGCGGCTGCCTTCGAGCACCATGCGCGAAATGCTGCCGGGCTCGGCGCGAAACAACAGCATTTGGCCGCGGATCGGACGCACCTCGGGTGGAGACGGCAGATCCGCGAGCAAATCTCTGCTCCAGGCTCCGCCGCAGACCACGACCGCATCGCCCTGGTGAGTTCCGGTCGACGTCACCACGCCACTGCAGGCGTCGCCCGCGATCAGCAGCGATTGCACCGGCTCGTTGGTGCGAACCTCCACACCCAGCTGTCGGATGCGGCTTTCCAAAGACTTGACCATCCGCGGGTTTCGCACCTGCCCGACCGTCGGCATCCAGATGGCGGTTGGTGCAGGTGTGGCGATCTGGGGCTCGAGTTCCCGATAGCCGGCTTGATCGATGACTTCAAGTTGTCGGGCATGCTGGCGGCCCCAGTCGAGGGCGGCTTGCTGTTCCTCTGGTGCCACGAGAATCAGCCCGCATTCGGTGTATTCGGGATCGATGCCGGTCTGCTTGGCCAGTGCGCCGCAGAACGCCGGGTAATGGGTCTGACTCCAGCTTGCCAGCGCGGTGACGCTATCTAGATAGCGCCAAGGAAACAGTGGAGACACAATCCCGCCGCCGGCCCAGGACGACTCGCGTCCGGTGTCGCCGCGTTCGAACAAAGTCACCGGATACCCGGCGGTCTTCAACTCGAGCGCGGTGAGCATGCCGATGACGCCGCCGCCCACTACAAGAATTCGGCTCATGAGGATTGAGGTTCTGCCGCTAAGGTGTTGGTATGCCGCGGTCCCGACCGTTTGTCGGGGAATTGCCGCAGTCTATCATCCGCGGCGCGACATCAATAATCAGAGTTGCTATACCGCCATTATGAAAAGCAGACAACAAGGTTTAACGCTCATCGAACTGATGGTCACGCTCGCCGTTGCCATCGTGCTCGTTGCCGTTGGCATGCCACTGTTCACCGGCGTTGCGGCCAATAACCGGGCAACAACGCAATCCAACAGCCTCCTTGCCGCGGTGCGACTGGCGCGTAGTGAGGCGTTGCGTCGATCCACCGATGTGAGTTTGTGTCCGACGGCCAATCCTACCGCGGCATCGCCGACATGCACTGGGAACACCAATGACTGGAATGGCGGTTGGACGGTGTATTACGTAGACAGTGCAACCGCTACGACGGAACACATTCGTATTCAGCAGGCGCTCGATGGGAATCCGACGATTACGAGTGATACATCGCCGGTTATTAGATTCGATTCGACCGGAGCGGCTGCTTTACCCGTTGCCAATTTGCCCTGGAGCGTTTCGCTGTCGTTCGCGGAAACGACGGGCGTGCAGTCGCGGTGTATTTCTGTGAACAACGCCGGACAGATCCGGATGAGACGTTACGATCCAGGTAACGGAGAAACCTGTCCATGAGTGTAAACAAAATGGTTAACAAACAGTCGGGCTTTACGCTGCTCGAAGTGCTGGTTGCGATGATCGTGCTGTCGATCGGACTGCTTGGCCTTTCCGGTCTGCAGACCACGTCAGTGCGCTCTAATCACAGCGCATTTCTGCGTTCTCAGGCAACCACCCTGAGCATGGATATCATGGACCGCATGCGTGCCAACAGAGATGGCGCGATAGCCGGTTCGTACAACATCGCCTACGCGACGACGGCAACCTCTCCAGGCTGCAATCTCAATTGCAGTAACGGCCAGGTAGCTCAGCGCGACTTGTTCCAATGGCGGTCGTTTGTTGAGCGCCTGCCTGGTGGTGAAAGCGAGGTTGACGTCACTGCTACCGGTGTTGCCGAAGTCAAAATCCGGTGGTTCGACGCTCGTGACGGGAACAAGCTTGAAGTGAAAATGAGGAGCTCGGTATGAGCCTGCGTTTCAAACAGAAAGGCTTGACGCTGGTCGAACTCATGATCAGCGTTGCGCTGAGTCTGCTGTTGTTGGCAGGCGTCATGGTGCTGTTCTCGGGCAACAAGACCAGTCATCGCATGCAGGAAGGTATGTCGACTTTGCAGGACAGCGGTCGCTATGCGGTGACTGCGATCAAGCGTGATATCAACGCGGCGGGTTTTGGTGGCTGTATCAGCTCTTCGCAAGATCCCATACTGATCGCCGCAAGTCCGCTGCCGTATGTTCGGGAATACCGCGACGGGCAGTTGGTTGCGGGAGAGAACGACGTGTCCGGCCGCACAATCGAAGGCGAGCCCGTGACGGACGGGACCGACGTATTGCAGATCAGGGGCCCGCTCGGTTCGGCAGTTTTTTACGTCAAGCAGCGTGTCAGCGCGATACCGCCGATCGTCGTGCAGGGTGATGCCTCGGCGTTCGCGACGGGTGACTACTTGGTGGTCAGCGATTGCGTTCATACCGAGATATTCAAGGCCAGTTCTGTTTCTGTCACCACCGGCCCGCCAGCATCGACCACGATTGCGCATGCCAGTTCGCACAACGACCGTGGCGGTATCTTTCAGACCAAGATGGGTTCGGATTCGGTCGTCATGCGGCTTTCGACGCATACCTATTTCATTGCTCCCTCGAGTTGGACGAATGCCAGCGGTGCTACCGTACTGTCGCTGTATCGTGCCACCGGTGACGGTTCGCCCGACGAACTGTTGCAGGGTGTTGAGGATATGCAGGTTACCTATGGTATCGATTCGAATGGTGACGGTGGTGTCGACTCGTTCCGCGATGCGGCTAGCGTAACCGACTGGACGCAGGTCGCAAGTGTCAACGTATCGCTATTGGTCAACAGTGTCGACAACGCCAGCGATACGCTTGCAAGTTACCGTTACTCGCCCGTTGGCTCGGCCGCGATCACGCCGAGCAATACGGCCGATCGATTGATGCGACAGGAATTCACTGCGGTCTTGACGGCGCGCAACAATCTAATGTGAGAGATGAAATGAAGGGATCGATCACGTCAATTACAAAAACCATGGCAAAGCAGCGCGGCGCTGTCCTTATCGTTGCACTGGTGTTGCTGCTGGTGTTGACCATTCTGGGAACGGCCGGGATTCAGAACACGCTCATTACCGAACGTATGTCCGGCAACTACCGTGATGTGGCCATAGCGTTCGAATCGGCCGAGGCGGGATTGCGTTCGGGCGAGGTCCGGATCGCAGATGCCAGCGCCTTTGGCGCGTTGGCCTTCGATGGGTCGGATGGTAGTTGGGACATCACCGACGATCAGCAGGGTGTTAATCCGCTTGAAGCGTCGACAACTTTCCCCATCAATACAGATTCGTCCGAGATTCCCGAGAACAGCGGCGGTGCATCCTACTACTTGGAGCGGCTGCCCGCGACAAAGGATCCGGATAGCAGTCTGGTCGTGGGATTTCAGGACCAACCACAGCCGGAACATTACTACCGTGTGACCAGCAGGGGTACGGGTTTGACGCCTGCGGCGGATGTGGTTCTGCAGAGTACGTATTTCCGATAAGTGACGGCGTTCGAGCACCGTTGCGTTGATTGATATCGATTGAGGTTTCGAAGATGGACAGATTGAAGCGTGGAATTGTCGCGGCGATGGGCATGGGTTACGCCCTCGTGTCGTCGAATACTGCCTTTGCGGTAGCGCCCAGCAGCTTGTCCCAGGTTCCCTTGTTCCTGGTTACATCAGCCGAGGCGCAGGTCATGCTCAACATGTCCAACGACCACCAGCTGTTCTACAAGGCCTACGATGACTGGTCGGATGTCGACAGCGACGGCGCGATTGACATCACCTACGACCATTCGATCGACTACTACGGCTACTTCGATTCCTACAAGTGCTACTCGTACAGCTCGGGTAGCAGCCGTTTCGAACCGGCGGCCGTTACGAGCGATAAATATTGCGGCTCGGTATCCGGTGACTGGAGTGGTAACTTCCTGAACTGGGCCACGATGAGCCGTATCGACACCGTGCGCAAGATCCTGTTCGGTGGCTTGCGTTCGACCGACAGCGCTGCACTGACCGTGCTCGAGCGCGCCTATCTGCCGGGCGATGCGCACAGCTTTGCAAAGTATTATGCCGGCGGCACCAGTGAGATTCGCAAGCTAACACCGTTCAACGTTTCCGAGATCACGTTGTGCAACACGACATATGCAAGAAACGGCGATTCGGAAGATCGCACTGAGCCGCCGTTGATTCGTGTCGCAGACGGCAACTTCGCGTTGTGGGCGGCCAACGAGCGTCATCAATGTCACTGGGACAATCACAGCGAGTTGCAGTCTGATATCTTCAACTCGCCCAACCCGAATACCAACAACGGCAACGACCCGGCCACCACCGGTCTGAATGCCGATGCCGATAACCCGGATTGGGCGAATGACCGGCTCGGCAGTGGCGACTACGTAGTACGCGTCGAGGCATGCCGTACGGGCCTTATCGGTCAAGAAAAGTGTAAGGTCTACCCGGATGGCAACAGCAAGCCTATCGGTCTGCTGCAGGAGTATGGTGACGACGGCCAGATCCACTTCGGGTTGATGACCGGTAGTTTTCAGCGCAACAAATCCGGCGGTACCCTGCGCAAGAACATCGGTTCGATGACCGACGAGATCAACGTGACCACCAACGGTACGTTCAAGGCGGCGCCGGCGGCAGGCAATATCATCGCGGCACTGAGCTCTTTGCGTGTCAGTGGTTACGATCACGATCCGGGTTATTACAACTCGTCCGACAACTGTTCTTGGGGTTTGAGTTCTTTTCCCAACGGTCGGTGCACGAACTGGGGTAACCCGCAGTCGGAGATATTCCTCGAGAGTCTGCGCTATTTTGCCGGTAGGTCTCCCGACTTCAACGCTAACGACAGCAGCTACATCAACGGGTTGGTGACGGCGAGCTCGTGGAGCGACCCGCTGGGCGCGGCAAACTACTGTGCGCCACTCAATATCATTCAGTTCAACGCCAGCGTCACGTCGTACGACGGAGATGATCTGGGCGGCGTTTCAGATCTGGCGTCGTTGTCGTCGCTCGACACCTGGACCGACAAGGTAGGTACCGGTGAGAGCATCGCCGGTGGCAGTTTCTTCCTGGGTGAAGGCACCTCGGTTTCCGACGGTATCTGTACGGCTAAGAGCCTGAGCAACCTGTCAGATGCACGGGGCATCTGTCCGGAGGCTCCGCGCCTGGAAGGCGGTTTCGATATTGCCGGCCTTGCCCACTATGCGCGCACCACATCGATCCGGACCGATATCTCGGACACCGATGGCAACACTGCAGACATTATGGTTAAGACCTATGGTGTGACCCTGTCGCCTGCCGTACCGAAGATCGAGGTGCCGGTGCCTGGGGCTACCGGTCAGATCGTCACGATTTTGCCGGCCTGCCGCAACGAATCGATTGGCGGCAACTGCGCAATCGTTGATTTCAAGGTTGTGCAACCGCATACCGAGACATCGCCCGGCGTCTACGAAGGCAAGTTCTACGTCAACTGGGAAGACAGTGAGCAGGGTGGTGACTACGACCAGGATATGGCGGGCGTGTTGAGCTATGTCGCCACGTCATCGACCATTGAAGTGACCACGGCGGCGTTCGCCGATTCGACGCCGAACCTGATGGCATTCGGCTACATCATCGGTGGCACCACGCAAGATGGCTTCCATGCCCACTCTGGCATCAATTTCTTCACGGCTTATACCGACCCGACCGGGGTGCTGACCTGTAGCAACGGCTCGATCGACTGTGAGACTGGCCGACCGGCGACATCGGTCACCTACACGATCGGAACCAGTCCGGCTGACCTGTTGAACGATCCGCTTTGGTATGCCGCCAAGTGGGGTGGTTTCGAAGAAGACGATCTCACAGTGGCGCAAGGTGGTGAGCGTCCGGTCGGCACGCCGGCACCAAACCAGATCCCGGACGAATCCTACGAATGGGATAAGGATAACGACGGTATACCCGACAGCTACTTCTATTCAACCAACCCGGCCGAACTCGAGACATCGCTGGCCGCCGTATTCCTCGACGTCTCGCGCTCGCAGGCATCGGCGTCGTCGACTGCGGCAAACTCGCAGCGTATCTCGACCGACACCACGATTTATCAGGCACGTTTCAGTAGCGCGAGCTGGACGGGCGAGCTGTTGGCCTACCCGGTTATCCCGTCGACCGGCTTCCTGAGTTCGACGCCATCGTGGGATGCGGGCGACAAGCTCGAAAGCGTGGCCTGGAATGCGCGAGAGATCATCACCAACAATCCGACATCCGGCGGTGTTCCGTTCGAATGGAGTTCGCTCAGTGCTACGCAGCAGGGATTGCTCAATACCAATCCTGACACGTTGGCCAGTGACAGTCTCGGTGAGGATCGTGTCGAGTACCTGCGCGGCAACAATGCGCTTGAAGTGCAGAACAGCGGAACCTTCCGCGACCGGCTGCGTAAGCTCGGCGACCTGATCAACTCTTCACCGGCGTATGTCGGCGACCCGAGCTTCGGCTACCCAAACTGGGTCGAGCGTTACGAGGATGCGAATAGTCCGAGCACGATTACCAACTCCTCTGCCGAGTCTTACGGTGACTTCAAAGCCAGGGTGCAGGCAATGCGCTCGGGCTCGGGGCGTGAGCCGATGCTGTACGTCGGTGGTAACGACGGCATGGTGCACGGCTTCGCAGCCGACCCCGACCCGGTTGTCGGCGGCAGCGAGCGAATTGCGTTCGTTCCGAACTCGGTGATGGCAGACCTCAACGAATTGACGTCGCCGAACTACAACCACCGCTACTATGTCGACGGTACGCCGACGACCGGCGATGTGATGTTCAGCGACAACAATTGGCACTCCATTCTGGTGGGTGGTCTGAACGGTGGCGGGCGAGGCATCTACGCACTCGATGTTACCGATCCGTCGAACTTCTCCGAGGGCAATGCAGCGAACCTGTTCCTCTGGGAGGTCGATCCTTCGGTCGCTGGTTTCGCCGATCTCGGCTACACCTACAGTCGCCCTGCTGTGGTCAAGAACCACAGCGGTGCGAATGCGTTCAACTACGAGTCCGGCGAAGGCAAATGGATCGTGGCATTCGGTAATGGTTATGCCAGTGCCTCGGGTAAAGCCGTGCTGTACATCGCCGACGCTCAGACGGGTGCGTACATCGATAGCGTGGTGGTCGATTCAAGCGGCAACAACGGTCTGTCGACGGTTTCGCCTGTCGATGTCGATGGCGATTACAAGATCGACGTAATCTATGCCGGCGACCTCAAGGGCAACCTGTGGAAATTCATCCCGGACGGGTCGATCAACGGCTGGAAGGCCGATTTCAACGGTGCGCCGCTGTTTGCCGCGCCGGCAGACCCTTCCACTACGATCAATCCGACAAATGTGGATCCGCAGTCGATCACGATGCGGATCGAGGTCGGCCGTCATCCGGTCGGTCTGCCTGGCGTCATGGTGTACTTCGGTACCGGTTCCTACTTCAAGGTGGGTGACAACGTCGGTAACTCGGATACGCAGTCGGTTTACGGTATCTGGGACGTTTGGGACAAGTGTTACGGCAACACCGGCGGGCGTCTGACGCGTTGCGGCTCCAACTACTCGAAGGTTGTAGGCGCCAGCACTGTCACGCCACCAGTTACACCGGCAATCACTCGCGACAATCTGTTGAAGCAGTGCGTTACGGGTACTGACGGCGTCACTTGTCTGTCGAAGCGTACCGCTGCTGGTCAGCCGGACGCCTCAACCGGGTTGGTGAGCTCCTATGACATTCGTGTGGTTTCGAATAACCAGCTCACTACGTGGGATTGGAGTGCGTCGCGCGGCGACATGGGGTGGTACCTGGATCTGCCGGACTTCGGCGAGAAGCAGGTTACCCGCCACATTCTTCGTGGAGGCCGCCTGATCTTCGTTTCGATCATTCCGTCCGACCATGCGTGTGAAGACGGTGGTGAGAGTTGGCTGATGGAACTCGATGCCGCCACCGGTGGACGGTTCGACTACCCGGTGTTCGACCTGAATGGCGATGGCGTGTTCGATTCGCAAGACAATCTGGGGTCATCGGCAGGTTCTGCGGGTATCCCGGTGTCGGGTAAGAAATCGAAAGAAGGTATTACCCAGCCGCCGAGCATTGTTTCGAGCGAAGACGGTACGAAAGAGTTCAAGTACGCCAGTGGTTCGAAAGGCGGCGTCGAAGTTACCACCGAATCGCCGAGTGGTGAGACGCGAGGCCGTAAATCTTGGATCCGTCTGCAGTAAAGGAGCTGCGAGATGATGAAACAGAAAGGTTTGACGCTGGTGGAGCTCATGGTAGTGGTGGCCGTTATGGCCATCATTGCCGCGATTGCCTACCCGCTGTATACCAACCAGACGCAAAAGACGCGTCGCGCAGACGCCAAGGTGGCGTTGGAATCGGTCGCCATGGCCCAGGAGCGCTTTTACTCCATCAACGGCCAGTACACGGGCAACCTAGCATCGCTACAAGTGTCGAGCGAGCTCAGGAACAACAGTAAGTCTGATCAGGGTTACTACGATGTTTCGATCGGCGGATTGGGTGCGGATAACCAAGCGTTTACGGTCACTGCGGTTGCCGATAGCGGCGCGGCGCAGGCAAACGACTCGGATTGCCCGCAGTTTACGTTGAACCATCAGGGTGTTAAGGACGCTACCAACACGAAGTGCTGGTAGCAGATAGAGCCTTATCGTCAGCTTGCTGATGGGCCATCGCCCATCGCGACGACCAGATTCTTAGGCAAGGCAAAGACGACGGTCTCGGGTTGACCGTCGTCTTCCGTTACGGATTCCGCACCCCACGCCTGCAGCTGGCTGATCACGCTTTCAACCAGGATCTCGGGCGCTGAGGCACCGGCGGTCACACCGATATTCTCCACATCCTTGAGCCAGGCGTGCTTGATATCTTCCGGGCCGTCGATCAGGAAGGCCTTGCGCCCCTGTTTCTCGGCAATCTCCTTCAAGCGGTTCGAATTCGAGCTGTTGGGTGAGCCGACGACCAGCACCAGATCGCAGCGGGCTGCCAGGCGGGTTACGGCGTCCTGACGGTTCTGGGTGGCGTAGCAGATATCGTCTTTCTTCGGGCCCTGGATGCTCGGGAAGCGCTTCTGCAAGGCTGCGATGACCAGCGCGGTATCCTGGATCGACAGCGTCGTCTGGGTGACGAAAGCCAGTTGCTCCGGGTTCTTGATTGACAGCTTCTCAACGTCGGCCGGCGTCTCCACCAGGTAGATGCCGGCCTCGCTGCGCGGGCAGCGGTATTGCCCCATGGTCCCTTCGACCTCGGGGTGCCCCTTGTGGCCGATCAGTACCACCTCGTGGCCATGGCGGCAATGCCGGGCGACCTCGAGGTGGACCTTGGTGACCAGCGGGCAGGTCGCATCGAATATCTTCAGATCGCGGCGTTCGGCTTCGTCACGCACCGCTTTGGAGACGCCGTGCGCACTGAAGATCACGGTGCCGCCATCGGGAATCTCGTTGAGCTCGTCGACGAACACGGCGCCGCGTTCGCGCAGACTTTCTACGACGAAACGGTTGTGTACCACTTCATGGCGCACATAGATGGGTGCGCCGAAGGCATCGAGCGCGCGCTCGACGATCTCGATCGCACGGTCGACACCGGCACAAAAGCCGCGGGGGTTGGCGAGCAGGATATTCATGGGCGGATTGTCCCGGCCGCTGGGCGCTATTTCAAGCCGCCCGCCGGCGCGGGAATCGGCTAGTGCCCGCTGGCGTCACCCTGCGGCGGCGATACGTCGAGGATCTGGACCTTGAAGGTGATCTCGTGGCCCGCCAGGGGGTGATTGAAATCGACCTCGACATGCCCTTCGTCGAGACTGAGAACCTGTCCGGCGGCCTCGTCGCCGTTGGGCATCGCAAAGGCGATGATCTGGCCTTTTTCCGGCACGAAGTCGCTACCGAACTCGGTCCGTGGCATCTGCTGGATCAGGTTGCGGTCGCGCAGACCGTAGGCCTGTTCCGGTAACAGGTTGAGCGTCTGCTCATCACCGGCCTTGAGGCCGTAGAGCGCCAGTTCCAACCCCGGTTGCAGGGTGCCGTCGCCCATGATGACTTCCAACGGTTCTTCATCGAACGTGGAGATGGCTACCGTGCCGTCTTCGAGCGCGATCGAGAGGTGTAAGGTGACGCCGCAGTTGGGCAGGATTTCCTGTGGATCGCTCACGCCGGCACCGCCTGTTGCTCCTGTGCGATCGATTCGAGGGTCGGGAGTTCGACGCCCAAACGCTTGCCGTTTTCCAACGCGCGCGCCAAACGTGCCGGCGCACTGCGCCCCATGCACTTGTGGTCCGGATCGCCCTCGAAAGCCGCTACCATGGCGGCAATCAGTTCATCGTTGTTGAACCGCGATCCGGTCATCGCTTCCTGCAAGGCGATAACATCTTTGGCTACCGCACGTGCGGTTTCTTGCTGGTCCGCCCATAGCTGGCCCACCGTACCGCCGGTGCGCAGGCCGGCGATATTGCTGGTCAGGATGTAGAGGTTCTTGACGACAAGCTCGAACAGCATATCGCGTGGCTTGTCGACCAGCTTGACCGGGATATCCAGTGTGGCCAACGCCTTTGCCAGCAACGAAGCGCGAGGTCCGAATGCCGGCGACGGGATGATGACTTTCGAATCCTGGCCCATCTTCTTTTCGAACCACACCGAAATGACCGTGACGTTTTTGATGTCGGCGTAGTCATTGGGAAGCAACTCGTTCTGCAATAGTACAAGGCGCTTGCGCCACGGCTTCGGTATCTTCTTCAACATCGGCTGCAGGGCCGCTTCGCCCACCGCGACCAGCACCAACTTGGGTTTCGGCAATTGTTCGGCCAAGGCTTTCATGTCGCTACCACGATTAACCGGATACACCGGATAACCGAGGCGCAACAGGCCGCGCGCAAACACACTGCCCATCTCGCCAACGCCAATGACTACAACCGGTTTCTCAGCCACCTTGCGCAATCCTTCCCACTATCGAGTGTATTGACGGCAAGGTTGCGCTTCACCCGTGCGAAATTCAAGTTGTGCTGCCGCGTCGAGGGCGTCAGCGCAGGTCTTTGTTCCACAACACCTCGCTGTTGCCATCCAGGCGCGCCAGTACCCTGGCCATGACGAACAACAGGTCGGACAGACGGTTGAGATAGTGCAGGCTGGCTGCGTTGAGCGGTGTGTGTTGATGCAGCGATAACAGGCAACGCTCGGCACGACGACAGACGGTGCGGCAGACATGGCACGCTGCGGCCGGCGGATTGCCGCCCGGCAGGATGAAATCGCGCAGCGCCGGCAGATCGGCATTCAGCCGGTCGAGTGCGGTTTCCAATGCCGCGACATGTTGCGCATCGATCGCTTGACTGCCTGGAACCGCGAGTTCTCCGCCGATATCGAACAAGCGGTGTTGGACCCGCTCGAGCAGCGCGTCGATATCGTCGGGTAGCGACTGTGCGCGCATCACGCCCACCGCCGCATTGAGTTCATCGACCGTGCCGATGGCCTCGATGCGCGCATCGGTCTTGGCTATACGGGTGCCGTCGGCGAGGCCGGTTGTGCCATCGTCACCGGTGCGTGTGTAGATCCGCGTCAGGCGGTCGCCCATGATCATCCCTCGAACTGGTAGCTGACACCGAACCAGAAGTTCCGCTCCGGTGCCGGGTTGTAGCCGTCACCGGCGAAAGCGCTGGCTCCCGTCTCGCTGTAGCGCTCGTTGAACAGGTTATTGACCTTTGCCGAAAAGCGCCAGTCGCCGAAGGTCCGGTGGACGACCAGGTGCGTGACCGTGTATTCCTCAAGCGGTTCGGCTGTGTTGGTGAAGTCCGACCCGAGGAACTGGTCGTCGACATATTCAACATCGAGTCGCGCCAGCCAGTCGGCGGTAGGTCGATACTCGATAAAGGCGTTGGCCTTGTTCTTGGGCACCAATGGCACCTCTAAACCCTTGTGGGCGCCGCTGGTGATCTCGCTGTCCAGGTACTCATAGCCGCCGCCGACGGTGACGAGCCGGTTGATTGCCACATCACCCGAAACAACGAAGCCGTAGCGCCGGCTGCGCGGCAGATTGACATTGGTAAAGGTGACCGCGTCGAAACTGATTTCGTCTTTCAGGCGCAACTTGTACGCGCGCAGCGACAGGTTGAAATCGGCACTGTTGTAAGCCACGCCGGTCTCGAGCGAGACGCCGCGCTGGTTCTTGAGGCCCACCGGCTGACCGAAGGGAACATTGGTGTGTTCGTCGACTTTGGCGAAACGGTAGTTCTGATCGGCGCGCAGGAAGGCGCGCCATTGTGAGGTCGGGCGGTAGGTGAGCCCGATCGAGCCGACAGTCACCGAGTCGTCCAATTCCACGGCAACGCCGCCGTTGTCGATGTCGTTCTCGACCCGGGCGTGGCGCGCCCCGGTCGTCAGGGTGATGGTCTGCGAAACCGGCGTGCTGACCTGGCCGTACCATGAAGCGATCTGCTGGTCGTTGCCCTGTGGGCCGAATGCGGTCAGCAGGTCGTACTCGCTGTCCAGGTAGTCGACGCCGAGTGTGATCAACGTGTCGTCGAACCGACCGATCACGCGTGGGGTGAGTTCGAACACGTCGCGGTCCTGGGTCGACTCGGTGCCGGGAAAGCCGCGAAAGCTCTGCACGAAGT
This sequence comes from Thiosocius teredinicola, assembly GCF_002009425.1. Lineage (NCBI taxonomy): Bacteria > Pseudomonadati > Pseudomonadota > Gammaproteobacteria > Chromatiales > Sedimenticolaceae > Thiosocius > Thiosocius teredinicola. The sequence continues at coordinate 701,204 of NZ_CP019936.1, forward strand.
CGCGGTGGTCGTCACGCCGGGCAAGTTCCGCTTCCAGTCGCCAGTGCTCGCTGAACTGCTGCTGCGTTCCCAGTCGCAGCACCTTGCTGTCGGTGTCCAGGTAGTCGTCGGGAAAAATCGCCTGGCGACGGTCGGCCTCGAGTTCGGACTCGAGCAGGGCGCCGGGTGTCTCGACATAGTCGTTCAACTGTTGGGCTTCGACATAGCTGTAGCCGGCGTGGTGCGCTACTTCCAACCGCGCATCGATACGTTCGACGCGGCTGGCATTGTGGTCGCGGTAGTTGTCGCTGTCGCGGCGCAGTACCTGGGCGCTCAGTCCGACCCGGTCGCTGAGCGGCTGATTGAAGCCGGTATCGATCTCCCAGGCGTCATAGCTGCCGGCCCCGACCGTCACGTGACCACTGCGTGATCCAGGTCGCTTGGTGATGATATTAATCAGGCCGCCGACCGCCTGGTTGCCGTACAGCACGCCGGCGCTGCCCTCGATGACCTCGATCCGCTGCACATTGTTGAGCGGGATGCTGTTGAGATACAGGGTGGCGCCATCGGTCGCCGGGTTGATCTTGCGCCCGTTGACCAGCACGGCGACGTTGGACTGGGCGGTGCTGCCGAAACCGCGCATGTCGATCTTGGCGCTGCCACCGTCGCCGATCGAGTCGGCGACATGAATGCCGGGGATGCGGTGCAGCACCTCGGCAACATTGCGTGCGCCGCTCTCCTCGATCTGTTGGTCATCGATAATCGTGGTCGCGGCCGGAATATCCAGCCCGGTCTCGGCGGTGCGCCCACCGCTGATCACGATGGTTGGCAGGGTGGTCTCGGCAGTGGCCTGCGAGCTCAACATACAGGCAGTGAAAATAGTGCGGTACAGCATGGTTCTCCCGGGGCAGCGCCCACCGCGCTGCAGATTTTGGGCGGCTGGGAGATCAGAGGCAGGATTGTCCGCTGGACCGGCGACGGATATCGGAGCGACTGCCATATAGCCGCCCGCCGCGGTTTCATGGTTTAGCGCTTGGGGCCGGTATCCGGACTGACGGGTTGGCCTATGGCCGATCGCTGCGCCTTCCCACGTCTGTGACGCAGTGGCTGAGAAGCAGTCTTCGTTACCCGATCACCGTTGCGGGGGCAGTGCCGGCATTGCTGCTGAGCAGCTCACCGGCTTCCCGTTTAACCCTGATCGGCGGAAGTTCGACGTCCAGGGCACCTCAGGCGAGTGCCGGACTGTAAGGCGAGGCAGGAGGGGGGTCAAGCCGCGTTCTGTCCATGCCGCGGCGGTGGTGTCTACTTGAGCAGTTCCTGGGTCACAAACATGTAACCGAGAACGCCGGTAATCGCGATCACGAGGACCATCTGCAGAATGATGCAAATGCCCGGGATATCGTTGCAGTATTTGCCGAGAGTGCAACTCAGAAACGACTTCACAACCCGTACCTCCGTCAACCACTGCGTGGTTTTTAATTTTTGTCGTAACCCTCGGTTTTTAAATTAGAAAATACTAATTTTCAGACCTAGGGTATTTGCTGATACTGGCATGGCTTTCCCAAGATGACAACAGTGTTATCCACCAATTCAGGGCTATTTGACTGATCCACGTTAAGCTGTCGCGTACGATCTGAATCCCACCGCAAAAAGGGGTTTCTGTGCGTCAAAACTTGTCGCGATCCCGGCCGGTGCAGGTGATGTGACCCGCGCGCTTTCGCAGCCTACCATCAGGGTTATTTTGCGGCCGCATTCCCTTATTCTTTCGTATCCATGACGAAAAAAAGTCTGTACGACGTCCCCGGAGAGTATCGATGGACATCGAAGGTCCGATCAAAGTCGGCGTAGTAGAACCCACGCCCGACGGTAGCTACGAGCTGCACATCACGTTCACTGACGAGTTCAAGCGGGCCGAGCTGTCAGCCCAGGGCGCAGCCTTTCGCCAGTACCTGGCCGATCTCGACAAGGCACTGCAACAGGGCGGTCTGGACGACAGAAATGCGCAAGGCGTGTTGCTGATCCAGCAGATCTGCGAACAGCTCAAACCGCATATCGAGGGCGGTGAGCTGGCGTTGGGCGAGGCCCTGGTAATCGAGGTTCAGCGCACGCCGGGAGTCAATCTGGTCGACCTGCTGAACTGATGGCCGACGCCAATTTCATCCTTGCCGCGAACGAGTTCAACTTCGACGCCCTGGTGCTGGAGAACTCGCGCAAGGGATTGGTGCTCGTCGATTTCTGGGCGCCGTGGGCGGGTCCTTCACTGCGACAGCAGCAGGTGCTGAAGAAGCTGGCAGACGAGTACCGTGGCCGTTTCCTGCTGGTGACGGTCAATACCGATGAGGAGAAAGGCATAGCGGGTCGCTTCGCGGTCAAGAGCCTGCCGTCGGTCAAACTGTTTCGCAACGGTCAAGTTGTCGAGGCGATGCATGGCATGCAGGCAGAGGCCGACTACAAGGCGATGGTAGACCGTCATCTGGCATCGGCGGGCGACGAGGTGAGGGTCGCAGCCGCCAAGGCGTGGAACGCGGGCGAGCATGACAAGGCTGTCGGGATACTGGCCGAAGGTGTTGCGGAAGAACCGGAGAACCTCGCTATCCCGGCCATGCTGGCAAAACTGCTGGTGCGCCTGTCGCGCTTCGACGAAGCCCGCGAGGTGCTCGCCAAGTTGCCGCCCCAGGCACGTGAGATCGCCGAGTTGACGACCTTGCGCGCATACGTCGAGCTCATCACGCTCGCGCAGCGTATCGACGATGAGCAGGCATTATTCGATCGACTCGACGCCCAACCCGTCGATCTGCAGGCGCACCTTGAAGCGGCTGCGCTGCACGTGCAGCACGACCGGTTCGAGGCGGCGCTGCAGTCGCTGATCGTGGTGCTGCGTCACGATCGCGAGTTTGAAGACGGCGTCGCGCGACGCGGTGTGCTGGCGATCTTCGATATGCTCGGCAGCGACCATGCGTTGGTCAAAAAGTACCGCGGTGAACTGGCGCGGTTGATACACTGACGCTTTGATCGCTGCAGTCCTGCCATGAGTTCCAAGTCCGAGCCCACCATCGGCTTTGTCAGCCTCGGCTGTCCGAAAAACCTGGTCGATTCCGAACGCATCCTGACCCAACTGCGGGCCGAAGGTTACGGCGTGTCGCCGAGCTATGACGATGCCGATCTCGTGGTGGTGAATACCTGCGGATTCATCGACGCTGCCGTTGAAGAGTCTCTGGATGCGATCGGCGAGGCGATGAGCGGCAACGGACGGGTGATCGTTACCGGCTGCCTTGGTGTGCGCGCAGATGAGATTAGAACGGCGCACCCGGGCGTATTGGCGGTTACCGGCCCGCATGCCTATGAAGAGGTCATGGAGGTAGTCCATGAACACCTGCCGGCGCCGCATGATCCGTTCATCAGTCTGTTGCCCCCGCAGGGGATCAAGCTGACGCCGAAGCATTATGCGTATCTCAAAATCTCGGAAGGCTGCAACCACCGCTGCAGCTTCTGCGTGATCCCGAGCATGCGCGGCGATCTCGTCAGTCGGCCGATCGGATCGGTGTTGAGCGAAGCCGAACGGCTGGTCGAGTCGGGCGTGCGCGAGCTGTTGATCGTGTCGCAGGACACCAGCGCCTACGGCGTGGATCTGAAGTACCGTGCCGACTTCTGGAACGGCAAACCGCTGCAGACCCGATTATCGGTGCTGGCGCGTGAACTGGGACAGCTGCCGGCATGGACGCGTCTGCACTATGTGTATCCCTACCCGCATGTTGACGACCTGATTCCGATGATGGCGGAAGGCCTGATCCTGCCTTATCTGGATATGCCGCTACAGCATGGCAGCGAAAAGATTCTCAAGGCGATGAAGCGTCCGGCGGCGACCGAAAAAGTGTTGTCGCGTATTGCACGATGGCGCGAAACCTGTCCTGAGCTTGTGCTGCGTTCGACCTTCATCGTCGGTTTCCCCGGCGAGACCGAACAGGATTTCGACCAGCTCCTGGAATTCATCCAGCAGGCCCAGTTGGATCGTGTTGGTTGCTTTGCGTATTCGCCTGTGCAGGGTGCGACCGCCAATGAACTGCCGGACCCGGTGCCTGAATACGTCAAACAAGATCGGCTGGAACGCTTCATGGAGATCCAGGCCGAGATCAGTCGCAACAAGCTGGCGATGCAGGTTGGGCGCGAGATGTTGGTGTTGATCGACGATGTCGAACAGGGGCGCATCGTTGCGCGCGGCCCCGGGGATGCCCCCGAGGTCGACGGTCTGGTGCTGATCGATGGCGAATGGGAAGATGTCGCTCCCGGCGATTTCATCGAGGTGCAGGTGACCGGTTACGATGATCACGATCTCTTCGCCGAACCCCTCTGACGAAGCCGCGCACGGAGCAATATGGGTTTCTCATCGTCTCTTGGCTTGCTGGCCGCGTTCCTGACAACAGCGGCTTTCGTCCCGCAGGTGTTTCGCGTTGTGCGCACGCGCGATACGCACGCCATCTCGCTGACCATGTACCTGATGTTTGCCGCCGGCGTGGCCCTGTGGCTGATCTACGGCATCCTGCTCGGTCTGTGGCCGGTGATCATCGCCAACGGCATCACCCTGTTGCTGGCATTGATGGTGATTGCGCTGAAGCTGCGCCGGGGCTGAGTCGCGTCGACTATTCGGGGCGTGATCCGCAACGCTGCAGAATGCGGGTCAGAACACCGTCAGGTGGTTGTCCCACTGTGACTTGGCGAAGTGCCGGTTTTCGGGGGTGTCGCCGTCGCCGGCATGCCGCAGGTTGCCCAGTCCGTCGCTGAACCAAAATCGTCGTGCGTCCGCCGCCACGCCGCATACATCGGCCTGCTTGTCGGCGGCAATGAAATCTCCGTTGCGGTGCCAATGCGTGATCAATCCGCCACGCGGCGAGGTCACGGCGAACGTCTGTCCGTCGTTGGCGAATGCAACGCTGCCGCAGTAGTTGCGCATCCGGTTCTGGATATCGACAGGCGCGGTTAACCACGATATCGCGCTACGGCCATCGAACAGGCCGACCAACGGTGGCCGATCCTGTTTGCTGCCTTCGTATTGCAGCGCGAGGGCGATGCGGTTGTCGGCCGCGACATCGAGGTGCCGGATACTCAGTTGATGCCAGGTCTTGGGTGTCGGGTATTCATCCAGCTTGCGGCCGTCCAGTCGATCGACCAGCGTCAACGATGCGCGCATATCGCCGAGGTTGAGCTTGGCGCGTGGCATATCGGGATGTGTACGGATACCACCGTTGGCGATTGCCAGCGTGGTGCCGTCCGGCATGAGTACCAATTCATGCGGACCGATGCCGTGACTGTCGATTTCGCCGACTCGCCGATAGTCATCATCGGCTGCGTAGATGCCGATCTTACCGTTCCCGCTGTCGTAGGCGTTCTCGGTAGCGTAGAGCAGGCCGCCGTTCGGGCTGTACACGCCGTGACCGTAGAAGTGGCGCCCCTCAACAGCTCGCAGGCGATGCAGCACGCGTTGCTGTTCAAGGTCGATCACGACCATGAAGTCACCGGGACGGCGCGCGAATATCACTGCGTGTGTTGCGCTGGGTGCAACGGCAATGCCGTGGCCACGCGCCGGTAGAACGACATCCATCAGGATATCGCCGGCGCTGTTGAACAGCGTCGCCAGGTGACGGCCGCCGGAACCGTTGCGGCAGCTCAAAAAGCGTTGTTCGCCTGCCGCCGCGATGCTGCGCGTCGGCCCGAGCAACGATAAGGCTGCCGCGACCTTTAAGAAACTACGTCGATCAATCGCCATCGAGACTGTTGAACCCCAGCGGTAGCCCCAACGCCTGAGACAGCTCGCCGCCGATCACATCGTTGAGTGTCGCCAGTTGTGTTTTGAGTTCGACCAGTTTGCCTCTCGCGTCTGCGTCGATTACCGCTTCCGGTATTGGTATCTGCAGCGCGTCGAGCGTAGCCAGTGACGAATCGAACAGGCCGGCAATACGTTGATTGAGCTGCTCGTTGCCGACGCGCGGTGCAAAGCCGACACGGTACAGCGCGTACGTGGCCTGCAGATTGGCGCGCAGCGCCGCGTTGCTCAACCCGCTGCGCCATGCCTCGGCGCGCTTGGGCAGGGCCCGCTTTATCTCCTCACGCAAGGCACGGCCGAGTTTCTGATCGACCATGCGTTCGAGTTGGGTATGCAGATTGTTGAGCAGCTTGGCGCTGAGTTCATCGTCGCTGTCGTAGTAGTCGTTGCCGTCGATGGCGGTGGCGAACATGTCGCGGTGTGCGTACGACCCTTCGGTCCATTCCGCGAGCGTTTCGGCCGACATGCGTTCGAGGTTGGCAGTAATCGCGCCGATGACCCGGCAACGCCATTCATCATCGGCGTTCTTGGTGTCACCGTCGAACAGCAGTCGCTCCAACGCACTGAATCCCTGCACGGCGACACTGCCACCGGCGAAGGTATCGGGGTCGAGGCTGGTCGCATCGGGTTTGGACAACAACTTGCGCAGGTGTTTGCCGACCGAGCCGCGCTTGTCGGGCCAGAGCTGATAACGATAGTCGCGCGACAGGGTCTGGATCGGACCGAAGCGCAGATGCTCGATTCCCTGCCACGCGAGGTAGGCCGGCCTGTATGCGGCGCGAAGCTGATTCAGGCCGGTCTCACCTTGGGCACACGCCGGTGCGGCGGCATTCAACTGCTGTGTGGTCTGCGCGAGTTTTTGGTAGGCCGGTATCACATGCTCGTCGGCGACCGCGAGGTTGTAGTTGACCGGTTCCGCCCATGCCGCTGTGACCATTACTGTGCCGAGCAACAGCGCGATGTTTCGGCAGAAAGTTTTCAGGGAAGTCATAGGCTTTCGACGAAGCGCAGCATCGCGGCGCGGTCCTCGGCAGACATGGCGACCACCCGGTCGCGTGCCGCCTGCGCCTCGCCTCCATGCCACAGGATAGCCTCGAGCAGATTGCGCGCACGTCCGTCATGCAGGTAGTAGCTGTGGCCGTTGACCGTCGGTGTCAGGCCGATTCCCCACAGTGGTGGGGTGCGCCACTCGCGGCCGTCGGCGGCGCCTTCGGGGCGATTGTCCGCAAGGCCTTCACCCATATCGTGTAACAGCAGATCGGTGTAAGGCCAGATGAGCTGACGTTTCTGTTCGGGTGCGACATCGTCGGAACGCGTGACGTACTTGGGTGTGTGGCAGCCGATGCAACCGGATTCGTAGAACAGCTTCTTGCCGGCGAGCACCTGTGGGTCGTCGTAATCGCGGCGCGCGGGTACGGCAAGGTTCTTGGCGTAGAACACGACCAGGTCGCTGACTTTCTGATCGGCTTCGACGTTGTCGTATTCCGGGCTGTTGCCGTCGGGTGCTGCGATGCAGTCTTGTTGCTGTGCCGTGCATTCACCGCTACCGGCGGGGTGCAGCGGCGTCGATATGCCGACGTCGCCGGCGAACGCGCCCAGGGACTGTTCCATAACGCTCGATTCACCGGCTTTGTGGCCGAAACGGCCGAGCATGACTTTGTCGTGTTCCAGACTCCATACGAGGTTTGGACGCCCCGATATGCCATCGTTGTTGGAATCGTCCGGGTCGACCTGCGACAGGATGTCCTGTTCGTCGATCGCCTCGAGCAAACCCAGGCCGATCATCTGCGGTGCAATACGTGGCGACAACTGGGCCTGTGCGTGCAGCGGGCCGTAACCGAGGTCGGCGGCGGTATAGGTTGGCGCGCGCAGGCTCGCTGTCTCACCGTCGGCGAGCTTGACCGGTAACTCTTGGTAGTCGATCTGCAGGCGGTATTCGGCATTGTGGCCGGCGATGGCGAAGTCCTGCAACTGCGTGCCGTACATCGGGTCTGGGATGTTCTTGACCCGATGCGTCTCGATCAATTGGCGATCGGCGTCGGATTGCGGCGGGATACTCACGCGCAGAAACATCGATACCGCATTGTCGTTGCTGTTCTCGGGCGGATGGCCGCGACCGTCTTTCAGGTGACAGCGTTGACATGAGCGGGCGTTGTACAGGGGGCCGAGGCCATCGGCCGCCTTGGTCGACGCCGGGGCAGTCACCCACAGTCGTTTGAAAAAGCCGTTGCCGACCTTGAAGTCGATCTCGCGCTCGAAACTCATGTTCGCCGAAGCATGCGAGAACGCATCCTTGTTGAGTTTCTTGGTGTGGGTGGCGGCACCTGCGGGGTAGCGCTCGTATTCTTCCGCCTTGGTGAAATCGGTCGTGGGCTGGGTTATCGGTTCAGCGGCATATGCCACCGTCAGCGCGCTACACGCCGCTGCCAGGATCAGTGGGGAAAGGTTCATCGGTTTTGGGAGATACGGCTAATGGGTTGGCTAATATCAAACCTGCGGGATTTAACCGGCGGTTACGTCTTGTGGCGGGGGTGTGATGCCACGTGCCGCAACAGGCTGTTGCGGCGACCTCGGCGACTGTTGTGGGTGGCTGCAGCGACAGCGTGCAACCAATTCAGCAGGCGCGTCTGGAAGGTGTTGAGTTGGCGTGCCATCGGATCAGGCGCACGCGCACGCGGCGGTAGCGAAGGATGCTTGCTGCCACTGCTCGGTCACTGCGGTTTGCAGCACGCGCTTGGCGCAATCGTGACAACGACCGCAGCATGACGCGACCTTGAGCTCATCGTGCAGTTCATCCATTGAACACACCCCGCGTTCTGCGGCTTGGCGGATCTGTCCGTCGGTTACTTTGTTGCAGACACACACATACATGGCCTAACCCTCTTCGTCGATAGCTTAATAGTAGTGGGAATGCGAATGATTTGCAACAACAATGTCGTTGCGACTATTATTACGAAATACGTTGTAAAACAAAGAGTTATCTTGCCTGCGGGCGTGCTTGCGCCTTACTATGAGCTGTCAGAGCGGCAAGCCAGTCCCAGTCGGATAGCCAGCCTTCCTTGTAACAGTCGTTAAACAGGAGGCGCTGGATGCACGGCGACCCGCACATCCTCCAGGGGCTGAATCTCTGCCTTAGAGATCAGCTCACTGCCATCAACCAACTATTCCTGCACGCCCGCATGGCCAAAAACTGGGGTCTTGAGGGGCTCAATGCATACGCCTATGGCCAATCCATCAGGGCGATGAAACAGGCAGACGATCTGATTGAACGTGTGCTGTTTCTCGAGGGTCTGCCCAATCTGCAGGATCTCGGCAAGCTGCTGATCGGCGAGAACGTGCCGGAGATGCTGCACGGCGATCTGAGCATGTTGCTGCCGATGCGTACCCAACTGCAAACCACGATCGCCGACTGCGAATCGGCGCAGGATTACGTCAGCCGCGACCTGCTCGAGAAAATTCTCGGGGAAACCGAAGAGCATATCGACTGGCTGGAGACCCAGCACAGCCTGATTGCGAACGTCAGCCTCGAAAACTACCTGCAAGCCTTGATGGAGGACTAAGCATGAAAGGCAACAGCAAGGTCATTGCACACCTGCAGAAATTATTGTCCGGCGAACTGGCGGCGCGCGACCAGTACTTCGCGCACTCGCGTATGTACCAGGACTGGGGATTGCAGCGCCTGTATGAACGTATCAACCACGAGATGGAAGAAGAGACCCAGCATGCGGATGCGCTGATTCAGCGCATGCTGTTTCTCGAGGTCCAACCGGATCTGTCGAACCAGGACGCGTTGCGCATTGGCGACACGGTTCCGCAGATGTTGAAGAACGATCTGGCGGTCGAGTACGAAGTGACCGCGGCATTGAAAGAGGCGATCAGCGTGTGCGAGCAGGAGCGGGACTATGAAACCCGCCAGATCCTGTTGCAGTTACTCGAAGATACCGAGATGGATCATGCCTACTGGTTGGAGAAACAGCTCGGCCTGATCGACAAGGTCGGCCTGCAAAACTATCTGCAGTCACAGATGGGCGAGGGCGGTGCGTCGGCCTGACGTCGATGTAGTCAAGACGGCCTGTTGCCGCTCAAGGTACGGCGCATAAAAAAGCCGCCCCGGTTGGGGCGGCGACGGGCGGGGTCAATCGCCGGTTGCGTATTACTCGAACACCTTGTCCGGTGCATCGAGGCTGTCGGATCCCTCGAAAGCGATCGATTCGAGGTCCATCACCGCGACGGCCTTCTCGATCGCCTTGGTCTGATCGAGTAGCGCATCGATCGCCGCGGCGACCTTGCGGTTGCCTGCGTCATTGTTCTCACCGATCAGCTGGTCGTAGGCCTCTCCGCCTTTGGCGCTGTCGACCAATGCCTGCATTTTGTCGAGCGTGGCATTGAGCTTGTCGCGCAGCTGCTTGTCGGCAGCAGGATCGCGGGCGGCGACCAGATCGGCAACGCTGGGTCCGGTCATCTCGGAACCATCGACCCGTTTGTAGCTGCCGGTGTAGACGTTCTTGATACCGAGCGCGTCGTTGTAGTGCGACCAGTGGGTGTTGTCGCTGAAGCAGTCGTGTTCTTCTTCGGGGTCGTGCAGCATCAGGCCGAGCTTCATGCGCTCGCCGGCGAGTTCGCCGTACGACAGGCTGCCCATGCCGGTGAAGATGGTCGATAGCCCGACTTTCGGATCGCCGCTGGTCAGCGTTGTACGCGCTTCACCGCCGGGTGCCCATTGCTCGGTCATCCACGCCAGTTCCTGCACCAGCAGATCGGTAGCGGCCTTCAAGTAGGCAGCGCGCCGCTCGCAATTGCCCCACGAGCAATTGCCCGGGTCGAAGTCGCTGGCAGGGCGGGCGCCGGCACCCGGGCCGGTGCCGTTGAGATCCTGGCCCCACAGCAGAAACTCGATGGCGTGGTAACCGGTGGCGACATTGGCCTCGATCTCGTCGACTTCATGCAGTGTTTCGGCGAGCAACGAGGGCGTGATGTTGCCGGCATCGATCTCGCGGCCGGACAAGACCAGTTTCGGATGGGCGATCACGTTGGCGGTGTAGTAGGGATTTTCATCGGACTCGCCGCCGTAACTCGATGCGACATAATCAATCAGTCCTTCATCGAGTGGCCAGGCATTAACCTTGCCTTCCCAGTCGTCGACGATGGCGTTGCCGAAGCGATAGGCCTCGGTCTGCTGATAAGGATGGCGTGCGGTTACCCAGGCCGCTTTGGCGGCCGACAGGTTCGCCTCGGTCGGGGTCGCGATTAGTGCATCGACGCGTTGCTGCAGGGTTTGTGCGGTCTGCAGCGAATCGCCGTACATGGCATGCGCCAGGTCAGCATAGTGCGTGAGCACGGCCTGCGGGGTGGTTGCCTGAGCGCTCACGCCGAACGTGATACAGGCAATGAAAGTTACTGCGCGTTTCATTTGTACGTTCCTCGGTTTGCTCAGAATTCGACCGCGAGCAGTGCGGTAATCGTGTCGGCATCAGCGCCGGTATAGTCTTCGTCGTTGCGGTATTCCAGAGCGACCGCCGTGCCGTCGAAGATTTCTACCGAAAGGGTGCCGCCGACGCGTTCTTCGGTGAAGCCGTCGTTGATGTTGTCCATTTCGTCGCTACCGCCATAGGCCAGCGCAAAGGTCGCTGGTTTGCCGATGATCTCAAAGTCGATGGCGGCTTCGACGTTGAACGCCGAGGGTTCGTCGTCGCCGGCATCGGCGAAGCCATCGATGGCCGCGAGGTACTCGCCGGTCAGACGGATGGCGCCGAACTGGAACTGTGCGCTGGCGACCCAGGCGGCGACGTCATCGCCGTCGGCGATGAAGCCTTCGTCGACCATGAAGTCGGATTCGCCCAGGTCGTTGATGTAACCAACGTGACCGATAACGCCGAAGTTGTCGCTGACCGACTCGAAGTTGAGCGCGGCGCCGAAGTTGTCGATGCGTGAATCGCGGTCGCCCTGGAAGGTGAATACCGATGCCGTCACCATGCCGAAGTTCCAGCCTGCTTCGATCGCGGTATCGCCCGTCTCGCCCAGCTCCAGGGTCAGCGGGTCGGCGACCATGTCGGTGTTGTAGGTGCCGAACGGTACGGTGAACTGACCGGCATTGACGAACCAGCTGCTGTCCGGGTCGGCAATCGTGACCATCGCAGTATCGACGCTGAAGTCGCTGCCGTCGCCGCTGCCGTCATCGTTGTCGGTATCTTCTTCGTACAGCAGCACGAGTTCTGCACTGACCCAGTCGTTGACCTGGGCGGCGATGCCCAACTCGACCGTGGGCGTGATCAGATCGCTTTCGTCTTTGTCGCCGTCGGGCGAGGTGTGGCTTGCCTCGATCTCGATCAGCCCGCTGACTTCGATGTTGTCGACCCAACTGCCACTGCTCGCGGCGCTATTCCCCCCGGTCGTTTTCTTCAGCTCGGCGATCTCGCGGTCTTTCTCGAGGATCACCTCGTCTTGCGTTTCGACGCGTTTCTCGAGGTAGTTCAGGCGTTTTTCCATCGCCTCGAGGCGCTCTTCCAGGGTTGCTGCGCCGGCGGCTCCGCCCCCGGCCAGTGCCGCAGATATCGTTGCGGCAAGCAGTGCTTTTTTCATGTTGAGTGGACTCCCGTACATAAATTTTTTTAGGTTCCAGCCGATCTTCGAGCGGCTACTTGGTCAAAATGAGTTTCCCCTGGCGTGTAATCTGTAAGCGATACGTTTCGCCACGGTGCTCGATCTCGATACGGTTTCCGCCACGGAACAGCTCGGAGGTACACAATCGAGGGGGATCCTGCGTTTTGCCTTCATCGCATTTGCACGGTTCCTGCCTGCTCTTATCGTTCATGACTCGGCGTGCTGTAGATCTTGTGTTGGAAATCGTTATCGTAATACGAACAATTTGCGTTTACAAACTAATTTCGAATGGAGCGAACCCGGTTCCCGCGGGCGATGTGCCTGCCCCAACGGGAGATATGGTGGGCACAAAAAAGCCGGCGCGAGGCCGGCTTTTCGGTGTGTCTGTCTGGTGGCCGCTTAGAATGCAGCGCCCGGCTGTTTGCCCATCTTTTTGAGGATCAGCGCCAGCGGGCAGAATCCGGTGAACGCCGATTGGAACAGGTTGAAGCCAATGAATGCGGTGAAGTACAGCCAATAGTGGTGGTGAAAGATCGGGCTTTCTGCCACGCCCAGCGCGATGGTCAGCATGATCATGAAGCCGGCAAATGCCATGACGATACGTTCGATGGACATAGGGTCTCTCCGAAAGGTGTTGGATGAAACCGCTGCAACGGCTCGCGGTCTGAAACGCGCAAGATATTAGCGAAAACTAATATATAAAGTCAAGGTTGAACAATCGTTTAGCATCGCCCGCGTGCTCTGGCCGTTTACAACAGCTCGGTATCTTCGTGCGCGTAGGCCGGGCTGCAGCAACACAGTATGACCAGGGTTTCGTGGCCCGTGTTGTGCACGTTGTGCGGCGTACCAGGCGTGATCGCGATGGTGTCGCCCGCACCTATCGGCAAACGGTCGTCACCGAGAGTCATGATGCCGCTGCCGGCAGTTACATGGTAGAGCTCTTCGCTCAGGCGGTGTCGATGCAAGGCCGTCTGTTCACCCGGCTCGACCCGCGCCTCGGCAAGACTCTGATTGGCGTTGCCGTGAACCGTAGGGTGCATCAGTTCGCGGATCTCTGATCCGTCCTTGGTTTGGTAAGCGGGGATTTCGTTGTAGCGGGTATGCATAACGGTTCGAGGTTGCTCGGTCAAAGTGCGATGGCCGCGACGCCGGCCACCATCATACCGCCGGCCAACAGGTGACGCCCGAGGTGGCGTTCGCCGAACAGCATGGCGCCGTACAGCATGCCGAACAACAGGCTGGTGCGTTTCACCGCAATCATATAGGCCGCTTCGATCTGCGCCAGAGCGAGAAAGTGGGTGACCACCATGACCGACATGAAGCCGGCGACGACCAGTAAGGGTAACCAACCGTGTTTGACGACGTGCAGCGAACGGGGTTGGTAGAGGGTTGCCAGCACGAGCACCAGCGTACCGAGAACCGCGAAGTAGAAGGCGCCGAACTGCTCGGCGGGCATCCACTGCATCGCTGCCTTGCCGCCCACTGAAGTGATCGCATAGATGCCGGCAGTCATCAGCATCAGGCGGGAACCGGGGTTGATCACGATCGCGCGCAATGGGGCGAACAGGGTACGCGGTGTAAGTTTGTCGGTGTGCTCGAAATTCAACAGCCACGAACCGGCTACTACCAACAGGATGCCGAACAGACCGCCGTTGCTGACTTTCTCGCCGAGAATCAGCCAACCGGTCAGCACCACCAACACGGGCGTGAACGCCAGGTAAGGCACCGTCAACGCGAGTGGATAATCGCGGATCGCCCGCATGTACATCAGCATCGCGGTGATCTCCAATGGCATCAGCAACGCCATCCATGCCCAAAACTGCCAGGGCAGAACCGGTAGGTCGAATGTGATCACCCACGGGATCAGCAAGAGGCCGCTGAAGCCGAGGCGCACCACCACCATCTGAATCGCGCCGGCCTGGCGAAACCAGTGTTTGGCACCGGCGTCGGACGTGGCCAGACAGAATGCGCAGATCAGGCTGAGCGCGAGCCAATGCACGGTGTGGTTTCCAATCGCGGATTAAAGCGGAATTCTAACGCGCGACGTCGCGCTATGCTGTTGCTTGTCTTTAGGTGTTCAGCGCAGGTATCGGTCAGGCCGGGAGCGGGGAGGCGACCTCGATTAGATTGCCGTCCGGATCGTGAAAATACAGCGAAAGGATCGGACCGGTTGCGCCCGTACGTCGCACCGGGCCCTCGATGATGGCAACCCGCTGATCATCGAGCCTTTGCCTTACATCGTCTAATGGTTGATCGGTCAACAGGCACAGGTCGATAGCGCCGGGTGTCGGGAAAGTCGCCTTGGGTTCGAACTCTTGCCCCGCCTGATGCAGATTGATCTTCTGGTCGCCGAATGCCAGCGCGATGCGGTCGTCGCCGAAGCGCAAGACGTCCATGCCAAGAACACGGCTGTAAAACCTGCAGGTTGCAGGAATATCGACTACGGTCATAACCAAGTGATCGATGCGTTGGATCATCGCAGTATCGCCCGCGGAAGGTTGTGTGAATCGCGCCGCCGGGGCGGACCGTTGGGCGAAGTTTCACCCACCCTCAACGGCCCGATGGGTGGAATCCCGCCTATTGCTGCCACCTCGCGCATCCGTCACAAGGCGGTTATATAAAAGAAAAACAATGGGATAGCGTTGTAGTCGATGAACTGGCACCTGCGTTGCAACACTACCCCGCGTGTCGTCCTCAGCGGGGCGCACCCGCATTCCAAAATATCGATAAGGAGAGTAACACCATGCGTAAGCATCTGATCGGCTTTGCCGTAACCGCGGCTCTGGCTGTTTCGGCCACCCCAGTCTTTGCGAACTGTGATTCCGGCGAGATGGTGATCAAGTTCAGCCATGTCACCAATGCCGATAAGCACCCGAAGGGCATCGCGGCGAACCTGTTGGCCGAGCGGGTCAACGAGCGGATGAACGGCAAGGCCTGTATGCAGGTGTTTCCGAACTCAACCCTTTACGATGACAACAAGGTGCTCGAAGCGATGTTGAACGGCGATGTGCAGATGGCCGCGCCGTCGCTTTCCAAGTTCGAAACCTTCACCAAGAAATTCCGCATCTTCGATCTGCCTTTCGTGTTCGAAGATATCCATGCCGTCGACCGCTTCCAGAACTCCGACGCGGGTCAGAAACTCAAGGATTCGATGCGCCGTCGCGGACTGACCGGTCTGGCTTTCTGGCACAACGGTATGAAACAGATCTCGGCGAACAAGCCGCTGCTCAAGCCCGAAGATGCCAAGGGTCTTAAGTTCCGTGTTCAGGCTTCGGACGTGTTGGTCGCACAGTTCGAACAGCTCGGCGCATCACCGCAGAAGATGTCGTTCAAAGAGGTGTACGGCGGTCTGCAGCAGGGCGTCATCGACGGCCAGGAGAACACCTGGTCGAACATCTACGGTAAGAAATTCTTCGAGGTTCAGGACGGTGTCACCGAGAGTAATCACGGTGTGCTGGATTACCTTGTCGTAACGTCGACCAAGTGGTGGGACGGCCTGCCCGACGATGTGCGCAACGAACTGGCGGCAATTCTGAAAGAGGTCAGCGAAGAGCGTAACGCCGAGTCGAGCAAGGTGAATGCGCAGAACCGCCAGTCGATCATCGATGCCGGTGGTGTTGTACGTCAGCTTACCCCGGAACAGCGCCAGGCATGGGTCGAGGCGATGAAGCCGGTGTGGAAAAAGTTCGAGAAAGACATCGGTGCCGACCTGATGGAGGACGCACTGAAGTCCAACGAGGGCTGATCCTTCGCGTGACTGACCAAGCGGTCGTCGGGCGGGGAGCCGGCGACCGCTTCGGCGTTCGAGTAACGCCGCCTTACCCATTCATCGGTTTGAAGACGGAATCGACCAGCACGGGTGCCGAATCCGAATTCCGTCGGCCGGAGGCAAGATGCAAACAATTCCAACATCCCGCGTCGGGCGCATCGCCGACACCATAGAAGAAACCAGTATCGCCATCTGCATTGGCCTGATGGTGTTGGTCACCTTCGCCAACGTCGTGGCGCGCTATGCCTTTTCCGACAACATCCTGTGGGCCAACGAGATCACCGAGTTCCTGTTCGCCTGGCTGGTGCTCATGGGGATGTCGTACGGCGTGAAGAAGCACGTACACATCGGTGTAGACGTGGTGATTCAACACCTTTCGCCGGCGGCACGAAAAATTGCTGCGTTGCTCGCGGTGACCGCCTGTCTGGCGTTCGCGCTGATGGTGCTGTACGGCTCCTGGCATTACTGGCTGCCGTTCGCCACCGAGCGTGCATGGATGGAAACCGATGACACACCAATGCCCGAGATGTTCCAGTTTCTTGCCGAATGGATGAACGAAGGGGAGCGTTACGAAAAGATCCCGCGTTGGATTCCTTATCTTGCATTGCCGTTGGGTTTGGCCTTGTTGACGCTCAGGTTCTTTCAACAGGCCTGGTACATCCTGACCGGCAAGGTCGACATGATCATCGCCAGCCATGAAGCCGAAGAGCTGATAGAGGAGTTGGAGATGGCCGACCCGCATCCGCAGCCATTGACTGCGCGCAAGGATGGGGAGGGCTGATCATGGAAGTGCTGGTTCTGTTCATCATGGTCATCGGTTTCATGTTGATCGGCGTGCCGATCGCGATTTCGCTGGGCCTTTCGTCAATCTTGTTCCTGATGATGTTCTCGCACGATGCGTCGCTGGTGGCGGTCGCGCAGTCGTTGTTCGATGCCTTCGAGGGGCACTACACGCTGCTGGCGATACCATTCTTTATCCTCGCCTCGGTGTTCATGTCGACCGGCGGTGTCGCACGCCGCATCATCCGCTTTGCTATCGCGGTGGTCGGCTCGTTCCGCGGCGGCTTGGCGATCGCCTCGGTCTTCGCCTGTATGTTGTTCGCTGCCTTGTCCGGCTCATCGCCGGCCACGGTGGTCGCGATCGGGTCGATCGTGATCGCCGGCATGATTTCGGTCGGCTATTCGCGCGAGTTCGCCGCCGGCGTTATCTGTAACGCGGGCACGCTCGGTATCCTGATACCGCCGTCGATCGTCATGGTGGTCTATGCTGCGGCGACCGATGTGTCCGTGGGGCGCATGTTCCTGGCCGGCGTCTTTCCCGGATTATTGGCCGGCTTCATGCTGATGGTCGCCATCTACATCTGGGCGCGTGTCAAGGGGTTGCCGGCCAGTCCCTGGCAGGGTTGGGGCGAGGTGTTCGCGTCGATGGCCGATGCCTCATGGGGCTTGTTGCTGGTGATCATCATCCTCGGTGGTATCTACGGCGGCATCTTCACGCCGACCGAGGCCGCGGCCGTGGCTGCCGTTTACTCGTTTCTGATCGCAAACTTCATCTACCGCGACATGGGGCCATTCAAAGACGGCATGGGCTCTGTTGCCGGTTTGCCGGTTCGCATTGTTTCCGTGATTTGGCACCCGGATACCAAGCATGCGCTGTTCGAAGGCGGCAAGTTGACCATCATGTTGATGTTCATCATCGCCAACGCGCTGATCCTGAAGCATGTGCTCACCGAGGAACGCGTGCCGCAGATGATCACCGAGGCGATGCTGTCGGCGGGTTTCGGGCCGATCATGTTCCTGATCGTGGTCAACGTGCTGTTGTTGATCGGTGGTCAGTTCATGGAGCCGTCCGGACTGTTGATCATCGTCGCACCGCTGGTCTTTCCGATCGCCATCGCCCTGGGTATCGATCCGATTCACCTGGGTATCATCATGGTCGTGAACATGGAGATCGGCATGATCACACCGCCGGTGGGCTTGAACCTGTTCGTGACCGCGGGGGTCGCACAGATGTCGGTCGGCAGCGTCATCCGTGCCGCCGCGCCCTGGGTCGCGATCATGTTCCTTTTCCTGTTGATCGTGACCTATGTGCCGGTCGTGTCGACCTGGTTGCCGACCCAACTGATGGGGCCGGAGATCATCACGCGTTGACTACGCGCGTTCAATCGGCGACGTGTTGCGGGGCTCCCTTCGCGTCGTCGAAACGCGCATCGGTCAAATCGGCATTATCGAACTTCGCTTCGCGCAGGTTGGCGCGGGTGAAGTTCGCCGACCTGAGGTCGGCGCCGCTGAAGTCGGCGTTGTACAGATTGCAGGCCGAGAGGTTGGCTTGGCGCAGGTCGGCATTGGTGAACCTTGCATCTTTGAGGTTGGCGCCTTGCAGGTTGGCGCGCCGTAGATTGCTGTTGCTGAAATCCATGCCGATCAGGTTGCCGCTGAGGGTGATCTGATCGAGTTTGGTTGAATTGAGCGTTGCGCCTTGCAGCTTGACGCTTTGCAGAACGGCGTTGCGAAGATCCGCGTTGTCCAGATTTGCATCGCTCAGGTTCGATTTGCGCAGCTCTGCGGCACGCAATGACGCCGCGACCAAACGAGTGCCAGACAAGTTGGCGTCGTTGATCTGCGCTGTGTCCAGTTTGCTTTCACTGAGGTCGACGCCGCTCAGGTCGGCCTTGTCGAGCCGCGCGCCGCCAAGATCGACACGGGTCATCGAGGCGACCGGGCGCAGATCGAGTTGCCGCAGGTCTGCTTCCTTGAGCCGGGCTTCATGAAGATGGGTGTTGTCCAGCGTTGTGTGCCGCAAACGCGCACCTTCCAGGTTCGAGCGCGACAGGTTGGCGCCCGAAAGGTCGGCATGCTCCAGCATTGCCTCACGCAAGTCGCTGTTACGCAGATCGGCATCGATCAGTGTCGCGTGCGCGAGCTTGGCGCGCTGCCAGGCGATACCGGAAAGGTTCGCGCTCGACAGGTTGGCACGCCCCAGGCTGGCGCCTTCAAGCTTTGCTCCCCTCAGGTCTGCGGCCGACAGGTTTGCGCGGAACAGAATGGCGCCGCGCAGGTTCGCATCGCGCAGGTCGGCGCCGGATAGATCGGCTGCCATCAGGCGTCGCCCCGACAGGTCTTCGCCGGCGAGGTCGCAGCCGATACAGGCACCGCTCTGCTCGAGGAGTTTGACTGCGTCGCCTGAGGCATGCGCGCCCGAATACGCCGCAAGCGTCGCTATCAATGCCGCGGTGGATGCGGCTGAAACGCTTGTTTGTCGGTAAGAACGATGCATTGTCGTCACCCCATTGCCGACATGGCGGCTGTCAAGATCTCAGGTCCACAGTCCGCTTTGTGGACGTTTTCGGAAAGATGGCGACGCCAGGCGCGCGCGCCTTTGACGCCTTGAAACAGGCCAAGCATGTGGCGAGTGATGCGATGTACCGGAACACCCTGCGCATGTTGTTGCTGGATGTAGGGCAGCATGCGTGCGACGACATCGTTTCGCGACTGTGGTCCGATATCGTCGCCATACAATCGCGCATCGGCTTCAGCCAGTATCCACGGGTTTTGATAGGCCTCTCTACCGATCATCACGCCATCGACCTGCCTGAGTTGCTCCTCGACTTGGGCCAGCGTTTTGAAGCCGCCGTTGATCACGAATGTCAGTTGTGGGAAGTCCGACTTCAATGCATGCACTACGTCGTACTTTAGCGGCGGAACCTCGCGGTTCTGTTTCGGGCTGAGTCCCTGTAGCCAGGCTTTGCGTGCGTGCACGATAAAGGTACCGCAGCCGGCGTTGGCAATGGCGTCGATGAACCGGGTCAGGTGATCGTAACCATCGAGATCGTCAATGCCGATACGATGCTTGACGGTAACCGCTTGCGGCGTTGACTGCGCCATTGCCGCGACGCATTCCGCAACCAGCGATGGTTCGGCCATCAGGCAGGCGCCGAAGCGGCCCGACTGTACGCGGTCGGAAGGGCAGCCGACGTTCAGGTTGACCTCGTCGTAACCCCATTCATCGGCCAGTTTTGCGCATGCCGCGAGCTCGTTCGGATCGCTGCCGCCCAGTTGCAGTGCGAGCGGATGTTCGGCAGCGTTGTAGTCGAGAAAGCGCGCCGGATCGCGATGCAGCAGGGCGCCGGTGGTGATCATCTCGGTGTAAAGCAGGACATGATGCGAGATCTGCCGCAGAAAGAAGCGGCAGTGGCGATCCGTCCAATCGAGCATGGGGGCAATGGAGAGCGTTCGGTCGAGCATCATGACGTGGTTCGGCTGATGCCCCGATGGTATCGCCTCGCGATGCCCTATCCAACCGATTCGCACTGACGCCGACGCGTTTGCTCGCGCCGGCGTCGTTACCTCAACGGTGGGCCGCGCGACCCATATGCGGATCGATCGGCGGGATCACGCTTATATTCGGCGTGGCCGGGAGTCGCGGCATGGCGATTTCCGGAAACTCACCGCCCAAGCCGTTCAGGAAGGCCACGATATCGTTGACATCGTCTTCGCTGATTTCCTGGTTCAGTTGGGTTTTCGCCATGACGCGAACGGCCTCGTCCAACGTCGGCACGGCGCCGTTGTGGAAGTAGGGCGCCGTCAGCGCCACGTTGCGCAACGTCGGTACGCGCCACATGTTGGCATCACTGGCCTGGTTGGTGACCGTCTGGCGGCCTTTGTCGTCGGTCAGCTTGTACTTGGTTTCATACTCGCTGCCGGCGAACGTTGGGAACTTCATGAAAAAGCCAGTGCCGACCGGCATTTCCGGTCCGCTGAAGTTGGCGCCGGCGTGACATGAGGTGCAGCCGAGTTCGGCGAAGCGGTTCATGCCGCGAACCTGCCGCTCATTGAGCGCCGTCTTGTCGCCTTTGACATAGCGGTCGTAGGGCGTGTCCGGGGTGATCAAGGTACGCTCGAAGGCAGCTACCGCCTTGGCCGCGTTGTCTGCGGTTACCGGGTTCTCTTCGTTGGGGAAGGCCGCCTCGAACATGGGTTTGTAACCCGGGATCTTGAGCAGGCGGGCCATCGCCGCATCGAGGTTTGCCATGCCCATCTCGATCGGGTTCTGTACCGGGCCTTTGGCCTGGTCTTCGAGCGTGGCGGCGCGGCCGTCCCAGAACTGGGTCGACAGAAATGCTGCGTTCCATACGGTCGGTGCACTGCGCTCACCGCGCGCATCGTGCATGCCTATCGAGTTGGGGCGGTTATCATCGCCCGCTGCCATGACGTTGTGACACGAGTTACACGACAGGGTGCCGTGCTCGGAAAAACGTGGGTCGAAATACAGTGTCTTGCCGAGTTGAATCTTCGCCTCGGTCTGTGGGTTGTCTGCCGGTGCCGGGGCTTGCTCGGGCAAGGCCTGCCAGTCGTAGGCGTGTGCCGATAGCGACATGCACAGCGCGCCGCCGGTTAACAGTGTTGTCCAAATACGCATCATGCTTCTCCATTTGAGTGAGTCAATTCAACACAGACGCGGCACGTTCCGACTTCTGTACGGATATGACGGGTACTCGCCACGAGTACCGCGCGTTCCGTTGATGGTCGGTCTTGTCTGGTTCTGGCTGGGATGGCGCCAGTGCGAACCAACATGGATGGGTCAGGTGTCGTCCCATGCCAATGCGTTTTCGCAATGGGCGCCGTCTCTGCTGGGGGTAGAGTTAGCCATTCGTTTGCTGACGAATGGCTGACGAACAGGCGATGGATGCGTTCGGTGTTGTCGAGCTAGGTGGCTCTGCGCGCGAAATGTGAACCGGGCAGCAGTTTCAGTCGTAGCGGTGACAGCCTGACGTCAACGCTTGAGGTTGAGCAGGCGCTTGTTGCCGGGCTTGCCGCCGGTGGATTCGAACAGCCAGTTCGACAGGGCCTCTTTCTTGCCTTCTTCGTGCTGTTGCTGGGCCTGCGCCTCGGCGCCCGCGCAAACGTCCTGTGCGATCTCCTGCGCGCGCAGCGCGCCTTCGCCGTTGGCCGGCAGCAGTCCCTCGCGATGAAATCGCTCGATCAGGGTGTTGGAGAGCTGCTCACATTGCAGGTCGATGTCGGCGCCGTACGCGACGGGAGTTGATGCGAGCAATACGCTCGCGACGACAAAATACTTGGTCATACCGGGTCTCGCTGGGATTTCCTGTCGACCCATCGTACGAAACTCGCGATGGGCTAGCCAATCTAAGCGAGCGGCTCGCCGGCATGCGAGTCGAGCAAGTCGGGCGGTAGGGCTTGCCACCAGGTACTGGTTGATTTATAAAACGTAATAACATTACGTTTTGGCTGTGTGGCGCGCGAGCTGAAGGTCCGTGCGCGGACCGCGGCAGTTTTTCCGAATGCCTCTGTAACGGGAGTGGATCTATGAAGGTGAAAAGGTTTGCTGCGTCGATCGCAGCGGCATGCATGTTTTCGTCTGTGGCGGCTCTCGCGCAGCAGGGTTTTCGACAGCACGACGCGCACGAGCACGGCACCGCGCAGTTGAACGTTGCGGTTGACGGCAATCAGCTGCTGATCGAGTTGTCGTCACCCGCCGCCAATCTGGTCGGCTTCGAGCACGAGCCGACGAGCGACGAAGATATCGACCAGGCCACGACGGCCGCGCAGGTGTTACACGATGCCAGCCAGATGTTTGCCACGCCGTTCGCAGCGAACTGCGCCATCGATAGGGTCAAGGTCGAGATGCCGTGGGATCTGCAGGGCAGTCTCAAGCCGGGTACCTTGCCGGCGGAACAGCACGCAGCACACGAACATGATCACGGTGATCACAGCGATATCGAGGCGGAGTACAGCTATACCTGCGGCAATCCGGAAAGTCTGACCGAACTCGATATGGTACTGTTTCAGACGTTTCCGGCGACCGAGCGCGCGCATGTGCAATACATCACGGCGACCAACCAGGGGTCGGTGGAGTTGACGACATACAATCGCCAGTTGCGGTTCTAGGCCGCAGGGTTTCACTCCAATCGAGGCTTTGATCGCGGCGTGACGTCGGCGCAGCATCAGCGAGAAGACAACGATTCGGCCAGCGACGCCGTTGTTCGTCTGCACGATATTGCGTTCAGTTGGCAGCGCGACGAGCCGCCTGTGCTGGTTCTCGAACAGCTGCGGATAGACCGCGGCGAGCAGGTATTCGTCGAGGGCGAGAGCGGGAGTGGCAAGAGCACGCTGCTCAGCCTGCTCGCCGGTGTGGCGTTGCCCGCATCGGGGCGCGTTGAGGTCCTCGGGCAGTCGTTGAACGCACTGGGCGCGGCCCAGCGCGACGCGTTTCGCGCCGAACACATCGGCTACATCTTCCAGATGTTCAACCTGATTCCGTATCTGTCGGTGATCGACAATGTCACCTTGCCGTGTCGCTTTTCCGCAAAACGTCGCGCCAGGGCGCTGCGCCAAGCGCCAAGCCTGGATCACGAGGCACGACGCCTGTTGACCCATCTGGACATGGGATACGATGAACTGATCGCTCGCCCTGTCACGGCGTTGAGTGTCGGTCAGCAGCAGCGTGTCGCCGCCGCCAGGGCGCTGATGGGTTCACCCGCACTGTTGATCGCCGACGAGCCGACATCGTCGCTGGATGCCAGCCGTCGCGAGTCGTTCGTCAAACTGTTGTTCGACGAGTGTCGTGCCGCCGGCTCGACGCTGGTGTTCGTCAGCCATGATGCATCACTCGAACCGCTGTTCAGTCGCACCATTCGCCTTGCCGACGTGAATCGGGCACCACGCCGGGGTGTGTTGTGACACCGGTACTCGGTCTTGCCTGGAAGAGTCTGCGCAATCGGCGTTTCTCGGTCGGCCTCACGGTGGTTTCGATCGCGCTCAGTGTCGCGATGTTGATCGGCGTGGAGCGTGTTCGCAATGAAACCCGCGCCAGCTTCGCCAACACGATCTCGGGTACCGATCTGATCGTCGGTGCACGCAGTGGGCCGGTTCAGCTGTTGTTGTTCTCGGTGTTTCGTATCGGCAACCCCACCAACAACATCTCGTGGCAGAGTTACCAAGAGATCGCGTCGCATCCCAAGGTCGCATGGAGCGTGCCGCTATCGCTCGGTGATTCGCACCGCGGCTATCGCGTACTCGGTACCAACGGCGACTATTTCAAGTACTACCGATTTGCCCGAGAGCAAACGTTGCGCTTCGAGGCTGGCGGTAAGTTCGCCGACCTGTATGACGCCGTCATTGGCGCTGAGGTCGCCGACAAGCTCGGATACCAGCTGGATACGCCGCTGGTCATTGCCCATGGCGGTGCCGATGTCGGGTTCGCACGGCATGAAGACAAACCGTTCCGCGTGGTTGGTATCCTCGAACGCACCGGTACCCCGGTCGACCGTACGGTACATGTCAGTCTCGAGGCCATCGAGGCGATTCATGTGGATTGGCAGAGCGGTGCGCCGGTGCCGGGGTTGTCGATCAGTGCCGACCAGGCCCGCAAGCTGGACCTGAAACCGAAGGTGATCACGGCGGCCTTGTTTGGTCTCAAATCCAAGATCGCGACCTTCCAGGTGCAGCGATACGTCAACGAATACAAAGGCGAACCCTTGTCTGCCGTACTGCCCGGCGCTGCGCTGGCAGAGCTATGGGGCCTGATCGCGATTGCCGAGAATGCGTTGTTGGTGGTGTCGGCCTTCGTGGTCGTGGTGGGCCTGTTCGGTATGTTGGTGGCATTGTTGACCAGTCTCAACGAACGGCGTCGTGAAATGGCTATCCTGCGGTCGGTCGGTGCGCGGCCGGTTCATATCTTTGCGTTGATCATGGGGGAGGCGGCGGTGCTGACGTTGCTCGGTATCGGGCTCGGACTCGCGCTGCTATACCTGTTGCTACTCGTCGGCAGACCGTTCATCGAGGTTCACCTCGGCCTGTTCATCGAGATCGGTTCGCCTACCGCTTACGAGTTCACCCTGCTTGGTGCGGTTCTGTTGGCCGGTTTCCTGGTCGGCAGTATTCCCAGCTACCGCGCTTACCGTATGTCGCTGAGCGATGGCCTGTCGCTACGGGTGTAAGCACGGTCGGCCAACGTCGAAAACCGCTTCACTGCGCGCCGGCCCATAGCTCGGATGTGCGCAGCGCGGGGCTGACGATCTCTTCGAATCCGCTGTCAGTTCTGATGATGAAGAACGCCTTGAGCTGCTGGGCGTCGGCCAACGCCGGTGCGCGTTGCTCACCTAGAGCCATCAAGGCCGTTGCCCAGGCATCCGCATCGGTACAGTTGTCGGCGAACACCGTGACTGATGCCAACCGGTGGCGCAAGGTTTCGCCGGTCTTCGGATCGATGGTGTGGGAATACAATCTACCGCCATCGGTGAAGAAGTTTCTATAGTCGCCGGAGGTCGCCATTGCGGCCTCGTTGAGGGCGACGACACGCTCGACGGCGCGCTGATCCAGCAAAGGCTTTTCGACTGCGATGCGCCATGCCGAGCCATCCGACTTATGTCCACGGGCAACGACCTCGCCGCCGATCTCGACAAGATAGTTGGTCATGCCGGCTTTGTTTAACAGTTCGGCGACCTGATCTACGGCCCAGCCCTTGGCGATCGACGACAGGTCCACCTGCAGTCCGGCAACATCCTTTTTCAGCGCAGGCGGAGAGGGTCGGGTGTGCAGTTTCTGAAACCCGATCGTCGCCAGAGCTTTGGCGATCTCGGCATGCGCGGGTGGTGTGTCGCGCCGGCCCGCATTGCCGAAGCCCCAAAGATTGACCAGTGGCCCGACCGTGACATCGTAGGCACCACCACTCAACTGGCTGATGGTGTTCGCCCGATCGACCAGATCGACCAGTTCCCGTGGTACCGCATGCCAGTCGGTCGTTGATGCAAGATTGAACCGCATCAGGTCGGTATCCGGCTGGTAGGTCGACATCTGTGCATTGATGTCGTGCAGACGCTGATGGATCTGTCGCTGCAGTTCGTCGCGCAGCGCCGCTTCTGGCGGTGGTGAGATCTTGATGCTGAACGTGGTACCCATCGTGGGCCCGGTGAGTTCAGCAACCTCCGGCACGTCGTCGGCGCAACCGCCGATGGTCAGGGAAATGCCGAGGACCACCAGCAGCGCGGCAATCGACAGCCGGTTACGCCGCCCACAGGGTCGAGCGAAACCCGACGTCGCGGCAGTCGGGCGAGTGCGGTGGTTCATGTCAGCTCACTCAATCTTGATGTAGGCGAAGCCTTCACTCTGTAGTTCGGCCAACCTGACGACCCCGGAAGGAACCGTCTCCACACCCTCGTACAGCTTGTCTTCACTCAGGCCGATCTGCGAGCGCGTGATATCGCACAGCTCGAGCTTTACGCCCTGAACCTTGTGCAAGGACTGCAGTCGTCCAGCGTTGCTCTCACGCCGCTCTGCCATGGCCGCATCTTCTTCGAAGGGTGTGCCTGTCAGCTTGTCGTCGGTAACGAAACGTATGCCGTGGGCGACGAACACGATACGCACATCGTACTCAAGCAGGTCGTTTTGATAGTGAGTAACCATGTTGTTGACACTGGTCAGCAGGGCGCTGAACCGGCGAGGGTCCGCGAAATCGGCATGGTAGACGACCTTGACGACATCGCTGGCGAATACTGGGCGTGTAAACAAGGTGCCCGCCACCAGTACAAGCGCCAGGAGCACAACGGAAAAAGGGCCGATCGAGTGGTATGAAAGACGTTTGTTCAGCATAAGAAATCTCCCGGCAATGTTGTTGTCAATGTGACGCTTCATCACATTCTTCGCGTCGGTATCGGTTCATCTGGACGCGCAACTGTATATAACTGCCAGCCAGCCAGAGCAATACGAGTACGTCGATAACAACGAGCGGCGCGATCAGTTTCGGCAACGCTATGAACACAACGAGGCTGATCACCGCCATCACCGCAGCGATTTTGACGAAAGTTAACGTGGCATTGCGGGTGAAGGTGAGGCATTGGTCGGCGTTGTCGACGCCCATCTCTCGCAATTGCTGTCGGAATGTATCGTATTGCTGCTGGTTGCGTCTGGAAACGCGTCCGAAAGGGTCGTTAATCTTCATCGATGGTTGTCGGCGGTTTGACTACGGAAGAGCTGAGACGATGCCAGGGTACCGATAGTTTCGTTGTTATGAGCTTTTGGGGCGCGAACACTGTCGTTTACCGCTTCCGGCAGGGAATTAAAAGTACTAGATGAAAATCGGATCGGGCAAGCGTCGTGCAACAAAAGCAGTGAAATTGGGACGTTCATGCCTTGCCGAATGCCTTTAAAGGCGAATTTGGTGAAGTGCGTTCTGGAAAACCTCGGATTGAGGCCAATAATCCCCCGAGCGACGGATTGCCGTCGTGTCCGGTGGCAAATTTCCTGGGTCGGCACAGCATGTATTTGATCGCGAATCTATCGTGCTTTGGATATGATTTATACAGAAAAAACAAAGCGATGGGCGCTATGCCCGCGGATATCCTCAGCGCGCCTGGCGGGCGCTGGCGTGCCGCAGACGGTGGCGCACAACGATGCCGTCGACCATCGCAGATGAACGTATAAAAGTGCCGACAAAACAACGAACGTGAGTAACCAGATCCACGTGCTGTTTGTCAGCGCGTCGGTTGCCGATCTCACCGTGATGTCGGCGCTGATTGCCGCTGAACCCAGCCCGAACAAAATCAACATCGTCGCGGCGCCAAGCGCCGAGGCATTCTTTGACGCCCTGCACTCCGAGCAGGCTTTCAACATTGTCGTCGTCGACGAACGCCAACGCTGGGCAGATTGGAAGACACTGGTCGGCGCCTGCACCCGCAATCGCCCGGAAGCGCTGATTGTGTTGTTGTCGTCTGTCGCCCACATCGAACACGGGGAGGCGAGCGTGCCGCACGGCGTCGCTGCCGTTTACCCGAAGAGCAGTGCGGGTATCATTGCCTTATCCCGCCTTTCGTCTAATATCGCCACGCAGAACATAAACAGTGAATGGCGCCACCATTCGTCGATCGTAGCGGCGCACGACGCGGGATCCGAAGAGGAAAGACGGTCTTTGGTCTACGCGGTCTCGCACGACCTGCAAGACCCGCTGCAGCTTGCAAAACGCTATGCGGACATCCTCAGCACCGATTTCGAAGGCCAGCTAGACAAATCCGGTATCGATGTACTCGAACACCTGCAGTTCAACCTGGCGCGGACGCAAGAGATGCTCGATGAGTTGCTGGACTACTCGCGCATCGAAAACGCAACGCCGGACAAGACGCCGGTGGATCTCAATGAATTGCTGGACGAGGTCCTCGGTCTGTACCGTTTGACGCTCGAGGAGATAGGCGCCAAGGTCAATGTCGGTCATGATTTGCCGACCTTGCACGTCGATAGACGCCACTTTCACCGCGTGTTTCAGAACCTGATCGGCAATGCCATCAAGTTCCGCAGTGATCAACCGCTACGCATCACCGTACGTGCAAAACGTGTCGGCGATGCCTGGCGGATCGGGGTAAAAGACAACGGCATCGGTATCGATGAGAAAGATGCCAAGCGCGTGTTCGGCATGTTCGAACGTACCGCCGAAGCGGCGGATTATCCAGGGACCGGTATGGGGCTGGCGATTTGCAAACGCATCGTCCGCAACCACGGGGGCAGAATCTGGGTGCGCTCGACGCCGGATAGCGGCAGCGCCTTCATTTTTTCGTTGCCGGTCGAAGACCACATTGATTCGACACAGGCGTACGACAATACGGCAGGTGTTCAATAGTTGACAACCAACGGCGAAGTCATCGATGTATTGCTAGTCGAAGACAACCCGCAAGAAGCGGACATCGTCCGCCTTTATCTCGCCAAACGGCATGCGCATATCTACCGCCTCACCCATGTCCGCAGCATCGATCAGGCATTGACGGCGATCGCCGGCGAGAGGTCGCCCGGTGTGATTCTCCTCGATCTTCATCTTCCGGGTGCGCGCGGGCTTGAGGGGTTCGAGCGATTGGCCGCCGAGGTTCGCGGCGTGCCGATCATCATTCTGACGAACTGCGATGAAGAACGCATCGCCGCGCAAGCGGTGCGCGGTGGTGCACAAGACTACCTGGTGAAGCGCGAAGTCAATGCCGCGTTGCTGCA
This sequence comes from Thiosocius teredinicola, assembly GCF_002009425.1. Classification (NCBI taxonomy): domain Bacteria; kingdom Pseudomonadati; phylum Pseudomonadota; class Gammaproteobacteria; order Chromatiales; family Sedimenticolaceae; genus Thiosocius; species Thiosocius teredinicola. The sequence goes on from NZ_CP019936.1 coordinate 730,360, forward strand.
TCGCGCCATTGTCTACGCCATTGAGCGGCAGCGCGCCGAGCGCGATCTCATCAAGGTCAAAGAGCGCTATGCCTTGGCGGTCGAGGGAGCCAACGATTGCATCTGGGATTGGGATGCGGTCAGTGGGCAGGCCTACTTTTCGCCACGCTGGAACGAGCTCGTCGGCCTCGAGAATGAGACGACGGTCGGCGATCTCGACGACTGGTTCAAACGCGTCCACCCAAAAGATATCGCTGAACTCAAAGGTTTGATGATCCCGCCGGTCAGCGGCGACCGCAATCACTTCGAACACGAGCACCGCTTGCGGCATGAGAATGGCGACTACATCTGGGTCTATGCGCGCGGTGTGGTATTGACCGACGGCGGGGATTCGGCGGTGCGTATGGCCGGTTCCATCAGCAGTATCACCAAGCGCAAGCAGACCGAGCGGCAGCTGATGCACCGTGCGCTGCACGATGCGCTGACGGGGCTGCCCAACCGCGTGTTGTTCATCGACCGCCTGATGCAGGCGCTGCGCCGCTACAAGCGCAACCCTGCGTTGCAGTTTGCGGTGCTGTATTTCGACCTCGATGGCTTCAAGATCGTCAATGACAGCCTCGGCCATTCGGCGGGCGACAGTCTCCTGGTGTCGATAGCCCGTCGTCTGAAGAGCGTTATCAGGCCGGGCGACACGGTGGCACGTATGGGCGGCGACGAGTTTGCCGTGCTGGTGGCCGATATTGAAGACGAGCAGGACATTGCCCAGGTTTCCGAGCGGATTCACCATCTGTTCGAGCGTGAGTTTTCGGTCGCCGGTCGCGGTATGTATTCGAGCGCGAGCATCGGTATTGCCGTGATAACCGAACAATACAATTCGCCGGAAGAACTGCTGCGCGACGCCGATCTCGCGATGTACCGGGCAAAACGCTCCGACACCGAAGGCACCGTGATCTTCGACCAGACCATGCACCAGGCTGCCGTATCCCGCCTCAATCTCGAGACCGATCTGCGGCGGGCCTTGGCGCAGGGTGAATTCGCCGTTTTCTACCAGCCGATCGTTACCCTTGCCGAGCGCCGAATCGTGGCGTTCGAAGCCCTGCTGCGCTGGCGGCACCCCACCAAGGGTGTGCTCTCACCGTCGAGTTTTCTCGCCGTTGTCGAAGACAGCGGCATGCTGTCGGCGCTGAGCTGGTGGGTGCTTGAGGAGGCCTGCCGTCAGGCGCATTCCTGGCGCAACCTATTTCCCGATGGTGAGACGCTGGGGGTCAGTGTGAACGTATCGGCCAATATGTTCCGCGAGGTTCAGTCCGTACAGCGGGTTAAAGACATCGTGCGGCAGTCGGGTATCCGGCCCAAAGACCTCTCGCTGGAGATCACCGAGCGCGATTGCATGGATCATGGTGATGCGATCAAGGTGGCACTGCGCTCGCTGCGCGAACACGGCATCAAACTGCACATGGATGATTTCGGTACCGGCTATTCATCGCTGTCGTATCTGCAGCGTTGTACCTATGATTCGTTGAAGATCGATAGGTCGTTCGTGCAGACGATACACAGCGAAACGCACAGCGTATCGGTGGTGAAGACGATCGTCGGGCTCGGTCGCATGTTGAACATGAATGTGGTCGCCGAAGGCGTCGAATCACAGGATCAGCTCGATACCCTGCTGTCGCTCGATTGCCCGGAGGCGCAAGGGTACTGGTTTTCCGAGCCGGTACCGCCCACCCAGATCGGGCGCCTCATCCGCGAGGCCTGGTGTCTGCCGCAGCTATGACGCTGATCGCGTACGGCGCGAATCGCGGACGCGCACTGCCGGTTTACTTAAACAATGTTGGGACAGGCCCACGGCGAATGTGCCAGAATCCATAAATCACATCTGTCCGATGTCTTTACATCGGATGGCAGCGTGTCATATCGGCAAGGCGTAGCCCGGTTGCCAAGCAGTTGACGGAGCCGAGGATCTGTTGGTTGGTTGAGCGGACGGATTTGAACCTCACACCATGTAACAACGAGCCGCCGGCCTGCCGGTTTCGACGTTTCAGTTTGTGGGATACGATTGATCGATGGCCGACGACCAGAAAGAGCCGAGAACAAGCAACGACGACGTCATTCTGCAGCAGCAGTACCTGAGGGCGCTGAGTTCCTTCGAAGGTATCGTTCTGAGCCAGATCGACGTCAAGAACAAACTCGGCGACCGGCTCAACTACAGCATCCGGGCCGGCCTGATCATTCTGTTTCTTATTGCATTTTCCATCCTGATCCTGCTGCTTACGTTGAGCTCGCAGATCACGCGTATCTCAGACGTCGTCGGAGAAATGAATAACCATTTCACTGCGGTATCCGACCGTATGGACGACATTACCAAGGACTTGATCTCGATGGAGCAGCAGGTCGCCAACCTGAAAGAGATACAGGAAAACACCGCAGTGCTCGAAGTCGAATTCAAGGCGATTGCGGTCAGTACCGGCAATATTGAGGACAGCGTATTGACCATCGCCCAGGCGATGGGCGGCACCCGGCTCAACGTCGAGAACATCGCCTTCACGATGAATGCGATGAATCACGAAGTGCAGGTTATGAGTGCCGAGATGCACCGCATGGCGAAACCGGCCCGAACACTGAACAAGATGTTCCCGTTCCCATGACAGCCGTGCGCCGACCAGAAGGACGGCGCAAACACCTTACAGCGAGGATGCGAGAATGAGTGTCGATCCACGTGCGCCGATCGTTCAGGTCATGGCCCGTCTTGGGCGCGAGACGCAGTTGCATCTTGACGAGCGTCATCGTCACTTCAAGATCACCGACAAGGTGATCCTCGTCATTTCGATCCTGCTGGCCGTGTTGGCCTTCGTCAACGTGTACTACGTAACGGTGCTGTATCAGGACATGAACGGCATCGTCAGCAACATGGATTCGATGTACAAAAACCTGTCGCGCGTCGACAAGGACATGGAACTGATCGCCGACCGTGTGAATCGCTTCGACGATCACATTCAGCATATGTCGCCGATCACGACGAACATGGCGCAGATCACCTCTATCATGCCGCGCCTGCGTGAGAGTATGCAGGCGATGGATGCCGAAATGGCGGCCATCGACGCCGATATGCTGCACGTGACCTCGGCAATGGCAGGCATCGGCGAGCAGATGAATCACATCACCGGGGGCATGGCCGTGATGCGCCAGAATGTCCATCAGATCTCCGGCCCGATGGGTGCGATCAATCCGATTCTGCCGAATTGACGCCGAAATCCGGCGATGCACCGGATGGCCCGATTCGAGCGGGATAATTTGTGAAGCAAACGCTACCTGGCAGGGCGATTTCGGATAGACTCTGAGCCCGAAATCAACAAACAAGCCGATTGCCGGAGAGTAGTGACCAGGCATGTCCGAGGTGTCTCCACGTACCGATCAAGCGCCCGCTGCTTTCGATATGAAAGCGGGCCAATACACGCTGCCGACCCTGGTATTGCGTGATCTTGACGTGAACGCGCTCGACGCGTTTCTCGCCCGGCAAGTCGCCCGCTTGCCGTCGTTTTTTGAGCAGGCGCCGGTCGCAATCGACATCTCTGCCCTGCCGGACACCGACCTGCTCACCGATTTCCCGATGATCGTCGGTATGTTGCGTGGACACGGCATGATCCCGGTGGGTATCCGCGGTGCGTCGCCGGAACAGCGTGAACAGGCCGTTGCGTTGGAAATGGCTATCATCCCGGCGGGTCGCAAAGCGACAGTCAATCGCCCGCAGCCGGTGCGTAGCGCCGCAAAGCCGGCCGTGCCGACCTTGATCGTCGACAAGCCGGTGCGCTCGGGCCAGCGAATCTTCGCCGACAATGGCGACCTGGTGCTGCTGGCCGGCGTCAGTTCGGGGGCGGAGGTGATGGCGGAGGGCCATATCCATGCCTATGGGCCGCTGCGCGGCAGGGCGTTGGCGGGCGTGTCCGGCAATACCGAAGCGCGCATATTCTGTCGCAGCCTCGGTGCCGATCTGGTTTCGATCGCCGGTCGTTATCGGGTCAGCGAGAACCTTGAGAATCGTTATCTAGGACGGGCCGTGCAGATTTCCCTTGTGGAAGATGCGCTGAAATTCGAGCTGCTGTGAAGCGTGGCCCGTCCTCACACCATCTAGCGTGGACCAGGCGTCCATAGGAGCGATCAGTTGCCTCGAATCATCGTCGTAACCTCCGGTAAGGGAGGAGTGGGCAAGACCACGACCAGTGCGGCATTCGCAATGGGTCTGGCCGAGCGCGGTTTCAAGACCGTGGTCATCGATTTCGACGTAGGTCTGCGCAACCTGGATCTGATCATGGGTTGCGAGCGCCGCGTGGTTTACGACTTCGTTAATGTGATTCAGGGCGACGCCAACGTCGGGCAGGCGCTGATCAAAGACAAGCGCAATCCCAACCTGTTCATCCTGCCCGCATCGCAGACGCGCGACAAAGAGGCGTTGTCGATAGAGGGCGTGGGGAAAGTGCTCGAGGACTTGAGCCGCGAGTTCGATTACATCGTGTGCGATTCGCCGGCCGGAATCGAGAAGGGCGCGACGCTGGCGATGTACTACGCCGATGACGCGATCGTGGTCACCAACCCGGAAGTGTCGTCGGTGCGCGACTCGGACCGCATGATCGGCATCCTGTCGAGCAAGTCGCGGCGCGCCGAGCAGAATCTCGAGGGGATACGCGAGTTCCTGCTGGTTACCCGCTATTCGCCGGAGCGCGTTCAGCGCGGTGAAATGCTGTCGCTGGAAGATGTCCAGGAGATCCTGTCGCTCGACCTGATCGGTGTGATCCCGGAATCGATGTCGGTGCTGAACGCATCCAACGCGGGCGTCCCTGTGATCATGGATCGTGAGAGCAGTGCGGGCCAGGCTTATGGCGATATGGTGTCACGGTACCTGGGTGACGACCTGCCGCACCGTTTCCTGAATGTCGAGAAAAAAGGCCTTCTGGGCCGCTTGTTCGGGGGCTGATATGGCGTTACTCGATTTCTTTCGACAGCGGAAGGCCAGCGGTTCGGCGGCGATCGCCAAAGAGCGGCTGCAGATCCTGGTCGCGCACGACCGCCGCGGTGGCGGCCCGTCGTATCTGCCCCAGTTGCAGAAAGATTTGCTCAAGGTGATCCGCAAGTATGTTGCGGTCGACAACGATGCCGTCTCGGTCAATGTGGAACACGATCAGGGTCACGAGATACTCGAACTGAACATCGTGTTGCCTGACTGAAGGCGTTTTCGGCGCGCCTTTCGCGTCGTTTTTTCAGACACAAAAAAGCCCGGCCAAGCCGGGCTTTTTTTGCGCTGAGCGACTTGCGTCAGCTCGCTTTGCGGCCCCAGCGACGGCGGGTCGCAAGTGCGCCGATGCCGAGCAGTGCCAGGGTGCCGGGAACCGGTACACCCGGATCGCCACCGCCTTCGCTCGGCTCACAGTGTGCCGGGTCGCAGCTGACCGTCAGGCCGCTGATGCGGAAGGCGTCGTTGTTGTGTTTCTTATTCGCGCCGGCGATCAAAACGAAGTAACGCGATGCTACCGGGCTGTTGATCGACACCGTGCGGTCGCTGGAGTCGCCATAGTTCTGGGTGATCAGGGTCCAGTCGCCATTACCCGCCCAGGTGTCGTAGTCCGGAATCTGGCCAGGACCGGCGAGGTTGTTGATCTCAAGTTCGGCGCCGCTGTAGGCCCACAGCTCGAAATCGGTGTCGGCGCCATTGTAGGCCTTTAGCAGGCTGATCTCTTCAACCGATACCACGCACGATTCGAAGTCGAACAGTACGGCGTCACGCAGGTACTGCGACTGCCCGCTGTTCTTGATGTTGTCGATCTTGCTGCCCCAGTGGGTGCTTTCGCCCGGCGAGTGAACGCCGATGCCGTAGCGAGGGACGGTTCCATCGGTCGTGTACGAGGTCGCACCGTCACCGATTTGGCCGCTGTAACCGAGCGTGTTGCCGTTGTTGTCCTTGTGGCGGCCGACAGTGAAGCCCTGCAACACCAAGCTATAAGAACCACCGGCGGTCGAGGTGCCGGTATAGGTCAGGGGATCGCCATTGACGTTGCTGCCGCTGGTGAAATCCCAGGTCACGACGCATTCGGGGGTGGGGTCGCCACCGCCGTTGTTGCCTCCGCCACAGTGGTTACCACCACCTTTGTGGGAGAACGTGGCCAAAGCAGTGCTGGAAGCGCCGGCCAGAATGGCGAGCGCTGCGAATTTTAGAATATTCATTTCCCGGCCTGTGATCGTTGAAACAGTGAGTTGTTTGGGTTCTTTGTTATTTCGCTAGCAGAAAATATGCCTAGATCGTTGTTATCTTTACGCCTTTAAATCATTAGTTGCGAACTATATCGCAAAAACAACGATTTACCGCAGCAGCCCAATTGGGAAGAAAATTCGTTAGCCCGTGGGCCGCGTGGTGGACCAAGCAGGAATTTCCCAGATGTAAAGAAACTCGACAGCACTGCGCCGTGCCGGTCACTTCGTCGCTTGCAGTGCGTTCAGTCGTGCCTCTGCCTCGGCGCGCTCGGGAAAATCATCCGACATCCGCAAGGCGTTCTCGTATTCGCGCCTGGCAGCCGACGCGTTGCCGTATTCCTGCAACGCCACGGCGAGGTGGTAGCGAATGGTGGGGGAGCGGCCATTGCGTGCCAACGCGTCCCGCAGGTGGGCAAGGCCACGTTCGAGTTCGCCCAGTTGGGTCAGGGTCCAGCCCAGTGTGTCGAGCACGGCCGGGTTGTCGGGCGCCAGTTCATAGGCCTTGGTGGCTGCTTTCAAGGCCCGTTCGGTGTCGTAGGTCGACAAGGCGTCCGCCAGGCTGCTCCAGGCGATCGGGTCATCCGGAGTCAAATCGACGAGTTCCTCGTGCAGCGCAAGAGCTGCCTTCTGGTCTCCTCGCAACATCTGGTGCCGCGCGAGCACGCGAACCACTGCGGCTACGCCGGGATGCTGTGCGTTCCAATCGCTCAGCACCTTGAGGGCGTCCGATTCTTTGCCGGAGCGGATCAAGCCGCGATGCTGGCTGATGACCAATTGCGGCGAGTCCTGAATCTCACGCGCTTTCTTATAGTAGCCAACGGCTTCCGCCGGCTTCTGCTGCGCCAGACGAATGTCGCCGAGCAGCGCCATGGCATGGGCGTTCTTCGCGTCGCGCTGCAGCACGGCCTGTGCTTCAGCTTCCGCGTCGGCCAGTTTTCTCTGGCGGAAATACACGGTGGCCAGCTCGTTGCGTGCGAAGTGTGCATCGGGGTCGACCGCCAAGACTTTCGACAGTACCCAGGCAGCGGCATCGGCATCGTCGGCCACGATGAACAGGCGCGCGGTATGCATCAGGCGCTCGACGTCTTCGCCTGCGAAACGGGCGACGTCGCCCAGGGTGATCGTCGCCCCGGTCTTGTCGTCTTCGGCGAGCTGGACCCGGGCAAGGGTCTCGGTGACCAGGTAATCGTTGGGCACGGCGCGATTGAGTGCCGCTGCCTTGGTCGCGGCCGATGCGGTGTCGCCTACGGCGAGGTAGGTATTGATCAACTCGATGTTGCCGAGGACGTTGTTGGGTTCGAGTTCGTGCAGCTTTTCCAGGTGTTGGATCGCCAGCCTGGCGTTGTTCTGCTTGAGTGCGAAGCGCGCAGCCTCGAGCAGCGCGCGCGTGTCGTTGGGGTCGGTAGCGAGCAGCTCGGCGAACGCCGCACCGGCCTGTTGCGTGCGCCCCTCGGCGACATCGAGCTTGATCAGGTTGTAGCGTGCCGGGCGAAACGTCGGGTCTTTCGCCAGAATGCTCTCGAGGATCGAGCGGCCTTGCGCGCTGTCGCCGCGAGCGACCGCAACCAGCGCTTGCAGGTTGCGCGCCGTCAGGTTGTCGGGCGATTCCTTCACCAGCCGGTCGGCGACACCGCCGGCTTCATTGAAGCGGTTCTCGCTGTAGTACAGCATGCCGAGCAACAGCGATGAATCCGCTTTGGCCGCGCCGCTGGTCTGTTCGACCAACGATTCGAGCGTCTGCAGAGCTTGATCACGCTGTCCGCTGTAGAACTGCGTCATGCCCAGGCGTCGCACCAGTGCCGGTCCGCCGTTGTAGTTTTCCAGGGCGTCGCGGTAATAGCGCTCGGCGGCGACTTCATCGCCCGATTGCATATGCGCATCGCCCAGCAATGCCAACGCCTCGGCGTCGGCCTGATTGTTGGCGGAAAGGCGCAGCAAGACGCGTTGTGCATCGTTGGGTTTGCCCATCGCCAGCAGGATGCGCCCGAGCAATTTGCGACCTTGGGCGTCGCCGGAGTGCCCGTCGACATAGGCCGACAAGAATTGGTACGCGGTTTCGAGCTGCCCACCCTCGAACGCGATGGTGCCGTACAGCAACAGGTCTGCGCCTCGATTCGACACATCCGCCGACGAGTAGGCGCTGATCAGGCTGGATGCCTTGGCGCGCGCGGCGTCGGCGTCTGCTGTCCGGTTGAGCGCCTTGAGTGCCTCCGAGCGCAGATACGGAATCGTGGCGACGGCCGGAAACTTCCGTTCAAGCGGTTCCAGCAACGCCACTGCGCGCGCCGCGTCGCCCGATTCGAGGATTGCCGTTGCTTCGCCGAGCGCGGCCTGTTGGTGATTCGGGTCGAGCGAGTGGGCGCGGTTGTAGGCCTTGCTCGCTTCATCGAACTGGCCCAGCGCGTGTGTAGCGGAGCCTTTGACGAACCATGCTTCCGCATTGTCCGGTGCGACCGACAGAATATCGTCGACCAGGCGCGAGGTTTCGGCAAACTTCTTTTGTTTGAGCGGAATCTTGGCCAGGCCCAGCTTGGCGCCGACATGTGTCGGATCGATCTGCAGTGCTTCCTGGAACGCAATGGTGGCCCCTGCGGGATCGTCGGTTTCAAGCCGCGCGATGCCTAGCTGCTCCCACAGGTCCGGTTGCTGGCTGCGTGGAAAACGGGTGGGAATGATCGACTCGAGATTGAGTTCGTACTTGCCCAGGGCGTTACGCGCCTTTGCCAGCGGCCCTGCAACCAGCAGTGGGTCGGCGCCCAGTTTTTGCGCCTGCACCAGTTCCTCTTCGGCCGCGACCGGATCGTCCAGCGTCAGGTGCACGCGTCCCAGCAGGATCTTTGCGGACAATTGCCCGGGATCGCGTTGCAAGGCGTTTTTCAACTGAATCAAAGCGCCTTTGGGGTCGTCGTTGTTGAAGCGCGCAACGGCGTCTTCGTAATAGCGGGTGGCCAGGGGGTCGGCGGCCTGCGCGGCGCCAATGGCGGTCATCGCCGTGGCCAACAGCAGTGCGCGCCAACGGCGCCGGCTTGAACCTGTTTTTGAGTCGTTATTACTGTTCATGCTGATCGGGTCGATCTGTCGATTCGTTGAGGCTGCGCCGTTTCGTGCTGTAAGACGACGCGATGATATGACGTGTCAACAGCGTCCTTTCTTCGCTTGTCCGGGCGGGCAATGGTAGTAGGGCTGTGCTGGACGCGCCCGCGGGTGGGGAGCTGAGTGCGTTTGTGGCGCAACGGCCTCGCCTGCTTTGTCGGTTGCTACAGCCGCTCCGGTAGCGCCACCGATGGCGCCGCCAATAATGGCTCCCTCGCGCCCGCCGACCTCGTTGCCGATTGCCGCGCCGGTTGCACCGCCGATTCCGCCTCCGATCGCAGCATCGAGCGTTGAATTGTCGGCATGGACGTTTGCCGCAAGCAGCGCGGCTATTGCCGCAATGGCTGGGAATCTCATGACTCGGAACTCCTGGGTTTTCTTTTCAAGGAGGATTATCGGCGTCGAGCGCATGCGCTTGAAAGACCGAATCGTAACGGTTATTCGCTCAGCGCGTGGGTTTCACGACTCAGCGACGGGCATGTCCGGCAGCGAAACGCCGTTCAGTTTCAACGGCAATACGGAACGTGTCGTTTCGAAGCCACGCTCAAAGAGGTCCAGTTTTTGTTCCGCCGTCATGGCGAATTCAATCGGCGAGACGTTGCTGGTTTCTATCACGACGGTGTTGCGCCAGAAGCGGTCATGGATGTACTCGCGCGAAATGCTGGTCATAAAGGTTCTGATCAGCATCGTGACGTAGTCCGGCAATGGAAAGACTCGGGATTCTTCGATCGGCACGTTTTCCTTGGCCGAGCGCAGGCGGAAATAGACCACTGGCGTATCGTCGTCTGTCCATGACCGGTACAAGGCGTCCTCGGCAAGTATGCTGCCGTCGACCATCAGGTGATTGCGATATTTCTCGAACGTGAACAACAGCGGTATGCCCATGGAAAACCGAACCGCGCGCGAAACGGTGAAGTCCGGTGTGTGTTCGCGGTCAAAGATGACCGGCTCGCCGGAACGCACGTCGGTTGCGACAACGTGCAAGTCGCGTTCGAGGTCGGCAAAGGTTGCGCCATGAAGCTGGTTGTCCAGCCAGTTCTCGAAGCAGGATCCGTCCGACAGTCCGCCACAGCGCATCAGGCGCTTGATTGAGAATCCGCGGAACTGGCGAAAGTCGACGTCGAACGCCAGCTTTTTAAGGTGCGCGGTGGAATGGCCGTAAGCGAACAGCGACGCGACGATGCTGCCGCCGGATACGCCCACCAGTTGGTCAACCTGGTAGTCCAGCTGCTCGAGCGCACTGAGGATGCCGACGTGCGCCGGCAGGCGTGTGCCGCCGCCAGCGAGTACGGGAATCATTTTCTTGACCGTCATGCTTGGTTATCGGCGTGGCGATTCCAGTCTTTATAGAGGCGACTTCGCCGTCGAGGGGTTCAGCGATAGCGGAAATGAACGCGCCGGGTGACCTTGGTAAACAATTCGTAAGAGATGGTCTGGCTGCAGGCGGCAACCTCGTTGGCGCTGACCAGGTCGCCCCACAACTGAACGTGATCGCCTACCTGCGCATGCGGCTGGTCGCTGAGATCGACCGTGAGCATATCCATCGAGACGCGCCCGATCAGTCGGGTGCGCTGCCCGTTGACCGCTACCGGGGTGCCGTCGACTGCATGCCGCGGATAACCGTCGGCATACCCCATGGCGACCACACCGACCCGCGTCTCGCGCTCACAGGTATAGCGGGCGCCATAGCCGATGCTCTCGCCGGCCGCGAGCTGGTGGACCGCGATCAGGCGTGACTCCAGGTGCATGACCGGCAGCAGCGGTGAAGGCGTGTCGGACGGATCGGCTATCGGCGAACTGCCGTACAGCATGATTCCGGGGCGAATCCAATCACGGTGCGCGCCGGGCCAGGCGATGATGCCCGCCGAGTTGGCCACGCTACATGCCAGAGTCTGCCCGGCCACGGCGCGATCGAACAACGCCAGTTGGCGCTCGGTTGCATCGCTGGCCGTCTCGTCGGCGCGGGCAAAATGCGACATCAGCACGATGTCGGCAACATGTGGAATCGCCTTGATTCTCGATAGCACGCTCGACAGTTCATCGGGCGCGAAGCCGAGCCGGTGCATGCCGGTGTCGATCTTTATCCATACGTTCAGCTGCTGCGATGGTTTGGCGCGTTCGAGCCATTCCACCTGATGCAAGGCATGTATAACGATGCCGAAGGCGCATAACGCGGCATTGTCGATTTCCTGTGGCTCGAACACACCTTCAAGCAGGACGATCGGCTGCCGAATGCCCGACTCGCGCAGTTCCATAGCCTCTTCGGTACAGGCGACGGCAAACGCGTCGGCCTCGTCGCCCAGGCACCGGGCGAGGCGAACAGCGCCGTGTCCATAGCCGTTCGCCTTGATCACGGCCAGTGCCCGCGCGCGCGGCGCCAAAGACTTCGCGTAGCGATAGTTCGCGACGAAGGCTGATGTATCGACGACGGCGATCGCAGATCTGGTCATGCGCGGTTCAAACAGTGCCATGCTGAGTTCGCATCAGTGTCTTGCAGCCGGCAGGCAATGTCCAGGCAGCGACGAGCGAAACCGTGAACTGTCGGCGACACCCGGTGTTCCGTAGGAGCAATGCGCCAATGGGAGTGGGATTGTCGAAAACAAACACGCACAATGCGCTGCTACACGAGGGTGTCGGAGCATTGGCAGCATCATGATCGAGCTATTCACAGACCCGGGTGCCTGGGCGGCGTTCGTCACGCTGACCGCGCTGGAAGTCGTTCTGGGCATCGACAACATCATCTTCATCACGATACTGGCCAACCGGCTGCCGGAAGCGCAGCGTGCGGCCGCGCGTCGTTTCGGCCTGATGCTGGCCATGGGTACCCGCATCCTGTTGCTGCTGTCGTTGGCCTGGGTAATGCGGCTGACGACGCCGCTGTTCGAGCTGCTGGGGCACGCGGTATCGGGTCGCGACCTGATTCTGTTTTTCGGCGGCCTGTTTCTGATCGCCAAGAGCACGATGGAGATCCATTCGTCGCTCGAAGGCCCAGAGGAACACAGCGTCGGCAAACAGGTTGCCGCCAGTTTCATCGGCGTCGTGGTTCAGATCGGCATCCTCGACATCATCTTCTCACTCGATTCCGTCATCACCGCGGTCGGTTTGGTCGATCGCGTGCCGGTCATGGTTGCAGCGATCGTTGCCGCCGTGTTGATCATGATGTGGGCCGCCGGCCCCGTCGGGCAGTTCGTCGAGCGCCATCCGACGATCAAGATGCTGGCGCTGTCATTCCTGATATTGATCGGCGTGGCATTGGTCGGCGAGGGTGCCGGGTTCCACATACCGAAGGGCTATATCTATTTCGCGATGGCATTCTCGCTGGCGGTGGAGATGCTCAACATGCGGCTGCGCAAGACGGTCGTGGTCGAACCGGTCCACCTGCACAATCAGCCGGCAATCGAATCCGAAGAGCGTCCTGACTAGCCTGAAACCGGCTTGCTAGGCATTGACGTCGACGATGACCCGTCCCTTGATCTTGCCGCAGGTGATCTGTTCGGCGAGGTCGGGGAGCTGTTCAAGTGAGGCCGTTGTCTCGATGTCGTCGAACAAAGCCGACGGCAGGTCGGCTGCCAGTCGCTGCCATGCCGCCTTGCGACGTTCTACCGGACATTGCACCGAGTCGACGCCGCGCAGGCTGACGTTGCGCAGGATGAACGGCATCACGGTGGTCGGCAGATCGGCGCCGCCGGCCAGACCGCACGCGGTGACGCATCCGTTGTACTGGGTTTCGGCGAGGACGCGGGCGAGCATTGTGCTGCCGACGGTATCGACTGCCCCTGCCCAGCGTTGGCCTTCGAGTGGACGCGCCGCTTGCGACATCTCGTCGCGCGTGAGGATCTCGGTGGCGCCCAGTTTCTTTAAGAACGGCTCGGCATCGGCCTTGCCGCTGACTGCGGCTACGCTGTAACCGAGCTTGGCCAAGACAGCGACCGCGATGCTGCCGACGCCGCCCGAGGCGCCGGTAACCACGACCGTACCCTTGTCCGGGGTGACGCCGGCTTCCTCGAGGGTCATGACACACAACATTGCGGTCAGCCCGGCTGTGCCGATCACCATGGCCGAGCGCGCGGTCAGGTTCGATGGCAATGCGACCAGCCACTGTGAGCGTACTCGTTGGCGTTGACTGTAGCCGCCCCAGTATTTCTCTCCGACACCCCAGCCGGTCAATATCACCTCATCGCCCGATTTGAAGTCGTCGCTGTGCGATTCGCGAACCGTGCCGGCCAGATCGATACCCGGCACCAATGGCCAGCTTCGAACGATCTTGCCCTTGCCTGTGATGGCCAGGCCGTCTTTGTAGTTGAGGCTCGAGTAGCTCACGTCGAGCAACACGTCGCCGTCGGGCAGATCGTCGTTGCTCAGTTCGCGGATTGTGCTGACGGTCTTGCCGTCCTGTTGATCGAGAACGAGGGCTTTGAAGGTATCGGTCATAGCGAGGGCTCGCGCAGTTCGGTTCGGGCTCGGTTAATGTCGCAGAAATAACATGTCTCGGCCGTCAATGGAAACCGGGTTATATAAGCTGATTCTGATTCGAGATGCGTCTATGTGAACTGTCGACAATGTCGATGACGCAAAGCCTTTATAGGCCTTGTGCGCGGTCTATAGTTCTTTCCATAAACCCCGTCCGCCGGTCGCTGCGGCGGGAGCCCTGATGGCAGTGGTACTCAAGGATACAACGGAGGATGACGTCATGATGGCAAACCTGATCCGCGACTACGGCAAGACCGCCGAAGCGGCTTATCGCTTCGCTCCCCAGGATTGGAGCGAACACTATGCCGAACGGCTCGCGCATGAGCAGGGGCTGGCGTTGAATGCCGACCATTTCGAGGCGATGTGTGCCTTGCAGGAATATTTTGCGAAGCACGATAAACCGGACGTGCGTATTCGTGAGCTGCACGATGCGCTGGACGAGCGCTTTCACGGGCGCGGCGGCATGCGTTATCTGTACACCTTGTTTCCCGGCGGTCCGGTGGCGCAGGGCTGTCAGTTGGCCGGACTACCGATACCCGCGGGGGCGCTGAGCCTGTCTTTCGGAAGCGTGCAGTAACCGATTCGCGACGCTACGCCAGACGGTCGTCGGCAACCCGGTATTTCGGGTCTTCCACCATGTTGACCTCGACCAGATCGCCCGCCTGCTCGAGCAGGTTGCGGCACTCCTGGCTGAGGTGTTTGAGGTGCAGCGTTTTCCCGATGCGCTTGTAGCGTTCCGCCAAGGTGTCGATCGCCTCGAGCCCCGAGTGATCGGCGACGCGTGAGTCGTAGAAGTCCACGACCACGTTGCTTGGATCGTTCTTCGGATCGAACAGTTCGTGAAACGCATGTATCGAGCCGAAGAACAGCGGGCCACGCAGCTCGTACACCTTGGTGCCGGATTCGTCGATGAAGGTTTTTGCGCCCATCTGCTTGGCGTGTTCCCAGGCGAACACCAGCGCAGAAACGATCACGCCAACGACGACCGCAATGGCCAGGTCGGCGATCACGGTGACGACCGCCACCAGGACGGAGATCAGCGTATCCGAAAGCGGCACCTTGCCGAACATGCGGAACGTGGCCCACTCGAACGTGCCGAGCACGACCATGAACATCACGCCGACCAGAGCTGCCACCGGGATCATCTCGATCAGGTCGGACGCGAACAGAATGAAGATCAACAGGAAGACCGCGGCCGTGATGCCCGACAGGCGGCCGCGCCCGCCGGAATTGATGTTGATCAGCGACTGGCCGATCATCGCGCAGCCCCCCATGCCGCCGAACAGGCCGTTGACCGAGTTGGCCACGCCCTGGCCGACGCACTCCTTGTTGCCGCGTCCCCGTGTCTCGGTGATCTCGTCGATCAGGTTGAGCGTCAGCAGTGACTCGATCAGTCCCACGCCGGCGAGGATCACGCTGTACGGCAGAATGATGTTGAAGGTTTCCCAGGTCAGCGGAACGCTCGGCAGACTGAAACTCGGCAGTCCGCCGGCGATCGTCGCGGCGGGGTCGCCGGTCATGTCGCGCAGCACATCCTGAACGGTGCGCGCGTCGAGATCCAGGCCGATCGCCAGCAGGCTGACCGACAGGATGGCGGCGAGCGAGGCCGGGACTGCAACCGTGAGCTTCGGCAGCCAATGGATGATGGCCATGGTCAACGCGACCAGCCCGAGCATCACCCACAATGCTGTGCCACCCAGCCATTCGCTCGTGCCGCCGGCTCCGGGTACCTCGAATTGCTTCAGTTGTGCCAGGAAGATCACGATCGCCAGGCCATTAACGAAACCCAGCATCACCGGGTACGGCACCAGGCGGATGAACTTACCCAGGCGCAGCAGGCCCGCCGTAATTTGGATCGCACCGGTAAGCAGCAGCGCGGCGAACAGGTAGTTGACACCATGCTCCATGACCAGCGACACCATGACCACCGCCATGGCGCCGGTAGCGCCCGAGATCATGCCTGGACGTCCGCCGATCAGCGCGGTGATCAGACCCATCATGAAGGCGCCGTAGAGGCCGACGATCGGTTCGACACCGGCGACGAAGGCAAAAGCAACCGCTTCCGGAACCAGCGCGAGTGCGACGGTCAGACCCGACAATACGTCGTTCTTGATACATTTCTTGCCGGGACAGGTGAGGGGGAACATCGGGGAGGCCTTACGCGGTGCTGCTTGTCGAAAGGCATGGCAGTGTAGTGAATAAAATTAGAGAAATCTAATACTTAAATTCAATCGTGACTATGCCGTTAGGGGGGCACCGAGGGTGATTTGGTTGCATTCGACGCCTGCCGGCCGTTGTTATGCGGGCTGACCTAGCTCTTTGTCGATACGATCGCCGAACTCCTCGGCGACATGCTCGGCGAAACTCTCGCCCGCACTTGCGTAGAAGTTGAACACTGCATTGACGCCGGCACTGCGCAGCGCCTCTTCGTGGTCGGGATAGTGGGCGACGGATGCCAGTTCGAGTTCGAAGCCTTGCTCTTTCAGCAGGCGCGCCACCGCCATGTTCGACTCGTGGTCGGAGAACGCCAGCAAGGCCAGCTTGACCCGTCCGCTGCGTTCCGCACGTGCCCAGAAATCGGCATCGGTTGCGTCGCCGAGTACGACATTGCGTCCTTTCGCGCTGTGGCGATCCACATAATCGGCGTTGATGTCGATGCCCAGTACCACGTCGCCCCAGATCGAACGCAGATAGTCGTATGCACCGGTGCCGACCCTGCCCATGCCGAACACGACGACCTGTGCCTTGCCGGGACGGATCATATCGTCGCCCGGCAGGCGCGTGCGTGTCTCGAAGCGGTGCAACGGATGACGCCAGCGGGCGTACAGGCGTTTCGACATCGCGTTGAGCGGTGAAGCGAGTAGGAAGCTCAGTGCAAGGGCAACCGCCAGCACCGACAGCCAGCTGCCGTCCAGCCAACCGTTGGTGACGCCGATCGCACCGACGATCAAGCCGAACTCGCTGAAGTTGGTCAACGCGGCCGATGCCAGCGTCGCGCTGCGCGCGCGCATGTGCTGACGCGTCATCAGCAGGAAATACAACAGGGCCTTGAGCGGCAGCAGCAGAAGCACCAGGAGCAATGCGGCACCGAGCACCGCCCAACTGAGTTCGCCGGACAGGCCGATCGACAGGAAAAAGCCGATCAGGAACAGGTCCTTGAAGCTCAACAACGACTTGGCCAGCTCGTTGGTCTTGGCGTGACCGGCGAGCAGGATACCCAACACCAATGCGCCGAGGTCGGCCTTGATGCCGACCAGTTCGAACAGCCCGGCGCCCACCAGCGGCAACAACCAGCCCATCAATACCAGCAGTTCCCCATGGCCGACGGCCTCAAGCAGCCGGAAGAACAGGGGGCGCAACGGGATCAGGGCAAACAATAAGAATGCCCAGACACTCGGCACCTTGCCCGCCGAGATGGCGATGAAGACCACCGCGAAGATGTCTTGCACGATCAGCAGGCCGATCGCGATCCGGCCGTGGATAGCGCTCATCTCGGCGCGCCCTTCGAATACCTTGACCGCGAATACGGTGCTCGAAAAACTCAAGGCGAAACCGATCAGCAACGCCGTGTTCGTATCGAAGGCGGAAAAGAAACTCAGGCCGGTAAGTGCGAGCGCGCTGAGCAACAGGGCCACGACAACTGTCGTGATCAGCATGTGCACGCTGGCCGTGAGCCAGACGACGGGGGCGGCCAGGTCTTTGACGTGCAGTTTCAGTCCGATGGTGAACAGCAGCAAGGTCACGCCGAGGTCGGCGATCTCCTCCAGCATCGGCGTGTCGTGCATGCCCAAGGCGCCGAGAATGAAACCTGCGGCGAGGAATCCCATCAACGGTGGCAGGTTTGCCGCCTTGGCGACAAGGCCGAGCAGAAACGCCACACCGAGCGGCACCACGTGCATCACATCGATCGCGGCCAGATTCAGGGGAGCGAGGTCTTGCATGGTCGGCGTCTTTGAAACTACAGCCCGCATGATCGCACGAAAGCGGCATGCGGGTACGTCGCGTATTTACGCCTGGAATGCGCGGTTGCGTTGTTGGATTAACCTGCCTGGCTGGACTGACGGTGCGGCAGCCAAAGCAACTCGACGGTCTCGGCCGGCAGGGGGCGCGAAAACAAAAAGCCCTGGAAGTGGTCACAGCCTTCCTGGCTGAGAAACGCCTTCTGCGCTTCGGTTTCCACACCCTCGGCGACGGTGTCCAGGTTCAGCTGTTGGCCCATGGCGAGGACGGCGCGCGTGATCGCGACATCGTCCGGATCCTCGGGCAAGTCACAGACGAACGCACGATCGATCTTCAGGGTATCCGCGGGCAGGCGCTTCAGGCTGGCCAACGAAGAATGCCCGGTGCCGAAATCGTCGATCGCGATACGCACGCCCAGGTCGCGCAGATGTGACAGCACGCCAACGGATTGCGCTACGTGATCCATGACGAAGGTCTCGGTAACCTCGAGCTCGAGATACTTGGGGTCAAGCCCGGTCTGCTGCAGCACGTCGGACACGGTCGCGACGATATCGCCTCGCGTGATCTGCGGCCCGGCGACATTGACCGAGATGCGCATCTCGGGCGCACCTTCGTTCTGCCAGCGTCGCATCTGCTCGCAGGCCGTCCGCAGAACCCATTCCCCGATGCCGATGATCAAGCCGTTCTCTTCGGCCAGTGGTATGAAGCGTCCCGGTGGCACCAGTCCGAGCACCGGGTCTTGCCAGCGTACCAGGGCCTCGACACCGATGATTTGGCCGCCACGATCGAACTGCGGCTGGTAGTGCAAGATGAACTCTTCGTTCTGCACGGCGCGGTGCATACGCTCTTCCATCGCCACTTTTTCGTTGCTGAACGACGACATCTTGGCCGAATAGAACTGCACATTATTGCGCCCGGCCGCTTTTGCCTGGTACATCGCAGCATCGGCGTTCTTCACCAGGGTAGCCGCGTCTTCGCCATCGTTCGGGAACTGGCTGATGCCGACACTGGTGCCGATATGCAGGCGGTGGCCGTCGATGTCGAAGGGTTGCGACAGCGCACCGATCAGTTTGACCGCCACGCGTTCGACCGCTTCGCGTTCGCTGATCGATTCGAGCAGCACCGTGAATTCATCGCCACCGAGGCGGGCAATCGTGTCCTCACTGCGCACCAGCCCCTGCAGCCTGGTCGCTACGGCTTTCAGCAGGCGGTCGCCTACCGGGTGGCCGAGACCGTCGTTGACGTTCTTGAAACGGTCGAGATCGAGGAACAGCAGGCTGATGCCGCCGCCCTGGCGCGATGCACGCTGGATCGCATGGGTGAAGCGATCGAAAAACAGCTCGCGGTTCGGCAGGCCGGTGAGATTGTCGAAATACGCCAAGCGATGGATACGCTGTTCGCTGCGCCGCTGCTCGGTGATGTCGCGGGTTACCGCAACGAACTGTTTCACCTTGTTGCGCGAGTCCTTGATGGCGACGATTGTCTGCCATGTCGGGAACAGTTCGCCGTTCTTGCGGCGGTTCCAGATCTCGCCTTCCCAAACGCCATCGGATTCCAGTGCGTCCCACAACTGCTGGTAAAACACCGGCGGGTGTTCGCCGGAATAGTAGGGAGGGCGTTTCTCGCCGATCAGCTCGCTGGCGTCGTAACCGACCATCTCGCATTGCGCGCGATTGACCCGCAGCACGACGCCCGACTGGTCGGCAATCACCACACCTTCGGTGATGTGTTTGAACACGTTCTCCGCCAGCATCAGATATTTCTCGGCGAGTTTGCGTTCGCTGATGTCGCTGAATACGACGACCGAGCCGCGCTTTATGCCATCGGATATCAAGGGAGCACGGGTAAACTCGGCTTCGAAGCCGCTGCCGTCGTGACGCGTCAGCAGTGTCTCGCCGGCGGTACCCATGGTGCCGTCGCCTCTGCCCTTGTGCGTCAGCGTGCTGTCGTCCGCGCACAGTGCCGGACCGCCCGCTGCCGCGCTGGTCAGGGTGCGGCCCAGCAGTTCGCCCGGTCCATAGCCCAGCAACTGCTCGCCGGCCGGGTTCATGAAGGTGATGCAATCCTGGTTGTCGAGCCCGAAGATGCCTTCGCCGGCGGCGTCGAGCAACAGGCGTTGGCGGGTTTCCAACGTCTCGCGCCGCCGCATCTCGTCGCGCATGTTCTGTTCGACTTTCTTGTAGTCGCTGATATCGCGCGCAATCACGATGCGGATCTCGCCCTCGGCGGTGTCGGCGATACTGACCGAGAGCTGCAGCGGCACCAGTTCGCCGCTCGGGCGCCGCCCTTTGATCTCGAAATGCAGTGACGTCGTGCCGTCGTCGAACTGCGGCAAAGGCTCGGCGAACAGGTTGTTGATGCGTTGTCCCAGCACGCTGGATTTATCGCGGCCGAACACGACTTCGGCGTGCAGGCTGAAGTCGCTGATGGCGCCTTTGTTGTCGGTCGTGATCATCGCCAAAGGTGCACAGTCGAACAGCGCATGCAGCTTCTGTTTCTCTGAGTTGATTTCGGCGGTCTCGATGGCCACGTGGTGCGAGGTGTTGGCAGCCTGGTCGCGGACCAGGCGGATGATCGCCAACAGCAGGGCGGCGGCGAGTACGAAGAACGCGAACAAGGCGGTGTGGATCAGCGTCAGGCCATGGAAGGCTTCGTGTTTGCTTTCTTCGACCGCAATGGCGAACTGCTGCTGCGGCAGCCATCGCCAGGCGCCGACCACCTGCGTACCCAGGTAGTTGGGATAGCTCGCGGTATCCACGCCATCGATGCCGTTTACCGCATCGGTGGCCATTCTGGTCAAGCCGGCGCCATCCGGCGTCGTCAGCTTGAGGTTGCCGACCGCGTTCTGCCCCGCGCCGATCAAGCCCTTGTCGAGGATCCGCTGCGCGAAGCGCGGTTCAGAGAGCAGCACACCGCGCCGATCGAAGATGTATGCCTCGCCGCTTTCGCCGCTCCTACCGCTGCGCAGTGTCCGCAACACAGAGGGTTCTGCGTCGACGTACAAGGCGAGTACGGCAACCGTTGCCGCGTTGCGATCGCGTATCGGTGCGGCCACCGCAATCAGCCAATCGTCGCCCATCAACTGCGGTACGCCGGCAGCTGCCCGACCTGACCAGGCTGCGGCGAGCTGGTTCGGCGAGCGACGTAGCGGGTCGTCCAGGCTCAATTGCTGGTTGGCGGTGGCGGCAACCGTCTGGCCGTCGGCGCTGACTATTGCCAGACCGCGAACATCCTGCGCGTCGGTGAGACCGCTCAGGTGCGTGATCAAGCGTGGATGCAGCGCCGCTCGCGTTGCTGCGTCGACCCCGCCGCGTGGAGCGGAGAGCGCTTGCGCGATGTTGACGATTGCCGGGTGCGCTGCATGTAGCTGGGCGCGGGTCGCGAGGTTGTCATACACGGCCACGAGGCTTTCTGCGGCCACATCCAAACGCGTGTTCAGGTTGGCTGCGACCTGGCGGTGCCAGAACAGCTCGGCCTGGTAGGCGATCAGCAAGGCGAACGCGACCATCGGACCGATTGCCAGCCCGGCTTTCAAGAGAGCGGAGAATGACCCGCGGTGCTCGTGTTTTGGGGTTCCGTCCACGCCTGTCGGTCCCGGCCGGCGAAGGCCTTAACTTCTTCAAGCGTGTAGCGGCACGGTGCCGGGCTCCTTGATCACCCGCAGGTGCGGAATGTGACGGACCTTCAACCCAGCGGAGACTGTCCCGGTCGGTCGCCTTCGGCGGGCGGCAGCCAGCGCGGGGAGAAGTCGGAAACGCAGTGGCAGCGACCCTCGGGGCCGAAACGTTCCGCGCGGGCCTGCTCGCAGGCGTCGACCGTCGCGTACGGGCCGATGATGTTGACCGGGCGCTCCGGTGTCGAGCCCGGCGGATGGATATGGCAGGTAACGCCTTCTGTGGCTGCCAGGGGAGGTGCTGCCGCCAGCCAGACGGCCATGCACAAGGCCCGGTTACTCATAGGGCGCGATATCGCTCGCGTACAGGGTGTAGCCGGCTTCGGCCACGTCATTGTCGATACGCTGCACGCTCATCGTGCCGCTTACCCAGATCACGTCGAACAGGTTCGGTTTGGTGCCCTTGCCGGCTTCGGTAACGACGTAGATGGTCTGATTGGCCGGCGGCGGGGGCACGTGCACACAGGCGCCGTAGTAGGGGACGAGCAGGAATCCGGTGGTTTCTTTCTCGTCGCCTTCGACCGGGACGACGAACCCGGGAATCTTCACCGCTTGTCCGTCAAGTTCCTGGCGAACCGGTGCCTTGTCCCATAACTCCTTGAGTTTGATCATGAATTCTTCTGCACGCGGGTCGTCATCGGAGATCTCGTCGAGGTTGAACTCCTCCATCAGCTTCTCTGGCTGAAAGTCGTCGGGGATCAGATTGTCCCACTCGATCTCCTTGGTTCCCCCTGTGGCTGGCGTTTCGGGCGCTGCTTCAGTCTTGGCCGCAGCCGGCTCGCTTTGCTCCGCGGCGGCTTGCGCGGCGGCGGCCGGGTTGTTGGACTGGCGCAGGTCGGTCACCGCCGGCGGTGCCGGGGCATCGGTCTGCGCAGCGGCATTTTCGGGGGGCTCGGATTGCGAGCACGCAGCAAGCGATAAGACGGCCAGCAAAAGCGGCAACATGCGTATTGAAGTCATAGGGTTTCCGTTGCGTTTCCAAACATCGATCAAGGTCGGTACGGGCGGCCGGGTAACGGCGCGAAGCCTACCGGAAGCACAGACCATCGGCACGCCGATTCGTTCGGTACCGCCCGCCGGTACGCCGCTGCTTAATTTAGCATCCTCTGATATTCTATCGATGGCCGAATCATCGGCGAAATGACCGGGATAGGGTACAGGTGGACGCATTGTCGCAACTCAAACGCCTTAGCGATCTGGCAGTGGGCCAGCGTCTGCGCCTGGTACGCGTCGACGGCGGCATGCGACTCAAGCGCCGGTTGCTGGCCCTGGGTTTGAGCATCGGCGGCGAGGCCGAAGTCGTGCAACGGCGCGGCGGTGGGGTCGTGCTGGCGCGCGGCGGCAATCGCGTCGCCCTGGGCGAAGGTGTTGCACAGAAGCTGTTTGCCGAGGTGCTCGACTGATGGCCGGTTGCTGTCCGCCGAACAGCGTCGCGGATGGAGCCGGGAGTGCGGCGCGTGCCGCGGGTTCGTTAACGATCGCCGTCGCCGGCAATCCCAACTGTGGCAAGTCGGCTTTGTTCAACGCCCTGACCGGTATCCGGCAGAAGACGGGCAACTGGCCCGGCGTGACGGTCGAACGCAAGGAAGGCCGCTGCCGAATCGATGCGCACGATGTCGTGGTTGTCGACTTGCCGGGCATCTACTCCTTCGATGCCGCTTCGCTCGATGAACAAGTCACCCGGGACTACCTGCTGTCGCGCGATGCCGATCTGGTCGTCAACGTGATCGATGCGGCCAATCTCGAACGTAATCTGTATTTCTCCGTGCAATTGCTCGAGATGGGTGTGCCGTTGGTGGTCGCGCTGAACATGATGGATGTCGCGCGCAAGCGGGGCATCGATATCGATGCAGGCGAGCTGGCGCGTCGCCTGGGCTGTCCGGTAGTGCCGATTGTCGCGACGACGGGCGAAGGGCTGAGCGAGCTCAAGGCCAGGATGCTGGCGGTCGCCGACGAACGCGCCGCGCCTGGCTTTCCGTTGGCGCTCGACGAAGCGGTAGAGCAGGCGCTGCTCAAACTCGAACCGCTGCTCGACGACGCTGCGCCGAGCAACCGTCGCTGGCTTGCGCTGAAGCTGCTCGAAGGCGAACAAGTCGGTGTCTTGTCAGACGACATGCAACAGCAGGTAGATGATATCCGCGCCTGGGTTGCTGAGCGTTATGGCAAAGATGTTGGACTGGCCATCGCCGACACGCGCTTCACCCATGCACATACGCTGGCGCGCGAAGTCTCCCGCCATGCCCAACCGGTGTCGCGCACCTTCAGCGACCGGATTGACAAACTGGTGCTCGGACGCTGGACCGGCATCCCGCTGTTCCTCGCCGTGATGTACCTGATGTTTCTGTTCACGATCAATGTCGGCGGCGCCTTTATCGATTTCTTTGACGGTGTCGCCGGCGCGCTGTTCGTCGACGGTCTGGGCGAACTCATAACGGCGAGCGGTGGCCCCGACTGGCTGCGCGTGCTGCTTGCCGACGGCGCCGGTGCCGGACTGCAGGTGGTGGCGACATTCATCCCGATCATTGCTGCGCTGTATCTGTTTCTCTCGGTACTCGAAGACTCCGGTTACATGGCGCGCGCGGCCTTCGTGATGGACCGCTCGATGCGCGCGATTGGTCTGCCGGGCAAGGCATTCGTGCCGTTGATTGTCGGTTTCGGCTGCAACGTGCCGGCGATCATGGCGACCCGTACGCTGGAAAACGAACGCGAACGCAAGCTGACGATCCTGATGAATCCATTCATGTCGTGCGGTGCGCGCCTGCCGGTGTATGCCTTGTTCGCGGCGGCATTTTTCCCGACATCGGGGCAGAACGTGGTGTTCGCACTGTACCTTACCGGCATCGTGGTCGCGATTCTGACCGGGCTGATGATGAAGAAGTCGCTGCTGCCCGGTAACAGCACCGGCTTCATGATGGAGCTGCCGCCGTATCACCTGCCGACGCTCAAAGGCGTGATGTTGCGCGCCTGGGATCGGGTGCGGCTGTTCGTCAAAGAGGCGGGGCAGGTGATTGTTGTCATGGTCGTCGTGCTCAACCTGCTCAATTCGCTCGGTACCGATGGCTCGTTCGGCAACGAAGACAGCGAACACTCGGTGCTCAGTGAAACGGCACGGGTCGTCACACCGCTGTTCGCACCGATGGGAATCCGCGAAGACAACTGGCCGGCAGTGGTCGGTATCTTCTCCGGCGTGTTGGCCAAGGAGGTGGTCGTCGGCACGCTCGACAATCTCTACACCTCGCTAGGGCGCTCGGGCAACGCGGCCGATCAAGGCGCATTCGAGCTGTGGCCGGCTTTGCAAGCAGCCGCCGCTACCGTCCCGGCGAACCTGGCCGAACTCTCCGGTGCCATCCTCGACCCCTTGGGTTTGAATGTCGTCGAAGCGCACGATGCGACTGCGCACGGGGTAGACGATGCGGTGTTCGGTGCGATGCACGCCCGCTTCGACGGGCAGGCCGGAGCCTTCGCCTATCTGTTGTTCGTGCTGCTGTATTTTCCCTGCGTCGCGACCATCGGTGTCATACGCCGTGAGACGGGGGCAGCCTGGGCGGCGTTTGTCGCCACCTGGTCGACTGGCGTGGCCTATTTCACTGCGACCGTGTTCTATCAACTGGCTACCTACAGTGCACACCCGCAGCGCTCGCTGGTGTGGACTGTCGGCCTGTTGAGCGTGCTTGGGTTGGTCGTGTTCGGCCTGCGGTTGTGGGCGCGGCGTGGCGGACGCCAGCCGGACGCCTTTGATTGGGCCGAGCGATGATTCTGTCCAAAGTGCTTGGGCTGCTCGAGCGGCGCGGCGGTGCGACGCTCGCCGAAATCGCCGCTGCGGTGGATGCCCCACTGGACGCGGTCGAGCTGATGCTCGAGACGCTGCAGCGCCGCGGCCTCGTTCGCCGTGAAACGCCGTCAGCCGGTTGTGGTTCGAGTTGCACGCAGTGTGCGCAGAAGCCGACGGCGATCTACCTGCCGGCGCAGGCCGCGCCTGAAGCCACCGACGTCAAGGAATGCGTGATTGCCGTACCGGTTCGTCGCGAGGGGCGACGCTAGGACGCGTTCGATCCGGCACAAAACAAAACCCCCCAGCGAACCGGGGGGCAAATCAGGCGACCCGACCCTGGGGAGGGCGTCGAAAACCGGGTGCACCTGCGTCGGAACACCGATCAACGATCAAATCTGCGTCCAACTGCTCCATCAGACACCTTTCAGCCTGCGGATGTTCCGCTTACTCGCGGCGCAACGACGAAGCTGCGCGCGCCTTCGCAGTTCAGTAGCGATCAGGTTCACGGAGAGGTCGGGTTATCCCCCAGCACCGCGCGCGGGGCGGTCAGCAGCGGCACTGCTGCATCGGTAAGTTGCCGGCTCAAGGTCGAATGACTCGACGTCAGTGCATCGCGCACCTGGTTTTGACTGGTTTGCGCATCGAACACCAGGCGCCCGAAGCTGCCGTAGTGGGTGAGCTTGCGGGCCAATGCCGCGACTGCGGTCGGGTTGGATGCGCCGATGAAACCGGTCGTCACGCCGTGCGCATCGGTGCTGACGAGCACGACACTGTGATCGTCAGCGCGATAGGTCGTGTTACCGATTTGCAGTCCGTTCCTGGTCAGGGTCTGTGTATCGCGCTCGAACAAGGCGGTTGCCGACGCCAACAGGCGATTGTCCCACCCGAGCAACAGGCGATTGTCTTCCGCATCGATCGAGGTCGAGTCGGTCGTTACCCGCAGGCCGGGGAATGTCTGCTGCCAATGGCGCGCCAGATCGTGCCAGGCTTCGAGCATTGCGTCCGAGGCATCGTTCGGCAGGATCAGCCAGCTGTTGCCGCCGAAAAGGCGGTTGAGTGCTGGCGGCTGTTCGGTGGCATCCAGATAGCGCAGCAGGTCGTATTGCGGGTCGATATCGATTCGCAGGGGCGCTGCGGGCAAGGTGATCTCGAACGGTGTGGCGTCACCGGACATGTGGTGAGTGAACCAGCGGGCTTCAGACTCTCCGTGCAGGGTGATCGCGATCGGCAGGTCGAAACTGAAGGCGGTGTTGCCGCGTTGGTGGATCTGCGCGAGCACGTGGAATCCGCTACCGCGTTGTTCGACGTCGACCGTTCCGAGACCGATGTGCGGTGCGCCGGGTCGCATAAGCCAGGGTGCGAATTGCTGCTGCATGGCTTTGTCGTCACCGATGACCGTGTTCACGGCGTCGACGAAACCGATGCGGGTGAACTTGTGCTGGCTCCACAGCCTTTTGAGTCCGGCGGCGAAGGCGTCATCGCCGAGCGCACGCCGCAGCATGTGGAAGACCATCAGCGACTTGCTGTAGCCGATCGACTGGCTGGCTTCGTTGTGCCGGCTGACGAAGCGCGTCAGCGGTTGGTCGTGGTTCTCTGCGGCGTAGTTGCTGTAACGCTGCAACGCCTTCAAGCGATACTGATCGCTCTTGCCCTGGCGTTCCTGCATCCAGTGATCGGCCAGGTAGGCTGTCAGCCCCTCGCTCCAGTTACCGTTGTCGTAGTCGATCCAGACTCCGTTGCCCCACCAGTTGTGCAGGATCTCGTGCGGCAGCGAGGTATAGGGAATGAACGGCAGCCGCATCACCTGCGAGCCGAGCAGGGTGAACGACGGCATACCGTAGCCGGTCTGCCAGTGGTTCTCGACGACGGCGAACTTCTCGAACGGGTAGGCACCGATCAGGCGGCTGTAGTGATCGATGTAGTCGCCCATGATGCCGAGGTAGCGATCAGCCAGCTCCGGATCGTCATTGAGCAACCAGACCGACAGCGTGACATCGCCGTGCTGGCGTGCGTGCCGCACGAAGCGACCGGCAAGCAGGTAGATATCGTCGAGCGGCGCATTTGATGTCCAGGTCACGGCGGCCTCGCCGGCATCGCGCCGGCCCATACTGAGGCTCTGCCAACCGTCGGGCAGGCTAATCTCGATCAAGGTTTGCGTGATGGCGGCATCGAACACGGGATACCACGCCGACGCGCCATCGAGATATACCGCCTGCTGCGACACGACACCTTGCGGCATATCACCGTGGCCGCGTTGCTCGGAAAACACGGGGCGGCCATGGTAATGCAACTTTAGTCGCTTGCCTGGCGTCTTTAATGTGACACGATAGGCGGTGCGCAGCCCGTCGGACGAAGTCGATACGGTTTCGAGGCGGCCGGATGCGGTGGTGAGCGATAGGCCGCTGTTGAGAACGAACTCGAATCTATCGCTCGCCCGATCGACGCTGATCTCGT
This sequence comes from Thiosocius teredinicola, assembly GCF_002009425.1. Taxonomy (NCBI): domain Bacteria; kingdom Pseudomonadati; phylum Pseudomonadota; class Gammaproteobacteria; order Chromatiales; family Sedimenticolaceae; genus Thiosocius; species Thiosocius teredinicola. The sequence goes on from NZ_CP019936.1 coordinate 758,001, forward strand.
CGGTCACGCGCATTTCGCCGGCCGCGGGGATGAGTTCGACCGACATCGAATGCGCCACACCGGCACCGATTGCATCAAGAGGAAGATAAATGCTGAAAAGAAAGACGATGAAACGCGCTGTGTGCGCCAACGCGTTAACAGGGTTTATCGGTGTTTTCATGAGTGCAATCCTGATCTCCGCCGTGGCGGCTTCCGAAACAACGACAGGCCAGACTCCGATTGTTGTCGAGACGGCAAAAAGCGCAACCCTGCCAGAAGTCATGTCGCGTCTCAAAGGTGAGCGCGTGGTTTATGTCGGCGAGACACACACGGCATATGCCGACCATCTGCTGCAGCTCGACGTACTCAAGGCCATGGCGGCAGACTCCGCGCCGTTGGCTGTCGGGGTTGAATGGTTTCAGGCGCGCTTTCAACCTGTCCTCGACGACTACAGCGCCGGGCGCATCGATGAAGCCGAGCTGCTGCGCCGCACCGAATACTACGACCGCTGGCGATTCGACTACCGGTTATACCGACCGATACTGCAGTTTGCCAAAGACAACGGCATTCCGCTGGTCGCGTTGAACGCGTCGCGCGAACTGACCAACGAGATCCGCCGGGTCGGCATCGACGGTCTGTCGCAGGAATTCAAACAGGATCTGCCGGACGGCTACGATTTTGCCGACAAGGCCTATGCCGACCGGTTGCGCGAGATGTTCAAGCAGCACCCGGCAGGCGATGCGCAATTCGATCGATTCCTCGAAGTGCAGCTCACCTGGGACGAGATGATGGCGCAACGTGCCGCGGATTATCTCAAGGCCAATCCGGATGCGCGCATGCTGGTATTGGCGGGCAAGGGGCATATCGGTGGACGTAGCGGCATCCCCAATCGCGTGGCGCGGCGTACCGGCATTGATGGCACGGTCATCGGCAGCTTCAACCCGGCGACAGCCATGTTCGGTGAGGCGGACTTCCTGGTGCTGATCAACGATCAGCCCCTACCGCCGCCGGGCCTTATGCAGATCATGCTCGATGAACGCGACGAAGGTGTGTTCGTCAAAGATTTTTCCGACGGCAGTCCTGCGGAGAAGGCGGGCGTCGAAAAGAAAGACCGGATCGTCAAGATCAACGATATACCGATCGATCACTATGCCGATGTGAAGATCGCCATGATCGACGAGCTGCCGGGCAACGAGGTCAGCGTGACCGTCGAGCGTGACAGCCTGTTTCGTGGCAAGAAGACCTTGTCGCTGAGTTTCAAGCTCGGCGGCGAAGTCATGATGTCGCCGCACTGACCGGCTTTACGGACGGGATCGTGATCCCGTCCGTCGATTCGTGCCGCACACGCCTTACGACAGCGCTTTCAGCTTCCAGATATCGTCGTTGTATTCGCTGATCGTGCGGTCGGTCGAAAAGCCGCCGCTGGAAGCACAGTTGCGAATACTCATGCGCACCCACTGATCCTGGTCGCGCCATGCCGCTTCGGCGCTGGCCTGTGCATCGATATAGCTGCGGAAGTCGGCCAGTGTCATCCACGGATCGTGCGGGCTCTTGATGCTGTCGATGATGCCGCGGAACAGGCAGGGCTCGATAGCGCTGAAGTGATCGCTCTCGAGCAGGTCGATAACGGCCGCCAGGTCCGGGTCGCTGTCGATATAGCTTTGCGGGTTGTAGCGACCGCGCAGGCCGGCAACCTCTTCCGCTTTCAGCCCGAACAGGAAGAAGTTTTCTTCGCCGACGGCATCCATGATCTCGATGTTCGCACCGTCGTAGGTGCCGATCGTAATCGAGCCGTTCATCATGAACTTCATGTTGCCGGTGCCCGACGCTTCCTTGCCGGCGGTCGATATCTGCTCCGACAGGTCGGCCGCGGGACAGATGTACATCATCTTAGTCACGCCGTAGTTCGGCAGAAACACCACTTTCAAGCGATCGCCGACCGCCGGGTCGCCATTGATCACCGAGGCAACGTTGTTGATCAGCTTGATGATCTCTTTGGCGCGCTGATAACCCGGGGCGGCCTTGCCGCCGATCAGCACGCAGCGATTTACCCAGTTTTCGGTATCGCCGCTGCGGATGCGGTTGTACAGGTGGATCACGTGCAACACGTTCAGCAGTTGCCGCTTGTATTCGTGGATACGCTTCACCTGGATGTCGAACAGCGACGATGGATCGAAGCGCACCCCGGTCAAGGCCAGCACCATATCGGCCAAGCGCCGCTTGTTGTGCAGTCTGATCTCCTGCCAACGCTTCATGAAGTTCTTGTCACCGTCGTCGGCCCACGGCTTGAGCTTTTCGAGTCGGCCCAGGTCGGCCTGCCAGCCGTCGCCGATGGTCTCGGTCAACAATTCGGCGAGCTGCGGGTTCGACATCGCCAGCCAGCGTCGTGGGGTGACGCCGTTGGTCTTGTTGTTGAACTTCTCGGGCCACAGTTCGTAGAAATCCTTGAACAGACCTTTGGTCAACAGGTCGGAATGCAGTGCGGCGACGCCGTTGACCGAGAAGCTGCCAACGATTGCCAGGTAGGCCATGCGCACTTGCGGGTCCGGTCCTTCTTCGATCAAAGACATCCTGCGCACGCGGTCGGTGTCGCCGGGCCAGCGCTGACGCACGTCGGCCAGGAAGCGCGCATTGATCTCGTAGATGATCTCCAGCAGGCGCGGCAGTAACTGCGCGAACAGTCTGACCGGCCAGCGTTCGAGCGCCTCGGGCAGCAGCGTATGGTTGGTATAGGCCATACAGTTGCGCGTGATCTCCCAGGCGTCGTTCCATTCCAAGCGCTTGTCGGGATCGTCGAGCAGCAGGCGCATCAGTTCTGCTACCGCGATGCTGGGGTGGGTATCGTTGAGCTGGAATACGTTGCATTCGGCAAACTGGGTCAACGGTTGGTCGCCCCATTGACGGAACACGTCCTGCAGACTGGCCGACGTCAGGAAATACTGTTGGCGCAGGCGCAGTTCCTTGCCGTTTTCGTTGGCGTCGTTCGGATACAACACCATCGTGATGTTTTCCGCTTCGTTCTTGCTTGCCACCGAGTCGGCGTAGTCGCCCGCGTTGAATTCGTGCAGGTTGAACGCATCGGTTGCCGAAGCCGACCACAATCGCAAGGTGTTGACGATGTTGTTGCGGTAACCGGATACCGGCACATCGTAGGGCACGGCCAGCACGTCTTCGGTGTCGATCCAGCGTGCGCGCGGGCGGCCCTGCAGGTCGGTAAAGTGTTCAGTGCGGCCACCGAACTTGATGAACTGCGTGTACTCGGGGCGCTCAACTTCCCACGGGTGGCCATCGCGCAGCCAGTGGTCGGGGTCTTCGACCTGGTAGCCGTTCTCGATGTGCTGGTGAAACATGCCGTACTCGTAGCGCAGGCCGTAGCCGGTAACCGGCAGGCCGAGCGTGGCACAGCTATCGAGGAAGCAGGCTGCCAGACGCCCGAGACCCCCGTTGCCCAGGCCGGCATCCGGTTCGGTATCTTCGATTTCTTCGAGCGCGATGGCGAAATCCTTGACCGCCTTGTCGACCGGTTCTTCGAGATCGAGGTTGAGCAGGTGGTTGCCCAGCGAGCGGCCGATCAGGTATTCGAGCGACAGGTAGTGCGAGCGGCGTACGCCGTCGCGCTTGTACATGCACCAGGTGTTGCGCCACTCGCTCATGATGCGATCGCGCACGGTGTAGGCGAGTGCCTCGTACAGGTAGAAACGGTCACAACCGAGGAAGCGTCCGAGGTGGTATTCGAGGTACCGCCGGATATCCTCGCTCAGGTCATTCGAACCGGAGGGCAGGGCCGGCATGTTGGGCAAAATGCACGCGTCAGTCGTATCTTGTTCGGCCACGAGAGTTACCTCCTACTCGTCAATCCGCACCGTACACGTCCAGGTAGGCCTGTGCGCTCTGCTTCCAGCCGTACTCTGCACGCATCCCGGTCTTGATCAGTTTCATCCACTGCTTGGGTTGTTCGAACAGTTCGAGCGCCCGCTCAATTGCCGCCTGCAGGGCATGCGTGGTCGGTTCGGTGAACACGAAACCGTTGGCTTCGCCGCGGGCGATACTGCGTGGTGTTGCATCGACGACCGTGTCCGCCAGTCCGCCGGTCTCGCGAACGACCGGTGGCGTGCCGTAGCACAGGCTGTACATCTGATTCAGCCCGCAAGGTTCGTACCGAGATGGCATTGCGAAGATGTCGCAACCGGCTTCGAGCTGATGTGCCAGTGTTTCAGAATAGCCCAAATGGCTGAACACGCGGTCGGGGTGGGTCTTGCTGAGCGCTTCAAGTTGGTGCATCAGCTTGGCTTCGCCGGTACCGATCAGCACAAACTTGGCGTTGGTTCGCTCGAGCAGGGGCGGAATGGCGTCGAGCAACAGGTCGATACCCTTTTGATAGACCAGACGGCCGACCGAGCCGATCAGCGGCACCGGTTGTTGGATGACCTCTTCGCTGGCGCCCATTGCCGTCAGCAATGCCTGGCGGTTGGCGCGCTTACCGGCGCGCACCTTGCCGCCGGCCTGGTAGTGCGCCACCAGGTGCTTGTCGGTGCGCGGGTTCCAGGTGATGTCATCGATGCCGTTGAGGATGCCGACAAGTTTGTCGCTGACGGCACTGAGGATCGGCGCATAACCGTAACCGTACTCCGGCGTGCGGATCTCGTCGGCGTAACGCGGGCTGACGGTCGTCAACACGTCACTGAACATCAGGCCGGCCTTGAGCATCGAGAAACGACCATAGAACTCGCCCAGTTCCATCGACCACCAATGTGCCGGCAGGTGAAGCGACTGGAAGGTGCCGAAGTCGAACTGGCAGTCGTAGGCGATGTTGTGCACGGTGAACACGGTACGCGGCGGCTGTGTCTCAACCGACAGGTAGGCCGGCAGCAGGCCTGTCTGCCAATCGTTGGCATGTACCGCGTCTGCCTGCCATCCCAGGCTCAGCCCGTCCATCGCAAGGCTGGCCGCGGCTTCGCTCAACAGCGCAAAGCGCGTGGGGTTGTCCGGCCAGTCCTGCTGGTTGGCTCCGGTATAGGGATCGCCGACGCGATCGAATGCCGTCGGTGCATCGACCAGCCACAACGGCATCTTCATTTCCGGATGCATCGCTTCGAGTATGCGCACCTCGGTGCCCGCCGACAGCTTGAGCCAGCCGAGCACGCGCATCTGGGTAAGGCGGTCGAGCACGGTGCGATAGGCGGGAATCACGACGCGCACATCGACGCCCAGTTCGGCGAGCGCATTGGGCAGGCTGTGGGCGACATCGGCGAGCCCACCGGTTTTGATCAGCGGGAACATTTCGCTGGCGGCGAAGAGCAACTTCATGGCGATTGGTGATGCGGTTAGCGAGCGTGACAGTTCGATACTGCCAGAGTTATCCGCATCGTTGCGACCGCCAAGTGACGACCTACTATTGTCGTGTGCTGTCTGCCTGCTTGTTGCCCAGCCATAGACTCAACCCTTTTCATTCTTGTCGTTGTAAGAACACGGCGCCGAGCGGGGGGAGATCCACCGCTGCCGAACACTCGAAATTGCGCCATGCGTCCGCGGTAGCGACGACCTGGCCGCTGTTGCCGACGTCGCTGCCGCCATAGACGTTCGCGTCCGTGTTGAGAATCTCTCGGTACACGCCGCCGTGGTGCAAGCCGATGCGGTAGGCCTTGCGTGGCACCGGCGTGAAATTGAACAGGCATACCACAGACTGGCCCGCCCCATGTCGAATCAGGCTCAGCACCGATTGGTCGCTGTCGTGACATTCGATCCACTCGAATCCCTGGCTTTCGAAGTCGTGGCGGTGCAACGCCGGCTGTTCGCGATACAGGTGATTGAGATCGCGGATCAGGTTCTGCAGGCCGCGATGCGTATTGTGTTCGAGCAGCGGCCAGTCGATGGCTTCACCGTCGCGCCACTCGTGCCATTGGCCGAATTCGCCACCCATAAACAGCAGCTTCTTGCCGGGGTGGGCGTATTGCCACGCAAACAGCAGACGCAGGTTGGCGAACTTCTGCCACAGGTCGTTGGGCATCTTGTCCAGCAGGCTGCGCTTCATATGCACCACTTCGTCGTGCGACAGCGGCAACACGAAGTTTTCGGTGTAAGTGTACATCTGGCTGAACGTCAGGTTGTCGTGGTGGTAGCGACGGTGTACCGGGTCGAGTTCCATGTAGGCCAGGGTGTCGTTCATCCAGCCCATGTTCCATTTCATGCTGAAACCCAGGCCGCCCATCCAGTTCGGTCGCGACACCATCGGCCAGGCGGTGGATTCCTCGGCGATCGTCAGGGCGCCGGGGAAGCGGGCGTGCAGCACACCGTTGACGTGGCGCAGAAACTCGATGGCATCGAGGTTTTCGCGCCCGCCGTATTGATTGGGCAGCCAGTCGCCGTCGTTGCGCGAATAGTCGAGATACAGCATCGATGCCACCGCATCGACACGCAGTCCATCGACGTGAAACTCCTCTATCCAGTAGACCGCATTGGCCAACAGGAAGTTGGCGACCTCACGCCGTCCATAGTCGAAGATCAGTGTGCCCCAGTCGCGATGCTCGCCGCGCCGCGGGTCGGCGTGTTCATAGACCGCTTCGCCGGTGAAACGCGCCAGCGCGAAATCGTCTTTGGGGAAGTGACCGGGTACCCAGTCGAGGATTACGCCGATGTTGTGAAGATGACACTGGTCGACGAAGTAGCGGAAGTCGTCCGGGTCGCCGAAGCGTGCCGTCGGCGCGAAGTAGCCGGATACCTGGTAACCCCAGGATTGATCGAGCGGGTGCTCCATGACCGGCATCAATTCGATATGCGTGTAGCCCAGGTCGTTGACGTAGGGAATCAGCTCATCGGCCAGCTCGCGGTAGTTCAGGAAGCGGCCATCCGCATGCCGCCGCCATGATCCCGGGTGCACCTCGTAGATCGACATGGGCCGTTCCATCCAGGCCCACTGCTCGCGGCTGGACAGCCATTCGCCGTCCTGCCAGTGGTATTGGGTCGGCACGGTGACCTTGGAAGCCGTATCGGGCCGCAACGTCATCTGCTGGCCGTAAGGATCGGCCTTGAGCAGGCAGTCGCCGTGCTTGCTGATGAATTCGAATTTGTACAGATCGCCCGGGGTCAGGCCTGGGATGAACAGCTCCCAGACACCGGAACCGCCGCGGTTGCGCATCGGGTGGCGCAGGCCGTTCCAACCGTTGAAATCGCCGACCACGCTCGCGCGTTTGACGGCCGGGGCCCATACCGCGAAGCGGCAGCCGCTGATGCCGTCGATCACCAGGTAATGAGCGCCGAGGATGCGGTAGATATGGTGGTGCCGACCTTCGTTGAACAGATGCAGGTCGAGGTCGGAAATCAGGGGTTCGAAACTGTACGGAGAAATTCCCGAATGGCGATTGCCGTCGCCCTTCTCAACCCAGGTGAGACTGTGGTGTTTGGGCAGCGCCGCGGCCTGTTCTGGCGTCAGGGCGATCTCGAAAATATCGCTGTTTGGAATGCGCTGCATCGCACCGACATTGTCGAGCTCGACGCTTTCGGCGTTCGGCATGAAGGCGCGTACCACGGTGCACCCGCCTTCGGGCTGACAGCCCAGGATACTGAACGGGTCATGCGATTCGCCACGCTGCAGCATGGCCAAGGGATAGGGCAGTTTAACCGGCATGTATCCGCCTTCCGCCTTCGACCAACGATCTGATGTAGGTGGACAAGGCCGGAGTCAAGGCATCCCAGGAACACTGCCAACGCCAGTTGTTCTCGGTCGAGCCAGGTGTATTCATGCGTGCCTCACTGCCCAGGCCGAGATAGTCCTGTAGCGGAACGATCGCGATCGAGGCGTTGCTGTGCATTGCCGTCTCGATCAGCAGCCGCGCGATGTCGTCGGTGGGTTCCTTGTGCAGTATCTGAAACACGAAAGCCTGCTCATGTGGTTGCAGTTTGTAAAACCAGCCTACGGTGGTGTCGTTGTCGTGCGTTCCGGTGTAGACGATGTTGTCTGGCGTGATGTTGGCCGGCTTGTGGGGGTTGTCTTCGAACTGGTCGAATGCGAACTGTAACACCGACATGCCGGGCAGACCGTATTTGTGCCTTAGGTCGCGTACCTCGTCGGTGATGACGCCCAGGTCTTCGGCAACGATCGAAAGCTTCGGAAAGCGATGCTGCAACGTGGCGAGTAGCGCATCGCCGGGTGTTTCCTGCCAATAGCCGTCGACCGCCGTTTCGCAATCGGCCGCGATCATCCACACGGCGACCAGGCCGCGAAAGTGATCGATCCGGACGATATCGAACAGATCGAACTGACGCTGCATGCGTGATATCCACCAGGCGAAGCCATCGGTCTGCATACGATCCCACCGATAGTGCGGATTGCCCCAGCGCTGCCCGAACTCGGCGAAATAGTCGGGCGGTACGCCGGTGACATATGTGGGTTGGCCGTCGCCATCGAGCAGGAAGTCTTCCGGTCGCGCCCAGGTGTCGGCGCTGTCGTGGGCGATGAAGATCGGGATATCGCCAAACAGTTCGATATTGCGCGCGTTGGCATGCTCGCGAATGCGGTGCCAGGCGCGATCCAGCTGGAACTGCTGCTGCTTGATCTGCCTGATTTCATCACCGGCTTCTTGCGCGAGTTTGCGCAGCGCCTGTTCGTCGCGGTGCCGGTAGACATCGGGCCAGCTAACCCAGGCGTTCTGGTCGTGGCGTCCTTTCAGAACCTGGAACAGCGCAAAGTCATCCAGCCAGTAATCTTCGCGCGCGCAGAACGTCTCGAAGTCGGACTCGTTGACGTCCGGCGGGCTGCTCGGCAACAGCTCTGGGTTCATCGCGAAGGCACTACGGCTCTGGTACGGAGAGTGCGTTGCATCAGGAATCACCAGCGGGAGAATCTGCCACACACTGAGCCCGGATTCGGCCATGAAGTCGACCCATCGCAGCGCGTCGTCATCCAGCTTGCCGGACGGCAACGACGTGACGTGCAGCAGCGCACCGGCCTTGCGGTTCAGGGCTTCACCCATGGCCGCGCCGCATCGTGCCGCTGTTTTCTGCATCGCCGCCTCCAGCCGATATCGGCTGGTCGAGTTCCGGCGGTATCGGTTCGCCGAGCATCTCGTACAGGTGGCGAAGTTGCTGACGATACAGTCGATCGAAGTCGTTGACGCTGTCGGACGGGTTGTAATCGCCGAACCACCAGAACCAGTCGGAGCCTTCGCAGATCGCCAGTTGGCGCTCCAGTCTTTCGACACCGGCGGCATCGAAACGACCTTTGCGCATGACGTCGTCATAGGTCTGCTTTGCGCGGATCAACAGATCCCAGGCGTGGTTCTTGTCGGCATCGCCGACCCAGGTCGAGAAAGAGCCGTATACCCAGCTTCCCGGGCATAGCGACGGCAGCTTGTGCGGCGTGCACAGCTCGATGGCCTCGCTGAACGTCACCGTGTTGACGAGGTCGCTGTCGGCCAGGCGTTCGTACAATGCGCCGAGGAAGTGGTAGGCGTTGTCCGGGTAATACTCCCAGGCGTTCTCGCCGTCGAGGATCACGCTGACCACGGATTGCTCACATTCGTCGTCGAGATAGTGAGCGATGTTGTGCAGATGCTGGTGGAAATCCGCAGCGGCATCGTTCGCGTCCCAGCTCTGATAGTCGAAACCGATCATGTCCGACAGGCCGTCGTCGCGGAAGAACATCAAGGTGTCGAGTTCGCCGACCTGGTGGGCGCAGAACAGACTGCGGCGGGCTTCCTCGCCCTGCGATTCGAGTCCCGACAGGAAGCGGCTGTTGCCCCACACGCCTTCGCCGGAGGCGCTCCACTTGATGTCGAACTCGCCCAACAATTGCAGCGCAGGGTCACTCACGCCGCCTTCGGAGAGCCACACGCCGGTTGGGCGGCAGCCAAGGTAGTGTTCGAAGATGCGTATACCTTCGCGCATGTGCCAGCGGGCCCGTTCAAGGCCGTCGGGGTATTGCTGCAGGTCGGGGCCCTGTGCCTCGGGCATGGCGCAATGCATGGCTTCCATATCGATCAGCAACGGCACGATCGGATGACCATAGGGGGTCATCGACAGTTCTATCTGACCCTTCTTCGCCAGTTTGCGGTAGCGTTCCAGCAGGTTGTCGAAGGTATCGGACATAACCGCCAACAGTTCGTGCCGTGCCTCCCGGTCGAATACCTCGGTGCGTTTCAGCAAGGCTTGGACGTGCGGCAGCTGCTTCAGTGAGTGGCCGAGCCAGGCGATGTGATACCAACTCAGCAGGTCGAGGAAATACTGGCTGCTCATATAGGCCAGCAGGCGTTCGTCGATATCCTTGCCGTCGCTGGTCTCGACCATGCCGAGCAATTCACGGAACATCGGGTAGACGTCGATCATCATCGGCGCATTGGCGCGCTTGCAGGCACGCACGATGTCGGCGCGCTGCTCGATGTCATCGGGGATCGGTTCGACACCCGCCAGCAGGTTCAGCAGGGGCTCGCTGAAGCGGTGTCCATCGGCCAGGTGGCGGCGGAACTGGACGCCGTAGTCATCCAATTGTTCCAGCAGCACCGGTGTGAAGTTGACCACACAGCGCATCTGCGGATGGGCCTCGAGGTGCGCGGCCATATCTGAATAGTCTTTGAGCGCGTGCAGGTACACCCACGGCAGGTGGTAGTCGCCTTCCTGGCTCTCGCGGTACCACGGCTGATGCATATGCCAGCACAATACGAGATTGAGCGGCATGGTTTTGTCGGCTGGCATGTTCAATCGCGCTCGTAGTGCAGGCGCTGATTCATCATGCCGGGGGTGACCAGTACGATCCCGTCGTCGGTGACCATGAAGCGCTTGCGATCCTCTTTGTGATCGACGCCGATCTGCGTGCCGTCGGGGATCACCGTGCCCTTGTCGACGATGCAACGTTGCAGCAGGCAGTTCTTGCCGATGCGTACCTTGGGCAGAATGATGCTTTCCTTGACGTAAGAACCTGTCTCTACCTGGGTGTTGAAGAAGATCACCGAACGCTTGATCTTGGCGCCGGAGATGATGCAACCACCGGCGACCAGTGAATCGATTGCCTGTCCGCGACGGCCTTCGTCATCGAATGCGAACTTGGCCGGCGGGCTTTGCGTCTGGTATGTCCAGATCGGCCAGTCGCGTTCGTACAGGTTGAGTTCGGGCTCGATATCGCACAGCTCGATGTTGGCTTTCCAATATGAATAGAGTGAGCCGACATCGCGCCAATAGGCGGGTTCGCCTTTGTTGTTTAGATACGGATAGGCAACCGATTTTGCGTGCTTGATGGCTTCGGGCACGATGTTTTTGCCGAAGTCATGCTGCGATGTTTCGTCTTCCGCGTCGCGGATCAACGCCTTGGTGAGGTATTCCATCGAGAAGATGTAGATCCCCATCGAGGCCAGCGCGAGGTCGGGCTTGCCGGGGATCGGCTCCGGTTCAGCCGGCTTCTCGGAGAAGCGGGTGATCCGGTATTCCTCATCGACCGACATCACGCCGAAGGCCTTGGCATCTTCCAGCGGTACCTCGATGCAGCCGATCGTCAGTTCGGCATTCGACTGCACGTGCGCGGCGAGCATCTTGGCGTAGTTCATCGTGTAGATGTGGTCGCCGCCAAGAATCAACACGTAGTCCGGTTCGTGGCGGTACACGATGTCGAGGTTCTGATAGATCGCATCGGCGGTGCCTTGATACCACTCGGGGCGCAGACGTTGTTGCGCAGGAATGATCTCGACGAACTCACCGATCTCCGGGCGCATAAAGCCCCACGCGCGCTGCAGGTGGCGGATCAGCGAATGCGATTTGTACTGGGTCAGCACGCCGATGCGACGCAGGCCGGAGTTGATGCAATTCGACAAGGCGAAGTCGATGATGCGGTACTTGCCGCCGAACGGCACGGCCGGTTTGGCGCGCCACTTGGTGAGATTCTTCAGTCGTGAACCCTCACCGCCTGCAAGCACCAAAACCAGCGTGCGGCGGGTCAGATCGCTGACCGCCTGCGGTTCGACATAGTACTTGTAAAGGTGATGCTGCTCTTCACTGGTTGTCATGTGTCTGCCCTGTAGATTTCTTGTGCAATGCGTCTGGCCCCGGCCAAACCCGTATCCGGCCGGGTCACCAGGTAGATCGGTATGCGGCGTACGACATCTGCCATACGTCCTTTGGCCGTCAGCGCGTCCACGAAGATGGCCGGCGTGAACCACTTGGCCAAATGCGCCGTCAGTCCACCGCAGAGGTAGATACCCCCTGTCGGATTGAACGCGAGGGCGAGATTGCCCGCGTAAGCCGCAAATATCCTGACGAACGTGGTTATCGATTGCGTGGCCGCCGAGTCGTTTTGTTTTGCCAGCGCAACGATCTGCGCCGGTGACTCGTCGGCGCCCTCATCGCCGCTGACGAATCGATAGGTGTTTTGCAGGCCGCTGCCACTCAGAATACGTTCGTAAGAGACATGGCCGAATTGTGCCGCCAACCAGCGGTAGAATTCGACCTCTTTTGCGGCATTGGGTGCAAAATCTATGTGTCCGCCCTCGGTAGCCCGGGGTAGTCCCGGCGCTTCGCTGTCGGCGAACCATGCCATGCCCAGGCCGGTGCCGGCTCCGGTGACCACCAGCGGGCCGCGTGCGTGGCTGCCGCTGTTCAACGTCGTCATGTCGTCCGGTGAGGCACTGATTGCGCCCATGGCGGCGGCCTGAAAGTCGTTGACGATGGTCAGCCGCTCGGTAGCGTAATGCGCCTTCAGGCTCGCACGACTGATCGACCAATTGATGTTGGTGAGCTCTACCGGATCACGATGTACCGGGCCGGGCACGGCCAACACCATGTTGTCGATCGCGTGGTCGCTGCCGTAGCGTTTCAATCCCTCGTCGATCACGCCTTCCAGCGTGTCGAAATCGCTGTTGTCGAACGTCTGCTCGACGACATCGGCGTGCGGGCCGGTCTCAGACCAGGCGAGCCGACTGTAGGTGCCGCCGATGTCGGCCGCGAGAGATATCATTTCGGTGACTCTACTGCCTCTTCATCCTGCGGCGCTTGATTACCGGCAAACTCCAGACATTTTTTTTCCACCAGCACCATCGCGTGGCCGACGCTGCTGACGCGGGCGACCGGAAGGTCGGCGCCGGCACGCCACTGGCGGACGGCCTCGATCTTACTCTCGCCGGTTACCAATACCAGCATCGAGTGACAGTTCTGCAGTGCGGATACGCCGAGCGTTACGCGTTCGGCGGGCGGCTTCGGTGAGTCTTTGACGGCGAATACCGGTTTGTCCGGCCAGTCTTGCCCGGGAAACAGGCTGGCGGTATGGCCGTCTTCGCCCATGCCGAGAATTACCATGTCGAACGGCGTCGCGCGTTTTACACGGGTGCGGTAGTCGGCTGCGGCCTCTTTCGCACCGAGCTCGGTCGCGATCGGGTAGTGCTTGGCGGCGCGCAGTGTGAGCCCGGTCGTTCGCACCATCTGGCTGTTGCGTTCGGGGTGCTCCGGCGGCAGGCAGCGTTCGTCGCCGTAGTAAAGCGACCAGCGCTTCCAGTCCTGGCCGCTTGCGGCGAGTCGTTCGTACGTTGCCATCGGGGTGCTGCCGCCGGCCAGCACCAACCGGAACTTGCCGTGATCGGCGATCGCATTGCGTGCCGCCATGCCGATCAAGCGGCAGGCCGCATCCGCCACGGCCGCAGCATCCACTTCAGTCTGCCATTCTGCCATTACTCAGGATCCAATAGATGTCGCCAATGATGATGTGCTTTGTCGAAGATCCGGCTGACTTCGTCGGGCTCCCACTGGCCCGCCGAATACTTCGGCACGAAGTCGCGTTCGCTGGCCCACACGCCGAGTACCGGGTCGACGATGCGCCATGCCCACTCGACCTCGTCGTAACGCAGGAACAGCGAACGGTCGCCCTCGATCACATCGAGCAGCAGTCCCTCGTAGGCATCGGTCTGCGCATGGTGCTCGCAGCGGAACGGCGCATCGAGGCTGATCTGCCGGGTCTTCATCTCGAGCCCCGGTTCTTTGACCGAGATCTCGAGGCGTAGCGACTCTTCCGGCGTGATGCTCATGATCAGCCAGTTCGGCGGCGGCCGGTCGATGTGCGCGCTGCGGAAAAAATGCTTCGGCGGCTGTTTGAAACAGATCGCCACCATGGTGCGCGCTTCGGGCATGCGTTTGCCGGTGCGCAGGTAGAACGGCACGTCGCGCCAACGCCAGTTGTCGATATACAGGCGTAGCGCGGCGTAGGTCTCGGTCACGCTTTGCCCATCGACATCGGGTTCGTCGAGATAGGCGGGCACGTTCTGCCCGTCGATATGCCCGCTGGAATACTGCGCCCGATAGGCGTGCGAATGCACCGCCGAGGGATGAATGGGGCGGACCGATTTGAGCACCTTGACCTTTTCGTCGCGCAGATCGTCGGCGTCCATCGATACCGGCGGCTCCATGGCCACCAGCGACATGAGTTGCATCAGGTGGCTCTGCAACATATCGCGCAAGGCGCCGGTGCCCTCGTAGAAGCCGGCCCGGTCGCCGACGCCAAGGGTTTCGGTGCGCGTGATCTGCACGTGGTCGATGTAATCGCGCGACCACAGGGGTTCGAGCATGAGGTTGGCGAAACGCGAAACCAGCACGTTCTGCACCATCGCCTTGCCCATGTAGTGGTCGATCCGATAGGTCTGGTCTTCGCGCAGGTGCCGGCTGATCTTGCGCTGCAGATTCTGCGCGCTCTCCAGGCTGTAACCGAAGGGTTTTTCGATCACCACCCGTCGCCACGCACCGTTTTCGGCGAGCATGTTGTGGCGGTCGAGCATCTCGATAGTCCCGCCATAGTTAGCCGGTGGTAGCGATACATAAAATACATGGTTGTCCGGAAACTCGGGCGCCTTGAGCAGTGCAGACAGGCGTTCGAAGGTGGCCGCATCGGCCAGATCGCCACGGAAGTAGTCCATGCGCTGACAGAAGGTCTCGCAGATCTCCGGCACGATCGGGTCGTGTGCCTGTTGTTCGAGGATCTCGAGCACATGCTCGCGCCAGGCCTCCTGGCTGTATTCGCGGCGCCCCGAGCAAACGATGCGGATCGGTGGAGCCAGCAGGCCGGCGGATTCGAGGTGATACAACGCCGGAAACAGCTTCAACTGGGCCAGGTTACCGGTCGCGCCGAAGATGATCAGGGTGCAGGATTCAGTCAACGGTAACTACCTCTAATACAGCGCCGGCCCGGTATCGCCCATCGATGCAATCTCCGGAAGGTGCAGAGCAACATACACGGCCAGCAGCTTTGGGGGCTGACCTGCAAAAAGCGTGCGCGCCATCGCGCCAGCGCACCAAGCCGGTGATTGTATCGAGCGAGGTGAACCGGCAACGCACGTTTCGATCGTCCCTGTAAGCCGGTTAAACGCGGCGAACCGACCGGTGGGTTTACTTAGGTTAAGCATTCGGTGGATGTAAAAAAGACCGGGCAGCGGTTCAATCGGTAAATGGCGTTGGCGCGAAGATGACGTTTCATAAACGGACGAGAGATAATACAGGGCAGAATCAAACAACCGTGCACAACTTTGGCACATCCAATGTTAATTTGTTACGAAACTTTGCGTTGATTGGGTGCACATAGCACCGGGATTCCAACCCTGTCGCCGGCAAGCTTATTGCTAACACCCGTGTATCGCCTTATTTACCGGCCTACCTCAATCAAGGACCCCTTATGACCCGACCGACCGATCTGCCGCAGTGGAAAGCCCTGGAGGCACATTTCGACGCGGTGAAAGATCTGCACATGCGTGACCAGTTCGCCGCAGAACCGGATCGTTTCGAGAAATATTCATTGCAGCTCAACGATATCCTGTTCGACTTCTCGAAAAACCGGATTACCGACGAGACGATGCAGTTGCTGCTGGACCTGGCGAGGGTCTGCGATGTGGAACAGTGGCGCGACCGCATGTTCGCCGGAGAGACCATCAACCACACCGAAGGGCGGTCGGTTCTGCACACCGCTCTGCGTAACCTCAGCGATCGGCCGATGTCTGCCGCCGGCACCGACGTGATGCCCGAAGTGCGCAGCGAGCTGCGTCGCGTCAAAGACCTGGCCGAGGCAGTCAGAACGCGGCAGTGGCGCGGGGCCAGCAACCAACCGATTACCGATGTGGTCAGCATCGGCATCGGCGGTTCGCATCTCGGGCCCTTGATGGCCACCGAGGCACTGCGGCCCTACGCCATCCACGATCTCAAGATCCACTACGTGTCGAACATCGATGAGAACCACATCAACAACACGCTGGAGGTTCTGAACCCCGAGACCACGCTGTTCATCATCGCGTCGAAGAGTTTTACGACGCAGGACACGATGGTGAACGCCGAGACGGCCAAGGCATGGCTGTTGCGCAAGATCGACAACGAAGCCGATCTGACGCGCCATATGGTGGCGGTAACCGCCAACGTGGCGGCGGCGACCGCGTTCGGCATTGCGCCCGAGAACATCTTCAAGATGTGGGATTGGGTAGGCGGACGTTATTCGATGTGGTCCGCCATTGGTCTACCGATCGTGATATCGATCGGTTCGGAAAACTTCGATGCCTTGCTGGCCGGCGCCTACGCGGCCGACGAACACTTCCGTTCGGCGCCGTTGGCGCAGAACATCCCGGTGATCATGGCGATGCTCGGTATCTGGTACAACAACTTCTTCGGTGCCGAATCGATCGCGGTATTGCCTTACGATCAGAACATGCACCGTTTTCCGGCCTATCTGCAGCAGGCCGATATGGAGAGCAACGGCAAGTGCGTCGATCGCGCCGGCGGTGCGGTCAATTACGAAACTGGCCCGATCCTGTTCGGTGAGATCGGCATCGCCAGCCAGCATGCTTTTTACCAGCTGCTGCATCAGGGGACGAAACTGGTCCCGGCCGACATGCTGGCGCCGGTCTCCAACTTCCGCTGCATCGCGCGACACCACAGGGCATTGATGTCGAATATCTTCGCCCAGGCCGAGGCCTTGATGCGCGGCAAGGATGAAGTCGAGGCGCGGGCTGAACTGCAGAAGTCCGGTATGTCGGCGGAGGCGATCGACAAGCTGCTGCCGTACAAGGTGTTTCCGGGCAACCGGCCGACCAATATCTTCTTGTTCTACACGCTCAATCCGCAAACGTTGGGCAGCCTGATCGCGTTGTACGAACACAAGATCTTCGTTCAGGGCATCATCTGGAATCTGAACTCATTCGACCAATGGGGTGTCGAGCTTGGCAAGCAACTGGCCAACCATATTCTGGATGAGCTCAATCGAGGCACGCCGGTCGATAATCACGATGCGTCGACCAACGGCCTGATTAACTACTATCTCAGAATGCGACCGCGCCGCATTGGTTGATCAACAACTTCGGAAAACGAGGTAAGCGCACACAAGGATGTGCCGTCGCACTACGGCTACGCGATGACGACGTCGCCGATCTCGGCACTATTGTCGACCCGGTCAGGCGGTGAATCCAACGCCGCGTCGACCATGCCCATCACGGCAGACACGTCGACCGTGAAACTGGCGTTGAAATGCTGTCTGTCGCCGTTCCACCACTGATAACGGTGCCCGAGCGATGCACTCATGTAGTAGAAGTAGGGTACGACCAAGGTGCCGGCGTGCAGTTCGATAACATCGATGGCCTCGGCGAACAGTAGATTGGCGAGTCCGGCGCCGTGGGCCGCTACGACCATTTCGGCGTCGTAGAACAACGCAATCTGCTCGTCGAAAGACAGATCTTCCAGGGCGTAGCGCTCGAAGCCCTTGGTACGCAATGCCTGCCAGAGCTGCTCGTCGTTTTCTATCAGGCGCACATGACCCAAAGGCCCCGGGCGGCGGGTGATATAGATGCGACGGCGTTTGTTGCGCGCGCGCTGCGGCAGCAGGCGTGGCAGCAGGTCGTCGACGAATGCCTGTGGCAGATAGGTAACGCTTTGCCGTGTCAGAAACGACGGCAGGATGAGTTCGTCCGGCTCGATGATCTGATCGCGCCCGACGACATCGATCTCGATGTTGTCCGGCAGGTAGCGGTCGAGGAGGTATTGCTCGAGCGCGGTCGGCTCGGACGGGAACAGCATCTTGATGGTGCCCATCTCCCGGTAGACCGGTTGGCGCAGCAGGAACACACGCGACAGGTCTTCGATCAGCGTGTGGTAGAAGTTGCCGTCGACGGATCGGAAGATCGTACACAGTCCCTCTATCCGGCGGCTTGGCGTACGAAACCTTCGTTGCCAGGCCTGTAGTGTCAACGGCAAGAAGGTGCTGCTGGAATCGATCAGGGCTGCGCCCGATTGTGTGGTGACCAGGTTGAATAACGGGTCGTACTTGGCGCCGCGCAAGCGCAGTGAAAAGTATTCCGGCGTTACATAGCGGGCGCGCGCCGCAGACTTGGCTGCGGGCCACACGTCGAGTTCAGCTGCCTGCGGTGTGTCGACCTCACGCGATGGAAAGGCGACGTCCACAACCACGTCGGCCGTGCGCCGACGCAGGTCGTGCAAGGTCAAGGCGTCCGGGTACAGAACCCGACGCAACAGGGCGGGAAGCCGTCGACGGTATCGACGGTTTCGCAACGTTCTCACGGCACCTCCGTTGACCGACGACGACGTCGTTCGGCAACGCTCGTTTTGTATGTTTTATTCGCATTCCGTCGCGTTGCGTCGCCCCGGAGATCCGTTCAGCAATAACGACGGGATTGACCGACGTCTTCGCGGATCATCGTGGGGTGGCGAGTGCCGCGCGCCGTTCGCTCGGCAACGGCATAGGCCGGTGGTCGAGCGCGGCATCCATGGCAGTCATGCTCGAAGCAGAAACCGTGCCCGCACATTATTTGTAAAAATTTCAATTGATTAGGTTAATAGTGTGCGGTTCATGTAAAAAACGGTGACGGTTTTTACAACCCGCAGTCCTGATCGGTACAGCCGTTCCGTCTCGCGCTGCGAGCTAACTGGGTGTGATCTGTAACGCCGTCGAGCGGGTATACGGCCGTCTGTGGCCGGCGTGCATACGCACCTTTTGCAAGGCGCACAGGCAGGCGGTTAGGAGTGGTTGGCGAAGAAGGCGGCAACCGTCGCCGGCTGCCGCCACCTCGGCGTCAGTTGAAGCTTCCGGCGTTGACCCAGAAGTGCACGGCAATACTGGCTGCATAGCCGGCGGCGATTGCCGGCGTCCATTTGAGATGACCGAAGAAGGTGTAGTGGCCGCGCGCCTGGCCCATCAATGCCACGCCGGCGGCTGAACCGATGGACAGCAGCGATCCACCCACGCCGGCGGTCAGGGTCACCAATAGCCATTGGCCCAGCGGCATGTTCGGCTCCATCGACAGCACGGCGAACATAACCGGGATGTTGTCGACAATGGCGGATAGCAGGCCGACCGTGATGTTCGCGTTGGTGGCTCCCCATTGGTTGTACATAACCTCGGAGGTCAGGGCGAGATAGCCCATGAAGCCCAGTCCGCCGACACAGGCGACCACGCCGTAGAAGAAGAACAGGGTGTCCCATTCGGCACGCGCCACGGGTCGGAAGATATCGAATGCCACCAGGTCGCCGATCTCCGAACCGTTAGTGGCCGAGCGCGCGTGCGTCTTTTTAAGGTAGAAACCGAACAGGCCGAGGTAGCCCATGCCGGTCAGCATGCCGATGACCGGAGGCAGGTGGAGCACGATGTGGAACGCGACGGCGGTAGCGATCGTCAGCAGGAACAACAGGATGATGCGCCGGGCGCCACGCTGCAGCGTGATCTGCTCGCGGATCGGGTGTGGTTTTTCATCGGGCACTGCAAAGTGCATCAATACCGCCGGCACGGCGAAATTCACGACCGCCGGAATAAACAGGGCAAAGAAGCTCCAGAATTCCACCATGCCTTTCTGCCAGACCATCAGCGTCGTGATATCGCCAAATGGGCTGAAGGCGCCGCCGGCATTGGCTGCAACCACGATGTTCACGCAGGCCAATCCGACAAACTTCGGATTGTCGCCACCGACCGCCATGACGACGGCGCACATCAACAGGGCGGTGGTCAGGTTGTCTGCGATGGGGGAAATCAGGAATGACAGGATGCCGGTGATCCAGAACAAGGCACGAAAGCCGAAGCCGCGGCTCACCAGCCATGAACGCAACGCATCGAATACCCGCAGTTCCTGCATCGAGTTGATATAGGTCATCGCGACCAACAGGAACAACATCAGTTCGGCGTATTCCTCGAGGTTTTCGCGAATCGCCGCTTCGGCTTCGTGCGTGTAGCCGTGCGATTGGTAAACCCAGGCGACCGCTGCCCAGATCACGCCAGCGGCGATGATGACCGGTTTCGACTTTCGAAGATGCGTGAACTCCTCGGCCATCACAAACAGATAGGCAAGAATAAACACGCCGATTCCGAAATAGCCGACCGAGTGCTGAGTGAGATCGAGCGGTCGGTGTTCGTTGGTGGTGACGCCGAGCGCAGCGCCACTCAATGTCAGTAATAGCGCTACCGGTACGGCGCTACGCAGCAGCGAGAATCCCGAACGCGCGAATGCGCGAGACCAGACAGATACAACAGACATGGAGGCTCCTACACTGGCGAGCGGCACAACGAAAGACCGGCAACTCCCTGGACCAGGGAGTTGCCGGCGCTGACCCGATCAGAAGATCAGGTTCATCATCAGCATCATAACGACCAGGAACAGAATCGTCATGATCCCACCCGCACGCATGAAGTCCGGGACACGATAGCCGGCCGGACCCATGATCAACGCATTCACCTGGTGCGTCGGGATCAGGAACGAGTTGGACGTCGCAATGGCCACCGTCAGGGCGAACACGGCGGGGTTGGCGCCGGCACCGATCGCGATGTTGACCGCCAGCGGCACCAGCAGCACGGTTGCACCGACGTTCGACATCACCAGCGTGAAGAACGTGGCGAGGATGGCCACCGACGCCTGGATGACCCAGGTCGGCATGCCGCCGACGATGTTCAACGTCTGCTCGGCAATCCACTTGGCGGTGCCCGATGTCTCGACTGCCAGGCCGAGTGGTATCAGCGATGCCAACAGGAAGACTGTCTTCCAACTGACTGCGGTGTAGGCCTCGTCGATCTTGAGTACGCCCGACAGGATCATACCCATCGCACCGGTCAGCAACGCGACCGACAGCCGCAGATCGGTGAACAGCACCAGGCCGAGGGCGATGGCGAAGAAGACGCCGGCATGCAGCAGCTTGGTCGGGCGCAGTTCTTCGTGCGGGAATTCGGTCGTGATAACGACGAAGTTGCGGTCCTTCTGCAGACGGGCGAGGGCATCCCACTGGGTGTGTACCACCAGTGTATCGCCGCCCTGCAGCGGCATGCTGCGGATGTCGTCACCCTCGCGCAGCGTTTCGCCGTCGCGATGCAAGGCGACCATCGCGATGCCGTAGCTCTTACGCATCCAGACGTCGCGCGCGCTCTTGCCGACCAGGTTGGAACTCGGCGGAATAACCACCTCGGCCACGCCGGACTTGGTCGCCGCGAAGATTTCGCCGAGGGCGACAATGCTGCTGTGCAGGTCGAGTCCGTATTTGTCGACAAAATCGAGCAGGTGCTTGGGTGATGCGATGATGCCGAGCACCGCGCCGGCGGCGATCCCGGTGTCGCGTGCGATGGTGCCGGGGCCGACCTTCATCTGGCCGCCGCTGGCCGAGGCGATGACGCGCACTTTGTCTTCGTGCTCGATGTCGTCGAGTGTCTTGCCGACCAGCTCGCTGTCTTCCGGCACCTCGACCTCGAACAGTTCATAGTCGAGTCCGTAGGTGTTGCGGAAATAGGTCATTGCATCGTCTTTGCTCTTCGTGTCGCGGCTGGATGGCAACACGAAACGCCCGGCAAGCACGAAGTAGATGATGCCGGTGGCTACCAAGGCCAGGCCAATCGGTGTGACCGAGAACAGGCTCCAGGTCTCCATCTGCTGCTCGGCCGGCAGTGCCTTGTTGGAGGTCAGGATGAGGTCGTTGAGCAGAATCAGCGGGCTCGACCCGACCATGGTGACGGTACCGCCGAGGATGGCGCAGAAGCCCATCGGCATCAGCAGTCGCGACATCGGCAGCCCGGAGCGCGCCGAGATACGTGATACCACGGGGAGGAACAGCGCAGCGGCACCGACGTTCTGCATGAACGACGAGATCACCCCAACGGTGCTCGAGATGATCGGGATGATGCGGCTCTCGGTGGTGCCGCCGACGCGCAGGATGAACGCGGCGACCTTGGTCATGATGCCGGTCTTGTCCAGGCCCGCGCCGATGATCATGACCGCGATAATCGATATCACCGCGTTCGACGCGAAGCCGTCGAACAGGTGCGTATTGTCGACCAGCCCGGCCTGCAGACCCATGTAGGGCGCCAGTAGCGTGGTCAACCCGAGCAGCACCATGATCGATGCCGCGGCGACGTCGACGCCGACGACCTCGAAGGCGAACAGGTAGATGGTCAACAGCAGGATGGCGGTCACCCAGGCGATTTCGATCGTCGGTACGACCGTCGACAGGTAAAAGGCCAGGCCGGCGAACAACACACCGGCAATAATCTGTTTGAGGTTGATGCTCATGCGGCGCGGCGTCTGCGTTGCTTGTTGTGGTTGGGGCTCGGGGGCGGACGTGGTGTCGGCAATCGGCGCAGATGCGGCCTGTTCAGATCCGTTGCTCATTCGGTTTCCTCGTCAACTCGCTGTGTTTCTGCCAGATGGGCTCAAGCGGCTGACGACCGTTGCTGCTAAAAACAGCAACAGAATCAGGGGCATTGGCGTTCCCGCCACCGAATAAGACTGCTTAAGGCAGGTATTAAGATTCCGAATTGGAAATCGACGTTTAGCCAGCCGAAACGTGAATTTGCACGTTATATGGCCGTCAGCACCGCATAAGTGGGCAGTATTTTGCGGTAATGTACTGACTATTGCTAATGAATCCTAAAAAGCTAACATTCCAATATGGAATATAAAAAGCTCCCAGACCTCAAAGCACTGGCGACACTCCGTGAGATCGTCGAGCGCGGTGGAGTGGCCGAGGCGGGTCGCGCGCTCAACATCGGCCAGCCTGCTGTCACCAAGCGCCTGCGGGCACTCGAGCGCTGTTTCGACATCGAATTGATGGTGCGCGAGGCGGGCCGGCTGCGTCTGACCAGCGCCGGCGAGCGCGTGTATGCCTTTTCACGCCTGGTCATGGACCACCAGGTGGAACTGCTGGGTGACCTGAAACAGCTCAAGGCCGGGCGCGATCGACTGCGCCTCGCGGTCACCCAGTCGATCGGTGAACATCTGCTGCCGGATCTGCTCCTGGCGTTCGCCGACGCCTACCCGGACTATCGTATCGACAGCCGGGTCGGCTACAGCCGCAGCATCCACACGCGCCTGGCCACCGGCCTGGCCGACCTGGCGTTGACCGAGATCCAGCCCGATCACCCGGACGTACTGGTGCAGAAATGGCTGGACGACGAACTGGTGTTGGTGTGCTCGCCCAAACACCCGCTGGCCAACCGTGACATGTTGTTGGTCGCGGAGATTCCCGAACAGACCTATGTGCTGCGTGAGCGCGAGTCATCGATGCGGATTACGCTTGACGATGCGCTCTCGGATATCGGCGTCGATGATCTGCCGATCGCGATGGAGGTTGGCTCGACCGATACGATCGTCGAAATGCTGGAGCGGGCGCGGCACGTAAGCTTTCTGCCGCTGTTTGCCGTTGAGAGCGCGATCAGCGAAGGGGAACTGCACCAAGTGCGCATCGAGGGGCTGCGCATTCGCAGAACCCTGTGGATCGCCAGAACGCGCGCCAACCTGGATAACCCGGTCGCAGAGGCATTCATCAAGCTGATACGTGAGCGCGTGCCCGATTGATCAGGCCGGCTGGTCAGCGGGTGTGGTCAGTTGCCGATCGCCGGGGCGTGTTGGGTGACCAGCCAGGCATTGAACAGCAGGATCACGCCCGCCAGGTAAAGCAGGGCGAATAGTGTCTGACGGTGGTGGCTGGTGGCCGCTTTGGACTTTGGGTTTACGGTTTCGCATAACGATTCCGGACTGAGTTCAGCGATGGATGCGCCTTACGTTACGCAATCTCCATGCCGTGGGAAAACCGCCGGATTCTGGGGATTTTTGCACCGATTGAGGGCGATGCCCAATAGGCGTGCTTCGCCATTGGGCAGGGCTGCCCGGTGTGCGGCCCCGTTCTGGCCACCCTGAACGGGGCGCTAGATCGGCTTGATGAACACCTTCGAGCCACGGCGCCAGTTATAAAGGTCGCGACGGCGCTGCGGCAGGCGTTCCACCGGGGCGTTGACGAAACCGCGCTCGCGAAACCAATGGGTTGTGCGGGTCGAAAGCACGAACAACTCAGTGACACCTGCGTCGCGGGCTTTTTCCTCGATGTAACGCAGCAGGGTATCCCCGCGGCCGGCAGCCCGGTAGTCCGGGTGAACGGCAACGCAGGCCAGTTCGGCGAGACCTTCATCGACGAACGGGTAACAGGCGGCGCAGGCGATGATGGCCCCGTCACGCTCGATGACGCTGAACTGGTCGATCTCCTGCTCCAGCAATTCGCGAGAACGTTTCACCAGGATGCCGGCGGCCTCCATCGGTTCGATCAGTTCGAGGATGCCGCCGACGTCGTCGATACGCGCCGCGCGGGTGACTTCGTAGGGTTCGGCTGTCACCAGCGTGCCCGCACCGTCGCGTGTGAACAACTCAGACAGCAGGATGCCGTCCTGGTGGCGGTTGAGCAGGTGAACGCGGTATACGCCGCCACGGCATGCGGCGGCCGAGTTATGCAGTACGCGCACGGTTTCTTCGGCCAAGCGCTTGCGCCGCGCGATCAGATTGTCGACCTCGCGCGGCACCATGCTGCTGATCACACGGCCCTTGCCGTCGGCGATCTTGTTCTCCGACAAGAAGATGAGCTTGTCGGCGCCGATGGCCGTGGCGACCGCGCCGGCGACGTCCGCAGCACTGAGATTGAAGACCTCGCCGGTCGGTGAATAACCCAGCGCCGGAACCAGGGCGATGCTGCCGCTGTTGACCAGGTTGAGCAGCGCGTCCGCGTCGACCCGCCTCACCTCGCCGGTGTGGCGGTAGTCGACTCCGTCGATGATGCCGATCGGTTTGGCGGTAACGAAGTTGCCGGACGCAACACGTATGCGCACGCCCGCCATGGGCGAGTTGGCCAGGCCCATCGACAACAACGCCTCGATCTCGACACGCACCATGCCGTTGGCCTCTTTGACGCAGGCCAGTGCGTCGTCGTCGGTTACGCGCAGTCCGTTGACGACCTGCAGCTTGGCACCACGCGCATTCAACTGCCGCTCGATCTGCGGGCGCGCGCCGGGAACCAGCACAAGGCGAATGCCCAGGCCCTTCAACAGGGCAATGTCGTGTACCAGGTTGGCGAAGCTTTCATCATCCAGCGCCTCGCCGCCGAAGCTCAGCACGAACACCTTGCCGCGGTGGGCATGGATGTAAGGCGAGGAACGGCGGAAAGAGTCGACGAAGCCGCGGTGGTTGTTGTGTTTGCTCACGTAAGCGTCTTGTTCAAAGCATTTAACGTTTCAGAATAATCGGGCTCCGGCTCCAATGGAAGCCGATGCCCGCCGAAGAGGTGACGGAGCGGGCTCAGTCGATACAGAAACGTCTGACCAGTTCGCCGATTACGCGTTTGGCGGGCAGCAGTTGATCGAGCGCGAGAAACTCGTCCGGTTGATGCGCCTGCTCGATGCTGCCGGGCCCCATGATCACGGTTTCAAGACCCATCTGGTTGAAGTAAGGCCCTTCTGTACCGAACGCCACTGCGCCCGCCGAATAGCCGGTAAGCGCCTCGGCTGCACGCACGATCGGCGAATCGGCAGCGGTATCCATGGCGGGAATGCCTTCGAACAGCGCGATGCGTTCATAGCGCAATCCGGTTTGCGCCAGGGTCTCACCCATGCGTCGATCGATTTCGTCGCGCAAGGTATCGAGGTCCATGCCTGGCAGTGGCCGGATATCGAAGTGCAGCTCGCATTGCGCACAGATCCGATTGGGGTTGTCGCCGCCATGAATGTGGCCAAGATTGACGGTCGGTACGTCGACCGCAAACAAGGGGTTGCGATAGCGCTGCTGCAATTCACTGCGCCATGTCAGCAATTCGCTCAGCACCAGGTGCATGCCGTCCAAGGCATTGACGCCGAGTGCCGGGTCGCTCGAGTGACCCGAACGGCCATGCAGGCGGATGGCTTCCATAGCGATGCCCTTGTGCAAGCGGATCGGCTTGAGCCCGGTCGGCTCGCCGATCACCGCGTGTCGGCCGAGTTTCTGGTGGGTTTCGACCAGGGCCTTGGCGCCGCACATGCTGCTCTCTTCGTCGGCGGTCGCGATCAGGATCAACGGGTGTTTGAGCTTGCCGAGATCGATGTCTTGCAGGGCGTCGAGCACCACCGCAAAGAAACCTTTCATGTCGCAGGTGCCGAGCCCGTACCAGCGATCGTCTCGCTCGACGAGTTTGAATGGATCGGTCTGCCAGCGGCTGTCGTCGTACGGCACCGTATCGGTGTGGCCCGACAGTACCAGACCATCAGGGCCGCTGCCGATGCTGGCAACCAAGTTGAACTTTCCCGGGTAGCCTTCGATCGGCAGGTGTTCAACCTTGAAGCCCGCGGACTCACACCACTCGGCGAGATGGTCGATAACGCGCGCATTCGACTGGTCCCATTCCGGGCTGACACTGCTGACCGATGGCGCGCCGATCAGGCGTTCCATCATGTGGTGAAGAGAGGGTTGTTTCATGGCATTAGAGTGAACCATGGTTGGGGCGTCGTCCAGTATCATGGGTTGTGCAGAATGCGCTGCCGAAGTTGCTTTGGCTGGACCGACCAGCGCTTCATTTACAACCTGTTTTGCTGCACGGGAACACAGATGAGCGCGAAACGCCGATTCGTCATACGCGACTGGAAACAGGCGGACGCCTATGTATCCGTGCAGCACCTAAACGGTGCCCAGTGGGCGTGGGAGTTTCTGCGGCGCAACCCCGTCTACCAGCTGGAGTGGTCGGCGTTCAACGACGTGTGGCAGCAATTGGAGGCGGCCTATGGCCGGCCTCCCAACCGCGACTTCTGTGCATGGAAGGCCGATCCGCGGGCATGGGTTCCGGCCGATAGCTGCACCGAAGGCGACTGTCGGATCGATGGCGACAAGGTGCTGATCGAGTGTGCGCTCGGCGCGCGCTGGGGTTTCTACAAGTTTCCGCCCGACCCCAGGGATGACGATCCGGTCGGCGATCAACGTTTGACCTGGCGTGAGGTCCAGCAGCCGGTCAAGACGGTGGTTGCCGCGGATGTTGATTGGTTTGCTGAACCCTCCCATTTCGCATTGGGCTTCGACCTGTCTGTTCCACTGCGAGACCAGATCGAACAGGCCAAGCGCACCTTGCAGGCAGAACAGCGCCGGCGCCTGCGTGCCGAGCTGATTCGCTCGCCGTCGGCCGCACAGCGTGCCGATGAGTATCGGGTCATGCTGCGCCTGCTCGACGCCGAGACGGTGTCGGCGTCGGCTGATGAGTTGGCATCAATATCGCAACGTTGGGAACATATGCTGGAACATGCGCGGGGCTTGCGGGACGCAGGGTATCGACAACTCTCGTTACTGCAAGACTGAACAAGGTTTTTGCTTCGATCTGCGTGGTTTCCGCGCCCTCGTCCAGCGAAGGTTATCCATCGGCGCTGCTGCAATTCGACCGCATGGACCGGTTCGAGTGGCGCAGTTCCGCCACGTGTGTCGTACACACGCAAGAGGTTTAGGAAATGAAACGCATAGAGATCAGGCATTCCACACGCTATGGTTTTGCCGCCCCGGTCACCTTGGGTGCCCACACGCTGTTGTTGCGACCGCGCGAAGGTCACGACCTGCGCATCGCCTCGTCGTCGCTGGATATCTCGCCGGAAGCGAATGTCACCTGGCGGCGTGACTTCTACGACAATGTGCTGGCTGTTGCGAACTTTGCGGACGGTACGGTCACAGAGGTCTCGTTCGAGAGTAGGCTCGAAGTCGAACTCTATGAGATCACGCCATTGGATTTCGTTGTGGACCCCCATGCCGTGCAGTTTCCGATCGACTACAGCAAAGAAGAACAGACGGCGCTTCGGCCGTTTCTGGAGACGGTATATGACCGGCATGACTTGACTGACGAATGGATCGCGCCTTACACGCAGATGAACAAGGGCACAGAGACTTTTTTCGTGCTCGATCAGATGAACCACCGTATCAATGAAGAGATCGTCTACGAAGAACGTGACGAGCCGGGTGTGCTGGCACCCGAAACACTGCTCGAGATACGCAAGGGATCATGCCGTGATATGGCGGCCTTGTTTGTCGAGGCGTGTCGGCGGTTGAACATCGCAGCACGCTTTGTCAGCGGCTATGTGCATGGTCCGGCGACCGAAGCGGGCGGTGCCTCGTCGCATGCCTGGGCCGAGGTCTATCTGCCAGGCGCCGGTTGGAAGGGATTCGATCCGACCAACATTGCGGTCGTCGGGCCGGACCATATTCCGGTTGCGGTGCACCGCCATCCGGAAAAAGTACCCCCGGTGGCCGGTTCGTTCACCGGTCCCAACGACTTGGTGCCGACCCTGACTGTAGACGTGCAGATCCACGAGATACTCGAGCCTGTCTAGCCGGTCTTATACGTTCACTGGCGCTGATGACTCAGCGCCAACAGCGCACTCGCACCGATATAAAAGCCACCCGCGACGCGCCGCGCGCCTCGGGTAAAGGCCGGTCTTCTCAAGCGCTGTTGGATCGCCGACGCAAACAGCGCGTAGCCGCTATCCAGCACCACTGCAAGTAGCCAGAAGATCAACGACAGCAGCGCGATTGCGTAGCCGTAATTCGTGGCATCGGACACGAACTGTGGCAGAAAGGCGCTGAAGAACAGGATCGTTTTAGGGTTGGTCAGCGACACCCAAAAGCCGCGGCTGAACGAACCCGCTGCAGATAACGCATTGGTCGTTTCGGGGGCTGCCGCATCGGTCAGGTGACGTATGCCGAGGTAGAAGAGGTACGCCACACCGCACCACTTCAGCCATTCGAGCGCCACGCCGGCGAGCTGCAGCAGGCTTTGCGTGGCGACACCGGCAATCAAGAGCTGCAGAATCATCGCCGTGCTCGTGCCGGCGACCGTCTGCAGGCCCCGCCATCGGCCGTGCACCAGGCTGGTCGACACGATGACCAGTACGTTCGGTCCGGGTATCAGGATTACGAACAGTGCGGCGACGACGAATGCGGTGAGCTCCATGACGTCTGCTCAGTCGCTGTGTGCGCGTTTATGTTTGCACGCCACGTACTCGCCTTTGCCGACTGTCAGTGTCGCCGTGGTGAACTCGCCGGTCTGTTCCACGTAGGCGATGAAGGGTGCGATTTCGTCGGCATGCGACAAGGCGTTGTCGCACACCAGCAGGCCGCCGGGTACAACGGCATCGATTACCGCATCGGCGAAGCTCATGTAGTCGGTACGCTCGGCGTCGAGAAACACCAGGTCGAACCGGCGGTTCAGGGCGCCGAGATAGTCGGCAGCGTCGCCGACAAACTGTTCGATCTTTGCCGCCAGGCCGGATGCCTCGAAGTTCGCGCGAGCCATTTCGATCTTGTGCGGCAGCTTTTCAACCGTGACCACCTTGCCGTCGTCAGGCAAGGCGTTGGCCAGCCACAGTGTCGAATAGCCGTTCGACGTCCCGACCTCCAGTACATTGCGCGCCTTGTTGGCCTTGATCAGCAACGCAAGCAACTCGCCGGTATCGCGCGTGATGTTCAACAGCTTGTGCGGCCGGTCGGTAGTCGCGGCGTCGTTCTCCTCGCCTTGTCGTTCCAGCTCGGTCAGTAGTTGATCCAGTGACATCTTTGGCTTCCGCTGTGTTCAGTCGCCCAAGGGGTGGGGGAGCGCAAGGTCGAAACGGCCTGCGGGGGCGTGGATCAGGCGCATTCGTCTTTGCCTTCGGCCAACTGATCGAGCCATGCGGCCAGGCGCTCTTTCTCGCGGCGCAGAAATCCCGGGTCGTTGTGCACATGCGCCATCACGCTGATCCCTTGGCCCTGCGACATCAGGCGCAAGGCAAGTTCATGCGCGCGACCGGCATAGCCGAGCTCGGCGAATTGGTCGGTCAGCCAGCTCTCGAAGACCTTGAACAGGTTTTCCGCCTGCTCTTGCAGCTCGCCCTGATCTTTGCCCAGTTCGGTATTCAGGGTGCCCATCGGGCAGCCGTAGCGCATGATGGCATCGGCGCTGTTGGTCAGGATGTCGAGAAACCGGTGCAGGCGCTGAATCGGCGTGCGGTAGCTGCCCGACCAGTTCTCGAGCATCTGCGAGATGCGCTCGGTGCGATAGTGGATCGCCGCTTCGAGGATCTCGTCCTTGGTCTTGAAGTAGTAGTAGATGTTGCCGCGCGGCACGCCGGCGGCCTCGACCACGTCGCTGAACGACGTCTGGTTGTAACCCTTGTGGTAGAAGAGGCGGTTGGCGGCCTCGACCACGCGTTGGCGGGTTCTTTCGCTCTTTTTCGGCATCGCTTTCAAAGTCAGACGGACGTACGAAATAATTGTTATGCGTCTAATTATAGTCGATGCCGGACGTCCGTATGAAATACCTTGTGGCACGTGGTTCCGTCGTCGACCCGGAACAGTGATAATGCGTGATTGAACGACGAAAACAGTCCGGAGATTTCGATGCCCCAGTATCGCTCACGCACGACCACCCACGGCCGCAACATGGCGGGTGCCCGCGCCTTGTGGCGCGCCACCGGGATGAAGGATGGCGATTTCGACAAGCCGATCATTGCGATCGCCAACTCCTTCACCCAGTTCGTGCCCGGCCATGTCCACCTTAAAGACCTCGGCCAACTGGTGGCGCGCGAGATCGAAAAGGCGGGTGGTGTGGCCAAGGAGTTCAACACCATCGCGGTCGACGACGGCATCGCCATGGGTCACGGCGGCATGCTGTACTCGCTGCCGTCGCGCGACCTGATCGCCGACAGTGTCGAGTACATGGTGAACGCGCACTGCGCCGATGCCCTGGTGTGTATCTCCAATTGCGACAAGATCACCCCCGGGATGCTCAACGCGGCGCTGCGCCTGAATATCCCGACGGTGTTCGTTTCCGGTGGCCCGATGGAAGCCGGTAAGGTCAGTCTGGCCAACAAGGGCGAACTCAAGCTCGACCTGGTCGACGCTATGGTGTCGGCGGCCGATCCGAACGAGACCGACGATAACGTCGCGTCGATCGAGCGTTCGGCCTGTCCGACCTGCGGTTCGTGCTCGGGCATGTTCACCGCCAACTCGATGAACTGCCTGACCGAGGCCCTGGGGCTGTCGTTGCCGGGCAATGGCTCGCTGCTGGCGACCCACGCCGAGCGAAAAAACTTGTTCCTCGAGGCCGGTCGCCTGGTGGTCGAGATCGCACGGCGCTACTACGAACAGGACGACGCCAGCGTGCTGCCACGCAATATCGCCACCTTCGATGCCTTTGAAAATGCGATCGCCCTGGATATCGCCATGGGTGGCTCGACCAACACGGTGCTGCACCTGCTGGCGGCGGCACATGAGGGCGGCGTCGATTTCACGATGGCCGACATCGATCGCATGAGCCGCAAGGTGCCGAACCTGTGCAAGGTGGCACCGGCCACGCAGCAGTACCACATGGAAGACGTGCACCGCGCCGGTGGCGTGATCGGCATCCTGGCGGAACTCGACCGTGGTGGCCTGATCCACCGCGAGTGCCACACGGTGCACAGTGCGTCGATGGGCGCGGCGATCGACGGATGGGACGTGATTCGTGGTGAAGAAGAACAGGCGCGCGTGCGCTACCTTGCCGGCCCCGGCGGCATTCCCACGCAGGTCGCCTTCAGCCAGGACAGTCAATGGCCCGACCTGGATCTCGATCGTGAAGGTGGGTGCATCCGCGATATCGCGCACGCCTATTCGAAAGACGGCGGACTCGCGGTGCTATATGGCAACCTCGCTGCGCAGGGCTGTATCGTCAAGACCGCTGGGGTGGACGAATCGATCTTGAAATTCTCCGGTCCGGCGCGAATCTTTGAAAGCCAGGACGCAGCCGTCGAAGGCATCCTGAACGACAAGATCGTCGCCGGCGACGTGGTATTGATCCGGTACGAAGGACCAAAGGGCGGCCCGGGTATGCAGGAGATGCTGTATCCGACCAGCTATCTCAAGTCGAAAGGCCTGGGCAAGGCCTGCGCGTTGATCACCGACGGGCGCTTCAGCGGTGGCACGTCCGGTTTGTCGATCGGTCATTGTTCACCCGAAGCCGCCGAGGGTGGCAACATCGGCTTGGTCGAAGAGGGTGACTTGATCGAGATCGATATCCCGAATCGTACGATCGACGTTGCAGTCGACGATGCGGTGCTCGACCAACGTCGTCAGGCCATGCAGGCGCGTGGCGACAAGGCGTGGCAACCGGTCGATCGCGATCGTTACGTATCGCAGGCGCTGCGTGCCTATGCGGCACTGACTACGTCGGCGGCGCGCGGTGCGGTTCGCGATCTCTCACAGCTCGAAAAGTAACACCCGCAAGCGCATAGCTTGCTAGAGCAAAGCCGGCGCCTGTACAGGTGCTGGCTTTTTTGTGCGCCTTAAGATTCGCTTAAGAATTCACGACCCGCATTACTCAATCAGCCTTGTTGCGACGATGAGCGCATGGGTTTTCCGCTTCTTGTCACGTCTACATGTCCGACCCGCCGACAAGGCGCTGTTCTCGACTACGTCCATTTTTCAGTATCCGGTCACAAAGTGAGTGCTGATGCTCGATGGTGCGGATTAAACCCGGTTCGGCCGTCGTTTCAATAACGCACGACGTTCCATGCAAGTCAGTGCCCGAGTGAATGTTGGTATGACCGGCACTCGTATGCATTGCTCAATTGGCGGAGGCTTTCGCACCGAAAGCACCCGTCAGGTTCGCGTGTTGCACGCTGAAACGTGCACAACCAATACGGCCGTGTCACGACGGACGACTCAGTGACAGGGTCTGACAAAAAAGGAACAGGAGCTATGACGACAAACTTTTTGAAGGCCATGTGTTTGGGCTTTGTCGCAGCGGGGGTCTGTCAAACGGCATGGTCTGAAGACGCAACGATCAATCGACTGCTTGCCTCGCAATGTGCCCAGTGTCACGGGTCCAACGGCAGGGCGGTCGGCGACATGGATAGTCTCGCCGGAGAGAGTGCCGACGAGATCTATGAAGAGCTGATGGAGATGCGTTCGGAAGACACGCCGGAAGACATCATGGAGCACCAGGCTATGGGTTATACGGAGGATCAGATCCGCCGTATAGCCGCGTACTACGGGTCGATAGGGGGCGGCAGTTCGGGTTCAGGTTCGGGTGGCAGTGGTTCCGGCGATCATGAATCGGATGAAGACGAACATGAACGTTCGCGCGACTCCGGCAAGGAATACGAGCGCGAACGGCGCAAGAGACGTGATCGGGACGACGACTGATGCGTTGTTCAACGACTACGACCCTTGATCACCTTTTGCGGAGAACATATCCATGACTTTCAATCGTAGACAGTTTCTGAAAACACTCGGTGCGGCGAGCGCGGCAATGACGCTGCCGACGACTGTGAAGGCCGCGGCGACGCCCCGCGTTGTCGTGCTCGGCGGTGGTTTTGCCGGCGCATCCGTCGCCAAGTATCTGCGTGCGTGGAGCGACAAGACCATCGAGGTGGTGATGGTTGATCCGAACGCGGCACACACCTCCTGCGTACTGAGCAACCTGGTACTCAACAACCGTATTTCACTCAACGAGCTGACGATTTCGTACTCCAGCTTGTCGTCGTTCTACGGTGTCAACGTCATGCGCGATCGCGCGGCGGAGATTGACGGCACCGGGAAGCGTGTCCGTCTGAACGATGCAGGCTGGATCGACTACGATCACCTTGTGATCGCGACCGGCATCGACTTTGTCGACATCCCGGGCCTCGACTTCAATCTGACGCCACATGCCTGGGTTGCCGGTCCGCAAACCCAGTTGCTGGCATCGCAGGTCAGTTCACTTGGGCCGAGTTCGACCTTCATCATGACGATACCGCCGTCGCCCTATCGGTGCCCTCCAGGGCCCTACGAGCGCGCCTGCGTGGTGGCCGACATACTCAAGCGCAAGGGCTACAACAACGGCGACGCACGTGTTGTCGTGCTCGATGCCAATCCGTCGATCCAGGCAGAACGGCACACCTTCGAGCAGGTGTATAGCCAGCTGTACCGCAACATCATCGACTATGTTCCCAATGCCACGCTGAACGCCGTCGATTCGCAACAGCGCATTGTCGATACCAGCGCAGGCGAGTATCGGGGCGACGTCGTCAATGTGATCGCGCCGCAACAGGCGATGGGTTTCGTGCGTGAATCCGGGCTTACCGGAAGCGGGCTCTGGGCAGGCGTCGATCCGCTGAGCTATGCATCGACGCAATCCGGTTTCGATGGGGTCCATATCATCGGTGATACCCAGGCGACCGGTCAGCCGAAGTCTGCGCATATGGCCAATTCGCAGGCCAAGGTGTGTGCCGATGCCATCATCAGGATCATCAACGGCATTTCGGTGACCGCCCCCGAGCGTGTCGCAAATATCACGACCAACTCGGCCTGCTATAGCCCGGTCAGTTACGATCAGGCGTCGTGGCTAACTGCCAATTTCTCGTACGATGAAACGAGTCGCCAGATGATGCTGAAGCATCTTGGTGAGGCGGAACGATGGAGCAAGGACAACTATGAGGAGATGTTCGCCTGGGCGAGCAATCTCTTCACCGACTCCTTCCATTGATAAGGTAGGCAGGCAGACTGCGCAAGGCGTGCGCAGTCTGCTTTATAGCGAGAAGGTTACAGCGAACCCCAGGAGCTCTTGCGGCGACGTACGCGCAGGTGAGGCAGGATCAGCCCGAGCAGTATGCCGCCGACGACGACACCGCCACCGATCAGGAACCAGTTCTGCGCGGTCTTGTTCTCGAGTTCGCGGTTCTGCTGTTTGATGTCTTCGACCTCGCGTGTCAGCGAGGCGACTTGTTTGCGCAGTTCATTGCGTTCGTTGGCAATCCGTACGGCGTTGCTCGAGGTGCGCTGCAGCGCAGTGAATTCCTGGTCGACCTGCGTCTTGGAGCCTTTGAGTTCTTCGTACTGCTTGGTCAGCGTCTGCAATTGCTCAGTCGCCGTAGCCAGTCGGCTGCTCAGCTCGCCCGGCGCGGCCTTCAGCGCCTTTACTTCGTTTTCGAGTGACACGAGTCGATCGCGTGCTACCGGCTGATTCACCAGCTGGCGTGTCAGTACGAAACCTTCGGCGCCGGCCTGCGTGCGCACCTTGCTGTAGCCACTGCCGCTGTTGGTCGACAGTACCGTCACGGCTTCGCCGGTCGGCAACATCTTGAGGATGCGATGCGTCGGGCTTTCGCCGCTGCGCAGCGTGATTTTCAGTTCGTCGGTCACGTAGGCGGTCTTGGCGAACGCCGTTGTGCTGCAGAGTATGAAGATGAGCGTAACGAGTTTTTTCACTGAGTCGATTCCGTACGGCGGAGCATTAGGGCCTGTTCCCGGCCGGGAAGCAGATTAAGTGTTCGGCGTTCAGGCGGACGCGAACTGTATCACCCATATGATGATCATTATGGCTCGGAAACAGCGATAGTAGGCGCGTTCCGGTGGGTAATTCCAGTGTATAGAGGATTTCAGCCCCCTTGAACGCCTTGTCTTTGACCACGGCTTCGATATCGCCGTTGTTGTCCGGTACCAGGTCGTCCGGCCGTATCAGCACTTCGACCTGGTTGCCGATGTGCTCGGTGCAGGAGCGATTGCCGCGCAACTCGCCCAGTTCGGTATCGAAGGTTTCAGGTGTCTTGACCGTGCCGGCAATGAAGCGGCCCTGACCGATGAAATCGGCGACGAAGCGATGGTTCGGCTCGTGGTACAGGTTGAACGGCGTATCCCACTGCAGGATCGTACCATCGCGCATCACACCGACCTTGTCCGACATCGCGAACGCCTCATGCTGGTCGTGGGTGACCAGGATACCGCTGATGCCCTCCGACTTGAGGATGTCGCGTACCTCCATGCTCAGGCGTTCGCGCAATTCGACGTCGAGATTGGAGAACGGTTCGTCCATCAGTAGCAGGGTCGGGCGGGGCGCCAGTGCGCGCGCCAGTGCGACGCGTTGTTGCTGCCCGCCCGAGAGCTCATGGGGGTAGCGTTGCCCCATACCTTGCAGGCCGGTGGCATCGAGCAGATGTTCGACCTGCACGCGGCGATCGACGGCCGGCTTTTTGCGCAGACCGAACGCGATGTTGTCGGCGATGGTCAGGTGGGGGAACAGGGCATAGTCCTGAAACACCATGCCGATCGAGCGTTTCTCCGGCGGTACGGTCATCTCGGGTGAAGAGACGATTCTCTTCGCGATCAGAATCTGGCCGCTGCTGATCGGCTCGAAGCCGGCGATCGCCCGCAGTGCGGTGGTCTTGCCGCAGCCACTCGGGCCGAGCAGGCTGACGATCTCGCCACGGTTGACGTGAAACGACAGGTCGTTGACGACTGTCTCGTCGCCATATCCGGCACTGATTTGTTCGACCTTGAGTAACGGCATCTGCTCGGGTTCGGCGATGTTCAGAGCCGTAGAGTTTATCAAGTGAGCAGGAACTCAAGCAGCGCTTTCTGCGCATGCATACGGTTCTCTGCCTCGTCCCAGACAACGCTGTCCGGTGCGTCGATCACGTTTTCGGAGACCTCTTTGCCACGATAGGCCGGCAGGCAATGTAGAAACAGTGCGTCCGGTGCGGCCAGACTCATCATTGCCTTGTCGACCATGTAGCCGGCGAAGGCTCTTTCGCGAGCGGCCTTTTCCTCTTCCTGGCCCATGCTGATCCAGGTGTCGGTAACCACCAGGTCGGTACCGCTGACCGCCTCACGCGGGTCGCGCAGGATCTCGCATCGATCGCCACCGGTGCGCAGCACCTCGGGATCGGGGTCGAAGCCTTCCGGGCAGGCGATGCGCAGCTTGAAATCGAACTGCACGGCTGCGCCGATATACGAGTGACACATATTGTTGCCATCGCCGACCCAGGTCACTGTCTTGCCGGTGATGTCGCCGCGATGCTCGCTGAAGGTCTGCATGTCGGCCAGCAGTTGGCAGGGGTGGCACAGATCGGTCAGGCCGTTGATCACCGGCACCTTCGAATGCGCAGCAAAGGCCTCGACACTGGCATGCTCGAAGGTGCGGATCATGACGCAATCGACCATGCGCGACAGCACGCGCGCGGTGTCTTCAATCGGCTCGCCACGTCCGAGTTGGGTATCGCGCGGTGACAGAAACATTGCTGAACCACCGAGCTGTGCCATACCGGCCTCGAACGACACGCGGGTACGCGTCGAGCTCTTTTCGAAGATCATCGCGAGCATCTTGTTGTGCAGCGGCGTATGCGATTTGCCGGCGCGGTGCATCTGCTTGAGTTCGCTGGCGCGCGCGATCAGCGCGCGCAGCTCAGTCGAACTCAGATCCATCATCGTCAAAAAATGGCGGGGTGCAGGGGAAGTACTCATGACAATAAACCTCGCGCCGTGGCGGGGCGATCAGTGATCCGAGAGGAAGGCTTGAACCAGTGAGCCGAGTGTCGAGATCAGTTGGTCGGCCTGCTTGTCGCTCATGATCAGCGGCGGTAACAGGCGGATGACCGAGTCGGCCGTGACATTGATCAGCAGGCCGGCGCTCAATGCCCGCGCGACGAGTTCGCCGCAGGGGCGGTCGAGCTGCACGCCGATCATCAGACCTTTACCGCGGACCTCGATGACACCGGGGAGATCTGCCAGCGCAGCGCGCAGGCCGTTCTGGATGTACTCACCGAGACTGGCGGCGCGTTCCCAGAGCTTGTCCTGGCTGAGCGCGTGGCACACCGTCAGTGCAGCCGCACAGGCCAGGGGGTTGCCACCGAAAGTGGAGCCGTGATTGCCGGGACCGAAAAGAGCGGCTGCGTCGCCGTGCGCCAGGCAGGCGCCGATCGGCACGCCGTTGCCCAATGCCTTGGCGACCGTCATCACGTCCGGCTTGAAATCGTAGTGCTGGTAGGCGAAGGGTTTGCCGGTACGCGCCATGCCGGTCTGAATCTCATCGAGGATCATCAGCCAGCCCTTGGTGGTGCACAGCGTCCTGACGCCGGGCAGAAAATCGTCGGGCGGGACATTGATGCCGCCTTCGCCCTGGATCGGCTCGACCATGACGGCAACCACATCGGGTTGGTTATCGGCCACGGCCTGCAACGCTGCGAGGTCTCCGTACGGTATGCGCACGAAACCCTGGACCAGCGGTTCGAATCCAGCCTGCACCT
Source organism: Thiosocius teredinicola (assembly GCF_002009425.1). Taxonomy (NCBI): domain Bacteria; kingdom Pseudomonadati; phylum Pseudomonadota; class Gammaproteobacteria; order Chromatiales; family Sedimenticolaceae; genus Thiosocius; species Thiosocius teredinicola. The sequence goes on from NZ_CP019936.1 coordinate 796,228, forward strand.
TGCGGTTGCCGGTGGCAGTCAGCGTCGCCAGGGTACGACCGTGGAAGCTGCTCTCCATTACCACGATAGTCGGCGATTTCACGCCTTTGCGATTGCCGTGCAGACGCGCCAGCTTGATCGCGGCCTCGTTGGCTTCGGCACCGGAATTGCCGAAGAACACGCGATCCATGCCGGCCAGTTCGGTCAGCGCATTTCCCAGCGCCTCTTGTGCCGCGATGCCGTAGACATTGGAGGTATGGATCAGCGTGGCTGCCTGTTCGCAGATAGCCTTGGTGACATCCGGGTGGGCATGGCCGAGGTTGGTCACTGAGATGCCGCACAATGCATCCAGGTATTCCTTGCCGTCGGTGTCCCACACGCGCGCACCTTCACCACGTGAGAACGTCACGGGCAGGCGATTGTAGGTGCTCATCAAGTGCGTCATGGGGATGTAGGCCCGCCTTCAGGGAGAAGGAGCGGTCGTCTGTAGAACGTAGCTCGGTCGTCGGAATCCGCGCTTCTCCAAAAAAACAAAAAGGCAGCCCCGGTCGCGGGGACCACCTTCGCCATTGATGCCGCTCTGGCAGCAAAGGCGGAACCCTACCAGCACTTTTTATTACTGGCAAGACTGCCGACAGGAACAAAAAACCCGGCCGAGGCCGGGTTTCGCGGAGCTTGAGAAGTTGCTCAGCCGCCGAAGTTCGAGGCGACAAAGTCCCAGTTCACCAGCTTCCAGATCTCTTCGAGATACTTCGGACGCGCGTTGCGGTAGTCGATGTAGTAGGCGTGCTCCCATACATCGACCGTCAGCAGGGCGGTTTTGCCGTCGGTCATCGGGGTGGCTGCATTCGAGGTATTGACGATCTCGACGCTGCCGTCTGAATTCTTGACCAGCCAGGTCCAGCCCGAGCCGAAGTTGGTCGCGGCCGACTTGCTGAACGCCTCTTTGAACGCATCGAAAGAGCCGAACGCGCTGTTGATCGCATCGGCCAGCGCACCGCTCGGCTCGCCGCCGCCGGTCGGGCTCAGACAGTTCCAGTAGAAGGTGTGGTTCCACACCTGCGCAGCGTTGTTGAACACGCCGCCCGACGACTTCATGATGATGTCTTCGAGGGTCATGTTTTCGAACTCGGTACCCGGGATCAGGTTATTCAGGTTCGTCACATAGGTGTTGTGGTGTTTGCCGTAGTGATACTCGAGGGTTTCTTTCGAGATCGTCGGCTCGAGGCCATCCATCGGATAGGGCAGGGCGGGAAGTTCGTGCGCCATTATTTAACTCCTTGGTCGTCATTAATGCGGAACCGGGTCCCGCGCTCGTTTGACCAGGATTCTAGGGACTGCACGTCGACACTTTCAACCGTATCGTGCGCGAGGAAGTCCGAATTTTTGCAGGTTGCGCGATCGCTGCTATTGCCACTGTGGTCTTCGCGACAGATGTCAACGGATGATGACGCGCGGCACTTCGTGCGGCTTACTGTTTGATATCTCAGCAATAGCCTTTGGCAACCCGGCGGCTGCATCGGGTGTAATACGAGGCGGAAATGACGCAAATGCAACAGCGGAACGGTGACTATCCGACAATATGAATCCGGCTGAACTCAATATCTTTTCCAGCCGTCTCAACGCCGTGTGTGAGGAGATGGGCCTGGTTCTGCGTAATTCGGCGTTCTCGCCGAATATCCGCGATCGCCTCGATTTCTCGTGCGCCGTGTTCGATTCACAGGGTGAGCTGTGCGCGCAGGCCGCGCATATCCCGGTGCATCTCGGCAGCATGGCCTATGCGATGCGCGACATCGTTGCCGGCATCGATTGGCGTGCGGGCGATCAGGTCATGCTCAACGATCCTTTTCTGGGCGGCACGCACCTGCCGGACGTCACGGTGATTGCGCCGGTGTTCTGCGACGAGCGGTTGATCGCCTTCGTCGTCAATCGTGCGCACCACGCCGATATCGGGGCGGCCTCGCCGGGTTCGATGCCGATTTCTTCGAGGCTCGACGAGGAAGGCGTGGTCATCGAGCCCGTGCACCTGCTGCGCGATGACGTCTTCGTCGGCGATGTGCTCGACCGCGTCACCCAACAGACACGCAACCGGGCCGAATCGCGCGGCGACTTCAGCGCCCAGGTGGCGGCCAATCGCGCCGGGGCACGGCGGCTGCAGGGCTTGATCAGCGGCTACGGCAGCGCTGCGTTTGTCGCCGGTATCCAGGCGCTGAATGACTATGCAGAACGCCTGGCACGCGCCTCGCTGGCCGAGATCCCGGCCGGGCGCTACAGCTTCACCGACTTTCTCGACGACGATGGTCAGGGCAACCGGGATATCCCGATCAAGGTCACGCTGATCGTCAGCGGGGCCGGCATTGTTGCCGATTTTGATGGTACGGCCGCCCAGGTCGACGGCAACGTGAACTGTCCCCTGGCCGTGGCCGCGGCGGCCGTCTACTACGTCTTCCGCTGCCTGATGCCGGCGCAGATGCCGGCCTGTGCAGGGGCGTTTCGACCGATTTCTTTGAGTGCTCCCGGGGGCTGCCTGCTGAATGCCCGCAAACCGGCCGCGGTCGCCGCGGGCAACGTCGAGACCAGCACGCGTGTGGTCGACGTGGTGCTCGGTGCGTTGGCCGAGGCGTTGCCCGAACGCATACCGGCAGCCAGTCATGGCAGCATGAACAACCTCGCGATGGGCAGTGCCACACCAGGCGCAGCGTGGGATTATTACGAGACCATCGGCGGTGGCATGGGGGCCGGGCCGGCCGGTGGCGGCCTCAGTGGCGTGCAGACGCATATGACCAACACCCTGAACACACCGGTCGAGGTGCTCGAAAGCCGTTTCCCGTTGCGTGTCGAGCGCTACGCCCTGCGAGGCGCATCGGGCGGAGAAGGCCGTCGCCGAGGCGGCGACGGCCTGGTGCGCGAATACCGATTTCTGTCAGCGGCGCATTTCACTTTGCTTACCGAGCGTCGCGGACACGCGCCGTGGGGCGTGCAAGACGGCGGCGCCGGCATGGTCGGCCGAAACCTGTTGAATGGTGAGCTGCTGCCCTCCAAATGCGAGGGCAACCTCGCTGCAGGCGACCGCCTGCGTATCGAGACCCCCGGCGGCGGTGGCTGCGGAAGTCCTTTGAACGAGAAATCCTGACATGTGTGGTATCTGTGGTGAATTGCGCTTCGATGCGCAAGCGGTCGAGTCCGGGCTGATCGAAAGAATGCTACCGGCGCTTGAAAGGCGTGGCCCGGACGACGCCGGAGTATGGCGGCAGGGTCGTGTTGCGTTTGGCCATCGCCGGCTGTCGATCATCGACCTGTCAGCGCGTTCGCATCAGCCGATGGTCGACGATGAATTGAGCCTGGTGTTCAACGGCGCGATCTACAACTACCGCGAACTGCGCAGCGAGCTGCAGGCCAAAGGTCACACCTTCGCTTCGGGCGGTGACACCGAGGTGATCCTCAAGGCCTACCGCGAGTGGGGTAACGATTGCCCGCGCTATCTGCACGGCATGTTCGCCTTTGCGATCTGGGACGAGCGCAAGCAACGGCTGTTCGCCGCGCGCGACCGCTTCGGCATCAAGCCTTTCTACTATGCCGTAGACGATAAACGCCTGCGCTTCGCGTCGAACACCCAGGCGCTGCTCGCCGGCGGCGGTATCGATACCGCGATCGATCCAGTCGGGCTGCATTTTCAATACACCCTGCATGCGGTGATCCCGGCACCGCACACGATCCTGCGCGGCATCCGCAAGCTCGAACCCGCCCATTCGCTTGTCGTAGAGGCCGACGGCCGACAGCAACTGCAGCGCTATTGGGAACTCGATGCCACGCGTCTGCCCGAGGCGCGCAGTGAACAGGAGTGGGTCGACGCGACCCACGAGGCACTGATGGCAGCCGTGCGCAAGCGCAACGACGTGGCCGACGTGCCGGTCGGCGTATTGTTGTCGGGCGGCCTGGATTCGAGCCTGCTGGTGGCGCTGTTGGCTGAGATCGGCGTCGAGGGATTCCACACCTTCTCGGTCGGCTTCGAAGACCAACCGGAAGAGAAGGGCAGCGAATTCGAGTATTCCGACCAAGTGGTCGAACGCTACCAGCCAATCCACCACAAGTTTCTGGTGCCCAACGAGCAGGTGCTCGAACGCCTGCCCGAAGCGGTCGATGCGATGGCCGAGCCGATGTTCGGCCAGGATGCCGTGGCCTTCTATCTGTTATCCGAACAGGTCTCGCAGCACATCAAGGTCGTGCAGTCAGGGCAGGGGGCGGATGAGGTATTCGGCGGTTATTTCTGGTATCCGCGCATGCTTGCCGAGACCGAAGGGTCCCGCCTTGATCGCTTTCGCAAACACTATTTCGATCGTGACCACGACGAGTTTCTGAATATGGTGACACCGCCCTACCGTGGCGACGACCATACCGGCGCGTATATCGGCAAGCGCCTGGATGACGGCCTGTCGGGCGACTTTCTCGATGCCGTGTTGAAACTGGATGTGACGACCCTGATTGTCGATGACCCGGTCAAGCGGGTCGACAACATGACCATGGCCTGGGGGCTGGAGGCGCGTGTGCCGTTTCTCGATCACCACCTGGTCGAGGTCGCGGCGCGTTGCCCGGTCGACCTCAAGCTCAAATCGGACGGCAAACACCTACTCAAGCGCATCGCGCGCGGCATCGTGCCCGATGCGGTAATCGACCGGCCCAAGGGCTATTTCCCGATGCCGGCGCTGAAGTATGTGCGCGGTGAGTTTCTGGATTTCATGCGCGACATCCTCGATTCCCAGGCCTGCCGGCAGCGCGGCCTGTTCGATCGCGGGTATGTCGAGCGCCTGCTGGCCGCCCCAGAGATGCACCACACGCGCATCATGGGCAGCAAGCTGTGGCATCTGGCGCTGCTGGAGTTCTGGCTGCAACGCAACGTGGACAACGCGCCCTCGGTATAGGCCACCGGTTGGTCGGAACGGCCGTAGTGGGCGTGGGGAATCTTCGATCAAGGGCCTGTTACACTGTCCAGCACTTGAAAAACGAGCGTTCGGCCATAATTTGGCGGGATCGGCGCAAATCAATCGAGGTGGTGAGATGGACGTATTGGAACGAATCAAAGGCCAGGTAGAAGACAACCCGATCATTATCTACATGAAGGGTACGCCGCAGTTCCCCCAGTGCGGCTTTTCATCGCGCGCAGCTGCGGCATTGCAGGATTGCGGCGAGAAATTCGCCTACGTCAACGTGCTGGCAGATCCTGAGATCTTCGAGAATCTGCCGCGGTTTGCCGATTGGCCGACCTTTCCGCAGGTGTATATCGATGGTGAACTGATCGGCGGCTGCGATATCACGCTGGAGATGCACGCCAGTGGCGACCTGAAGAAAGCGGTGGGCGAAGCAGCCAAGAAGTGGCCGGCGGAAGAATCGGGCAGTTGACCGGATAGGCTCCACCAACGCAGCTAAAAGGCGGCTTCGAGCCGCCTTTTTTGTTTTGTAAGGGCGTGTCCGCCAAGTAGGGTCGGCTAGCCGCCGGCCACCTGCATCCACGGATGTTCGCTGAATGCCGATTGCCAACGGTTGACGATCCCGCAGAACAGTTCGGCGGTTTTCATCGTGTCGTAGATTGCCGAGTGCGCCTCGTCGGCGTCCCAGTCGAGGCCGGCTGCGATGGCCGCGCGAGCCAGCACCGTCTGCCCATAGGCCAGTCCGCCGAGGGTCACCGTGTCGAAGGTGCTGAACGGGTGAAACGGGTTGTGCTTGTGCCGGGTGCGCTCCACGGCCGCGTTGATGAATCCCAGGTCGAAGAATGCGTTGTGCCCGACCAGGATGGCCCGCTTGCAGGCACTCGCCTTGACCGCGGCACGGATCGGCGCGAACACGTGGTCGAGGGCGGCTTTCTCGACCTTGGCATCGCGAAAAGGGTGATCGGGATCGATGCCGTTGAAGGCCAGCGCCTTGGGGTCGAGGTTGGCGCCTTCGAACGGCTGCACATGGCAGTCCACCGACTCGGCCGGTAACAGGTTGCCGTCGCCGTCCATGTCGATGATCACTGCAGCGATCTCCAACAGGGCGTCGGTCTGGGCGTTGAAGCCTGCGGTCTCGACGTCGACAACGACGGGAAGATAGCCACGGAAGCGTTGGCTGATGGCGGTGTTGTAAGCTCTGTTTTCCACATTTGGCAGGATACCCAATGCGACGACTGATAGCGATTTACCCTCATGGATGGCGATGGATCGGACTGGTACTGGTACTGGTACTGGTTTGGGGCGACGTCGCGGCACAATCACGCGGCCTGATCTTCGAGGTCAGCCGCGAAGGCGCGCCGACGAGCTACCTGGTCGGCACCATGCACTCCGAGGACGAACGGATTCTCGCCCTGGTGCCCAGAATCTCGACAGCGATCGAGAAAGTCGACGTCGTCGCACTCGAGTTGATCCCCGACGGGCTGCCGATGCTGGCCGCCGGTTTGACGTTGTTTCTGCCCCCCGACCAGAGTCTGCGGGAGATCGTGGGCGATTGTCGGTTTCGGCGGCTCGCCACTATGGGCGAGGACATCGGGGTGGCTCCCGAGTACCTCGATCGTCTCAAACCCTGGGCAGCGGCGATGACCTTGTGGATGCCGCCGCAGGAATCCGGCGTGGTGCTGGATATGAAGATCTACCTGGAGGCGCTACGACTCGAACGCGAGGTTTTCGGCATCGAAACGATTTTTGAACAGATGGCCCTGTTCGGCGGCATGTCGCGGGAAATGGAGTTGTCTCTTCTGGATAACCTGATTCAGAACGCCGATTTGGTGCCGAAACAGCTCGAAGAGATGACCAAGGCCTATCTGGACGGTGGATTGGCCGGTCTGGACGCGGTTGCCCGCGAACAGACCCATGAGATGCCGCCCGAGGTCGAGGCCTGGTTTGAAGACGATCTGCTGGCCAAGCGCAACATTCGCATGCTTGAGCGCGTGCAGGAGATGCTGCAGCAGCGGCCCATGATGATCGCCGTGGGCGCCTTGCACCTGAGCGGGGAAACCGGCCTGGTCAAGGGTTTACAGCGTCTCGGCTACCGGGTCGAGCCCTGGTGAAGTGAGTGAGGTTTCACACGCGCGGTCGGTATCGGCTGTCGCAGTGGCGAACCGAATGCCTATAATGCACCGGTCGGTTGAGGGGAGTCTCGTAAATCCGACGTGCTGGAAACAAAGGAAAACAATATGAATAACGCTACCTGGTTGTACAAGGTGGGATTGGCCCTGCTGCTTGGGATGACGCTGGGCCTTGGTGGATGTGCGAGTGGTGTCGATCGCGATCCGCGGGACCCGTTGGAGTCCTACAACCGTGCCATGTACAGTTTCAACGAGTCCGTCGACAATGCGGTGCTCAAGCCGCTGGCGCGTGGCTACAACTACATCACGCCGGCCCCGGTCAACAAGGGTGTCACCAATTTCTTCAACAACCTGGCGGACGTGCGGTCGGCGATCAACAACCTGCTGCAGTTCAAGATCGGGCGCGCCTTCAGTGACGTCGGGCGGGTCGCGGTCAACAGTACGATCGGCATCCTTGGCCTGATCGACGTTGCCAGCAACATGGATCTGCCGCGTTACAACGAGGACTTCGGCCAGACGCTGGGCGTCTGGGGTCTCGACTCGGGGCCGTATGTCGTGCTGCCGTTCTTCGGCCCGAGCAGCGCGCGCGACGGCGTGGGCGTGGTCGTCGACTGGTTCACCGACCCGGTGACCTACGTCGAAGACGACGCGGTTCGCTGGAGTCTGCGTGGGCTCAACGTCGTGGATAAGCGCGCCGATCTGCTCAACGCCAGTCGCGTGCTCGACGAGGCGGCGCTCGATCCCTATGCGTTCGTGCGTGATGCCTACCTGCAACGGCGCCAGGATCAGGTATACGACGGCAACCCACCGCCGGAAGTCTACGAATAGCCCGCGATCCGTCGCGTACAGCTACCGTCAAAGCCCCCTTTTCAGGGGGCTTTTTTCGTTGCGCGTGGGCCAAGTTGACGCGGATCAACCAACTGCAATCGAAGGGTTATTTCGTACCCGCCGGGGCCATTTAGTAATTGACAGTTTAAGTAAATACTAAAATACTTGCGCTCAGGGTCGCACAGGGGACGTACGACCCAGCAGTACAAACACAATTCCGACGATTTCCACAATTGGAGAACGCTATGAAACTCTTGAAAGTGGCTGCCACCGCAGCTTTGATCGCTGCTTCAGCCTCGGCTTCGGCATGGTGGGGTGGTCCTTGGGGCGGCGGCCCGTGGGGCGGCAATGGTTACAACAACGGTTACAACAATGGCTGGGGTGACGGCACCGGTTGGGGCAACACCTCTGGCGATTTCCTCGGCGACGGCGCTGCAGCTGGTGATTTCAGCATGACCATGTCGGGTCGTGGCAACACCAACATGCGCGGCTACGGCAACGGTTATGGCTACGGCGACGGTTACGGCCGCGGCTACAACTACAACCAGCCTTACTACGGTGGTTACGGCTACGGCTACCCGTACGGCGGCTACGCACCTTACGGCGCACCGGTTGCACCGATGGCTCCGCCGGCTCCGGCTCCGGAAGCTCCGGCTCAAGCCCAGTAATCGTCTGGTCGGGACGCACGGAAGCATCGGCACACAAGGAAGTGTGCGACTCGGTCCGGATATCCCGCTGATCGCTCGGCGGGATATCCGGGAAGAAGTTGTATGGCTCCCGAATCCTTCTGACGCCAACATTCTCTTTTGGGGACCAATAACATGACCAAATTGACCAGAATTGCTTTGGCCGCAGCCATTGCGACCGCTTCTGCAAGTGCCTCTGCCTGGTGGGGTAACGGCTACAACAACAGCTATAACAATGGTTATGGCGCCGGCAATGGCTACACCAATGGCGTGCTCGACGGTGCTGGCGACGCTGCCGGTGAAGGCACCTTCAGCATGAACTTCTCGGGCCGCGGCCACACCAACATGCGCGGTTACGGCAATGGCTACGGTTACGGCGACGGCTATGGCCGTGGCTACAACTACAACGCGCCTTACTGGGCAGCGCCTTACGGTGCACCGGCCTATACCGCGCCGACGATGACCAAGGAACAGCAGGAAGCCATGGCCGAGCAGCAGGCGAAAGCCGTAGAAGCTCAGCGCAAGGCAGCCGAACAGTATGCTGCCAAGCAGGCCGAGGCCTTCAAGGCTGCGCAAGAAGCCCAGCGCAAGGCAGCTGAGCAGTACGCTGCTCAGGCTCCTCAGCAGATGCAGTTCCGCGCTCCCGAGATGCCGGAATTCGCGATGCCCGAGATGACCCGTCCGGAGCGCCCGGAAATGCCGAAGTTCGACATGCAGCGTCCTGAGCGTCCGCCGATGCCTGAGTTCGCTCGCGCTGAACGCCCGGAAATGACCGGCAACTGCTTCAAGCCGATGACTCGCCCGGTAGCTTTCGAAGCGCCCAAGGCACCTGAAATGTCGGCTGATATGAAGCAGCGTCTTGAGTCTATGAAGGCCAAGCAGGAAGAGCAGAAGGCTGCCATGCAGGCCAAGATGGAAGAAATGAAGAAGGCGATGGAAGAGCGACGCGCTCAGATGCAGCAGGGCTGCAAGCAGATCTAATCTGCACTTCGCTGGCATTCAGCAAATAGAAAACGCCCGGCATGGCCGGGCGTTTTTTTTTCGGCTCGCGTCTGCGACAGACAGGTGCGGGCGGAAGGGTAAACTGTTCGCGCGGGCTGTCCCGCTCATCTGTTCAACGTGCCTCCCTTGGACTGGACTCTCTTCTTCAGCGCCTTCCTCTCCGCCACGCTGCTACCCGGCAGTTCTGAGGCCTTGCTGCTGCTGCGCATCGAGCAGGGCGGCGGGGATCCCGCAGCCTTGGTCGTGGTTGCCGCCGTCGGCAATCTGCTCGGCAGCCTGTCGACCTATGCGATCGGTCGCGGCGGCAATCTGGTGTTGCAGCGCTGGTTGCGCATCGATGAGGGTGCGCTACGCCGCGCCGAGCGGTGGTTTCAACGGTGGGGTACGCCGACGCTGTTGCTCGCCTGGCTACCGGTCGTTGGTGATCCCTTGTGCCTGGCCGCCGGCCTGCTGCAAGTGCGCCTTTGGTTGTTCACCGTCATGGTCGCCATCGGCAAATTCGCGCGCTACGCGGTGCTGGCGTGGCTGGTCGTATGACGCCGGTCAGTCTGCATCGATAGCTGCGAACGACGCCGGCTGCCCGCCCATTGACGGTGCGCTTGCGGCCCGCGTGGGCTGGTCTATCGCACTGAAAAGTCGCAGAAAAATACCGAAACGACCTACATTTGTGCACATTTTTAGGACGATTGTCTATAGTCAGAAAAACGTTAAATTGCTGAAAAATAAAGATTATTGAAATTTGCATTGGCATGTTTGCAAACGATCTGCTTTACTTGCCCCCCATATTTGGCGTGCCGAACAGCTTTCTTTACCCGAACACGTCTCCGATCAACCCGTTGGAAGCGCAGCACTATGGCCGTGAAACCGGATCTGGACCCCCAGGAAACACAGGAATGGCTCGACGCACTTGAAGGTGTGCTCGAGAACGAGGGCCCGGACCGCGCCCACTTCCTGCTCGAAAAGCTGATCGACAAGGCGCGCCGCTCAGGCGCCTACCTGCCGTACAGCGCGAATACCGCGTATCTGAATACGATCCCCGTGACCCGCCAGGATGCCTATCCGGGTGATCAGTCGATCGAGCGGCGCATCAGCTCCTTCGTTCGCTGGAACGCGATGGCGATGGTGGTGCAGGCGAATCGCAAGGCGACCGAGCTTGGCGGCCACATCGCCAGTTTTGCGTCCAGCGCCACCTTGTTCGACGTCGGCTTCAACCACTTCTTCCGTGCGACCAACGAGAGCCAGGAAGGCGACCTGATCTTCTACCAGGGACACTCGGCGCCCGGCATCTATGCGCGCGCCTTCCTCGAGGGGCGGATCAGCGAAGAACAGCTCAATCTGTTCCGCCAGGAGGTCGATGGCGGCGGCCTGTCGTCGTATCCGCACCCCTGGCTGATGCCCAACTTCTGGCAGTTCCCGACGGTGTCGATGGGCCTGGGTCCGCTGATGGCGATCTATCAGGCTCGTTTCATGCGCTACCTGCACGACCGCGGTCTGCAGAATGCCGGTGACCGCAAGGTGTGGGCGTTCATGGGCGACGGTGAGATGGACGAGCCCGAATCGCTCGGCGCCATCTCGCTGGCTGCGCGCGAGCGTCTCGATAACCTGGTGTTCGTCGTCAACTGCAACCTGCAGCGTCTCGATGGCCCGGTGCGCGGCAACGGCAAGATCATCCAGGAACTCGAAGCGGTGTTCCGTGGTGCCGGTTGGAACGTGATCAAGGTGATCTGGGGTGGTTACTGGGATCCGCTCTTGGCGCGCGACAAGGACGGCCTGTTGCTCAAGCGCATGGAAGAGGCGGTCGACGGCGACTATCAGGCCTACAAAGCGCACGGCGGTGCCTACGTGCGCGAGCACTTCTTCGGCAAGTACCCCGAGTTGGCCGCGATGGTCGCCAACCTGACCGACGAGGATATTTGGCGCCTGAACCGTGGCGGTCACGATCCGATCAAGGTCCACGCGGCGTACGCAGCGGCGACCTCGCACCAGGGGCAGCCGACCGTCATCCTCGCCAAGACCGTCAAAGGGTACGGCATGGGCGAGGCCGGCGAGGGGCAGAACATCACCCACTCGCAGAAAAAGATGGGTGAAGAGGCGCTGCGTGCGTTCCGCGACCGCTTCAATATCCCGATCCCCGACGACCAGATCGGTCCAGCGCCGTACTTCAAGCCGCCGACCGATGGCCCTGAGATGGCCTATCTGCACGAGCGTCGCAACAAGCTCGGCGGCTACATCCCGAGTCGACGCGCCGAAGCCAAGCCGCTCAAGGTGCCTGCGCTGGATACCTTCAAAGCCTTGCTCGAAGGCAGCGGCGACCGCGAGATGTCGACCACGATGGCGTTCGTGCGCTTCCTGTCGAGCCTGACGCGCGACAAGGACATCGGTAAATTCGTTGTGCCGATCGTGCCGGACGAGGCACGCACCTTCGGTATGGAGGGCATGTTCCGTCAGCTTGGCATCTATTCGTCGGTCGGCCAGTTGTACAAGCCGGTCGATTCCGATCAGGTGATGTACTACCGCGAAGACAAGAAAGGCCAGATCCTGCAGGAAGGGATCAACGAGGCCGGCGCGATGTCGTCATGGATCGCGGCTGCCACGTCGTACAGCAACAACGGCGTCACGATGATTCCGTTCTACATCTATTACTCGATGTTCGGCTTCCAGCGTGTCGGCGATCTGGCCTGGGCGGCCGGCGACATGCAGGCGCGTGGCTTCCTGCTCGGCGGTACCGCCGGTCGGACGACCTTGGCGGGCGAAGGTCTGCAGCACCAGGATGGCCATAGTCATCTGCAGGCGGCGTTCATCCCGAACTGCCGCGCCTATGACCCCACGTTCGCCTACGAACTCGCAGTGATCCTGCACGACGGCATGAAGAAGATGTACGAGGAGCAGCACAACGTCTTCTATTACGTCACCGTCATGAACGAAAACTATGTGCAGCCGGAGATGCCGGACGATGTCGCCGACGGCATCATCAAGGGCATGTATCTGTACCGTCAGGGATCGCGCAAGAAGAAGCGTGTGCAGCTGATGGGGTCGGGCACGATCCTGCGTGAGGTCATCGCCGCTGCAGCCCTGCTCGAAGACGAGTGGAACGTCGCCGCCGACGTGTGGAGCGTGACCAGCTTCACCGAGCTGCAGCGTGACGCGATCGATGCAGAACGTTGGAACATGCTGCATCCGATGGACAAGCCGCGCGTGCCCTATGTCAGCCAGATGCTGGACGACAAGAAAGGCCCGGCGGTTGCGGCGACCGACTATATCCGCAGTTTCCCGGAGCAGATCCGACCGTACCTCGGCGACCGGCACTACCTGACGCTCGGTACCGATGGCTTCGGCCGGTCCGACCTTCGTTCGCAGCTGCGCAAGTTCTTCGAGGTCAATCGCCACTATGTCGTCGTGGCGGCCCTGAAGGCGCTCGCCGATGTCGGTGAGGTCGATACCAGCCTGGTCGCGCAGGCGATCAAGGCCTACAAGATCGACCCCGACAAGCCCAACCCCGCGACTGTCTGAGTGACAGCGAATAGCCAGCACAGACAGTGATACGGAGACAGTAACGTGGCACAGATAATCGATGTGTTGTTGCCCGATATCGGTGATTTTCACGACGTGGAGGTCATCGAGATCCTGGTCAAGCCGGGCGACACGGTAGAGGCCGAAGACTCCCTGCTGACCTTGGAGAGCGACAAGGCGAGCATGGATATACCGGCGCCGCAGGCCGGCGTGATCGCCGAAGTGAAGGTGGCGGTCGGCGATAAGATTAACCAGGGCGACCTGATCGTTACCCTCGAGGCCGGCGACGGCGCATCGGCGGACGCGGCGGCTGCCGACACCCAGGCAGCCGAGCCGCAGGCCGAAGAGTCGCCAGCGCCGACCACCGCGCCGGCCCCAGCTGCGACAACCGAACCGGCGGTTGCAGCCGACGCGCCGAGTGGCGAACCCGAGGTGCGCGACGTGCCCTTGCCGCACATCGGCGATTTTCACGACGTGGAGATCATCGAGATCCTGGTCAGCGAAGGCGATACGGTCGAGGCCGAACAGTCGTTGATGACGTTGGAGAGCGACAAGGCGACCATGGAGATCCCGGCGCCGTTCGCCGGCACGATCAAGTCGATCGCAGTCAAGATCGGCGACAAGGTCAACGAAGGCGATCTGCTAGGTACGATGGAAACGTTGGGCGGCGGCGCTGCACCGGCAGCGGCACCGAGTGCGCCGAGTGAACCGCCGGTGCAGACGTCGGCGGCAGCAGAGGCCCCGGCGGAACCGGCCAGGGCGCCCGGCGAGAAAGAGCCATTGCGCCGCCCGGTGATCGCACGCCCGTCCGATGCGCCACGCAAGAATCCGCATGCCAGCCCGGGCGTACGCCGCTTCGCCCGCGAACTGGGTGTCGATCTGCACTATGTCGACGGCAGCGGGCCAAAGGGTCGCGTGATCAAGGACGACGTGCAGAACTTCGTCAAGCGCGCATTGGCCGAAGGCTCGCCGACGGCGGCTGCATCGGCAGGTGGGGGTGGCGTGCAGCTACCGAGCATTCCGGCGGTGGACTTCTCCAAGTTCGGTGAGATCGAAGAAAAGCCTCTGGGTCGGATCAAAAAACTCAGTGGCGCACATCTGCATCGTGCCTGGCTGAACGTGCCGCACGTTACCCAGTTCGACGAGGCGGACATCACCGAGCTCGAAGCGTTTCGCAAATCGCAGAAAGATGCCGCGGCCAAGGCCGACGTCAAGCTCACCTTCATGCCGTTCCTGATGAAGGCGGTGTGCAAGGCACTCGAGGCCTATCCGCAGTTCAACAGTTCGCTGTCGCCCGATGGCGAGGCGTTGATCATGAAGAAGTACGTGCACATCGGCGTGGCGGTCGACACCCCCAACGGCCTGGTCGTGCCGGTGATCCGCGACGTCGACAAGAAGGGCATCTTCGACCTCGCCGCCGACCTGGGCACGGTCAGCGGCAAGGCGCGCGAGGGCAAGCTTGCACCGGGTGATATGCAGGGCGGCTGCCTGTCGATCTCGAGCCTCGGCGGTATCGGCGGCACGCAGTTCACGCCGATCGTGAATGCGCCGGAGGTTGCGATTCTCGGTGTTTCGCGTGCCGAGATGAAACCCAAGTGGGACGGTTCAACCTTTGAACCACGACTGATGATGCCGTTCAGCCTGTCGTACGATCACCGCGTGATCGACGGCGCTGAAGGGGTGCGTTTCACGACCTATCTGGGTGAGCTGTTGGGCGACATCCGGCGTCTGCTGCTTTAGTGTCGGCTAATGTTCGGCACGCAATGCACAGCATTGACATCGTTGCCGTGCACACTGGCTGAAATGCTGCGTTAATGCCTGCCGTCAAACGAGATCTCGAGTATGTGCTGTACTACGAAGGTCCATAATTGCGTCGGGTCGCGCAGAGATTTGGGATAGAGGAACTTTTATGAGCAAGCAAGGCGAAGTCGCGGATATCCGTACCCAGGTGGTGGTGTTGGGCGCCGGGCCCGGAGGTTACACGGCGGCTTTTCGCGCAGCCGACCTCGGCAAGCAGGTGGTGTTGGTAGAACGCTATGCGAGCCTCGGCGGTGTTTGTCTCAATGTTGGCTGTATCCCATCGAAGGCGCTGCTGCACACCGCCGAGGTGATCAACGAGGTTGCCGAGCTCGAACACATGGGTGTGCGTTACACGCAGCCGAAGATCGATCTGGACAAGATGCGCGCCGGCAAAGACAAGGTTGTCGGCAAGCTGACCGGCGGCCTGGCGGCGCTGGCCAAGCAACGCAAGGTGCAGGTGGTGACCGGTGTCGGCAAGTTCACCGATCCGCGCCATCTCGAAGTGCAGACCGATGACGGCCTGACCCGTATCGAATTCGAACATTGCATCATCGCGTGCGGTTCCAGCGCGGTGAAGATCCCCGGTTTCCCGAATGATGATCCGCGCCTGATCAACTCGACCGGCGCGCTTGCCCTTGAAGACGTGCCGAAGAAGATGCTGATCGTCGGTGGCGGCATCATCGGTCTTGAGATGGCTACCGTGTACGCGACGCTGGGCAGCGAGATCGATATCGTTGAATTGCAGGACGGCCTGATTCCAGGCTGTGACCGCGACCTGGTGCGTCCGCTGCAAAAGCGCCTTGAAAAACAGGTCGACAGTATCATGCTGAAGACCAAGGTCAGCGACATCAAGGCGCAGAAGAGTGGGCTCAAGGTCTCGTTCGAGGGCGATAAGGCGCCCGAGTCGAAGGTCTACGACCGAGTGCTGGTCGCCGTCGGCCGTTCACCGAACGGCAAGCAGATCAACGCCGAGGCCGCAGGCGTCAAAGTCGACGAGCGTGGTTTCATTCCGACCGACGACAAGATGCGCACCAATGTGCCGCACATCTTTGCCATCGGTGACGTCGTCGGTA
Organism: Thiosocius teredinicola; assembly: GCF_002009425.1. Taxonomy (NCBI): domain Bacteria; kingdom Pseudomonadati; phylum Pseudomonadota; class Gammaproteobacteria; order Chromatiales; family Sedimenticolaceae; genus Thiosocius; species Thiosocius teredinicola. Next base: position 812,160 of record NZ_CP019936.1, read on the forward strand.
ACCCGATGCTGGCGCACAAGGCGACGCACGAAGCCAAGGTGGCCGCCGAGGTGATCGCCGGTCTGCCGGCGCTGTTCGATCCGCTGACCATCCCCTCGGTCGCCTATACCGACCCGGAAGTCGCCTGGATGGGCCTGACCGAGATCGACGCGAAAGCGCAGGGTATCGAGATCGAAAAAGGCGTCTTCCCCTGGGCCGCATCCGGCCGCGCGCTCGGCATTGGGCGTGAAGAAGGCATGACCAAGCTGATCTTCGATGCCAAAACCAAGCGTCTGCTCGGTGCAGGTATCGTTGGGCGCAACGCGGGCGAGCTGATCGGTGAGACGGTGCTCGGCCTGGAGATGGGCGCAGATGCCGAAGACATCGGCCTGACCATCCATCCGCACCCAACGCTGAATGAGACCATCTGTTTTGCGGCCGAGATGGCAGAAGGCTCGATCACCGACCTGATGCCGCCGAAAAAGCGCTGAGTCGATCAACGGCTTCCGCCAGTCATGGCGGAAGCGTCAGCGGCGGTGCACCTCGCTCAGGAACACGCCGCCGCATTGTCGTTACTTGACAGCAACGAACTGCCGCCTCGCAACAGTTCCGCCATTTCATCGGCCGGTAAGGCCTTGGCAAACAACCATCCCTGAATCTTGTCGCAACCCATCTTGCGCAGAATGGCCAACTGAGCGGTGTCTTCGACGCCTTCGGCCGTAATCTCCATCGACAGGCTGTGGCCGAGTTCGACGATCGCCTTGGCGATATCGCGGTCGTTGTGATCGTGTGCAATGTCGCGCACGAACGAGCGGTCGATCTTCAGCGTGTTGGCCGGCAACTGCTTGAGGTAACTCAACGACGAGTAGCCGGTGCCGAAATCGTCGATCGCCGATTGCACCCCGATCTCCTGGAGTTCCTGCAATACCTTGATCGTTTCTTCCGGCTCGCTCATCGCCGTTGTTTCCGTAACCTCGATGCAGATCAACTTGGGCGGTATCTGATGTCGCTGCAGCGCCGACAGCAGTCGCCGCCGCAGCATCTTGTCTGCCAGGTGTCTGGCCGATACGTTGATGTTCACCGGAAGCAGCGGCACGCCGCTGCGTGACCATTGCTGCAGATCATTGCATACGCGGTCGATCACCCAGTCTTCGACGGCACTGATGAGGCCGTTCTCCTCGGCGATCGGAATGAAGGTGTCCGGTGAAATTCGGCCGCGTTGTGGGTGCTCCCAACGCAGCAGTGCCTCCATCGCTACCGGCTTGCACTGTACGCCGTCGACGATGGGTTGATAGTGAACCATCAGCTGATCCTGCGAGATCGCATCGTGCAGTTCGCGCTCGATCACGATGCGCGCATCCATCGCCGACTGTGTTTTCTCGTTCCAGAAACAGTGTCGGCCTTTACCGGCAGCCTTGGCCAGGTACATGGCGGCATCGGCCTTGCTCACCGCTTCGTCGAAGGTGGCGGCCTGTTCCGGCACCGCGCAGATGCCGATGCTCGCACCGATATAGACATGCTGCCCTTTGATCTCGAACGGCAGGCTCAACGCCTTGATGATCCGCGTAGCGACCTCGCTGACCGCCGCATGGTCATCTTCGTCGACAAGTACGATTGCGAACTCATCTCCCCCCTGGCGCGATACCAGGTCGTTTTGGCGCACCTGGCTGCGAATACGGTTGGCGACCTCGCTAAGAAGTTGATCGCCCGATTCGTGCCCCAATGAGTCGTTGACGAATTTGAAGCGGTCCAGGTCGAGGTACAGAAGGCTCAGCGTCTGCCCGGGCACCTGCGGTTCGGTAATCTGGTTGTCTACGTACTCTTTGAAGAACCGCCTGTTGGGCAGGCTCGTGAGTGGGTCGAAGTACGCGAGCTGTTGCAGCTGATCTTCTGCGGCCTTCAGCTTGGTGATGTCGGAAAACATGCCGACATAGTTGGCGATCTCACCTTTTTCGTTGTGCACGGTACTGAAGTTGATCCAGATGACGCGGTCGGCGTTCGCCATGTGGCGCGAACGTAGCTCGCCCCACCATTCGCCATCGGCCGTCAGCTTGGACGCGAAGTTCTCGTTGAACGACAGGCCGTGGTCTTCGCTTTCGAGTTCGGTCACGCGGCGATCGACGAGTGCCGCCAGGTCGAGTTGCAGCATCTCGCACAGTGAGTGGTTGGCGTCGATGATATTCAGATCGGCGTCTGTGATCATGATGCCTTGTGTCGAGACTTCGAACACCTTGCTGGCGAGCTCGACTTTTCTCTCTGCGGTTTTCTTTTCGGTGATGTCGCGGAATGACCACACGCGGCCGATGCATTCACCCTGCATGACCTGTGGACGGGAGAACACCTCGAAGATGCGGTCGTCCTTGAGTTCGATGATCCCGGCCGTTTCGGTACGTCCGTAGGTGTGGCAGGCCTGAATATCGCCGATGAAGGTTGTCGGGTTGATGACCTGGTCTGCCGCGTAGTAGAGCACCCGGCCGGGGTCGTTCAGCTCGGTCAGCGAAGGCGGCACCTGCCAGATGCGGTTGAATACCTCGTTGACTCTCACCACGCGGCCGTCGTTGTCGATGACCAGAATGCCTTCCTCGGTGGCGTCGAAGGTGGCATCCAGCAATGACAGTGTCTGTTGAAGATCGCGTTGTGCCGCCTTGTTCGCCTGTAGCTGCTGGGTGAGTTTGTTGTAGCGCTCATAGAGTTCATTCGAACTCTGCTCAAGGGATTGTTCGAGCAACGCACGATCCTGATCGTTGCGCGTATAGGCGTGGTCGACCGCCTCGAGCAGGCGCTGCAGGTCGGCGTCGATCGGGCCGTCGCCGTAGTAGCGTTTGAGTTGTCGCTCGAGCAATGGGTGCACGCCTAGTCCTCGGAAAGCGTCGTTATCGTCATTGTTTGGTTGTGCAACTCGCAGCCATAGTCGGCCACCGGCGACAACTCACCGTAGGAATAGAATCCGACCAGAACGGAACGCGTGCCCAATACTTCGCGAACCGCATCGAGCTCTTCCTCCACCAAGTCGCCCAGCACCATGCGCCGGCCGACGCAACTGATCAGCAGGGCTACGTCGGCATCGCGCTGCATGCACGTCTTGGCCTGATCGGCGGCCCCCGCGGCACCGTCGACCAAGCGATCGAAGTTGGCCTTCATAAAACGCGCCTGGCTGCCGGGCGGAACGGTGCCGGCGAACGTCATGCTCTGCGCTTCCTCGTCAATCGCCAGCAAGGTGCGTACGAGTTCATGCTCTCTGTTGGCCGGGCGGATGCTTAGCGGAAACAGCAAGCCGGTAGCCGGCAGGCTTTCGGCGTAGGTGCCGAGATAGCGTTTATAGAGATCAAGTGCCGATACGCCGTCGAGTTCGTACAGCTTGTTGTCTTCAGAACGCGTTACCGTGCGGGTTGGTCCGAAAGGATCCCATCCGCCCATTGAGCCGTGGCCGACACGCAGGCTATTCCCGTACAGGCCGACCGCGACAATGCCGTGGCTGCACAAGCGGTCATTGTGAAACACGGTTGTGGTCGAAAAGCGCTCGCCGTCGCCGGCCATGCCGCCGGTAATCACAACGTCGTCGCCGAGCGCTGCCTGCATGGCCGACGCAAGCTCGGAACCGTTGATGTACAGGCCTTCGGAAAGCAGCAGCACATAGCGCAAGTTCTCGCCTTGCAGATCGGTCACCAATCTATCGACCGCGGCGTTCAGGTTGTGGCCGTGATCGGCAACCAGCGCAGTGCGTACCGTGGTGGCGGAGAAATGCATTGCAATGCCGACAATGCTGGAGTCGCCGACGGCAACGTCGAGGATCTCGCCCGCAGTACTGCAGCCGACGATTTCGGCATTGGGAAACATCTCGATCACCTCGCGTACGGGTACAGCGAGGTCGGGCATGAGATTGCCGGACGCAAACAGCAATACGAGTTGTGCCTGATCGGCCAATGGTGTTGCTGCACGGTCGAAACCGATGATCGGTCGCCACGTGAACGTATGCTGGGTTATTGCCATCGAGAGGTCTCTGGGTACTCAAACTACGGGTTGTTGTTCCATCCCCTGGAAACCTGGCGATCAGTGGTATGCCACCGACCGCTGCAAACGGTTGACGGCAACGTCAACGGTCCCTGCAAGCACAACCTGCCATCCTCGTATTTATCGACCCGGATCACGAAAAGGCGAATCTTTTCGATCCCGAGTTTTTGGTTCCGGTTGCGCTAAAACCCGATAAATAAGGGGTTTTTCGTGCTTTCTTCTTTCGCGGAGCGCGCCCCACGCGCGACCCGGAAACAGGTTCACAGGAAATTCAAGAACGACTGTTCGCAGCCGCAATCCATGCAGACTCACCCCACGCCACCGGCGGTGCGCTGAGCCAACCCTCGTACGGGTTGATTCCTTGATCTTGGCAGGGGCGACAAACCCCAGAGAGGACCTTCGATGCGACTCACCATTGGTAAGAAGCTTGGACTGGCTTTCACCTGTATCGGTGCGCTGTTACTGGCGACCGGCGGCGCCGGCCTATGGAGTGTCGATCGCCTGTCGAGAACACTCGACTTTGTTTCGGGTAATGCCTGGGACGCGGCCGACGGGGCGATGGAGACGACTATTGGTCTGCAAGGACAGATCATTGCCGTGCAGCGCATGGTGCAACACCCGGATCGCATCGCCGACTACCAGGCCGCATTGCGCGAAGGCATCGAGGTGGCTGCGGAGGCCAGTCAGCGGATGCTGGATAGCGGGTTGATTGCCGCCGACATCGCCGGGGAGTTCAAACGGCGTCATACGGAGTTCGAGCGCGTGCGCGACACCTTGCTGGCCGCGATGCAGCAGTCGAATGCGGCCCAACGTGAGGCCGCCGGCGAAACCTTTGATCGCGCCGTGGGCGAACTGCTCGAGTTCGTCGAGCAGATGGAAGAGGCCGGCGACGGTGCCGTCGAAGGCGAGGCCGCGGCGATCGAGTCCACGAAATCGACGGCGTTCGTTATTACGGCGATGACCATGGCGCTCGGCATTCTGATCTCGTTGCTTGCTTACTGGATCGTTGTGCGCAGTGTCAGCCAGCCGATCAAGGCCGCCGCCAAGCGCTTGCAGACCTTTGCCCAAGGCCGCGGTGACCTGACCGTTACCCTGCCTGCCAACGGTCAAGACGAGGTGGCGGACCTGGCAAAGGCGTTCAATGCCTTTGTCTCGCATCTGCGCGAGACGGTTGCGACACTGTCGGACGTGACCGGTACGGTCAACCAGTCGGCGGGGGCGCTCAACGGAGTTACCGCGCGCACGCGCCAAGGCATGCAGCAACAACGCATGGACACCGAACAGGTCGCCACGGCGATGCACGAGATGGCGACCAGCGTCAGCGATGTCGTGCAGAACACTGCGGCGGCGTCGCAGGCGGCACAGGAAGCCAGCAAGCAATCGCATCATGGTGCCAAGGTGGTCGACGACACCATCCGCACGATTAACCAGTTGGCACAAAACGTCGAACACGCCGCCGAGGTCGTCAACAAGCTCGAGGCAGACAGCCAACGCATCGGTACCGTACTCGATGTGATCAAGACCATCGCCGAACAGACCAACCTGCTGGCGTTGAATGCGGCGATCGAAGCGGCGCGCGCCGGTGAGAGCGGACGTGGTTTCGCCGTCGTCGCCGACGAGGTACGTGGCCTGGCGGCGCGAACCCAGAAATCAATTGCCGAGATCCAGGACATGATCGAGGGTCTGCAGGCTATCGCCAGGCAATCGATCGAGGCGATGCAAGCGAGTGGTTCAACGACGACGAAGCTGGTCGAGACCTCGGGCAATGCGTCCGAGGCCCTACGGGCCATCGAACAGGCGGTGCAGTCGATGACCGAACTCAATCGACAGATCGCGGTCGCCGCAGAACAGCAGGGGCACGTGGCCGGCGAGATATCGAATAACCTGCTGCGCATTCAGACCTCAGCGCAGGACACTGAAAACGAGGCTGGCGGCATCGTGCAGTCGACCGGCCAGCTCTCCGATCTGGCGGGAAGGCTCGGCAGCATCGTCGGCCAGTTCCGCACCTGACGTCTTCCGGCATCGCCGCGCTGTGACGGTGCCCGCCGCCGCGCGGGAACAGCGAGCTTCCCAACCGTCGCGTGCGGTGGTGTCGGACGGCGACCAATCCCCCGGGGGGAAGGGTCGCTCAATCTGCGCCGATTGGTTTTGCCTTCGGCAAGAACGGTCAGGCCCACCCAAGGGTGTGAGCCTGTCACTTGCGCATAGGCGTTTATCCCCTAGAATCCCCGAGCTCGGTAGCCGGGATTGCGATCCGGTTTGAGAGCATTGCGCCGCCCGGCGCCAGTACAGGGGAATCATTTGTCATGCCATGGAATGCGTTGAGTTCACGCGTTGTCGTGCAACGTCGACTGCCAGCAACAAGGCTGCTGGCGATATTGGTGGGTTGTTTGTTTGCCTTGCCGGTCGTTGCCGACGATGCCTCATCGCCGTCGCTGATCGCCGATCGCGCCGCGGAAAGTTGTCCCAAGTTCGTCAGGCGGCTGATGTCGCGACCGTCAAAGGTGGTCGATGCCCATCCCGTTTCCGTTGAGGGCACCTGCGCGTGCGTCGATCAGAAGCTCCGAGCCGATCCGGTGTTCAGCGCCATCGGCGCAGATGCCGAAAGTCTGAAGGCGCAGGTTCGCAACCCCGATTTTCGTCCTTATCTCGAAGGCAAGATGGCGGCTTACCAGATCCAGTGCTTTGCCGATCAGCTCGGCAGATCGAGCGATGCCTACCTGGGGAGCGTGCAGCAATGACGATGAAATGCAGCGTGGCAGATGCCACCGGCGCTTTGCGCAATGCGGTTCGCCGTTGTCAGCGGTCGGCGGGTTGGCTGGGGGCAGCCGGGTTGATCTTTTTCAGCACCGGTTTGTATGCCGAGCCTTTGCCGCAGGACGGCAGCTTCGTCGAAAACTGGCCCAACATCTGCCAGAAGTTGGCCGACGAGGCGACCGAGCGGCGCCCCACGGCGTTGTACATCGAGCAGCAATACCCGACCCAGCAGGTCTACGATTGCATCGACCAGCATGTTCGCGCGGATGCAATGCTCGGCAAGCTGTTCAGCGACGATCTAGCTGTCGCCAACGCAGCCGCCGGCAACGACAAGATGCGCGAGTACTTCTCGTCGAAGGTCATGAGCTACTCGTTCGTGTGCACGTCCGACGAGGTGATCCGGGCTGCCGATCGTTATGCCGCCGCGAAAGGCCTGCCGATGGCAGAGACAGCGAAATAGCCGAATGCCGGCGACGAGCCGGCACGGTTTATTGCGGTTTGCTGGCCAGCTTCAACCACAGGTAGCCGGCCACACCTGCGATGATCGACGCGAGCAGCACGCCGGTTTTGGCCAGCAGCAACGCCTCCGTCTGCCCCTTGAAGCCGAGTTCGGCAATGAAGATCGACATCGTGAAGCCGATCCCACCCAGCAGGCCGACGCCGACCAGGTGCTTGGCATTCGTGCCTTCGGGAAACTGGCCGATGCCGAGTTTTACGGCGATCAGCGAGATGCCGGCGATGCCGATCAACTTACCCAGTACCAGGCCGGCGATGATGCCGAGGGTGATCGGGTCGGTGACGACCGCGGGCAGTTGGTCGAGGTGGATCGGGATGCCCGCGTTGGCCAGCGCGAAGATCGGCACGACAAGGAAGGCCACCGGTACGTGCAGCCCGTGCTCCAGGCGCTGCAATGGCGTCTCCACCAGGTGAATGCCATCGAGTAGCGTCTGAATGACGCCGCGGCGTTCTTCTTCGTTGTGTTCGACGGTGCAGACGTCGTTGGTGGCGCGACGCTGATGGATGCGCTGGCTGAGCGCTTCGATCTTTTCTGCAAACAGGTTGAAGTCGAACTTGGAACGCGCCGGGATCGTCCACGCAGTCAGGATGCCGGCGACCGTCGCGTGCACGCCCGATTCGAGAAACGCCATCCACAGCAGCAGGCCGACGACGAAGTACGGCAGCGGGCTGCGAATGCCGAAGCGGTTGAACGAGACGAGTATGCCGAACAGCAGCAAGGCGGCGCCGAGCGCCTCCCACACGATCGTATCGGTATAGAAGATGGCGATGACCGCGACCGCGCCGAGGTCGTCGACGATCGCCAAGGCCACGAGAAAGGTCAGCAGGCTCTTGGGCACGCGGCTACCCAGCATGACCAGCACGCCGACGGCAAACGCGATGTCGGTCGCCATCGGTACGCCCCAGCCGGAGATGCCGGTGCCACCCGCGTTGATCAGCGCATACAGGCCGGCGGGCACCACCATGCCACCGATGGCGGCAATGATCGGCAGCATCGCCTGGCGCATGTCGGAAAGCTGTCCGACCAACACCTCACGCTTGATCTCCAGGCCGACGAGGAAGAAGAACAGCCACATCAGGCCATCGTTGATCCAGTGATGCAGGCTGTGTTCGAGTTGCCAACCGCCGATGCTGAAGCCGATGGGCGCGTGCAGAATGTGTTCGTAGGTGTCGTGCAGCGCCGTGTTGGCGAGCACCAGGGCCACCACCGCACAGGCCATCAGCAGCAGGCCAGACGTCGACTCGTGATGAATAAACTCTTCGAATGGGGTGACGACTTTGTCGAACGTCTTTTCCCAGGGGGCGTGTCTGCTCATGCAATGCCTGTCCGTTTCTTGTTGGCGCGATGATACAGCGAGTGTCCCCCAGATTCAGCCTCGCCTGGCTCGATAGGTCAGACCATTATTTATGGCGCGTTTCGATCCAACTGTCGGTCGGGCCCTGGATTGCCATACACTTCGGGCATGCTGCAACTGAGTTTTCGACATTATGGCGACCATGCCGATCCGCCCATCGTGCTGCTGCACGGCCTGTTCGGCTCGTCGTCGAACTGGGGATCGATCGCCAAATACCTGGCTGAGCGCTATTTCGTCCTGGTGCCCGATCTGCGCAACCATGGGCAGTCACCGCACGATCCCGACGTCAGCTATCAGGCGATGGTTGACGATCTGCTCGGCCTGTTCGACGCGCAGGGCATCGATGCCGCGACGCTGGTGGGTCACAGCATGGGTGGCAAGGTGTCGATGCACCTTGCATTGAACTACCCGCAACGGGTGAACGCGTTGGCCGTGGTCGATATGTCGCCGATCAGCTATTCCCATGACTTCGACAATATTCTTGCGGGATTTGATGCGGTGGACGTGCATGCCGTCAAAAATCGCAGCGAGGCCGATGCCCAGATGGCCACGCAGATACCGGAACGCGGCATCCGTGCATTCCTTCTGCAGAACCTGGTCAAGCAAGCCGATGGCTGGGGCTGGCGGCTGAACCTGGCGTCGTTGGCCGCACGCCAAGCCGAGATCACGGACTTTCCGGACCAGCCCGACGGTGTGAGTTACGAAGGGCCGAGCAGTTTTATCTACGGCGAACTCTCCGGCTATGTGAAACCGGCATACGAACAAGCGATACGCCGCTATTTTCCGAACGCTGAGCTGTGTCCGGTCGCTGGCGCCGGGCATTGGGTGTACGCCGAGCAGCCGGAAGGTTTTCGCCACTGCCTGGAGGCGTTTCTAGCCGGCTAGCGCGCCGTCCATCGTCTTGCAGCATGAATCTGACGTGACCCGCTGCAACGCCTCTTCAGGCATGCAGATTGGCATTGAGGTTGTCGATCACCGGCGCCCAATCGGCGTCCTCGCGCAGCTCTTCGCGCAGAAACGCGGCCTGCGCGGGATTCCAGAACGGCGCATCGGCCAGCGGCATGCTCTGCGGCAGCGGGCCATGCGCCTCGATGAACTCCGCGATCGACGCCCGGTCGCTGGGCAGCCCGAGTTGGGCAAACAGGTTGGTCATGTCGTGATTGATGGTTTCCATCGTCGACTCCTTGTGGCGTTTGTCCTTATCCGACGCTAGTAGCGCAGCGCGAGTTCCGCAAGTTTTGTGACCCTTTTTGAGATTCTTCAGAGTCAACCGCAACGGTCGCCGCAAATACACCGCGGCTGTTCAGGCAAGTGGTGAATATCGGCAAGTGGTGGGCGTGTAAGTGCTTGATCCTCGATATCGCTTCTTTAAACTTGTTGAAATAAACCAGTTTTCAGCCAGTCATTAATGCATCGTAGAAAAGTGATCGTGCCGCATCTGCAAACCGCTTGTTCGGGTGTCGAATGACGGCGACTATCGTCGTGTTGCTTGGCGGCTTGGCCGTGTTGCTGGCCGGTGTCGGACTGCTCGGTACCTTGCTGGGTATGCGCGCTGCACTCGATCAGTTCGCCAGCCTGGAAATCGGCTTGATCATGGCCGGTTATTACGTGGGATATATTGCCGGCACCTTGTGGGTGCCGCGCATCATTCGCAATGTCGGTCATATCCGCACCTTCGCGGCGTTGGCGGCGATTACGGCGGTGATTGCGGTGTCATTCGGTCTGTTGGTGAATCCCTTGGCCTGGTTCCTGCTGCGTGTGATCAATGGTGTCAGCGTCGTTGGCATCTACATGGTCGTCGAGAGCTGGCTGAACGAACAAAGTGAAGGTGGTGCGCGCGGTCGCATCTTCTCCGTTTACATGATGAGCACCCTGGTCGCGCTGGGGGGCGGGCAGTTCTTGCTGCTGGCGGGCGATACCGGCCAGCTGGTGTTGTTTGCCCTGGCGGGCATGTTGATCACCCTCGGCATCGTGCCGGTCGCAATCACTCGTGTCACCGAGCCGCGTATCGAACTCGTCCAGCGCGTGCATCTCAAGGATCTGTTTCGTATTTCACCGTTGGGCGCGGTCGGCGCACTGGCCGCCGGCATCGTCAACGGCTCGTTCTGGGGCATGACCGCGGTGTTTGGTCAGCGACTGGCGCTCGATGAGCTGCAGATCGCGGTGCTGATGAGTGCGACCATTCTCGGCGGCGCCTTGTTGCAGTGGCCGATCGGTCATTTCTCCGACCGGCACGACCGGCGTGGCGTTTTGATCGTGGTGAGCCTGCTGACCGCCACGGTGGCGGGTGTGTTGGCGTTTGTGGTCACAGCCGGGTACACCGGGCTGATCGTCGCCGCCAGTATCTACGGCGGCTTGATGTTTTCGCTATACGGTCTGTGTGTCGCGCACACCAACGATCACCTGCAAGCGGGGCAGGTGCTCGAGGCGACCCGCGGTCTGCTGCTGGTATACGGCGCCGGGGCATTGAGCGGGCCGTTGCTGGTTGGCGGCACCATGGAATACATGGGTGCGGTGGGCCTGCCGGTGGTATCGGCAACGACCGCTGCGCTGCTCGCGTTGTTCGGTCTGTACAGAGTCACCCGCCGTTCGCCGCCGCCGCTGGCGGAGCAGGGCGAGTACGTGCCGATGGTACGCACGACGCCCGTGGCCCTGGAGCTCTACCCTGACGCAGACAAGCCGACCGACGACACCCAGTGATCACTGAAAGGCGCGCTCGCGCAGACTGAGTCGGCAATGTGGGCGCCTTTGCCAAGCAACCCACCGGCATCTGCTAGGCTTGATCTGCATCGAGCCGCACAGCGGCAAGGAAACTGCCGTGAGTGACGAACCCTGTCCCAATCTTGCATCGACCTTCCTGCGCCTTCGCGCCGATGCGGCCGCCGAGCCGCTGCGTGTGGACGAGCACTTCTACCAGCGCCTTATCGGCGGTGAACTCGGCAGTTTTCACGATGAGTACCTGGTCTCGATCCACGCCTTCGATGCGGATTGGCCAAGTTGGGAGATGCACCCCAACGGCGACGAGATCGTGTGCCTGTTGTCCGGTCGCGTGACCTTTTTGATGCAACAAGATGACGGCACTCGGTCGACCACCTTGTGCAAGCCTGGCGACTTCGCCATCGTGCCCGCGGCAACCTGGCATACCGCCAAAGTTGCCACGGCGTCGCAGGTGTTGTTCATCACCCCGGGGGAAGACACGCAACACCGCGATGCCTGAACCCGATCAGCCGGCCTGCGGTGTTTGCCGGCGCTACGCATGGCAGAGCATTGCTGTCGAAACACCCAGGATGAGATCCGGCAGGATCCGGTGCGGCTATTCGGCGCGCAATGCCTCGACCGGGTCGAGACCGGCCGCACGAAACGCCGGGGCCACGCCTGCCAGCAGACCGATCGCCGCGGCGATTGCCAGTGCCAATCCGGCGTAACTCCACGCGACATGGGTCGGCAGTCCGGGTATCGCGGCGCCGATCGCCCATGAACCACCGATACCCAGCAGTAGTCCGGCCGCACCACCGGTAGCGGCGAGGATCACGGCTTCACCGAGGAACAGGCTGATGATTTGCGGTTTGCCGGCCCCCAGGGCGCGCAGCAATCCCACCTCGGCGGTACGCTCGTTTACCGAGATCGTCATGATCGTCAGGATGCCGATGCCGCCGACCAGCAACGAGATGGCGCCGAGCGCACCGACGGCGAGTGTTAGTACCTCGAGGACCGAACCGAGCACCTCGAGCATCTGATCTTGCGTGGTGATGGTGAAGTCTTCGTTGCCGTGACGCGCCAACAGGCGTTCTTTGACGCGCGCAGCGATCACATCGGCGTCGGCCTCTTCGTCGTAGAGGACATCGATCTCCATCAGGCTCTCGCGATTGAACATCGCCATGGCGCGTGCAACCGGAATATAGACCGAGTCATCGAGGTCGAACCCGAGCATCTGGCCCTTGGATTCCATCGTGCCGATCACGCGGTAGGTTTCGCCGCCGATGCGGATGCGCGCGCCGAGCGGTGACTGATCGCCGAACAACTCGCTGCGCAGTTTGCTGCCAAGCACCGCAAAGGCACGCGCGCGGCGCGGCTCGTCGTCCGGCAGGAAGCGCCCGAGCACCGGCTTGATCTGCCATACCTCGGGCACATGCGCGCCGGTGCCGAACACCGCTGTGCGCCGTGTCAGACCACCGGATTCAACGGCAGCGTTGCCTTGAATAAAGGGCATCACGGCGCGCACCTGCGGGGTCCGCTTGAGTGCTTCGGCATCGTCGAGGCTCAGTGGTCTTACGTTGCTGATCAATGCGCCGGACATGCCGAAGGTCTCGGTTTTGCCCGGTGCGATCGCCAACAGGTTGGTGCCGAACTGGGTGAACTCGGAAACCACGAAGCGTTGCACGCCTTCGCCGATCGCCGTCAGCAAGACGACCGCAGCGATGCCGACGGCGATGCCCAAGCCGGTCAGCAGGCTACGCAAACGATGCGCGAAGATTGCGCTGCTGGTCAGGTGAATGTGATCGCGTAATAACATCTCAACGACCGGTCAGTGCCTTGACCGGGTCGAGCCGCGCGGCGCGGCGCGCCGGCAGCACGCCGAAGATCAGCCCGGTCGACACGGCGACCGCGACGGCAGCGATCGGTGCCCATAGCGGTGCTGCCAGCGGAAAGCTCGGGAACACGCGCTGCAGCGCGACGATGGCCACGATCGATATCAGCAGGCCGAGCATGGCACCGGCGCCGGCGAGCAGCACCGATTCGACCAGGAACAGGCGCAACACCTGTCGCTCGGGCGAGCCGAGCGCCTTGAGCAGACCGATCTCGCTGACCCGCTGCGATACAGCAACCAACATCACGTTCATGATCAGGATGCCGGCGACCGCAAGACTGATCCCGGCAATGCCGCCGACGGTATAGGTCAGTGCGCGCAGGATACCGTCGAACGTCGACAACAACGCATCCTGGGCGATGATGGTGACATCGTCTTCACCGTCATGTCGCTCACGGATGATGTCGCGCGTGGCGGTCTTTGCACGTTCGATGTCGCCCTCGCTACGCGCCTGGATCATGATGCGGAACAGCGATGGGGCATTGAACAGGCTCTGTGCCGAGGCCACCGGGATCATTGCCATATCGTCCATGTCCTGACCGAGCGACTGGCCGCCTTCGCCGAGCACACCGATAACCCGAAAGCGCCGATCGTTGAGCCGCACCCACTGACCGAGGAATGGTTGGCTGCCGAACAACTCGCGCTTCAAGCCGGGGCCGAGCACGACCACGTTGCTGCTGCGCTGCGGATCGATATCCGGCAACGGCCTGCCGCTGCTCACCTCGAGATGGCGGATTACAAAGTAGTCGTAGGTGGTGCCGACGATGGTGACCTCGCGTTCGCGTGAGCCGTACGATACCGGCGCATTACCGACCGTGACCGGCGCGATACGGTCGATACTGCGCTCGCGCAGCAGGCCCAGGGCGTCATCCAGTGTCAGGTCGCGCGGCGTCGAACCGAACAATGGGGGAGCGCCGCCGGTGGTCTCGTTGCGCCCGGGCATGACGATCAACAGGTGGGTGCCGAGCTGTGCGAACTCGCCGACCACGTAGCGTCGCGCGCCTTCGCCGAGTGCCGTCAGCACCACCACCGATGCCACGCCGATACTCATCGCCAGCAGCATCAGCAGAGTGCGGCCACGCGCGCCGGCCAGCGAGGCCATCGAAAAGCGGATCAGGTCAATCGCGCGCATCGCGATCGATCTGCCCGTCGACCATGTGGATCTCACGACGTGCGCGATCGCCGATCGCCGGGTCGTGGGTGACGACGACCAGCGTGATGCCGGAGTGGTTGAGTTGTTCCAGCAGTTCGATCACGTCGCTGCCCGAGTGCTGGTCGAGGTTGCCAGTGGGTTCGTCGGCGAGTAACAGGTCGGGCTTCATGATAACCGCGCGGCCGATGGCGACGCGTTGGCGTTGACCGCCGGAGAGCTGGTCGGGACGGTGGTGGGCACGCTTCGTCAGATCGAGCGATGCCAGCACCTCGTCGACCCGCTGTCGGCGCTCGTCCGGGTCGACCCCGGCGAGCAACATCGGCAGCGCGATGTTGTCGGCCGCACTGAGACGGGGAATCAGGTGGAAGGCCTGGAAGACGAAGCCGATGTGGTCGCGGCGTAGTGCGGCGCGTTTCTCTTCACCTTGCTCGGTGGTCTCGACATCGTTCAAACGGTAATGCCCGGCATCCGGTCGGTCGAGCAGGCCGAGCACGTTGAGCAGGGTCGATTTGCCCGAACCGGACGGACCCATGACCGATACGTAGTCGCCTTCAGGCAGTTCCAGCGACACGCCGGCGAGTGCATGAACCACTTCGTCGCCAACCTGAAAATGCCGCTCGATGTCTTGCAGGACGATCATTTTTCGTCGGCTTTTTCCCGCTTGGCCGCCACGCCGTCGTCGAGTCCTTCGCGATCGACCGAGGTGACGACCAGGTCACCCTCGGCCAGCCCGTCGCTGACCTCGGTGAAATCCCAGTTTGCAGTGCCGGGCTTGACCTCGCGTTTTTCGACGACTTGGCTGTCCGGCAGATAGACGTAAACCTTGTTGCCTTCGATCAATGCCTCGGTCGGGATGCGCAAGGTGTCCTTGCGGATGTCGAGAATGATCTCGACGTCGGCGGAATAGCCCGCGAGCAGTTGCTCGATATCGGCCTTGTTGACGAACTCGACCTCGACGTCGACCGTGCGCGCCTGCTTTTCAACGTCCAGCACATAGTCGGCGATGCGGCGGACCTTGCCGTCGAAGCGACGCTCACCGAAGGCATCGAGCGTAATGCGCGCCGTCTGGCCGACACTGATCTGCGCCACATCGACTTCATCGATCGGCGCGGTCAGGTAGAAGCAATCGTTGGCGATCAGGTCGACCGCGGGCGGGGTGGGGATACCGATCGGCGATGGCGTAACGTACTCGTTCAACTCGCCGTTTATCTCGGCGACCACGCCATCGAAGGGTGCGATCAGGCGCGTCTTTTCCAGGGTCGCCTGGGTGACGCCGATACGCCCTTCGCTGACCAGGGCGGTCGCGCGCGATGCCTCGCAGGCGGCGCTGCCGGATTGCGCTGCAGTCTCGGCCTGGTCGACCTGCTCCTCCGATACCAGTTTGCGCGACAGCAGCTTCTTCAAGCGATTGGCTTCGCGCTGCGCCTGTTCGGCCTCGATGCACTTGGCCAGCGATGTCGCGGCGGCGGCGTTGGCTTCCTGCAAGGTCAGCGCAAGCTGCGCCTCGATATCGTCGTTCCATAGCTCCAGCAGCAGGTCGCCTTGCTTGACTTGTTGGCCTTCGCTGACGGGCAGCTTGTCGATCTGACCGCCTGCACTGGGCGAGAGCTTGGCGCGCCGGCAGGCCTTTACCGTCCCTGCACGGGTGTTGGCGACGGTTTTCTCTACCGTGCCCTTCTCGGCCGCGGCCACGGCGACCGAGATCGGCTTGGCGCGCGTGGCCCACCAGATCCACGTTGCCAGAACGGCCAAGATAAGAAGGAAGATGAAGGTGCGGCGTGCCGTCTTGTTTCCGGCCATGGCTACCAGCCTTGACAATCGCGATGCTGTTGTTGATTCGGTTGAATTATCGCAGGTTCCGTACTCAATCGCGATGATCCGGGGCGTGCGTTATGTGGCGAGATGGTTACTTTGAGTTACCGGCGATCAATAAGCGACCGCTTGTGACTGTTAGACGGTGTCGCATGCTGCAGGTCGCAATCCAGACAGAAGCGGGGTTTATGTTGTCGCGTTACTCCACGACACGCGCCGCGCGGTCGGCGCGAACGGCGCCCACCGCGGATATGACCGCCCAGGCGAACTCGAGCAATAGCACGGGATAGTTAGCGTCTACCCAAAGCTGCGGCATGATCACGATCGCAGCGACGAAGTTGGCTATCAGATAGTGACGTTTCGCGAGCTGCCCGGATGCAAACAGAAAGTACGCAGTCGCAAACAACAACACGGAACACCATGCAGCTACCGCAATCGCGATAGCGGCATCCAGCCACCAGCCGATGGTCAGGCAAACGCCGGTGGCAAGCAGGGTTTGCCATCCCAACGTCGGTACAGAGATGGCGAGTGCCGGCGTCTTACCGAACAAACGCAGAATACTGATGATTGCCCAGAACGCGTTGGTCGCGACGGCCTGCATCGACATCAATGCCAGCGAGCTGGCAACGACGGCGAGTGCAGCGATCAGATTGGCTGAGAAATACCAGGTCTCTCTGTAGCTGGGATGCAGCGAAACATAGGCGTGATTCGCGAGATACAGGACAGTGCCCGCGTAGCCGAGCGCATCGAATGCCGTCACAACAGTTCGATGTGCATATTGCGTACAAACAGCACCTTGCCGACATGCGGGCCATTGAGAATGACGACCTTACTCATGTCGATCATGATCTTGTAAAGCCGATCGGAATCGGATGCGCGTTGGATCTTGTCGCTCCATTCGAGCACGATCACCCGGGTACCTTGCGGCAGGGCGAAGTATTGCTGATTGCTCTCATCGTCGGAAAGGCGTCCGAGGATAACCGGGTAGCCTTCTGCCGGAATCAGCTTGGCCAGATCCAGGCGCTTCTTGTTCGAGTCGATGCTCTGCGGGGTTGCTGCGATGCCCAGATCGTCCAGCCTCGCCAATGCCTGGTTCAGTTTGGCAATCGCTGCTTCACCATCGGCCGTTCTGGCGGCGATGACATGCAGGCTGGATTCGTCTTCGATACCGTCGATCGGTAATACCAGTTGCTCGCGATTCGGAAAGTGCCTTTGCAGGGTCGTGTACATTACGCCCTCGGTCATCGGCAACAGGTCGATATCGTTGGTGAACAACGCCTCGAGAGCCGCCAGCTCGTTGGGGAAGATCATCGGATCTTTGATGAGCTTGTCGAGTTGCTCGCCATAGCTGTAACCGGCAACGCGCCCCATGCGGAGTTGTTCAAAATCCCGTTTGACGCGTTCGCCGTCGATGAAGCGGCGATTGTAGTAAATGCGGCTGCGGACGGAGAAAACCGGTTCGGAGAACAGCACCTCGCCGCTGCGCTGCCGGTTACGGAAGTAGGGGTAAGCCAGCAATGCCTTGTTGCGCTTGACCAGTTGATAGGCCAGGCCGTACGGCTTGTAACGCCATGCCACCTCTGCATCGGCCTCGGTACCGATCAGGTCGAGCACATGCGCCGCCGAACCCAGTGGCTCGCCTTCGGCATTGATATACGGCGGCCACGCATCGGTGAGTACTTCCAAGCGATCGCTTGCGTGGGATACGCCGGCCAAGTGAACAAAGGCGACAACCGCGATGTATCTGCCTGCCAGCTGTTTCAGCGAGTAAATCATGGCAATCCCGTTGCGTTACCGCGATTTCAGGAAACGATAGACAATGACGAGCAACAGGGTTGCAGTCACGCCGAAACCGAACATGATGTCGGTGTCGATCTCGGCGATCAGGCGCAGAAAGAACGACGGCTGGTCGTCGTTGTAATCGAGCGTCGGCCGCGACATCGCCTCGCGGCTGAACTGCGTCAGGTTCATCGATAGCTCGAACACGGCGAAAAAACTCAACGACACCAGCAGCAGGTCGGTCAACATCGAACTGCGTTCGCGTTGCCGTTCGCTGGCCTCTTCGATCCGGCTGGTGCATACCTCGATCATGCGTTGACCATTGTCGAGCAGTTGCTCGAATTCCCAGGACTCGAGTATTTCATCCAGCAGCTTGCGTTTCGGTCGCGTCATGTAGCCCAGGTGGTCGTTGAATGTCACCTGGTGCAGGCGGCTCATCACTCGGCTCTCTTCGAGTTGCGTCTTGGCCCGCAGCGGTCGGTCGCTGGTGTAGGCAACGGATATGGCCTGCTTGAGATGCAGATTGCACTGTGCCTGTGCCGTATAGATGTACTGTGCCAGCACCATCGTTTCGATGCGAAAGTCCTCTGCGCCGTCTGCACTGTCGACAAGCACGTAATTCAGCCAGGTCATCGAGCAGTTGAGATCACCCTTGGTGATCGCTGCGGCGTCTTCGGGGCGTTGAGTGAGCGCCAGCCAATCATCGATGATGGTCTTCCATGCCGATGACGTTGCCTGCTCCTGCGACAGCAGCAGCGCGCGGGATGTCCAGAAGATATGCACCTTCTTCTGGTTGGCGGGGTGCGTCGATGGGTCGATAAAGATCGGGTCCGGGTGGCTTTGACGCAGTGCCTTCAGCAGCTCGACAAAGCGTTGAAACGAGGCCTTGATCAAGGCGCGGCTGCGGTCCTGAACCTGTTTCTCCAGCTCTTCGCTGGAAACTACCGGCATGTGGCGAAACGTGATCTCGACGATGGCGATGGCGTTGGGAAAGACATGGAACAGGATGTCGTGCTCGCTGTTCGTGTCCTGCCAGGTGGCGATGTCGAGATTTCGGACGTCGCTCGACAGGTTCTGGTATTCCTGCGAGCCCGTCGGTGGCGCCTTGACCTTCAGGGCGGGGTCGAAGTCTTCGATGTTGCGCAGAAACTCGCGGTATTCATCGAGGGCGTCGGTTGTCCCGGTGCGGAAACTGAATGGGACGAGGATCGGGGAGAGCGTCTTGATCGTGGCGTGTCGCTGGCTTGGATTCGGTTCGGCCATCGTCGTTCCTGTGTTGATCGCTCGGGCAGAACGGCTGATTCGCCCGCGATCGATCCGAATCGGGTGCAAGCCGGGTGGCGCGGCGGCTCACAGGTGAAGATGCCATTGTGCCATTCGGGGGTTCGAGCGTCAGCCACGCCTCCCGGAGGCAGGGCGCAGGTCTCTAAACCCGCTCGCCCGATGTATAATCCGCGTTTCCGCAATGTCGTTTTCCATAGGGGCGCAATATGGCTCAATCGGGCATCAAAAAAGTCGTTCTGGCCTACTCGGGTGGGCTGGATACCTCGATCATCCTCAAGTGGCTGCAGGACGAATACGGCTGCGAGGTGGTGACCTTCACCGCCGATATCGGTCAGGGTGAAGAGGTAGAGCCGGCGCGTGCCAAGGCCGAGGCGGCGGGTATCAAGGAGATCTACATCGACGATCTGCGCGAGGAATTTGCGCGTGATTTCGTGTACCCGATGTTCCGCGCCAATGCGATCTACGAAGGCGAATACCTGCTCGGCACCTCGATTGCCCGTCCGCTGATCGCCAAGCGTCTGATCGAGATCTGCAACGAGACCGGCGCGGACGCGATCTCGCACGGCGCAACCGGCAAGGGTAACGATCAGGTGCGTTTCGAACTCGGCGCCTACGCGCTCAAGCCGGATGTCAAGGTGATTGCCCCGTGGCGTGAGTGGGATCTGCTGTCGCGCGAAAAGCTCATGAAATACGCCGAGGAGCACGGTATCGCGGTCGATTTCGCCAAGAAGGGCAAGAAGTCGCCTTACTCGATGGATGCCAACCTGCTGCATATCTCGTACGAGGGCGGCATTCTCGAAGACCCCTGGGCCGAGCCCGAGGAAGACATGTGGCGCTGGAGCGTCTCGCCGGAATCGGCGCCCGACCAGCCGACCTATGTCGAACTGACCTATGAGAACGGCGACATCGTCGCGGTCAACGGCGAGGCCAAGTCGCCGGCAACCGTCATGGAATACCTGAACAAGGTCGGTGGCGAGAACGGCATCGGCCGTGACGATATCGTCGAGAACCGTTACGTCGGCATGAAGTCGCGCGGCTGCTATGAAACGCCGGCCGGCACCATCATGCTGAAGGCGCATCGTGCGATCGAATCGCTGACCCTGGATCGCGAAGCGGCCCATCTCAAAGATGAACTGATGCCCAAGTACGCCAGCATGATCTACAACGGTTATTGGTGGAGCCCGGAGCGCGAGGCGCTGCAGGCGCTGATCGACCAGACGCAGAAGGTGGTGAACGGCACGGTGCGCATGAAGCTGTACAAGGGCAATGTGATCGTCGCCGGTCGCAAGTCGCCGAGCCACAGCCTGTTCGACGAGTCGATCGCGACGTTCGAAGACGACGCCGGTGCCTACAATCAGAAAGATGCGGAGGGCTTCATCAAGCTGAATGCCTTGCGCCTGCGTGTCGGCGCGCGTCGCAAGTGAAACAACGGGGTAGGGCGATGTTGAAGAAGAGTCTCTGGTTGGGATTGCTGCTGATCGCAGGCGCGGCCTATGCCCTGCAAAAGGCCGGGCCGCTGCGCGGCGCATGGGCTCCCGAGCAGGTCGCTTCCGGGGTCTACGTGATTCATGGGCCGACGGAACTGCCGTCGCCGTCGAACCAGGGGTTCATGAACAACCCGGCGTTCATCATTTCGGACGACGGCGTGGTCGTGGTCGATCCGGGCGGCAGCGTGCAGATTGGCGAGATGGTGTTGGCCCGTATCGAAGCGATCACCGACAAGCCGGTAATCGCCGTCTTCAACTCGCACATCCATGGCGATCACTGGCTGGGCAATCAGGCGATCCGCGCCAAGTACCCGGAGGCACCGATCTATGGCCATGAGCGTGTCGGTCCGCGGGTTATCGCCGGCGCCGGCACCGAGTGGGTGCAGATGATGCTGTCGATGACCGAGAAGGCGACTGCCGGTACCGAAGTGGTCGGGCCGGATCATCCGGTGAAGGACGGCGACGAGATAGCCATCGGCGGCGACACCTACGTCGTGATGAACAACGACAAGGCGCATACCGACACCGACATCATGGTGTTGGTCAAAGAGCGTGGCGTGATGTTCCTCGGCGACAATGCCGGCAACGGCCGTATCCTGCGTTTGGAAGGCGGTAGCTTTGCCGGCAACATCGAGGCGCTGGAGAGCGCGATGGCCATGGGCGCGAGCGTGTTCGTGCCGGGCCACGGCAAGACCGGTGGCCAAGAGGTCGCGCAGACGTATCGCGATTACCTGCAAACCGTGTATGGCGCAGCACAGCAGGGTGTTGACGAGGGCTTGGCCGATTTCGAGATACGACCGGTATTGTTGCCCAAGCTCGAGGCCTGGCAGGCCTGGTCCGGTTTCGATATCGAACTCGGCAAGCACATCAACGGCGCCTTTCTCGAAGCCGAAGCCGCGGCGTTCTGATTACTCGTCATGAGCTACGCCGAGCGTCCGGTGATTGGCATCAGCAGTTGTCTGCTCGGGCAGAAGGTGCGCTACGACGGTACGGCCAAGCTTGACCGCTGGCTGGTCGATCAATTCGGTAAACACGTCGATTACCGCCCGTTCTGCCCGGAGATGGCGATCGGGCTGGGTACGCCGCGACCACCGATCCGCCTGGTGGGCACGCCGGAAGATATCCGCGTCGTTGGTGTCGACGATCCCAGCGTCGACGTGACCGAGGCGCTGGAGGATTTCGCTTTGAGTACGGCCGCCCAGCTACCCGACATCAGCGGCTATGTGTTCATGAGCAAATCGCCGAGCTGCGGTATGGAGCGGGTCAAGCTGTACGCCGACAAGGGGCCGGCGCAGAAGAAGGGTGTCGGTGCCTATGCGCGCGTCCTGATGCAAAGCCTGCCCAACCTGCCGTGCGAAGAAGAAGGTCGACTGCACGATGCCCTGTTGCGCGAGAACTTCGTCAACCGCGTGTTCGCCTATCGGCGTTGGCAGACCTTGCGCCGCGACGGCCTCAGCGCCAAAGCCCTTACCGACTTTCATGCCCGTCACAAGTATATGGTCATGGCGCATTCGCAGGCCGCCTACCAGCGATTGGGCAGATTGCTTTCACATCTCAAAGGTGTCGATCTCGATCAGATTGCCGACGCCTACGAGGCTGAGTTCATGAACGCGCTGAAGCGGCGCGTGGGTCGCAAGCGGCATGTCAACGCACTACAGCATATCCAGGGTTATCTGAAGAACCGCATCGATGGCGATGACAAGAAAGAGCTGGCCGACAGTATCGAGGCCTATCGTCGCGAAGAGGTGCCGCTGGTCGTGCCGATGAAGCTCCTGCGGCACTACTTCCGCTGTCATCCCGACAATTACATCGATCAGCAATGGTATCTCGATCCCTATCCCGAATCCTTGGGGCTGAGGAACAACATCTGATGGCGGTGCCGGCAACAATCAGTATGTTCGGCATCATCGTGATTGGCGACGAGATACTGAACGGTCGCCGTAAAGACAGGCATTTCGATGGGCTGGGTCAAAAGCTGCGCGCACGTGGTTTTTCGGTGGCCTGGTTGCGCATCCTGCCGGACGATCCGGATTACCTGATCGGCGAGTTCGCGCGTACGATGACCGAAGCTATCCCGGTGTTCTGTTGCGGCGGCATCGGCGCGACCCCGGATGACCACACACGCGCCTGCGCCGCGCAGGCCGCGGGTGTGCCGTTGACGTTGCACGCCGGTGCGGTCGCCGAGATCGAGGCGCGCTTTGGCGAAGAGGCGTACCCGAATCGGATAAAGATGGCCGAGCTTCCCGAAGGCAGCGAGCTGATCCCCAACCCCTACAATCGCATCCCCGGTTTCAGTATCAACCGACACTACTTCATGCCCGGTTTCCCGGATATGGCGCACCCGATGGCCGACTGGGTATTGGATACCTACTATGCGCAGGGCGGTCTCGGTGAGAAACAGCGGTCGGTTCGCGTATACGGCGTCACCGAGAGCAGCCTGATGGACCTGATGGCAGAACTCACCGAGCGATATGGCGATGCCAAGTTGTTCAGCCTGCCGCGCTTGGGCGAGGAGTTTCAGATCGAGATCGGGTTTCGCGGCCGCGGCGATCTCGAGCCGGCGATGCAGGCATTGACCGAGGGCCTGCGCCAACGCGGCGTGCGATTCGAACTTCTCGACGATTGAGCCGCTGCGATCGGCACCGCGCGGCTTAACCCTCACCTTCTCGGCAACAAGAGCAAAAGCGCATCGCAGACAACCTGACGGCAATGCGTAGATCGCTTGTGCGGCAGGGTGTTGCATCGCCGCCGATAGCGCCCGGTCGGTTGCTGACCTCGACGCAGCTGGTAACGCCTGCGTTCAGCGGAAACGTTTCAACATCCCGTCACACACTGCCCGCCGCCATCGAATGCCATCGTGGTGCCGCTCAACGGTATATGGACCGGCATCTGGCTGGCCTCGATGAACCGAGCCGTGCGCGAACCGGCAACGACTTTGCCGTCCTGGGTCGCCGCCTCATTTGCATGTGATGCGATGATGCTGGTCGGCTTGATCAGCTGGTTGACGACGTAGGCCGCCTCGGTCGGGCCGGTGGTGTAGGTGTCGCCGATGTTCATGACGGCCAGTTCGGCGGCGTAGTGTCCGCGCACCACGCTGTCCTGCTCTGCGGTAATGCCGGTATCTCCCGACAGGTAAACGATCAGGCCGTTGGAGAACGTCAGCACATAGCCGGTCGGTGGGCCGACGTAGGCGGTCAGGCCCGAAGCTTCAAGCAGTTCGGCAAGCTTCCCGCCGACGAACTCCGGTGCGACCCCGTTGCTGTGTGCGGCCGGCACCGTGGTGATGGCAACCCCGCCGACGACTTGTGAGGCGCCGAAGCGTACCAGCACCGAGTCCTTTGGATCGCCACCCGCGGCCTGCATCTTGGTGGCCAGAAAACGCGGCATCTCGCTACCGGTTACGAGCTTGGCCTTGCTGGCGACGGCGATCTCGACGCTGTTGGAGTTCGGTGTTGCATCGACCGGGGTTTCAGGTGCGGCGCAGCTTCCCTTGCCGGTCGTCTCGATGCGCTTGTCGCCGAGGTGGTCGCCGTGCATGTGGCTGACCAACACGATGTCGATCTTGCCGAGGCGCGGATCGGCCGCCCCGGCCACGGTGCGCCCGGCGTCATACAGCACGCGTGTGCCGTTCGGGTCTTCGAACACCAGTGCGCGATCGGCGCGGCAGAATTCACCGTCGTGGCTGCCCAATGCTGTGACCGTGACATGGCCGGCGGCGCCGGCCAGTGTGCTGGCGCAGAGCAGTGAGATGCCAGCGGCGAGAAGGGGGGTGCTGGTGGGTCGGGGCATGTCGGTTCTCCACTTGCTGATCGTTAACGAGCGTAGGTGGGCCAGGCCGGAAACGCAACGCGAGCCCGGCCGGATCGCAGCCGATTCGCACCGTTTCGCGGCCCGGGGTGGGGTGGGGCGTCGAATCGGGCACCCGGGTGTTTTACAATGCGGCGCCCCGATACGTCGCCGCGACCGATTGTCTCTATGCTCATATCCTCGACACGCTGCCTTCCGCTCCTGATTCTGCTTTTCGGACTCTCACTGGTCACGCGCGTCGGCGCCGAAGACCAGGCGACTGCTGGACCGGCCGAGGTTCAGGCGTCTGTTCCGGCTGCGCTTGCATCGCCGCGTGCCACCATGGAGACCTTTCTGCATGCGATGAACGACATCAAGCGCGGTGAGCCGGAACGCATCGATGCCGCGATCTCCACGCTCGACCTCGAAGGTGTCAATGTACTGATCCGCACCGAGCGCGGTACCGATCTCGCGTGGACCCTGCTCGAGGTGATGGACCGCACCCGCCTGGTCGACACGAAAAAGGTGCCGAAGCGTACCGAAGGCGAACCCTGGCAGTTTGCCGAATACCAAAACGGTGCAATCCGCATCAGTCGCCAGCCCGATGGCCGTTGGCTTTTCGATGCGCAGTCGCTCGACAAGCTGCCGGCGATCCTGGAAGAACTCGCAGATGCCAAGCGGGTTGCGGGCGCTGACGAGGACACCTCGCACCTGCCGTTTCATCTGCGCTTGCGGTCACATCTGCCGCCGGTGCTCAAACAAGAGATATTTCTGCTCGAGAACTGGCGTTGGCTGGGACTGCTGATCATTGCCGCAGCGGGTGTGCTGGTCGACGCGATCGTCAGTTTCCTGCTGCGCCTGTTCATGCGTGGCTGGCGCGGCCGTGTCGGCCACGGCGCGTTCAACGAGGTGTCCGACCGCATGCTGCGCCCGCTCGGTATGGTGGCGATGGCACTGGTCTGGTGGGTCGGCATCAACCTGCTGGGGCTGCCCGAACGGGCATTGCTGGTGCTGCTGATTGCGGTCAAGTTTCTCGCCAGTGCCGCCGGGGTGTGGACCGCCTACCGCCTGGTCGACCTGGTTTCCGCCTGGTTGGAACGCCGCGCCCGCCTGACGACCAACAAGGTCGACGATGTACTGGCGCCACTGATCACGCGCACGCTGAAGATCTTCGTGACGGTGGTCGGCATCATCTTCGTCGCCGACAATCTCAACGTGGACGTCACCGGCCTGATCGCCGGTCTCGGCCTGGGTGGCCTGGCATTCGCCTTGGCGGCCAAGGACATGGTGCAGAACCTGTTCGGCTCGGTCACGATCCTGCTCGACCGCACTTTCACCGTCGGTGACTGGATCAAGGTGGGCGACCAAGAGGGATCGGTCGAGAGCCTGGGCTTCCGCAGCACGCGCATCCGCACTTTCTACAATTCGGTGGTCACGGTGCCGAACTCGCAGTTCATCACGGCGACCGTCGACAACATGGGCGAGCGCCGCTATCGCCGACTGTCGACCAAGTTCGCGATTGCCTACGACACGCCGCCCGACCGGATCGAGAGTTTCTGCGAGGGCATCCGCGAGATCGTACGCCAGCACCCTTACATGCGTAAGGATTACTACCACGTCTATCTCAACGGTTTGGGCGATTCCGCGCTGGAGGTGCTGGTGTATGTCTTTTGGCAGACACCGGATTGGAGCACCGAGCTGCGTGAACGCCACCGTTTTCTGATGGACTGTCTGCGGTTGGCGAAACGGCTTGGCGTGGAGTACGCGTTCCCGACACAGACGCTGTATGTGCGCAGCGAGGAACATGCGGTAGTCGAAGACGGCCACGAAATAGACGCCGCAAGAGACCTCGGTGCAGCGGCGGCGAAAGAGATCGTCGCCGAGAGCACCGGCATCGGCGAGCGGCCGCCACCGGTCAGCTTCCGCTGAGTAAGGGGCTTGATGCGCAACGTGCTGCGGGCATCTTCGCCGGAAATGTCGATCGGTTCACATTGCCCCGGAACCTGCATGCCGCTGCCTGTTCTGAGTGGCATGCGGTGCACTTCAGTTGCCGGTGGTCGCGAGATGGACGACGGCTGCGAAACCGTCTGACGTGTATCAAACGCCGACCAAGGATTGTGAGATTTCGCTGGTTTCCAGCGGCGCGCGCGCGGTATGTTTGCCGGCCTCCGTGGATCGCTGCGCATTCATTGGCGAAGGATCGTCTTCCCCTTTCATCAGGACTAATCAAGCTGCCAACTTATGTATATAGATGCCCGTAAACTCCCCAATGGCTCCAGCTTCGACGCCGATATCGCGATCATCGGCGGCGGCCCTGCCGGGATAACACTCGCCAGGAGCTTTGCCGGACGCGCCACGCGTATCATGATCGTCGAAGCCGGCGGTGTTGATTTCGATGCCGACGTGCAGGCCATGTACGAGGGGGTGAACACCGGTATCGAGTATCCGCTGGCGGTCAACCGCATGCGCTACTTCGGCGGCTCGTCGAATCACTGGGGCGGCTACTGTCGGCCGCTCGACCCGATCGACTTCGAGAAGCGCGATTGGGTGCCGCACAGCGGTTGGCCGTTCGCCATCGACGAACTCGAACCGTACTACGAGCCTGCCAGCGAGATCGTCGAGGTCGCGCCCGGCCGCTATGCCGACAAGCAGTATTGGCAGGAGCGCACCAAGGACAAGCTGCCCGATCCCCGGACCGGGCGCATGCAGATCCGCTTCGTGCATTTCAGCCCGCCCACGCGCTTCGGCAAGCGTTACGGGCCGGAGCTGGAGGCCGCGGGCAACATCCAGGTGATGTTGAACGCCAACGTCAGCCACATCGATGCGACCGACGATGCACGCGCGGTCACCGGCCTGAGCATCAAGACCCTGAACGGGCTCGAACACACGGTGCGCGCCAAGACCTATGTGGTCGCCACCGGCGGCCTGGAAAACGCGCGCATGCTGCTGTTGTCCAACAAGCAGATGAAGGTCGGCCTGGGCAATCAGAACGACCTGGTTGGCCGTTACTTCATGGAGCATCCACATCTCACCGGGTTCGGCGAGATCGTGCTGGCCGATCAGAAACGCATGCCGGAGCTGTATCGCGACCGCCTGATCATCGAAGGGCGCCCGTGCAAGGCGGCGTTCAACGCCTCGACCGAGTTCATGCGTGAGCGGCGGCTGTTGAACGCCACCTTCATGGGCGGCATCGCAGGGCACTACCAGGCCGACACGCAGGATGCCTGGGATCGCGCCGCGCAGCACGTCGACCTGTTGCAGGCGGCCAAGTACTTCCTGACCGATGGCGATGGCCCGCCCGATCCGGAATTCCCCAAACGCATAGGCCACTGGATGGGCATGGGCTGCGCGTGTGAGCAGGAGCCGAACCCCGACAGCCGCGTCTCGCTCGCCGATGATAAAGATGCGCTCGGCCTGCCGCGCATCAAGCTGGACTGGCGCCTGACCGAGCTCGACCGCCGCAGCGTGGTCGAACATATGCGTTCGCTGGCGATGGAGGTCGGCGCTCTGGGGATCGGGCGGATGCTGATCGGCGTTGAAGACGACGGCAAATGGCCTGAACTGGTCGCCGGTGGCAGTCATCACATGGGGACGACGCGTATGCACGATGATCCGACGCAGGGTGTGGTCGACCGCAACTGCAAGGTACACGGCATCGACAATCTCTACGTGGCGGGCAGCTCGGTGTTTCCGACCAGCGGCGCAGCCAATCCGACATTGACCCTGGTCGCCCTGGCGCTGCGCCTCGGCGATCATCTGCGCGCACGGGTGTAACACGACATGAATGCTAATGAAATGCTCGAAGTGCAAACCACCGATCTGTCGCGGCGGCGATTCATCCGCAACGCGTTGCTCGCCATGCTGGCCGGCGGTAGCTTGGCGGCCTGTTCGACACAGACACCGACCAAGCCTGAAACCCTCGCTCCGCAGGTCCGTCCTCCGGCGTGGCTGCGCAAGATCACCGGTGAGCCTGCGGCGGTCGCTCGACTGGGTGCGGCCTATCTCGCGGCGCATCCCGACGAGGCGGACCTGGAAACCTTGCTGGCCAAGATCGAATCGGCCATGTCGTCGGCTGTCGATACGCACGGCGGTGACGCTCTCGATGATGCGTCAGTGGTCGCAAGCCTGATCGGGGTTGTACAAGACGAGTTCGCGCGCGGCGATGTGGTGACGGTCAATCCATGGACACTGAGCCTCACCGAAGCGCGTCTGTACGCCGCGGCATCCCTGCTCAAAGGGCAATGAGGTTCAGTGCTCGGTAACCGGCGCCAGGTACTGTCGTTCGAATGTTGCGGCGTCGCAGGGCTTGCCGAACAGGTATCCCTGAAACAAGCGACAGCCGCGATCTATCAGGAACTCCAATACGGGTTCTGATTCGACGCCTTCGGCGACGACGTTCAGACCGATGTGTCGGGCCATGGTCAGTATCGTATCGACCAGGGCGGCATCATTGGTGTCTTGCAATACGTCACGTACGAACGAGCGGTCGATCTTGATCTCGTCGACCGGCAGGCGTTTGAGGTAGGACAGCGACGAATAACCGGTGCCGAAATCGTCGATCGAGAAATGCACGCCCAGGGCCTTGAGCTGCTTGATCTTGTCGACGGTTTCGCCGATGTCTTCCAACAGCACGCTTTCGGTCATCTCCAGCGTTACCCAATGAGGGTCTGTACCGGTCTCGGTCAACAGGCCCTCGATACGGTTGACGAAGTCCGGCTGGCGAAACTGCAGCGCACTGATATTGATAGCGATGCGCCCGGCGCCGTGCCCGTTGCTCTTGCCGGCGTTCCAGGAATGGATCTGCTTGAACGCCTCGTGCATGACCCAGTGGCCGATATCCAGCACCAACCCGGCCTCTTCGGCCGTCGTGATGAAGTGCTCCGGCGTGATCAGGCCCTGGTCCGGGTGTTGCCAACGCAGCAGCACCTCGGCACCGATCAGGTTGCGGTCTGCACCGAACTGCGGCTGAAAGACGACGCGCAATTGCGACGACGGCAGCGCGTTGCGCAGCTGACTGATCAGGCGCAGGCGGTTTTCGGCCTCCTGCTGCATGCTCGGCAGGAAGAAGCGGATGGTGTTGCGCCCGGTCTCTTTGGCCCGGTACATCGCGGTATCCGCCTGGCGCAGGACGTCGTCAGCGGTCTCATTGGCTGAGGGGAACACCGAGATACCGATGCTGGTCGTGACATGCAGCTCATGGGGGCCGAGTCGGTACGGGGCGATTATCGACTGGTGAATCGATTCGGCCAGGCTGCGTACCCCGTTGGCCGCTTCATCGCGATCCCTGGCCAGTTCCGGCAGCAGCAACACGAACTCGTCGCCGCCGAGTCGTGCAACCGTGTCTTCCTCGCGCAGGCGCGACTTCAACCGGTGGGCGACTTCGCGCAACAGTTCGTCGCCGACCGGATGACCGAGCGAGTCGTTGATGGTCTTGAAGTTGTCGAGATCGAGAAACAGCACCGCACTCAAGTGGCCATGTCGCCGGGCGCGTGCGATCGTCTGCTGCAACTGCTCCATGAACAGGCGACGGTTCGGCAAGTCGGTCAGGGCGTCGTAGGTCGCGTGGTACTCGACGAGTTCGGCGGCACGCCGTTGTTCGGTGACGTCTTCGCACATCAGCATGTAACCGGCGAAGGCCTCATCGTCGCGGTGTATCGGCGACACGCGTGCATCGATATCGTGCACGCCGTCGTCGCGTTCGAGCTTCATCGTGAAACGGAACTCGCCGTCGGTTTTTGCCTGCTCGAGACGTTCCACGTAGCGCGCGGGGTCGATCCCCAGTGCGTCGTGGATATCCCGCAAATTGGCGCCGAGCGCCTTCTCTGCTGAAAGCCCGAAGATTTTTTCGCTGGTCGGGTTGTAGTAGTGGATGCAGCCATCGGCATCGGTGCCGACAATCGCCACCTTTTCCGAGGACGCGAGAATCCCATCGAGATAGGCCGATTTCTCTTCCAGCGCCCGTTGCGTGGCCTTGATCTGCGAAATGTCGCGCCACACGCAAAACAGCGCAACGCCGCCGTGGTAGGGCACCTTGGTCAGCGACACCTCTACCGGAAACCCGCTTCCGTCGCGTTTGCGGTGTTGCCACTCGAAGCGGTGATAGCCGTTCTGAAACGCCAGGTTCATCATCTCGTCGGCTTTTTCGCGAGACGGCCGGCCATCTGCCTGAAACTCGGGCGACAATTTCGAGGGATGGACATCGATCAATTCATTCGGCGATGGATAGCCGAGCACACGACTTGCCGCCTTGTTGGCGATCACGAAGCAGTGGTCGACGATCAGCCACATCGGATCTTCCGACAGCTCGAACAGGCGCCGGTATTTCTCTTCGCTCTCGCGCAACTGCACCTCTGCCTGGTGCTGTTCGGTGATGTCCTGCACGGTGCCGATCAGGCGTTCGACCGTGAGGCCATGATCGCGAATCGCGCGAATCGTCTGCTTGACGGTACGCTCCTCGGTGCCTGCCTGCTTGATGTGGTGAATCAGCTCGAGGCTATCCCCGCGTTCACGCACTTCATGGATGGCTTCGCTGAACGCCGCGCGGTCTTCGGCCGGCAGACAGAGTAGAAACGAATCGCAGCTGGTGCCGAATGGCGTATCCGGGTCGCCGCACAGGTGGCGCAGACCGTCCGACCACATGAAGGCATTGCTCTCCAGGTTCCAGTCCCAGCTCCCTTGTCGCGCTGAACGTTGCGCCTCGTTCAGACTGTCTTTGGCGCGCAGAGCGATCTCGGCCTGCTCCTCGAACGCCTTGGAGCGCAGGCGGATCTCGCGATTCTTCACCGACAGGGTGAACAACAGGAGCATCAGCATTGCGACCAACAAGGTACTGAGCACCGCCAGGGCGCCCACGATCAGCCCGCGGTAGCGCTGGTATAGCGACGGTAGCGGATTGACCAGGGTGGTTTCGGGCAGCACCGACGGTGGCAGCGTCAGGCCGTGTCTGGTCAATTGGTGCTCGTCGATCAGGTAGGTGTTCGGGCTCTTGGTCACCGGCGCAGGTATAGCGCCCGAGCGCAGAAAATCGAGCACCTGTGCGGCTGCTGCCTGTCCCTGGCGGGGGCCGGAGGTAACATAGCCGCCGAGAACCCCGTCGAACATGTAGGCGTCTTCCATGCTGACGACGAGACGCGGGCGGGTGGCGACGATGCGACGCAAGGTTTCACGCAACGGCAGTGTGCGGTTGTCTTCGTCGCGCATGCCGCCGAGGGTGGTCAGAAACAGCGTGCCGGCCTCGTGTTCGCGCAGTACCGACAGCACCTCGGTGATTCGGTTGCCGGCGAGAAAGTCGGCATTGATGCGCGGAAAGTCTTTCAGCGCGAGCTTGATGTCGCGTTCTATCGCGCGGTATGTGCCGCTGTCGTCACCAACCACAACGATGTCGCTTGTTGCCTTGCCCATGTCGGCCAGCAACGCGAGATTCGGCTCGATCTCCTTCTTCTCGATGATGCCGGTGACGGGACGGCCCTCGATTCGATCGAGGACGCTGCTGTCGTTGACGCCGGAGAAAAACACCGGCACGTCGGGGAAGACGTTGTCGAGGTGGTCGAGAGCGAAACGCAGCGCGTTGTCGTCGCTGACGTAGATCGCATCCGGAAGGTAGGTCGCGTATTTGTCCTGCAGAAACGTTGCGAACCGCTGAGCGTAATCGGTCTCGTAGCGACGGCGTTTGGTGTCGAGGTATTCGGTCTCGATCTGAAACTGGGTATCTGCCGCTTGCTGCAGCGATTCGACAAAGCCTTGATGTTGCCCCTTGGTCCAGGGGTACTCCTGGCTATAGGAATGCAGCACGAACAATCGCACCGTCTCCATGGCGTGGGTCGCCGAGGATGCGATCACGCACTGTGCGGTGAGCAGGCACACTGCGATGAATTTCGTGAGATGGGACATGTATTCAGTTATCGACGTTCGCCGATAGGGGTTGAGTGCCGGCTTTTCTGAAGCCTGTGCCGCTTAACTTTAGGCGAGCCAGCCGAAATGGGAAGCTCGAGACTAACTTGGCGCATCGGGCACAAGGTTCGTATCGGGCGCGATGGCTTGGCAGCGCCGCCGAATCGCGAAGTTCGGGTTGGATGCATGTTACTTGGCGACAAATCCCCGGGTTTTTGTCGCTATGGCGTTCTCCGCCGAAGACGCTCGCGTGATCGTGTTATCGCTATGACGCAACTTATGCCGTTCCTTCCCATCGTTGCCTTGAGCGGCACGCTAAACTGATCGATAACGAGCTCAAGCTGTTGATCTACGGTAGCAAGCGGATGGTGGCAACCAGCGGCAATGTATCGTCCTTCGGACGCGCGGCCCTGTCGAACGTGGGAGAGTCGCGCTCGGGGCTGGCGAACGCCTTGCAGCCTGTTACCAAGACCGACCCGGTGCGCGATGCAACGTCGCGCGAGTACCGCGAACTTCAAGAACTCAAAAAGCGCGATCGTGAGGTCCGCCAACACGAACAGGCGCACATCGCTGCCGGAGGAGCCTACGTAAGAGGTGGGCCGACATACGAGTACCAGCGCGGTGACGATGGCAAGCTGTACGCCGTGGGCGGCGAGGTGCAGATCGACACCGCGCCGATTCCCGACGATCCGGCGGCAACGATCCGCAAGCTCGAAACCGTGCAGCGCGCCGCAACCGCACCCGGCGAACCCTCATCGCAAGACCGCGCCGTGGCAGCTGCCGCTGCCCAGGGTATCGTCGAGGCCCGCGCCGACCTGCAAAGGGAGCAATCGACCGCGACCGAAGCAAATGCGGATTTCATCGGACCACGCCGGCCGCAGGAAGCAGCGGATGAGGCCGCTGGCGACGAGCGTCAGCAGGATCTGCGCACGCGGGCGGCTATCGAAGCCTATCGCGGCACCGAGTCGTCGTCGCGCGCATCGGCCGAGCAGCTACTCGACCTGATCGCCTGACTTTTGCCAACTCGGTTCCTGACGCGTGTGTCCCGCTTCGGCGAGCCGTTGCAAATAGTCGTTCCAGTGCAACGCCTGTCGCCGCCCGAGGTCGTACAGAAAGCCCCAGTCGAAGAGCCCGGAGTCGTGTCCGTCATCGAACACGATCTTGATGGCATAGGCACCGACGGGCCGCATCTCGGTGATGTTCACGTCCTGTTTGTCCAACTGCAGCTTGGCGTGCTGCCCCCAATGGCCCCTGACCTCGGCCGAAGGCGAATAGACGCGTAGCAGCTCGCACGGCAGCTCGAATCGCGCGCCGTCATCGAACGCGATCTCGAGCATATGCGACTGCTGGTGCAGCACGATATCGGTCGGTTTGGGT
The DNA here is from genome assembly GCF_002009425.1 of Thiosocius teredinicola. Classification (NCBI taxonomy): domain Bacteria; kingdom Pseudomonadati; phylum Pseudomonadota; class Gammaproteobacteria; order Chromatiales; family Sedimenticolaceae; genus Thiosocius; species Thiosocius teredinicola. The sequence continues at coordinate 845,934 of NZ_CP019936.1, forward strand.
GTGTTGCTCATAGCGGTTCCGGCGGATCAATAGACGCCCGGCAGCAGTCGCCGGGTGCGTTTCACGTAATCCGAATAGTCGGTGAACTTCAGGTGCAGGTGGGCCTCTTCGCGCTGCATCTTGCCGAAGATGGCGAGCATCAGCAGTGCAAGCCCAAGGTAGTTCGGCCATGCGTTGCGATACAAGGCGACGCCCAGCATGAACAGCAACAGGCTGGTGTACATCGGGTGTCGGATCCAGCGATAGGGGCCCGATGTGACCAGACAGGCGTTATCCAGGGGTTCGGGGTAGATGCCGAAGTTGCCGAGCTTGTTGTGCGCCAGGGTATACAGACCGACGACGACACCAATCGCGCTGATCGCCAGCCAATGCAATCTGCCACTTGGCTGCGCAAAGAAAGGCCATGCAATGACGACGATCGAGGTCATCTGCAAGGTCACCAGTGCATGACTCAGCATCGATTTATCGCGCGCTGAACCGGCGTCCGTCATTGTGATGCGCCCAGCGCGACGGCCCGCTCGCGCGACTGCGCGGTATCTTGCGCTTCGTCGTCCCACCAACCCTGGGTGTGACGATCGACGAGTTTGGACAACAGCGCGATGTGTTCCGCGTCGTCGTTCAGGCAGGGGATGTACTCGTAGCGCTCGCCGCCGGCATCGCGGAACACATCGCGGTTTTCCATCGCGATCTCTTCGAGGGTTTCCAGGCAGTCTGCCGAAAAGCCGGGGCACATGACCTGTACTGATTTGACGCCCTGTGCCGGCATGGCTTCGAGCGTGTGGTCGGTATAGGGTTGCAGCCACTGCTGCCTTCCCAGGCGTGACTGGAAGCTCAATTGCCACTGGTCGGCGTTCAATTGCAGCGACTCGGCCAACAGGCGGCCGGTCTTCTGACATTCGCAGTAATAGGGGTCGCCTTTGTGAAAGTAGTCCTCGGGTATGCCGTGGAACGACATCAGCAGGCGATCGGCATCGCCGTGCTGCGCGCGATGGCGATTGACGCTGGATGCCAGCGCACTGATGTACGCGGGATCGTCATGATAGTGGTTGATAAAGCGCAGCTCGGGCACCCAACGCCATTGGCGCAGCTCTGCGGTGACGGCATCGAAGATCGACGCCGTCGTGGTTGCGGAATACTGCGGGTACATCGGCAGCACCAGGATGCGGCGGACGCCGGCATCGCGCAGTTCGCCGAGCGCGGATGCGATCGAAGGCCTGCCGTAACGCATCCCCAACACCACCGGGACCTCGCGACCGAAATGGTTGTTCAGCGCGGTCGCCAACGCATCGCGCTGCCGCACGGAGATACTGAGCAGCGGCGAGCCGTGTTCCGTCCAAACCTTCTGGTAGGCCTTCGCCGAACGCGCCGGCCGCGTGTTCAGGATGATGCCGTTGAGTACGAACCACCAGATCGGCCGGGGTACTTCGACCACGCGTCGGTCCCAGAGAAATTCTTTGAGGTAGCGCCGCACCGCCGATTTGTCCGGTGCGTCCGGAGTGCCGAGGTTGACCATCAACACACCGATGCGTGCTGCCTGATCGTGGCGATACGTTTGCAGGTTGGGTTCGTTCAAGGCCTTGGTTCCCGATGCTGTCGACTTGGCGCGAATGATCTTGCTGCAGCTCGCAGTGTATCTGTCTGCGGCGCATTTTTGCGGCACGAATTGCCGGGGAATTGCTGCGCAAAGTTTAGCAGTCGCGAATATGGCCGCGAAACGCCCCCGCGTTTACCGGCAGGGTTTCAGTCGGAGAAATAGCCGAAGAATACGCTGTAGATGGTGCTGGCGACGATCAAGCCGAGCAGGGTGGTCGGGATACCGATCCGCATCCAGGCCACCGGCGAGATGCGCGCGCCGTCGATACCGCTTTTCTCGGCCTCGGTGACCGCGATCAGGTTGGCCGTGGCACCGATATGTGTGCTGTTGCCGCCGAGGCCGACGCCAATCGCCAATGCCCACCATAGTGGCCCGATCTGCGCGCCGCTGGCCTCCAGGCCGATGATGATGGGGATCATTGTCACGGTGAACGGAATGTTGTCGATGATGGCGCTCATCAGTGCCGCCACCCACATCAACAGCAGCCCGGTGATCATCAGCTGGGTGGGATCGGATGCCATGTCGGCGAGGTTTCGGCCGAGCAGATCCAGCAGCCCGGACGCCTCGACGCCACCCACGATCACGAACAACGCCGCAAAGAATATGAGTACCGACCAGTTCACCTCGCCAAAAAGCTGGTCGGGTTGTGGACGCAGCATCAGCATGCCGAGTGCAAGTCCGACCAGCGCGGCGAATGCCGGGAAGATATCCAGGTGGTGGTGGACGAAGAACAGCACGATCACCAGTGAGAGCGCCGCCAGGATGCGGATCAGCGCCTTGCGGTCTTTGATCGCATGCCTGATCTCGAAGTGCTGCGCGCGCATCTGGCCGTCGCCCGGGCGCAGGTGGTTGCGGAACATCACCAGCAACAGCAGTACGGTGCCGATCCATACCGCAGCGATCGGCGGGCCCATATGGGCGAGAAAATCGCTGAAGCTGATATGCGCAGCACTGCCGATCATGATATTGGGCGGGTCACCGACCAGCGTCGCGGCACCGCCGACGTTCGACAGAATCGCTTCGGACATCAGAAACGGCAGCGGATTGAGCTGTAGTATGCGCGCGATCAGCACGGTCAACGGTGCGAACACGATGATGGTGGTGACGTTGTCCAGCACCATGGAGATCAGGCTGACTGCAAGGCTCAGATAGATCAGCAGCAGGCGCGGATCACGCGCCGAAACGCGGGCGATCACGACCGCCAGGTACTCGAAGGCGCCGGTCGGTCGCAACATGGCAACCAGCATCATCATCGCGGCCAGCAACAGGATTGTGTTGGCATCGACCGACAGCAACGCCTCTTCCTGGCCGTAAAAGCCAAAGAACATGCCGACCGCGATCATCGTGGTCGCACCGAGAATCGCGGCGCTGGTGCGGTGGATGACTTCGGTAAAGATCAGAACATAGGAACCGACGAGGATGGCGGCGGCGATCAACATGTCGTTGCTCAGGCCCGCAGGTACGGCTTCGGTCATCCTTGTTCCTCCAGCAGGAGCCGCGTCAAACCCAAGCGGGTGACCACTCCGAGATAGTGGCCTTCATCGATAACGAAAAGATAAGAACTGTTGAATTTTTCCATCAATGCCATCGCCTTGGTGATCTGCGCATGCGGTGACAGACAGGCACAGTCGTCCAGGATCTGGGGATCGACCACTTGGCTGAACACTTTCTCGTAGTGGTCTCTCGACAGATCGAGGTGCAGTGCTTCGTGGCCGATCAGGTGGGCACCTTTGATCATGTCCAATGGAAGGCTGGAAATCAGAAACACATTACGTACCGATAAGCGGCCAATGATCTTGCCTTGCTCGTCGACGTAGGGAATACCGGGGACGTCGTAGTCCACACAGATGCGCAGTGCCTCGCCAATCAACATACCGTGGCGTGCAACCGGCGTTTCGATGGTCGCCTTTAGTAACTTCATTGCACCTACCTCGTGTAACGACTTGCGTCGCACAATGGACGGACCCTGTGATGACTTCCCCGCATCGGTAGGAACCCTGCGTGATCCCGGCTGTCAGACCGAAACACCGTCGCCCAGCACCGACCGATCTATGCAGATTGCGGCGCCGGCCTGGCCAGCGATCAACAGGGTGGTCACGCAGACCCACGACGCTCGGTCAGTCGCAGCACGGTGCGAAATGGATATCTGCCTCGGGCCACGCCGGAGGCTACACTTTAGGCGTCGCTGCGCCGCAAAACCAGCGGCGCGTGAACCCTACAAGCAACAATACCCGCAAAGCGTGACCGGATTGTTGTCGATCTGCCATCCGACTTAATCTGGATCAATCCAGGAGGAATGTGCCTTGAACGCAAAACAGTTATTTCTACCGCTCGCCCTGGGACTTGCCGTCGCGTCGTCGGCCAATGCACAGGATGCAACCAACGCTGCGCCGGCCGCGCCGCAGGCCCAGGCCCAGGCGCCGGCAGCGCAGGCGATGACCCCTGAGCAGATGATGCAACGCATGGAGCAGATGCGTCAGGAACGCATGCAGATGATGCAGGGCAACCCGGGTGGCATGCCGATGATGGGGCGTGGTCCCGGTCAGGGGCAGATGACGCCGGAGATGTTCGAGCAGATGCAACAGCGCCACCAGCAGCGTATGCAACAGCTTCAGGCCGGCCAGGGCGGCATGCCGATGATGGGGCCGGGTCCACGTGGCGCCATGATGGACCCCGACATGCAGAAGCAGATGCAGGAGATGCGTGAGCAACGCCGTCAGGCCATGGCCGAAGCCGGTCAATCAGGTCAGGCGGGTCCAGCCGGTCAGGGCAAGATGGGCGGCCAAGGGTACGCATGTCACCACAAGGGTAAGCACGGCGGCATGGGCAAACATGGCGGCAAGGGAAAAATGATGATGGAGCGCCGCGAACACATGAAGAACATGGAGCAGCGCCTGGCCAATATCGAAAGACTGTTGCAGGAATTGGTCGACCTGCAGAAGGCACAGTAACGCGCGATGCGCCGGGTCGCTGCTCAGGCAGTCGCCCGGCGCAGCCGCGCCTCCACGCGTGCAGCATCGACACGTTCACGGTCGATGACCTGCGGCAACAATCGGTGGAGTGCGTTCAACTCCACGGCCTGACGACAGGCCTGAACTTCGAGCTGCGCGCGTAACGCATCGTCGAGGTGCTGTAACAGCAACAGCCGCGGCGCCTGCCATTCGAGATAGTCGGCCGCCAGTGCGCGTGCCGTGTCGTCTTTCCAATCGGTCAACAGAGTCAGCGCCGGAAAGTCATCGGCTGCCAGTTCGGTATGCTGCCCGCTATCGATCAGCCTCACGCCGCCGCCATCTGTTTTGCGTTCGAACCAGACCTTGTGTTGACCGAGTTGTCGCACCTGCCTTTCGAGCTGTTCGGCATGTTGCCGTGGGCCGAGTTGGCCGCTGGTCGGCACACCATGTTCAAGCAGCGATGGCGAGGTGAAGGTATGGTCTGAAACCCGCGTCGCCTGCCAGCGTGTGACATGCTTGTCGCGCACAAAGTCTGCCTGTTCACAGGTGGCGAGCAAGGCAACGGGCCTGCCGTCATAACTGGTGGCCCAGCATTCGAATCGATCGATCAGTGCAAAAGGCAAACGGGGAAGCGCGTCACGCAGTGCCGTGGTCAGGGTGTCGGCAGCCGCCGACATTGCGCCGATGTCCATGACAGGGTTGGCCGGAATACGTTGCAGGCCTTCCTCGGCATCCCACAGACCGAAGTTGAAGAACTGCTCGATCGGCGGCACATCGCTGAAACTGCGCCAGGTGTGGTCGGGACGCTGTGCAATGACCTGCACCTGCCAGATATGCCCGTTCGGGCTGTAGGCGCGCGCATTGTGGGTCTCGGCGACCTGTAGCACGCCTTCGAAGGGATTGACCCGGCGGACCGCGTAGCAGCGCAAGTCCTTGTCGGGCTCACCGGGCGTCATGCCTGTTCCAGTTTACCGCGCAGGATCTCGATCAACTGGTAGGCGGGGTCTTGCAGCTCCGGGTCGAGCGCGTCCATCAGGTATTCGAGGTCATCGAGTGCGGATTCGATCTGCGCGCGGTCGTGCAAGCCGTCGATACGCCTGGCCAGGTCCTGCATCCAAGCGATGCTGTCGATACCCTGCGGGATCAAGCCTTGGTGCCCCACACGGCGTACACCGGATCGCTTTCACCCATGCGGTCGGCGTACTTGTCGTCGGCCGGGCGCGGCAGTCCGCGCATCGACCAGGTCTCGAGGCCGGCAAACAGCCCGTCTTGCAGGAAGTACTCGAGCACCATGCCGGGCCGCTCGAACTCATGCATGCCTTCCCAGGCGCGGATCACCTTGGGTGGGAACCAGCGATTTGAAAAGGTCGTGATGAACACGCCGCCGGGTTTCAGTACACGTGCGACCTCGGCGAACACCTCGAAGGGCTTGACCAGGTACTCGACCGACAGGCTGCAGATCACTGCGTCAAACGATGTGTCGTCGTACGGCAGGGTCGGTGCGAGGTTGAGGTCGTGCACTGCATGTGACGTGAACAGCGGGTTGGCCGCCAGTTCCTCTGCGTTCATGCCGAGGCCGACGACCTCGGTGTAGTCGTTGTCTGTCGGCAGATGAGATTCCCAACTGGCCATCATGTCCAGTACACGGCCGCCTTTGGGCAGCAGTCGGGTATACAGCTTTTCGATCTGCGCCGATGCAGTCTTGTCGATATGCGACACCATGCGTGTCATGGCATAAAAGCCGGCATCGGGTTCACCGGCCACGCGGGTGAACGGCAGGTCCTGCCAGAAGTCGGTCGGCTTGCCACGCCAGCGCGCCTGCATGCCCGGTCCATTGAAGGTCAGCATCTCGGCGATGTCGTTGCAGCTACCGCCGTGTTCCTCGCGTGCAGCCCAGATATCGAGAATGCGTGCGGTGACATCGAGCGGTTTGTCGGCCAGGGGATTGTTCAGGTCACAGCAGATCATGTCGCCGCTAGTACTGCAGATGCGAAACGGCAGGATCTCTTCGGGAAACACGCCGCGCGAACCCCCGATGAAGGCGCGCGGGTAAAAGCGGCCGGTACGCGGTTCGATGTAATTGCCCGTGCGCAGATTGCGGTGGAAGGCGCGCTGACTGAGGTTGAAGCACAGGTCGGATTGGTAGGGCACGATGAACTCGCCGGGTGCAAACCGGCGCCGGGCCACGTGGTCCACCGGTTTGTCCATCAGTTCCGGCTCCAGGGCGTCGGGCAGGATATCGCGCCACAGATTGAGTTTGCGTGCGACGAGTTGATCGGTGTGCCGGGCGTGCTCGCTCTCCCAACTCACGCTGAACGCCATGGCGCACATGGCGCGGCTGCCGGTGCGTTCCAGCGTCTGCACGCTGTCGTCGTTGCTGTCGCCGGCCAGTTCGAATCCGATCAGGGCCTCGGTAATGTCATTCATGTCAGCGTTCCGTTCCTGTCTAGCCAATCACCGAAGTGTGGCACGCTGCGCGCGATCAAATACCTAGTGGGCAATGCGGATAATGCGGCAATGCCCCTATCGGGGATGTCCGCTAGGCAAATTCCAGAGTGAAACCGGCGGCCGCGAGATACTCCGCTTCGCGCTTGATTTCGGCCTCGGTCAGCGGGTGCTCGTGCAGCCAGTCTTCGGGAAACTCCAGCCGGATCTCCATCGCCTTCGCGGTGACTTTCATCGGTGGTTTGTGGCTGCCGCCGCGGCCGCGGTGCATCAGTACGGACAAGCGCAACAGCACGGCCAGCCGTTTGGCGCATTCGGCGATATGCGGCGGCAGGCTGGCGAATTCTCCGGCGATGAACTTGCGCCGGTGCACGCGAATCAGCGCAGCCAGCACCGCCTGTTGTTGGCGTGAGAAACCGGGCAGGTCGGCGTTGGCGACGATGTAGGCGCCATGCTTGTGGAAGCTGCTGTGCGACACGGCCAGGCCGAGTTCGTGCAGGCGGCAGGCCCAGTTGAGCATCAGGATGTGTTCGGGGTTATCCAGTTGCCAATTGTCCTGGACTTGGCGCAGCAGAGCGCGCGCGGTGGCCTCGACCCGGTTGGCCTGCTTGATGTCGGCGCCGAAGCGTTGCAGCACGGCGCGGATGGTCGAATCGCGCACGTCGACGTGTTGGATGTGGCCGACCAGTTCGTACAACAGGCCTTCACGCAGTGCCAGGTCGGACACCTGCATGACTTCGATATCCAGCGCCTTGAACACGGCGCTGAGTACGGCGACCCCGCCGGCGAACACCGGGCGGCGGTCTTCCGACAGACCGTCGAGCGTTAGTTGGTCGCTATGTCCGGCGGCGACCAGCGCGCGCCGCAGCTTTTTCAGCGACGACTTGGTGATGCCCTCGTCGCTCCAGCCATTGCTGACGACCACCTTCTCGATCGCCTTGATCGTGCCCGAACTGCCGACCGCGGTCTGCCATTCGTTGGCGTGAAACATCCGCCGGACCGGTCGCAGTTCGACGCGTCCGCCAAGTACCGCCGCTTCCATCGCCTCCTGGCTGATCTTGCCGTCGGCGAAGAATCGTCCGGTCATGCTGACGCAACCCATGAACAGGCTTTCGCGCTCGCGTGCCTCGAGGCCTTCGCCGAGGATCAACTCGGTGCTGCCACCGCCGATGTCGACCACCAGGCGCGTCTCGTCGCCGGTCGCCAGGCCGTGGGCGACGCCGAGGTAGACCAGGCGCGCCTCTTCACGACCGCCGATGATCTCGATCGGGTGGCCCAGTGCGTCTTCGGCGGCCTGCAGAAAGGCGCCGCCATCGCGGATCTGGCGCATGGTGTTGGTGCCGACCGCGCGCACCGCGTGGTGCGGCAATGCGCGCAGTCGCTGGCCCATGCGCGACAGGCTCTCCAGGGCGCGATCCCAGGCATCGTCGCTGAGCGTCTTGTCCGGTAGCAAGCCACCGCCGAGGCGCACGGCATCACGCAGACGGTCGACGATAACAAGCTGTTTGTTATCGAGTTTCCCGACGATCATATGAAAACTGTTGGAGCCCAGGTCGACGGCGGCTACGGTCTCCGGCACCGCCGGTGCGGTTTGTGATTCGGTCATGCCCGGGGGATTCTCAAGATTTTTCGCAATGCTAACCCGATGCCGGTGGCAAGGCGAATGATCGATCGCATCGCGCTTGCGTACCGAGGCGTGCGCGGTCGAGCATCCGGTGCGGATCAGCGTAGGCGAAGCGCGCTATGCTTGGCAGCCGATGGCTGATCCCCGTTGCTCTGCGTGAAGTCGATTGCTTACATCTTTGCTGGTTTGCTGGCCTATCTGCCGATGTCGCTGGCCGCAGGTGTCGATGCCGACAGGGTGAATGCGCTGCGCGAGCGTGCGGGCCTGGCGTCGTTGGCGCCTTCGCCCGTGCTCGACCAGGCAGCGCGGCAGCATGCCGCCTACCTCGACCGGCACCGCGAACCCGGCAAGACGCCACACGGCCTGTCGGCGCACAAGCAGCAGCCCGGCTTGGCCGGCTTCACCGGCGAGGATCCGGGTGCGCGGGCCGTCGCCGCGGGCTATCCGCATCGCGACGTGCTGGAGAACGTCAGCATGGGTTACGCCGATGCCGATGAGGCGATCGATGGCCTGATGAGTGCGATCTACCATCGCTTGACCTTCCTCGATCTCGAAGCCGACCAACTGGGGGTGGCGGTCGGCGAAAAGTCGCGTGTGTTCGTGCTCGGGCGCTCCGATCTTGCAAAGGTGTGCGCCGAACCTCCTACACAGGCGCGTTACCAGACACCGGTCGATTGCCTGGGACAGACCATCACCCGCGACTATTACCTGCAAATGTGTCGCGGCATCCCTGAACGTGCGTTGTTCAAAGCCTCGTACCCGGTAACCTGCCCGAACGGCGTGCGGCTGCAGGCCGAGTTCATGCAGCAGGTGTGCAACGATCCGCCGCGCGAAGCGCGCTTCATCGGCCATGGCCGCTACTACGAGGCCTGCGACAATGGCACGCGTCTGGACGCGCGCTGGTTCAACGCGCTGTGCGAGAACCAGCCGGAGCATGCGGTATACCGTGCGAGCGGCAGCTACTACGAGATCTGCGATGAGCAGCGCGCGGTGCACGCCGAATGGTTGGAGGCGCAATGCGCGAACGTGCCTGACAGCGGCCGTTACCAAGACTCCGGTCGGTACCGCAGGCCGTGTGCCGAGCAAACTGACGTGCGCGTGGAATATCTCGACGAGTTGGATCGGGCGGCGCGTCTGCCGTCGCCCGAGATCGTCATCTGGCCACCGCAGGGCTCAACCGATGTCACGCCGGCCTTCTTCATCGAAGAGCCCGACCCGCTGCCCGATCGCGAAGTGGCCGGCCAGCCGGTCTCGCTGCAATTCAATCCGGCCAAAGTGCGGACGGTGACGCTCGAGAAGTTCGAGCTGTACCGGCTCGACGGTGACCGACGCGCTATCGTGAGCGATGTGCGCCTGCTCGATCAGGCCAGCGATCCGCATCAATTGCTCGGCAGCCACGAATTCGCACTCTTCCCACTGCAACGGCTGGCGTGGTCGACCCGCTACCTGGCGAGTGTCTCCGCCGTACTCGATGGCGAGCGGCGCTCATTCGAATGGATGTTCCGAACGCGTGGTGACGAGCTGCCGATGGTGATCGTCGGCCAGACGGCTCGGTCATTCGTGATCGATCCCGGCAAACCGTTTCGCGTGTACGTACCGCCGGATGAACAATCAAAGCCGACGGTACTGCGTACGCGCACCGAGTTTCTGCGCGGTAACCAGGTCGAGGTTGCGATCGTCGACCCCAACACCTTGCAGGTCACTCTATCGTTGGCGTTCTGCGATCGCATCCGCATGCAGTTCGACGACGGTCGACAGGCCGAGCTGGTGCCGCAGGGTTGCCGCTGAGCGAATCCGCCAGACCGCCTGCTATGATGCAGGGATCGCACAATCAGGAAGGGTGATGAAGTATTGCAGTGTCTGTGGCAGTGAGGTCCGCGTGGGCGTGCCGGCCGGTGATAACCGGCCGCGGCATATCTGCGACCAATGCGGCACCATTCACTATCACAATCCCAAAGTGGTTGCCGGTTGCATCGCCCACTGGGAAGACAAGGTGCTGATGTGCCGCCGGGCGATTGAACCGCGTCTCGGTCTGTGGACCGTGCCGGCGGGTTTCATGGAAAACGGCGAGACGACCTACGAAGGCGCAGTGCGCGAGACGCTCGAAGAGGCCAACGCCCGCGTGGCGGTCGACGATCTGTACGTAACCGTCAACCTGCCGCACATCAATCAGGTTTACATGTTGTTCCGCGGCCGCCTGCTCGATCTCGATTTCTCACCCGGCGAAGAGAGCCTCGAGGTGGTCCTGCTGGGTGAGGACGAGATGCCGTGGAACGAGATGGCGTTCCCCACCGTTTCTGAGGCGCTTCGGCTGTACTTCGCCGATCGCGCGCAAGGACAATACCCGGTACGCATGCTGGATATCGTGCGCGAAGGTGGCGTCCCGGGTCGCTACCAGGTGCGGCGTATCTCCTGAGTGGGTCTCGATCAATACGCCCTTGTCAGCGCGCGACGCGGGTTCATTTCGCGATCGGCTGGAATGTGACATAGCACTGCGGCGAGAGCATCGGCCTTACCCAATCGATGCGTTCGATCTTAAGGCCCGCTGCATTTGCTTCCGCCTCGAGTTGTGCCTTTGCCACCGGAATGCGGTCTTCAGGGTGCTTGCCACGTATCCAGTTGCGTGCGTCGTAGCTCAACCATGAACTGGATGTGCGCAGAAAATAGAAGGCGATAACCGGCCCGCGGGAGATGCGACGGAGTTCGGCCAGCACTGCGCTCCTGACCTCGGGCTTTCGATAGTGGTGCAGCAAGCGATTGCACAACACGGCATCGAAGGCGTCATCGGCAAAACCGCTCTTGAGGATGTCGCATGCGCTGAACCTGATGCCATCAATACCCTGGCGATGGCTTTGCTGCTGAGCGACCGACAGCATATGTGCCGACGAGTCCGCTGCGGTAACCTGAAAGCCGTCGCGGGCCAACGCCATCGCGATACGCCCCGTTCCGCTCGGCAGATCGAGTACATGGGAACCGGCGGGCAATGCCGACAGCGTGCTGCGGATCAGCTCAAGCTCCCGGGTGTTGCGCCAATCGGGTGCGTGCTTCTTGACGGCATAGCGCTGGGCAACGCCGGCATGATCGAAGCGCGTCATGGTCAATTGATAGTCGTGATCGAGTTCGGCGAGCGTAGGGTCGTGCATACCCATGAATACCTCTGTGGGGGCACGGAGCACTAGTCGGGTTTCGACAGTTTCGTCGTGCGTATTATCGGTATTGGGCAGCGTGCGCCGCGCGGCTTAGTGCATCCTTAAGTCGGCAGCTAGTGGAACAAACTTTGTCGCGCACATTCGGCGCGACAAGGCACTGCCTAAGGCGAACAGCGGAGCACGCCAAGGCACTGGAGTTCGGAAGCCTGCTGCCGACTCGCTGTCGATGAGGGTCTACGGTTGGCGTATGTCTTACGACGCCAAGGTGTGGCGGCTGCGCGTCAACGACCTTTGATTTGCACCCGGCGCACGTTCTGCGCGACCAGGCCGCCGTCTTTCTGTTCGCTTTCCTTCAGGTAGAACTCAAGCACCATGTCGCGGTTTGCCAGGTCATCGGCCTGCAGGCCGTCAGCCAGTTCATTGATGTGACAGAAGGCGCTGTCCCACGGCGATGCCGGGTCGCGGTTGTCGGTGATCCACAGGTTGTTGCCGATGCGTTTTATGAAGCTCAGAAAGCCGTAGCCTTTGTCTTCGATCCAGCGTGAGCAGTAGCCGCGCACGCACGATCCGGTCTCGCCCCAGGCATTGCGCGGCTCGTAGTAGATCGGTACCAGGTCCGGTATCAGGAAACCGGAGTGATAGGCGTCGACCTGGCGCTGCAAGGCCCGCGAGACATTGTTGAAGCCGAGCAGTTCTACGCGGCAGCCCTTGTTCTGCAGCGCCGTCACCAATTGCAAAAAGTCGCCATCGCCGCTGACCAGCAGGATCTCGTCGAGGTTCTCGGCCTGCAGCATGGCATCGACCGCGAGGTCGAGGTCGGCATTGGCCTTGGTGGTCGTGTGGCCCTCTTCATCGGTGTAGCGCTTGACCTCCTTGGTGATGACCTTCCAGCCAAAGTCGCGCAGCGTGTTCTGGTAGGCGTAGGTGCGGCGCGCGTAGTCCTGGTCTTCCTTGGCGCGTTCGGAATCGAATGCCAGGTAGACGTTGAGTCTCAACAGGGTACCGCCGTTGCGCGCTGCGAAGCGCCGCAGGATGTCGTAGCGAAGTTGATAGCCGCCGTTATAGCGCGTGTTCTCGGCGTCAACGAAGACGCCCACTTTGATGTTGCTCAATACGATTCCCGGGCTTCAAGTGATGGTCGATCCGCGCACCCGACGCAACAGGGCGACGGGTGCGCAAGCTCAATTCTCGAAAGGAAGCGTCACCAAAGTCAAACCGATCCGCTCCAGCGATCTGCAGGGATTCACTTTTGCGGATCGTTTCGGCTGCGCGCGAGTTGCAGGATATCCTTTTGCGGGTCGTAGACGGCAGACTCGATTTCAAACATACCCAGCAGGGTGTGGAACACATGATCATGCGACAGATGTTCGTTGCGGATCGCCAGCAAGCTGTCGTTGTCGGCCTCTTCGTAGTTGGCACCGAACCACAGGATGACGGGTACGTGGGTCTGGGTCTCGGGGGCGACGAAGTAGGGCAGTCCATGCAGGTACAGGCCCGACTCGCCGAGCGATTCGCCGTGGTCACTGACATACATCAGGCCTGTTTCGAAACGGCTGTCGTTGCGCTTTAGAAAATCGATAGCCTGAGACAGGAAGTGGTCGGTGTACAGAATCGTGTTGTCATAGGCGTTGCCGATCGTTTCCGGTGCGCAGTCGTCGAGCTGGCTGGTATCGCAGGTCGGTGTGAACTTGCGATAGGCGTCGGGGTAGCGCTTGTAATACGCAGGCCCGTGGCTGCCCATCTGGTGCAGCACGATCAGGATGTCGCCACTTGGGTGCGCGTCGACGTATTCCTGCAGGCCGACCAGCATACCTTCGTCACGGCACTCGACGTCGCAGATCGTGTTGTTGTCGGGCGAGCGATAATCCTGGGTCTCGACACGGTCGGCGACGTGCTTCGAGCTGGAGTTGTTGTCGCGCCACAGAATGTTCACGCCCGCATGCTTGAGCACGTCGAGTGCGTTCTCGGTCGCTAGCGCGTCTTTGCCGTCGAAGTCGTCGCGTGTACTCAATGCAAACATGCAGGGCACGGAGATCGCCGTCGACGTGCCGCAGGCCGACACGTGCGACAGGCTGACAACCTTGCGTTTCGCCAGTTCTGGATTGGTGTCGCGCTGATAACCATTCAGCGAGAAGCGATCGGCGCGGGCAGTCTCACCGACCACCATGATGATCAGCTCGCGTTCGATATCGGCCGCCGGTATGCGGGCGTCGGTGCCGATCGCCTGCAAAGGTCGGCTGGCGCCGGCGATGTGTTCGTCGGCGAATCTGAACAAGGCATAGATCGGTGTCGCCGGATTGCTGTAATAACGCAGCGCCTTGTGTTCGCGGATGAACGATGCGTAGAAGCCGCTCGACAGCAGCATCAGGCCAATCGCGGCCACCAGCGGAATGGCGAGCAGCTTGGCACGCGACACGACTGCAGTCTTGAGCGCTTTTCGCTGGTGCTCGATCAGCACCACCAGTGCGCTTGGTAATACTCCCAGGAGCAACACATACAACGCGAAGCGCCAGCTCATCAGGTCGCCCGCCTCGGCGGCATTGGTTGCCGCCGCGTTGTGCAACATGTCACTGTCGATGATCACATTGTACGTATCCATGAAATACGCGGTGACCGACGACACCATCAACAGGGTTACGAGCACCGCCTTGGTCGCCCTCCCGATGCACAGCACCGCGAGCAGAAAGGTCAGTGCACACAGCAGGACTGCCGCCATCGAGGCGATATGCGCGTAGCCCCAAGGTGCCGATGCAAACGCGTCGATTAGGTTGCGAAACAACGCGAAATTCGCAAACAGCGTCAGAAAGACGGCCGTGCCGACGATGAGTTGCGTGGAACTTGCTGAAAACGCGCGGTGTTTCATGGGGATTCGAGGTTCACTCCTGTGACTCGCTGAATGTGAGCCGGGGCACAGTCGGTGAAACCTGCCCAGCGGCGGCTGAAAGAGTGGGGATTTTGATTCGGTCTACTTAAGGCCTGCTTAAGTATGCAACGCCAGGATTGCATGCCATAGGGCGAAGAGGACCTACCCATGGCTGATATGACAACCCGAAAAAGCAAGACGGAAGTGCCGACGTTGGTCGATCTCGACGGGCCGCAGGCCGAGCGCCGCCTGGACGCCGAGACGTTCGTGCATGCGGCATTCGAGCGCGCTTATGGTGCGCATGTCCAGCATTTCATGCCGACCCTGATGTCGCTGCGCAATGACGACGACACCTTGCTTGCCGTGCTCGGTCTGCGCATCGTCGATCGCCAGCCGCTGTTTCTGGAGCAGTACCTGGACCGCCCGGTAGAACAGGCATTGAGCGCCGCGGCCGGGCTTCCGGTCGATCGTGCCAGCCTGGTCGAGGTAGGCAACTTCGCGGTCGGTGCCATCGGCGGCGGTCGCTGGTTGATCACGGCGCTGACCGCCTACCTGTTCGGCACCGGTCATACCTGGGCGGTGTTCACCTGTGGCCCGGAGTTGCGTAATGCCTTCCGCCGCCTCGGGGTCGAGCTGGTGGATATTGCGCCCGCCGATCCGGGCCGCCTGTCGCCGCAGGAATGTGCGTGCTGGGGCAGATACTACGAGCAGCGACCGCGCGTGATGGCGGCCAGCGTGGCGCAGAGCTACGCTGTTTTGTCGGCCTTGTTCGAGAAGGAATGCGCCTTGAACTCGCTTTGGACTCGCGCCCAGCTGGCGGGCCGTAACGTCGCATGACCCTGTACGAGCGGATAGTTGAGCACGCGGGCCGGATGCCTGCACGTGCCGCATTGATCAGCGCCGATCAGTCGGTGAGCTACGAGCGGCTGGTGGCATCGATCGACGCCGCTGTTGCCTGGTTGAGAGCCCGCGATATCCGCGTGCTCGCGATCGATATGGCCAATAGCCCGGCATGGGCCGTGCTCGACATCGCGGCCATGCAGGCGAACGTCTGCCTGGTGCCTTTGCCGCCGTTCTTCTCGGCCAGCCAGGTGCGGCACGTGCTCGAACTGTCCGGCGCCCAGGCGATCATCAGCGACGCACCGGCGCGGTTGCGCGAATGTTGTCGCGGTCGCTTGGCGACTGCGCAAGAGACGCTGAATATCGCCGGTACCGATCTGGTCTGCCTGCAAACCGAGCCCGGCAGCGGTAAGCCCGCCGCGACGATCCCGGCCGGGGTACACAAGGTAACGTTCACATCCGGCACCACCGGTACGCCGAAGGGCGTGATGCTGGCTTGGCCGCAGATGCGCAAAGTGGTCGAGTCGCTGGCGGATGCAACCGGCATGACGGCCGACGATCGCCATCTCGCGTTGATGCCGCTTGCCGTGCTGCTGGAGAACATCGGCGGCGTTTATGTGCCGTTATGGGCCGGCGCCAGCAGCATCCTGCTGCCGGGTGAACAGGTCGGCCTGAGTGGCTCTTCCGGCCTGGATGCGCGCACGATGACGGCCGCCCTCGTCGCCAATGCAGCGAGCACGGTGATCTTCACACCGCAAACACTGCAGGGCGTGGTCGAGACGCGCGAGTGGGATACGCGCGGCGCGCTGGCGCTACGCTTCGCGGCCGTAGGTGGGGCCCCGGTATCGCCGCGCCTGCTGCAGCGCGCTCAGGAATGTGGCTTGCCCGTGTATGAAGGGTATGGGCTGTCCGAGTGTTGCTCGGTGGTGTGCCTGAACACGCCGGCACACAACAGACCGGGCAGTGTCGGTCGGCCGCTGCCGCATGTCGGCATCCGCATCGGTCGCGACGGCGAGGTATTGATCGAGGGCATGCCGTTTGCCGGGTATCTCGGCGGATTGCACGCACAACCGGCGGGCAGCGTTGCCCACGCGGCGACGGTTTGGCGAAGCGGCGATATCGGCGAGCTCGATGTCGACGGCTATCTCCAGCTTACCGGGCGGCGACGCAATGTGTTTATCACGGCGTTCGGCCGCAACGTCGCGCCGGAATGGGTCGAGAGCGAGCTGACCTTGGAACCCGAGATCGCTCAGGCCGCGGTTATCGGCGAGGCCCGGCCGTTCAATATCGCGCTGCTGGTGCCGGCGGGTGAGGTGTGTCACGAGGCGATCCAGTCGGCCGTGGCGCGCGCCAATCAGAATCTTCCCGACTATGCGCGCGTTTCGCGCTGGGTTGTGGTGGACCCGTTCACGCCGGCCAACGGACTGTTGACCGGCACGGGCCGTATCCGTCGCGACAAGTTGCTTGAACAGCACCGCGACACCATCGAATCACTCTTTGTCGAGGCTCAAACGTCATGACCGATTTTTTCGAGCGCTTGCTCGCAGAGACCGAAAAGGAACGCGAGGAACTGCTGTCGATCCCCTTCATTCAACACGGCTGGAAGGGTGAACTGTCGCTCGACAGCTACATGGCATTTCTCGGTCAGGCTTTTCATCACGTCAAGCACACCACGCCGCTGTTGATGGCGTGTGGCTCGCGCGTACCGCACAACAAGGAATGGTTGCGCGATGCCATGGCCGAGTACGTCGAGGAAGAGGTCGGGCACCAGGAATGGATCCTGAACGATATCAAGGCGTGCGGCGGCGATGCCGAAGCGGTGCGTCGTGCACAACCCGGCATGGCGGCAGAGCTGATGGTTGCCTACGCTTACCACACGATTGACCGCGGTAATCCGGTTGGCTTTCTCGGCATGGTGCTGGTGCTCGAAGGGACCAGTATCCGCGTCGCGACCGACGCCGCTGCCGCGTTGCAGGGCAATCTGGGTCTGCCGTTCAAGGCGTTTTCTTATCTGACGAGCCACGGCTCGTTGGATCTGTCACACATGGATTTTTACAAGAACCTGGTCAACCGCCTCGACGATGAAGCAGATCGCCAGACAGTTATCCACTGCGCGAAGCGGTTCTTCCGCCTGTATGGCGATGTGTTCCGCGCACTGCCGCTGACGCTGAACGCCGCGGCGGCGGCCTGACCGGTTGCATTACAAGAGACTACGGAGGGGGAGGAAAACCATGAAGCTTGAAACCACGCGTGTATTGCTGACCGGTGCTGCGGGGGGCATCGGTTCGGCGATTGCAGAAAAGCTGGCGGCCAGAGGTGCGAACCTGGCCCTGCTGGGGCGCAACGACGACGAGACCGGGCCATTGGCCGATCGCCTGAAGGCAGATGGGGCCATCGTGTACGGGCTGTCGGCCGACCTGCTCGATCGCGAAGCGCGTGAGCAGGCGATCAACGAGGCGCACCAGCGGCTTGGCGGCATCGACATGTTGATCAATTGCGCCGGCCTGATGAGCTTCAGGCCGTTCAGTGAAGAAGACCCGGAACTGATGGCGCGCATCGTTCAACTCAACCTGACCGTGCCGATGATGGCGGCCCGCCAAGTGCTGCCTGAAATGCTCAAGCGCGGCAGCGGACATATCGTGAACATAGGCTCGACGTTCGGCAGCATCGGCTTCGCCTGGTTTGCCGCTTATTCGGCGAGCAAGTTCGGCCTGCGGGGCTTTTCCGAGGCCCTGCGTCGCGAGTTGGACGGCACCGGCGTGAACCTGACCTACGTTGCGCCGCGCGCGGTCAAGACCAAGCTCAATACCGACGCCATGTACCGCATGGCCGAAGCGACCAAGATGAACATGGACGATCCGGCGTGGGTCGCCGACAAGACGGTCGCCGCGATCGAGGCAGACGCCAAGGACGTCTACCTCGGATTCCCGGAGAAATTCTTCGCCCGCCTGAACAGCTTCCTGCCGCGCCTTGTCGACGGCGGCCTGCGCAAGCAGAATCAGGTTATGGGTGGTTTCGCACGTGACGCCTGATGTCGTTTGTTTGGGGCGCAACGCTGGCGTTGCACCTTTGCCCGGTGCCCTTTGTTCACGGAGACGGGACGCTTGAGAGTTCTGCTGGTTGAAGACGATGCCTTGTTGGGCTCGGCTGTGCAGGCCGGCCTGGAGCAATCGGGGTATACCGTCGATTGGTTGCGCGACGGTCGCATGGCGGCCGACAGCCTGCGCACCGAGCAGCCGGATGTTCTGGTGCTCGACCTGGGCCTGCCCGGCAAAGACGGTCTGACCGTGCTCAAAGAACTGCGAGCGCAGCACTCGCTGCTGCCGGTGCTGATCCTGACCGCGCGCGATACGGTGGAGGATCGGATCGCCGGTCTCGACATCGGTGCCGACGACTATCTGGTCAAGCCGTTCGATCTGGGTGAACTCACGGCGCGGCTGCGTGCAATCTCGCGACGCAGCGGCGGCCGGGCCAGCCCGGTGATCGAGCATGGCGACATGGTGTTTGATCCGGCGGCACGCAGCGTGACCGTCGATGGCGAGACCGTGGCGCTATCGGCCAAGGCCCTGGCGATTCTCGAGGCGCTGCTGGAGCGTCCCGGCATGCCGTTGTCGCGTGAGCGCCTGGAACAGATTCTGTACGGTTGGGGCGAGGGCGTGGAAAGCAACGCCGTCGAGGTCCACATCCATCACCTGCGAAAAAAGCTCGGCAAAGATCGCATTCGTACGATTCGCGGTCTGGGTTATATGATCCCCAAGGCCTGATACCTCGCACACCTGTCGTTATCGATGAACGCGCCCACCTCCCTCAAACGTCGTCTGCTGGTGATGCTGATCTCCGGCATCCTGCTGGTCTGGCTGGCGGTGCTCGTGCTGGTCTACCGTGCCGCGCAACATGAGGTGGAAGAGGTCTTCGATGCCGACATGGCGCGCAGTGCGCGCATCCTGCAATCGCTGCTGATCCACGAAGTCGAGGAAGAGCAGGAGATGGCGGAAAAGGTGCGCGAGGTCACCGCCGAACTCAATGCGATCAAGGGTCAATCGATGCCGCGCTTGGCGGCAATCCTGCAAGAGTACATGGAGGAAGAAGGCAGGGAGCGGCTCGAACTGGTCACCGCCGCGCAGAACGCCGGGCAACGCTACCAGGCCGGTCTGGCGTTTGTCGCGCGCTACGGCGACGGTACCGTGCTGGTTCGCGACAGCACGGCGCCGGACATGCCGCAGCTTGATGATGGCTTTGCCAATGTCGAGCTTGGCGATGCAGCGTGGCGGGTATTCACGCTGACTCAAAAGGAAACCGGTTTCGTCGTGCAGGTCGGCGAGAAGCAGGCATTTCGCGCCGAACTGGTCGGCTATATCACCAGCAATACCTTGATGCCAGCGTTGATCGCCCTGCCCATCCTGGCGTTGTTGATTTCCTGGATAGTCGGACGTGCATTGAAGCCGCTCGAATCGGTTGCACGCGACGTGGCGCGGCGCGCACCGGATGCGCTCGACCCGATCGAGGCACGCAATGCGCCGCAAGAGGTCCACACTCTTGTACAGGCGCTGAACGACCTGTTTGCTCGGGTCGCATCGACCCTGCGCCGCGAGCGCCAGTTCACGGCTGACGCCGCACATGAACTGCGTACCCCGTTGGCGGCGCTCAAGACCCACTTGCAGGTCGCGCGCAAACGATCACGAGAGACCTCGACGCGGCAGTCGCTCGACCAGGCGCTGCAAGGCGTGGATCGTGCCACCCACTCGGTCGAGCAATTGTTGTTGTTGGCACGTGCCGATTCACAGCAGGCCAAGGCGTTGGTCGATGCCAAGGTCGACCTGGGTGCCTTGGTGTCCGATGCCGTTTCGGTTATGAGCCAACAGGCGGTGGAGCGCGATATCGACCTGGGTGTCGACGGATCCGGATCGGTCAACGTCGTTGGCGATGCAACCGCGTTGCAGGTGATGCTGCGCAATCTGGTCGACAATGCGGTGCGCTATACGCCGCGTGGCGGCACGGTCACCGTCAGTGCCGGCAGCAACGCCGGAAAGGCCTGGTTGCAGGTGGCCGACGACGGCCCGGGTGTTGCCGCGGAAGAGCGCGGCAAGATCTTCGACCGCTTCCATCGCGGCGAAGCGGAGCAGGCCAACGACACGACCGGCAGTGGCCTTGGCCTGTCAATTGTGCAGCGAATCGCCCAACTGCATGGCGCAACGATCGAACTTGGCGAAGGACTGCACGGCCGCGGGTTGGCCGTGAGAGTTGTCTTCGCCGGCTGAATCTTATCCCGAGGTGCGGTTTAGTTGCCCGGCCTGGCGGCCAGCCACAGTACCGACGCCTCGTCCTGCTTTGCCAGCTCCTTCTTCATAACCAGCGTGCCGCGATCGAGTCGCCATTCGAGGACCTCGGCCGCATCGGGTGTGTCCGATACGGCCTGTTCGACATTGCTCGGCTGACCGAACGCCGTAATAAACTGGCCGAGCATCTGTTCGTGATAGGGCTCGCGATAGTTCACCTTCATACCGGTCACCTGTTGGTCGACGAAGTAGAAGGTGATGAGTCGCGCCGGCAGCGTATTGAAGGTGCCGATGCGTGCGGCACACAGGCTCTCACCGAACGGCGTCTGCTTTTCTCCGCACGTCCATTCGTGTTCGGCGAATACCGTTTTGATGTCGGTTTCGCTGAACGAGCGATCGAGCTTGGCGATATCGACCTTGATGTCTTCTTCGCCGAGCAGCCACAACAGGGCGGTGTCGGACAGGCGCGAGCCTTCGTCGGTGAAGATCAGGAAATACGGTGGCACGAATACCAGGATCAAAAAGAACAGGGTTTTGTGCAGGCTGGGTTTCTTGTCGGCCATGACGTTGTTCGATGCCTCGGTAGCGTGGCGAGCGTAACCGGCATCGATTACGTATCGCAGGGTTTAAATCGGCGTGCTCAGCGTCTGCTCAGGAACTCACCCAGTGGGCACGGCATTTCCGGATACAGATTGTCGGCCATCGCGAGAAACAGTTCGGCCGTGGCCAGTGCATCGCTGAGCGCGTTGTGCGCCTTGTACTGCGGCAGATTGTAGCGTGGCCGCAGGTTGAATAGGCGCAGATCGCCCGGTTGAATCGTATGGTTGCGCCGTTCGAATACCCGCTGTCCGATCTCCAGCGTGTCGATGATCGGCGTGACGAAGGGTGCGCCGTACATACGGCGGCATGCCGCATCGATAAAGTTCTGCTCGATCGGTGAATAGTGCACCAGCATCGGTTTGCCGGCGAGACGTCGCAGCAGTTCGGGTAACAGGGTTTCCAACGGCTTGCCCGCGGCGGCCTGATCGTCGGTGATCTGGTGAATCACCGCCGACTCGCCGGGAATATCGCGATCGATACACACGATGTTGTGCCACGCCGTGCCCAGCTTGACGCCGAAATGATCGATCTCGACCAGACCCATGCTGAGGATCTCGTCTTTTTTCGGATCGAGCCCGGTCGTCTCCAGGTCGAGTGCAACGATCTTGATGTCGCGGCAATCCGATTTCTTGTCCGGCGTCGGCGTCTCCAGGAACGTCTTCAGCGGTCCCGGTTGGACCTTGGCGAGCGCCTTCTTGCGCCGGTACTCCTTGCCGAGAAAACGCTCAAGCATCGGTGAACCCTTCAACGGTTGCGCGTGCATTCATGATCGTCAACCGAGCTTGTCCGCACCGAAGCGTTTGACCATGGTTTCCTGCATCGCCTGGATCACCTTGAAGGCGTGTTTCAGGTGCTCACGCTCGAGTGCCGACAGGTTGTCCGGCGGCACATAGTTGTTGGGTTTTACGCCCTTCTTGATCTGCGCTGCCTGGTGTTGGATGCGCAACGATGCAATGAACTCGAGTGCGTCTTCGAGGTTCTCGGCCATGTCGCTCGACAGTGCCGGGCTGCCGGCGCAGGCGCGCAGGCGATCGATCGTATTCACCGGTTCCTTGCCCAGCGACAGCGCGATGATACGCGCAATATCGGTGATCGGTACGATGCCGCGGTGTTTCAGATCGAGCGTTTCATCATGCTCGCCGCCGCGCTCAAGAACGAACTGGCGGAAGAATCCCAACGGTGGCCGGTGCTGCATCGCGTTGGCCATCATGTAGGCGAGAAAGATGCGGTTTTCCTGAGATTTCTTCAGGATGGTCGTCTGCAAGGGGCCGAACAGTTCCATGGCGCCGGCGACCGGGCGCAGGTCGTAGAAGATGCTCGACAGCATCATCGACATCGGGTCGGGGCTTTCAATCCAGCGCGTGAAATAGCCCTGCCACACGTGCAGCGTCTGCCGCCATTGCGGGTTGGTGGCCATGGCGTTGCCCGGGCAGTAAACAAAGCCGCAGGCGTTCAGGCCGTCGCTGACTAACTTCGCCAGTGCGGCGAAATAGCTGTCCTGCTCCGGTTGCATGTCGTCGGACAACAGCAGTGCGTTGTCCTGATCCGAGTGCGAACTCTGCTCATGACGGGCCTGCGAGCCGCCGGCCAGCCACACATAGGGCACCGGGGGCGGGCCGAGTTCGGCTTCGGCCATCTCCAGCAGACGCGCGGTGATCGAATCGGTCAGACTGGATACCGCCTCGCCGACATGGCGCGCCGTGGCGCTGGCATTGGCCAGGTGCAGGTGCAGGTTCGGCAGGCGTTTGCTGACCTCGATCAGGTCATCGACCGTTTTCGCCTTGCGCACATCGGCCGCCAGGTAGGCCGAGTTGGCGCTCTGGTGATTGGCCAGGTCGGTGGCGGTGATCATTCCCAGGAGTTTGCCGTGGTCGACCACCGGCAGGTGGTGCACGTGCATACGTGTCATGGTCATCAGTGCCTGCGCACTCAAGGTGCGGGCTTCGATCACCTTCGGACTGGTCGTCATGATCTTGTCGATCGGTTCGGCGCCGCTCAGGCCGATGGCCACGCAGCGTTTGCGCAGGTCACGGTCGGTCACCAGGCCGACCAGCTCGTCGCCGTTCATGATCATGACCGACGACACGTCCTTGTTGCTCATCAAGGCCGCGGTCTCGCGGATTGTCGCCGTCGCTTCGATGGTGACCGGGGTTTTGCGCACCAGGCTGCCGACCTCGATCATCATCGCGGTGACCGACGGGTCGTCGGATTCCTGCGTGATGGTCACTGCCGCTTTGAGGCGCTCTTTGACGTTGGCCGAGAAGTGTTCGTTGAATGCCTTCGACTCGCGGCACAGCTCCTTGAGACGGTCGCAGCTCAGCAGGTAGAGCAGGGTGTCTTCTGCTGCCTCGCCGCGATCACACTGCGACAGGTTCACCAACTGGCAGGCGACACTGTAGATATCGCCTTCGGCGAGCTTTTCGCAAAGTTCGTCGTCTTTGTCGAAGATCTCGATTGCGCCGCTGCGCACGATGTACAGCGCCGAATCCTTCGGCGGGAATCGGCTGCCGCGCCGCAGGTAGCGTATCTCGATGTCCTTCGGGAGTTCGTCGAGCAGTTCCGACGACAGGTAGCTGAAGGGATTGCGTTCTTCGAGAAACTGGCGGATCTCGAGCAGTTCGACTTCCATCGTTATGGCACCTTTGAACCGGGTGTCGTTGTTGTTGCAGCTTAGCAAAAGCCGGTTTCTGTATCGCTACTGGAAACTGCCCGAGGTCAGATGCGATGCAGAAAACGACGTATGAAAAAAAGCCCCGTCTAAAAAGACGGGGCCAAGCCTTCTACAGGGATTGTTATTAGTGTCCGCTGGCGGCACCGGCACCTTTCGGTACACGGATGTCCTCAACCAGGTGCTGGATATGCTCCGGCGGCTCTGCGGTGACCTTCGAGATCACGATAGCGACGACGAAGTTGATCAATGCACCAACGGCACCGAACGCGTTCACCGAGATACCGAAGAACCAGCTCGACTGGAAGTCAGCCCACTGCAGGTAATGCGCGGTGTCCGGGATAAAGAAGATGCCTTTTTCCTGGAACACGTACAGCATGGTCACGGTAATACCGGCGATCATGCCCCAGATAGCACCGGCGCGGTTCACCTTCTTGTTGAAGATGCCCATCATCAGCACGGGGAAGATCGACGCGGCAGCCAGACCGAACGCGATTGCCACGGTACCCGCCGCGAAGCCCGGTGGGTGCAGACCGAAGTAACCGGCCATCAAGATGGCACCGACCATCGCCAGACGAGAGGCCAGCAGCTCTGATTTCTCCGAGATGTTCGGATTGATCATGCCTTTGACCACGTCGTGCGATACCGCCGAGGCGATTGCCAGCAACAGACCGGCAGCGGTCGACAGTGCAGCAGCCAGACCGCCGGCAACCACGATCGCGATGACCCAGTTCGGCAGTTGGGCGATTTCCGGGTTGGCGAGTACCATGATGTCGTTGTCGACCTTGGTCATCTCGTTGCCTTTCCAGCCGTAGCTCTCGGCTTTCTTGGCCATTTCCGGATCAGCATCGTTGTAGTACTGGATGCGACCATCGCCGTTCTTGTCTTCGAACGCCAACAGTCCGGTCTTTTCCCAGTTCTTGAACCACTGCGGGACATTGGCGTACTCGATGTTCGCCGTCTGTTCACCGACCGGACCGGTCTGGATGGTGTTCATCAGGTTCAGACGAGCCATCGAGCCGACAGCCGGCGCGGTGGTGTACAGGATCGCGATGAAGACCAGTGCCCAACCTGCCGAGCTACGCGCGTCCTTCACCTTAGGTACGGTGAAGAAGCGGATGATGACGTGCGGCAGACCCGCGGTACCGATCATCAGCGACAGCGTGTACACGAACATGTTGAGTTTCGAACCCATGACCTGTTCGGAGTACTGCGGGAAGCCGAGGTCGGTAACGACCTGGTCGAGCTTAGCCATCATGTCCAGACCCGAACCGTCGGACATCGAGCCGATCAGGCCGAGCTGCGGGATCGGGTTGCCGGTCAGGTTCATCGAAATGAACACGGCCGGGATGGTGTAGGCGAAGATCAGTACGACGTACTGCGCGATCTGGGTGTAGGTGATGCCTTTCATGCCGCCGAGTACGGCGTACACGAACACGATACCCATGCCGATGCCCAGGCCCGTCTCGTAGCTGGTTTCCAAGAAGCGCGAGAACGCCACACCGATGCCTTTCATCTGACCGATTACGTAGGTAACCGAGGCCAGGATCAGACAGACAACGGCAACCAGGCGTGCGGTCTGCGAGTAGAAACGCTCGCCGATGAACTCCGGCACGGTGAACTTGCCGAACTTACGCAGGTAAGGAGCAAGCAGCAGCGCCAGCAGCACGTAACCACCGGTCCAACCCATCAGGAAGACCGAAGCGCCGTAGCCGTTGAAGGCGATCAGGCCGGCCATCGAGATGAAGGATGCAGCAGACATCCAGTCAGCAGCGGTAGCCATACCGTTGGCCACCGGGTGAACGCCTTTACCGGCAACGTAGAATTCGCCGGTTGAGCCGGCACGGGCCCAGATGGCGATACCGATGTACAGCAGGAAGGTCGCGCCAACGACGATATAAGTAAGTGTAGAGAGATCCATGTTGAACGAAACCTCTTAGTCTTCGTGCACGTCGAACTCGCGATCAAGCGCGTTCATGCGGGCAGCGTAAAAGAAGATCAGCACAATAAAGACGTAGATAGATCCTTGTTGGGCGAACCAGAAGCCGAGACCGACACCGCCGATACGGATGGCGTTGAGGGCGTCAGCGAGGATGATCCCGAAGCCGTATGACACGACAAACCAGACCACGAGCAGACTTATGACAAGGCGAATGTTCGCCTTCCAATACTGCGCAGCTTTTGAATCCATAGCTCGATCACTCCGCGGTTGTTGAAGATGAAGCTGTTGATAGTGTTTTCCGGGTCCTGGCTTACCGCACACCGTTGGCTTTCACGCCTTGGTTTTTGATTCCGTTCTGTACTTGTTCGGCTGCGGGCCCGGAGTTTGTTACCTGTTCTTGACGCAGGCTGCCAGACGCCGCGATTGTCCCGGCGGGCATTGATTATTGTCAAAGGAAATCAGAGACTTAAACCCAGTCTTAACGACTCGAAAAAGGCCTGTTTTGGGTCGGAAGGTAACGTAAAAAGGGGTCAGGTGTTACGTTCGGTAACGTGCGTGTTTCCGCGCGTAAAGGAGCAAAGAAAGTTCGGCCGGACGGCGGGTGTTGCAGTGCACAACAGAGTTTGAGTGATTCTGTTGCGCTGCACAATAGATGGACGGCAATTCGCGACAGAAGTTCCTCTTTTTGTCGGTAAGGGATGCCGATTCTTTAAGGCGATCTTCAGCCACGTTTTTTGGGCCTGGGCAGGCCGAAACGCTGGCGGCGTTCCCACAATGTCTTGCGACTGATGCCGAGCGCCTGCGCCAGTTCGGTTTCGGTCATCTGGTCCTGGTGCTCGAGTACGAACACCCGGAAGTATTCCTCGAGCGACAGCTTGTCCTGCACATCGTTGGCAGCGGCCGCGCTGGCCACCCGGTGATCGATCGCCAAGAGATCGGGGGTGATCACATCGCCTTCGCACAGGATCACGGCGCGCTCGATCGCATTCGACAGCTCGCGCACGTTGCCCGGCCAGTGATAACGGCGGATCGCCTCGAGTGCATCGCGACTGAGTTTGAGCGGCGGGCGGGCAAGCTGCTTGCGCGCCTTGTCGAGCAGGAACACCGCCAACTCGATGACGTCGTCGTCGCGCTCGCGCAGCGGCGGCAGGGTCAGTTCGACCACGCGCAGGCGAAAGTACAGATCGCTGCGAAAGGCGTTTTCCTGCACCAGCCTGCGGATATCGCGGTGGGTCGCGGCCAGCACCCGGACATTCGGCGTGGTTGCCGCGTCGGCGCCATCATTGTGGTTGCCCTGCAATACGCGCAGCAGGCGGGCCTGCGCGGTCATCGGCAGCTCGCCGATCTCGTCGAGAAACAGCGTGCCGCCTTCGGCGTTCTGCATCAGGCCCGGGCGGAATTTGTCGGACTGGTGTTGACCGAACAGCTCGGCTTCGATCGCCTGTTCCGGCACCGCGGCGCAGTTGAATGCGACGAACGGCGCCTCGGCGCGCTTGCTGTGCTTGTGCAGGGCGCGTGCCGCCAGTTCCTTGCCGGTGCCCGATTCGCCGACGATCAATACGGTCGCGTCGGTCGGCGCGACCTTGTGGATGCGGTTGCACACCTCGCTCATCGCCAGGCTCCGGCCGACCATGCCGGCCACCGGAAACGCCTGGTCGACATCGGTCTGCAAGGCAGCGGTGCGCCGTTCCTTTTGTTTCTCGCGCAGCACCTTGTCGACCAGCATGACCAGTTCGTCGTGGTCGAACGGTTTGGCGATGTAGTCGGCTGCGCCATCCTTCATCGCCTCGACCGCTGAGGTGACGGTGGCATAACTGGTCATGATGATCACCGGCACGCCGGGGGCCAGCGTCATCACGCTGTTGCCCGGCTTACCCGGCAGTCGCAGGTCGGTGATGATCAGGTTGTAGTCGCCGAGGTTGCCGGCGGCCTGCGCCGCCTCGACCGATTCGGCTTCGCTGACCTGGTGGCCATGGCGTTCGAGCAGGCGGCGCAAGGCGCCGCGGATCACTGCCTCGTCTTCAATGATGAGCAAGTGGTTCATAGTGTTGTTCGGCGTTCGGTATGGGTAATGACACGACGACCCGCGTGCCGAATCCCGGCTGCGAATCGATTTTCAGGGTGCCGTTGTGGTCTTCGATGATGCGGTAGGCGAGCGACAGCCCCAGGCCGGTGCCTTTGCCGGTCGGCTTGGTCGTGTAGAAGGGTTCAAAGATGGTCTCCTGCAACTCTTCGGGTATCCCTTGTCCCTGGTCCATGACCTCGATCACCGCCTCGCCACCGTCGATGCGCGCCAGCAGATCGACGCGGTCGCCGCCGTGTGATGCGTCGGCGGCATTGCTCAGCAGGTTGACCAGCACCTGCGACAACTGTTGGCGGTTGCCGGTCAGCACGATATTGCCGGGGCAGCTGGCCTCGAAACGTATGCCGTCGTGTTCCTGCGTCAGTTCGAGGATATGCACCGCCTCGTCGATCACTTCGCACAAGGCGAAGGTTTCGCGCTGCTGCAGGTGGCGGCTGCCGCGGCTGAAGCTCTTGAGCGTGCCGAGAATGTCGCTGATGCGACGCGTCTGGTGGATGATGTCTTCGATGCTCTGCCGGGCGATCTCCGGATCGTCTTCATGGCGCAGGTTCTGCGCTAGCGAGGCGATGCCGGTCACCGGGTTGCCGATCTCGTGAGCGACACCGGCTGCCAGACGGCCGACCGACGCCAGGCGGTTGTTGTGCGCCAGCTCGGCCTCGAGCGTGCCCAGATCGGTCAGGTCTTCGATCAGCATGACCATACCGGGTTGCGACGGTCCGCCGCCCTCGATCATCGGGTCGGCGTATGCCGCCTTGTGCAGGTTGTACCAGCGCGGCTTGCCCATCACCGGCAGTTCCATGCGGTAGATGTGATCTTCGGAGGTGCGTGCAAAGCCGGCCAGCAGACCGTCCCACGGGCGCGGCAGCTTGTTGAGCTGAGTGCCGATCAGCGGCTCGGCATCGATGCCGGTCATGATCTCCAACGCCAGGTTCCACAGCACGATCTTGCCCTGGTTGTCGGTGGCGCACACGCCCAGCGGCAGGTCTTGCAGTATCTGGCGGTGCAGGCGGCGCAGCTTGTCGAGTTCGACGCTCAGACCCTGCAACTGTGAACGCGAGGCCTCGAGGCGTTCTTCGACGTAGCGCATCGAGTCGGCCAGCGCGGTCTTGGCCTCGGGATCGAGTTCCAGGCGTCGGTTGACGATGATGTGCGCCAACTGCGGACCGAGCAGGCCAGACAGGTTGCGTTCGATGCGTTCGCGCAGCCGCCGCAGCTCGGTAGTGCGTTTCTCGTTGGGCCGCATGCCCAGGTCGGTCAGCGCCTGGTCGACCTCGCGGTCGGCCATCGCCTGTCCCAGCGTCTCGGCCAGGCCGGCGCGGAACTCGGCCGGCGAACCGGCGGCGACCACGCCGGACAACGGCATCGTCGCCTCGGTGCAGCAGGCGCGCGCCGCCTCGATCTCGCCCGGCGACTGGCGGGTGAGTAGCGATACCAGCACGAACAGGCCACCGTTCACGGTCAGCGTCAGGAAGGTGGCGAAGGCCCACTTGTCCATACCGCTGGCGGCGACCAGCTGCGGCACGCCCAGGTCGGTAATCAGTATCCCCGAGCTGTACAGCAATGGCGCCAGCATCAACACCGACCACACGCAGATGCCGCCGAGCAGACCGACGATGAAACCGGTGCGGGTCGCGCGCCGCCAGTACAGCAGGCCGCTGACACCGGGCAGGAACTGCGCGACCGCGACGAACGAGATCAGCCCCAGTTCGACCAGGCTGTCGTTGTGCTGCAGCCCGGCATAGAAACCGTAGCCGGCCATGATGATCAGGCCGATCAGCAGACGGCGCCCCCACAGGATCCAGCGATACAGGTTCATTGCCGGGTCGGGGTAGCTGGCCGGCAACAGCAGGTGGTTCAGGCTCATCGAGGCGAGCGAGATACTGGTGACGATGACCATCGCGCTGGCTGCCGACAGACCGCCGATATAGGCCAACAGCGACAGCCACGACGGGCCCTCGGCCAGCACCACGCCGAGCACGTAGTAGTCGGGATTGATGTTCAGCGACAGGCTCTGGCCGGCCCACAAGATCACCGGGATTGCGATGTTCAGCAACAGCAGGAAGGCGGGGAACGCCCAGGTCGCTGTGCGGATGCTGCGCACATCCAGATTCTCGGCGAACAGCATGTGGAACTGGCGTGGCAACAGGAACGCCGCGGCGAACGACAGGAACATCAGCGCCGCCCACGGGCTCTCGTTGACCGGTCGATACAATGCCTCGATCGCCTCAGGATGGACCTTGAGCCAGGACGACAGGCCGCTCGGGCCATCGAACACGTGGAACAGGGCATAGCCGCCGATGATCAGCAGCACCACCAGCTTGATCAGCGATTCGAAAGCGATGGCGACGACCAGGCCGCGGTGTTTCTGCCGTGGCGAGATATGCCGCGTGCCGAACAACACGCCGAACAGGATCAACGAGGCACAGAACACCAGCGCGATGGTGTTCGGCGGCACCTCGTTACTCAGCACGCGCAGCGATTCGGTCACCGCCCGTACCTGCAGCGCAATGTAGGGCAACGTGCCGATCAGGGTGAACAGCGTCACCAGCAGGCCGGCCGCCTGGCTGCGGTAACGGAACGCCAACAGGTCGGCCAGCGAAGTCAGCTGGTATTCGCGGCACAGCTTGAGGATCGGTCGCAGCAGGAACGGGCTGAGAACAAATGCCAGCGTCGCGCCGAGATAGATCGTTAGAAACTGCAGCCCGTTGTGCGCGGCGTAGCCGACACTGCCATAGTAGGTCCACGAGGTGGCGTACACGCCGATCGACAGTGTGTAGGTAAGCGGGTGGGTGACCCAGCGTTCAGGTACCCAGCCACGGTCGGTAGCGTAGGCGACCAGGAACAACAACAATAGGTAGATGAACCCTGCGGCGAACAGGGTCGCCAGTTCATGACTCATCGGAATCGTCCCGCCGATAGATCAGCGCGGCGCCGAGAATCACCAGCAGCCACAGGGCGTAAGGCGTGGTCCACGACATGTTGGCGCTGGCCCACCAGTCGGCCACCGGGCTGATGAAAAACAGCAACAGTGCGGCGGCGAGAATTGCAGCGAGTTCTTTGCTGAAAGGGAAGCGCGGTGGCAGCATCGGCAAAGCCTAGCATCGCGCGAGTGTTACTAAAAGTAACGATTGATCCCGTCAACGGCCCGCCTGAGCGGCGGCCACGCATGCTTTAATAACAAACGACAAATCAACGCGACAACAGCGCAGGAGAATCGGGTATGAACCCGGAAAAGGTGGTCTTCGGTTTTTTCATCGTTTTGGCACTGACGCTGAATTTCGGTTTTTTCGTGGGTGAGATCGAAAACCCCGACCACCACCATGTCTACGAGCTGTTCGCGGTCGTTGTCGTCAACCTGATCGCCACGGTGCTCAAGTTCGGCGACCGCAGCCAGATGGGGGCGCTGCTGCTGGCGACCAGTCTGGTGGCCATCCTGCAATTGATCGCCGCCGCCCTGGTGTGGACCTTCGCCGAGCACGTCTACAGCGTCGGTCTGACGCCGGTCGTGACCGCCAGCATCGTGTCGCTGTCCGGCGGCGCCATGTTGGCCAACGTCATCTCGGTCGTGCTGCTGATCATCGAAACGGTGATGCTGCGCCGCTGAGCAGCGTTTCTACGTGTCTGCCAAGTCCCCTTCAACCACATCGCGGCGCGGCCGGTCTGGCGCGTACACGGCGGCATCGAGATGATGGAGAACATCGTCTTCCTGATCCTGCGTCGCATGCGTCAGCCGCTGCTGACGCTGTTGGTGGTGTATGCCATCGCCATCCTCGGACTGACCCTGATCCCGGGGCGCGACGACAACGGCGAGGTATGGCACATGGGTATCTTCCATGCGTTCTACTTCGTCAGCTACATGGCGACCACGATCGGTTTCGGCGAGATCCCCTACGCGTTTACCGATACCCAACGCCTGTGGGTCAGCCTGTCGATGTATGCGTCGGTCATGGCGTGGATCTATGCCTTCGGCACCATCCTGTCGCTGGTGCAGGACCGCACCTTTCAGGACGCCATCGCCGAGTACAAGTTCGCGCGCCGCATTCGCCGTTTCCGCGAACCGTTCCACCTGATCTGCGGCTACGGCGAGACCGGCACGGCCCTGGTCAAGTCGCTGACCCAGCGCGGTCAACACGCGGTGGTGATCGATATCGACGAGGCACGCACCAGCGTGATCCAGTTGCAGGATCTGCGCGAGTCGGTGCCGGCGCTGCATGGCGATGCCTCGATCACCCGTCATCTGCAGGAAGCCGGCCTGCAGCACCCGGCATGCGCCGGCATCGTTGCGCTGACTGACGACAACGAGGTCAACCTCAAGATCTCGATCAATGCCAAGCTGCTGAACCCCTCGCTGAAGGTGATCTGCCGCGCCGATTCGCACGACGTCGAAAAGAACATGGCGTCGTTCGGCACCGACCACATCGTCGACCCCTTCGACACCTTCGCCGCGCACCTGGCGGTGGCGTTTCAGGCGCCGTGCCTGTACCTGCTGCAACGCTGGCTGACCGGCCGCGAAGGTTCGCCGCTCACCGAACCGGTGTATCCGCCGCAGGACAAGCCGTGGATCGTGTGCGGCTACGGGCGCTTCGGCAAGGCGGTATGCCGTCGCCTGGAGGGCGAGGGTATCAAGGTGACCGTGGTCGAGATGCGCCCGGACCTGACCGGCAGGCCGGAAGAGGACTTCGTTGCCGGGCGCGGCACCGAGGCCGACACCCTGATGGAGGCGGGCATCGAACAGGCTGCCGGACTGGTGGCAGGCACCGACAACGATGCCAACAATCTCTCGATCGTCATGACCGCACGCGAACTCAATCCCAAGCTGTTCGTCGTGGTGCGCCAGAACCAGCACGGCAACAGCGACATCATCAATGCCGTCGAAGCCGATATGACGATGCACCCGAGCGCGCTGATTGCCGACAAGATCCGCGTGTTGCTGGCAACGCCGATGCTGTACGAATTCATCTCGCTGGCGCTGTACCAGGACGATAGCTGGGCCTGCGAACTGGCCAGCCGGGTCAGCGCCCTGGTGCGCGACGAGGTACCGCATATCCGCGAATGGGCGGTCGACGAAGTGCAGTCGGCGGTGCTCCAGGAATACCTGCATCAGGGCGGTCACTTCACGATCAGCGACCTGATGCGCAACCCCTGGCAGCGCGACCGTACGCTCAAGGCGATCGTGCTGTTGATCCATCGACGCAACGATCGACTGCTGTTGCCCGACCCGGACACGCCGATCAAGGTCGGCGATCGGCTGCTGATCTGCGGCAATCGCACGGCGTTCACCCGCATGCTGTGGACGGTGTCGCACCGCCACACGTTGGATTACATCAAGACTGGCTACGATGCGCCGCAAAGCTGGGTCTGGCGCAAGTTGGCCGCCAGGCAGTCGCGCCGGCGCAGGCAGTGATTCTATAGGCCAATTAGTGTGATCTATGGAAGGATTTTCAATGACCCGCGTCTTTTCGCGGATAACGGTCAGGCATGCAGGGTGTTCGTTACAATCGGCATCCCGGCATCGCCGTTAGCCCTTTCATAACAAGACAGATCGTCGGTTTGTCGACACGAGGAAGATCCTGATGAAAAAGATTTTGGTTGTTTGCGCGCTGATCCTTGGCCTCGCCGGCGTGAGCCACGCGGGCAGCAAGAAAGAGATCGATACCCCTGCCTTCGACAAGGCGATCGCCCAGCAGATGATCGGCAACAGCATCCAGCGCTTCGAGATCGCCGACGGCGTCGGCGTCGAGGATGCGGTGGAATCGATGAAGCTGCGCGCCAACATGCTGAACTTCAAAATGGTGGCCGACCTGCCGTTGTCCGAGCAGGTGCAGGCGATGGGTGAAGATGCCAACTACATGCGCATCCTGGCGTTTTGCGATGCCTTGATCGCCAAAAAGATGGTCGAGCACGACATCATCTTCGCCGGCTTTCTGCCGTGCCGCATCGCGGTGCTCGAAGACGGCAACGGCAAAGGCTGGATCGTGACCATGAACATGGACATGATGCTGCACGCAGTCGACCTGCCGGAAGACCTGCAGCCGCTGGCGCAGAAGGTGCGCGACACCATCTACAGCATCGTCGATGCCGGTGTGAACGGCGACCTCTGACCCGCGGATTCCGTTGCTTGCAAAGACCGGCCCCAGCGGCCGGTTTTTTGTCACAGAGTTTTCTGATCTGGGCCAAATGCAGGCCAAAAAACCCTTCGCTTGAGGGGGAGGGCCTGTGCAATACTTGCCTCGCTACGGCTGGCGACTAAAAGCTAAGACAACGCGCCAGTGTCCATGTCTGCCTGAATCGCACCTGGATGGACTTGGATGATCAACCCGATGTTTGGAGTTGCAGCATGAACCCTATTGCCGCACAGGGGTTTTTGCGCGCCGCTTGAACGTCGAAAAGCCTTCTTTGAGGAGAGACCAATGGCCCACATCGTTGTCCTAGGCGCAGGTACCGGCGGTATGCCCGCTGCTTACGAGCTCCGCGCTGAGCTCGGCAGTGAACACCAGATTACCGTCGTCAACGAACGCGACTATTTCCAGTTTGTGCCGTCCAATCCCTGGGTCGCCGTAGGCTGGCGCGACCGCAACAGCATCACCTTCGATATCCGTCCTCATCTCGAGCGCAAGGGTATCAACTTCGTTGCCAAGCGTTGTGACAAGATCGACGCGACCAACAACTCGTTGGTCTTCCAGGACGGCGAAACCCTGAATTACGACTACCTCGTCATCGCGACCGGTCCGCGTCTGGCGTTCGAAGAGGTAGAAGGTGCCGGCCCCGAAACCGGCCACACCCATTCGATCTGCACCGTCGACCATGCCGAGACCGCTTACGACAGCTACAAAAAGTTGCTCGACAGCCCGGGACATGCGGTGATCGGCGCGATGCCGTTTGCATCGTGTTTCGGTCCGGCCTACGAATTCGCCTTCATCATGGATGCCGATCTGCGCAAACGTAAGATGCGCGACCAGATCCCGATGACCTTCGTCACCTCCGAGCCGTACATCGGCCATCTCGGTCTGGGCGGCGTGGGCGACTCGCAGGGCATGCTCGAGAGCGAGATGCGCAACCACCACATCAAGTGGATCACCAACGCCAAGGTCACCAAGGTCGAGGCCGGCAAGATGTTCGTCGAGGAATACGACAACGCCGGTAACAAGGTGAAAGACCACGAAGTCGAGTTCAAATTCTCGATGATGCTGCCGGCGTTCAAGGGCGTCGATGCGGTCATGAATGTCGAGAGCCTGTGCAACCCGCGCGGCTTCGTGTTCGTCGATGAATACCAGCGTAACCCGACCTACCCGAACATCTATTCGGCCGGCGTCTGTATCGCCATTCCGCCGGTAGAAGCGACCGCGGTACCTACCGGTGCGCCGAAGACCGGTTACATGATCGAGTCGATGGTTACCGCTATCGTGCACAACATCCATAACGAGCTCGACGGCAAACAGCCCGACCAGAAGGGCACCTGGAACGCCATCTGTCTCGCCGACATGGGTGACACAGGTGCGGCCTTCGTTGCCTTGCCGCAGATTCCGCCGCGTAACGTGGCGTGGTTCAAGAAGGGCAAGTGGGTGCACATGGCCAAGATTGCGTTCGAGAAGTATTTCATTCGCAAAATGAAAAAAGGGACCTCCGAACCCATCTACGAGAAGTACATCCTCAAGATGCTGGGCATCAATCGTCTGAAATAATCGGCGCATACCCCGGCGGTCAAAAACCCGGCCAATCGGCCGGGTTTTTTTGTTTCGCCACAGCCGATTCGCGCGATGCCGACGGTGTTTTCGAACGGTTGAGTAGGCTATCCTGCACCCTCGTCGACAGACCATCCCGCGATCGCTTCGCGTCACCAAGCAGCCAACATGAGTTCTCACATCCAGCGTCATCGCACCCAGGCGGTCAAGGTCGGCAAACTGCTTGTCGGCGGCGATGCGCCGGTCGTCGTACAGTCGATGACCAACACCGATACTGCCGATATTCAGGCAACCATCGACCAAGTCGCCGACTTGGCGCGTGCCGGCTCAGAACTGGTGCGCATCACGGTCAACACCGAGGCGGCCGCGAAAGCGGTACCGTTGATTCGCGAGGGGCTGGATGCGCGCGGTGTGTCGGTACCGTTGGTTGGCGACTTCCATTTTAATGGGCATCGCCTGCTGACCGAGTTTCCGGCGTGCGCCCAGGCGCTGGCCAAGTACCGCATCAACCCCGGCAATGTCGGCAGCGGCGAGAAGCGTGACGCACAGTTCGCCAGCATGATCGAGATCGCCATCGCCAACGACAAGGCGGTACGCATCGGCGTGAATTGGGGATCGCTGGACAAGAATCTGGTCGCGCGCATGATGGACGAGAACGCGCGCTCGGCCGAACCGTTGGATGCCGAGCAGATGATGTGCGAGGTCATGGTCGCCTCCGCGCTGCAGAGCGCCGAGCGTGCCGAGCAGATCGGACTGGCGCGCGATCGGATCATCCTGTCGTGCAAGATGAGCGGTGTGCAGGACCTGATCCGCGTCTACCGCACGCTCGCTGCACGTTGCGACTATGCGCTGCATCTGGGCCTCACCGAGGCCGGCATGGGTTCGAAGGGTATCGTGGCATCCACCGCCGCACTTGCCGTGCTGCTGCAGGAAGGTATCGGCGACACCATCCGCATCTCGCTGACGCCTGAACCGGGTGGCGATCGCACGCAAGAGGTGCGTGTCGGTCAGGAGATTCTGCAGTCGATGGGTCTGCGTGCCTTCATGCCGATGGTGATCGCCTGCCCGGGTTGCGGTCGTACCACCAGCACCTACTTTCAGCAACTCGCACAGGACATCCAAAGTTACCTGCGTGAACAGATGCCGGTATGGCGGCAACGTTATCCCGGCGTAGAGACGATGGACGTCGCCGTCATGGGCTGTGTCGTGAACGGTCCGGGCGAGAGCAAGCACGCGAACATCGGCATCAGTCTGCCGGGCACCGGTGAGCAGCCGGCGGCGCCGGTGTTCGTCGACGGCAAGAAGACGGTCACGCTCAAGGGCGACAACATCGCTGCCGAGTTCCAGGCGATCGTCGACGACTATGTACAGACCCACTATGGCGACCAAGCAGCCGGCGTTTAGCGGTTAACGTCGGGGTTCGGCCGAATCGGTTGCAATTTTTGCGGCCGACAGGCGTCTACTGTTATTAGCGGTCGCCGGCCGCGTGTGCTGATCGCAGCACGAACAGCCCTGCCGTCGTCAGTAGACGTTCGATGGCCGGGCCAACAATGAAAAATCGACCAAGTCAGAGGAGAGAGACGTGAAGTCAGTTACGTTAAGTGCAATCTGTGCCGGTATGCTCGCCGCAACCCCGGTGCTTGCAGAAGATCCCATGGTCACGCAGGTCAAGCGGATGTCGATGGATACCGCGATGACCATCGCCAAGGCGACTATCGATGCCTGTCGCGAAAAAGGCATCCAGATCGGTGTGACGGTCGTTGACCGCGACGGTATTCCGCAGGCGGCGCTGCGCGACACGATAGCGCCGACCATTACGCTGCCGATCTCCAAGGGCAAGGCCTATGCGGCGGTCATGTTCAATGTGCCGACGTCCGATCTTGCATCGCGTGCGGATACGCCGATCGGTCGTGTTCCCGGGGTGATCATGTCGCCGGGGGGTGTGCCGATCCAGGTGGGCGGCGCGCTGGTTGGTGGTGTCGGTGTGTCGGGTGCACCGGCGGGTGAAACCGACCAGGAATGTGCCCAGGCCGGTGTCGACGCCGTGCAGACCGACCTCGAGATGTCGATGTAGGTCTAACCGCAAGCCGTCGGGCCGATCGCAAAAACCCTGTCTTCCAGACAGGGTTTTTCGTTTTTGGGGTGCGCACAAGCTGGTGTGTGCGAGACGCGGGTCGGGTCGCGACCCGACCCGTTCAAGGTTCGATCAGCGAGGGACCGCCGCGCGCCATGGTGACCGTCTCCGGTTGCAGGAGGTTGGCGAAGCTTGCTCGCGGGTCGCTGTCGATTGCCTTGCCGTCGTGGTACAGCAGCATGACCTCGAGCGGCCCGTCGTTGGTCGCGAGCACGGCGATGTTGTCGGGGCTCACGGTATAGCGTCCCAGTTGGCGCTCGGTTGGCCACTGCATTGTGCCGTAGGCGTGATACACCAGTTCGGAACAGACGATGCGATCGGTCGATTGCGTATCGAAGTTGAAGTCGTAATCCTTGCCGACCTGGCGCAACGCCTGCACGATCACGTCGGCACGCTGTTGCTCGTCCAACGAGGCGTTGCGCAACACGGCGAGGTCGTCGATGTTCATGAAATGCTGCAGGCTGTTGATCTCCACGCCTGAGCGCAAGGCCTCGACAACGCCGCGCCCACGGCGAATCTGTTTGTGATATTGGCGTACTACCGGGTGATTCCAGATACCGAGCGCGCGCAGTTCCTGCTCGTTGCCGACCCAGACGGCGGCGTGGCCCCAATGACCGGGTATGAATGAATCGGTCAGACGGAACGGCGTCTTTTCCAACAGGATGTCGCCGGCGCGCAGCGTGTTGGCCACCTCGTCGAGCACCGCGGTCTCGCCATCGAGTTTGCCGCGCCGCGATTCGATCAGGCCGACGGTGTTGCCGAACATCATGCTGGAAAAGTTGACACCCTCATTCTGCAGCGAGGCCAAGGTATCCACCGACAGGTCGCCGAAGAAACCCATGAGGTTTTGCGCGTAGTTCAACGGCTGGATCTTGCGCACCATGTTGTACGACGGACTCTGATCGATCAGAGTCCCGATGTAACGCGCGTCGTCGTCACCCGTCGAGTGCAGGCTGCCACCGAAGGTCTCATACCATTCGAGGCCGCGGCGCACGCGCGCCCGGTTGATCGCCGAGTTGAACGACAGTGAGATCTTGCGTAGCTCGCCGGGCGGCAGGCCGAAGCCGACGTCGCCCCGATTGAAATGCGTGCGCAGAAATCCGTTGGCCTGGTACAGGCCAACCGCGGTCACGTAGTTGTCGTACAGCGTCAATGAGGCCGCCAGCGACATGCCGATGCCCTTGGCCTGCAGCCTGGCGCGTGCCGGGTCCTGCGGTATCGGATCGTCGAGCCAGCATTCATAGCGCGTGGCGATATCCCAAAGCGCCTCGCGCTGCCGCAACAGCTCGGCGCCGCCCGCATTCAGACCGCGCAGATCGCCGCCCGACAAGGGCTCGCCGGCAGCGTCTTTTTCTTCGAGAAACTTGAGGAAGCCGATCGCGTCGGCCCGTAGGGCCAGCGCCTGTTCGGCCAGGGTCTGAAAGGCCGCAATCTCGCGATCCATGCGCGTGCTGTGGTAGGCGCTGAGGCGAACGTCATCGCACGTTGAATCATCCGACAGGAAGCCGGCCATCACCGCTGTCGGCGACAGCAGGCACAGCATCAAGAGGAGTATGAGGTGATTCGGCATCGTCCTTGAGTGAGACATCATCATTGTTGTGCTTCCATTGTGCCGGTTGCGCGGATTCGCCAACCGGTCGGCTAAACGGTCTTCCCTAAAGCCACAGGTTACCGCGAATGTTGCGCTGAAGTGAACTCGTTCCGAGCTGACGGGTTCCTCGTGGTTCATCAACGTGTTATCGGCCGCTGCGCCGTTCACTGCAGTTGCCGGCCTGCCTCGAGACGGATCGTCTGGGTGATGCCGGAGAGCGGCAGCGGCCGGTGGCTGATGACGACGACGGTCTTGTTGTGCATCACCAGGTCGAGCGTTTCGCACAGCGCACGGGTGGTAACGCTGTCTAGCCCTTCCGTCGGTTCGTCCAAGATCAGGATCGGCGCCTCCTTGAGCACCGCTTGCGCGATGGCGATGCGTCGCGCCTGTCCGCCCGACACCTTGGTGCCGGTGTCGCCCAGCCAGGTATCGTAGCCATCGGGCTGGGCCGCAATGAACTCGTGGATCTGCGCCAGCCGACATGCGGCCTCCATCTGCGCATCGCTCGCGTCGGGCGCGGCCAGCAACAGGTTGTCGCGCAGGGTCGCGTTGAACAGGTGGTGGTGCTGCGAGACGATCGCGATGCGTTGGCGCCATGCATCGACATCGAAGCTGCGCAGGTCGTGATCGGCAAAGCGCAACTGTCCCTCGGTCGGATCGACGAAACGTAGCAGCAGGCTGGTCAGACTCGTCTTGCCGGCGCCGCTCTCGCCGATCACCAGGGTGCGGCTGCCGACCGGCAATTGCAGTCGGATGTCTTCGAGCGCCAGTGGTCCGCCCTCCGTATAGCGCAGCGCCACGTGGTCGAAGTCGATCTCGCCTTGCGGCGGCACGGGCATTGCCAAGCGCGGCGTCTGGATACTGGGTACGCGATCGGCCAGCGTCAGCACCCGGTCGGCAGCGGCGCGGGTTTCGCTCCACACCTGGGCGACCTGTGGCAGCGGGGCCACCGCCTCGAATGCGGCCAATGCGAACAGCGCCAGCATCGGCAGCAGTCGGCCGTCGAGCGTGCCGGCGTCGACCATCGGCATTCCCAGATACAGCACTGCCAGCATCGCCAGGCCCGCAAGCAGTGCGATCGCCGCGGTGTTCAAGGCGTTGAGCCGATGCAGCTGTGATTGCACCGCGGCGAGTCGATCGCCGGTATCGGCTATGCGCTGTTGGTAGCGCGCAAAGGCGCCGTTGTTGATCAACTCGCCCAGACCCTGCACCGTATCGACGACCTGGGTGCGCAGCGTGGCCAGGTGCGTGACGGTTGCAGCGGCCGCCTGTGTTGAACGGCGCATCGACCACAGCGGCAGCAATGCACCGCCGACCAGCAGCAGCGAGCAGACCGCGGCAGCGATGGTGATGTCGTAGATACTCATGAAGGCAGCGAACAGCAACAGGGCGACGATGGCGACAACAACCGGCAGCACGATACGCAGGTATAGGCCGTCGAGCCGGTCGACATCTTTCTGCACGCGGTTGAGCAGGTCGCCGCTGTGCAGTTCGCCGAGGTCCGCCGGGGCGAGCGGTTCGATGCGGTCGAACAGCCAGCTACGCAGTTGTGCGACCAGGCGGAAGGTCGCCTCGTGGGTGACCACGCGTTCGCCATAACGACCGGCGGTACGCGCGATTGCCAGGCCGCGGATGATCGCCGCCGGCGTGAAGTAGTTGATCGCAATACCGGCGACACCGGCCAGACCCATGGCGGTGATGAACCAGCCGGACAAGGCCATCAGGCCGACGTTGGCCAGCAGCGCCAGCAGTGACAGCAAGGCGCCGAGCAGCATCCAGCCGAGCGTCGGTCGATACAGGCGCAGAAGGCGACGCATCGGGCTCATGTCAGCGCCTCCTCGGCGGCCGCCAGCAGTTCGGCGAACGCACCACGGGCGCTGCTCAACTGTGTATAGCTGCCGCTTTCGATCACGTTGCCATCCTGCAGCACGATCACATGATCTGCCTGGCGGATGGTGTGCAGTCGGTGGGCGATCGTGACCACCGTTCGGTCCTTGATCAATACGGCCAGCGCTTGCTGAACGGCCTGCTCGGAGACGGTATCGAGGTGCGCAGTGGGCTCGTCGAGGATCACGATCGGGCAGTCGCGCACCAGGGCGCGTGCGATGGCCAGGCGTTGTGCCTGGCCGCCCGATAGCGTGCGGCCGCCGTCGCCGATGTGGGTATCGAATCCCTCCGGCAACTGTTCGATAAAGCCCAGGGCCTGCGCCCTGGTTGCGGCATCGACAACGTCGGCATCGCTGGCGTCTGCACATCCCAGGCGGATGTTGTCGGCGACGCTGCCGGCAAATAGTCGTGGCTTCTGCGGTATCCAGGCGACCTGGCGATGCCATGCCTGCTGATCGATGTCGTTCAATGATCGGTTGCCAATCGTGATATCACCGGACTGCGCAGACGCGAACTTCAACAGCAGATTGGCCAACGTGCTCTTGCCCGAGCCGCTGCGCCCGACCAGTGCGGTATGGGCATTCGCCGCGATCGTCAGCGACAGTCCGTTGAGTGCGCGCCGGCCCTTGCCGTAGTCGAAGTGCACATCGTCGAACCGGATGTCGCCGGTTAGCGGCGGCTCGGTGCTTGCGCCGTCTGCTTTGTCTGCATCCAGCGACAACAGGTTGACGATGTTCTCTGCTGCGCCGACGGCCTCCATGCGGGCATGGTTGTGCGCGCCGAGGTTGCGTAACGGCAGAAAGAACTCGGGGGCCAACAGCAACACGAACAGACCGTAAAAGAACGCCATGTCGCCATCGAGCAGACGAAAGCCGATCAATACCGCGATGATGGCGATACTGATTGCAGCGAAGAACTCCAAGACCGCGGAAGACAGAAAGGCGACGCGCAACACGCCCATCGTGGTGCGGCGGAAGTCGTCCGCGATGTGACGTATCCGTTGCCGCTCGCGCGATCCGGCGTTCAGCACCTTGAGCGTGACCAGCCCCTGCAGCACATCGAGAAAGTGACCGCCCATGCGTGCCAGTTCACGCCATTGGCGTTGATTGGCACGTTCGGCACCCTTGCCGATCAGGATCATGAACACCGGGATCAAGGGTGCGGTGATCAGCAGTACGACCGCGGACACCCAGTCGGCCGGCGCGATGGCGAGCAACAACAGCAGCGGGACCATGCCGGCAATCGCGGCGGCCGGTACATAACGCGCGTAATAACCCTCCAGGCCCTCCACGCCATCGATCAGGCTGCTGGCAACACTGCCGCTGGAGTGATCGCTCAACCCCAAGGGCCCGATGGATTGCAGTTTAGCGACGAGTTGGCGACGCACCTGCTGCTTGATCTGCTGCGCGGCGGCGAACGCTTGGTGTTCGGCGCCCCAGGTGGATGCGAAACGCAAACCCAGGACAGGAAGCAAGATCGCCAGCCACGGCTGGAGTTCGACAAAGGTGCTGCCGCGGAAAACGCTCGCGTCGATCACATAGGC
Organism: Thiosocius teredinicola; assembly: GCF_002009425.1. Lineage (NCBI taxonomy): Bacteria > Pseudomonadati > Pseudomonadota > Gammaproteobacteria > Chromatiales > Sedimenticolaceae > Thiosocius > Thiosocius teredinicola. The sequence goes on from NZ_CP019936.1 coordinate 888,806, forward strand.
AACCAGCCAGGCTTGCGCGATTGCCAGTGTGCCGCCGAGTGCGCCCAGCCACGTCGCCAGGCGCAATCCGGCGGCGGCATGAGAACGCTGCGCTTTCAGCCAGCGGTGGATGGCGGTTGAATCGTTCGGCGGCAACAGCAAAACCACATGTTGACGAGGTGTAAGGCAACCCCGGGGCGATGTGTGATGTTACCAGCCGCGTGCTTCAGGCTCCTTATAACAAGGCAAGACGCGGTGCCGTCGGATCCACCGTGTTCAGGCGCCGATCTGACTGGTCTTGGCCGCGTCGTCGAGCCACATCGACGAGACGACCGAGCGCACCGCATCGATCAATGCCTCGCCGGTGCGCTGCACCTGGACCGCGAAGTTGAGCTGGATGCTCGGCCCGGAACCGCTCCAGCAGACACCGGCTCCCTGGTCCTGCAGGCGCATCGCATCGTCGGCGCGCAGCAAGGAGACCCCCGCGCCGGCGCGAATCAGTTCGCGGACGGCATCCTCGCTGTCGACATAGGCGACCTTGGCCGGTTCTTCGCCGAGCGGGGCGAACAGATCCTGGGTCAGCGTAAAGAACGGGCAGGTGTCCGAGGTGTACACCCAGGGCAAATCGCGCAGCTCAGACAGCGTCGCGTCGCGGAACGCTTCGCCGAGGTCGGCCGGGCCGATCAACTGCATCGGCACCTCGGCCAGGGTGTCGACCGCGAGGTCGGCGTAGCGGCACGGGCCGAAGAAGAAACCTGCGTCCAGCGCGCCACGCCGCAGGTCCGGCAGGATGTTCGCCGTCATGCTCTGCACGAAGTGTGGGCTGACCCGCGGGTATTTGCCGTGAAAGGCGCGGTGCAGCTCGCCGATGCGCATGAAGTCGAAATCGGTATGGATGCCGATGCGCACCTCGCCGACCAACTCCTGCTGCAGATCCTGCGCCTGGCCCTTGAGCTTGGCCGCCGCGTTGAGGGTCTCGACGGCCTGTTCGTACAGCAAGCGGCCCTTCGGCGTGAGCTGCATGCCGCGTGACGTGCGTTCGAACAGGGTGACGCCCAGTTCCTCCTCGAGCGCCTTGATCTGCGCGCTGATCGCCGGCTGGCTGGTGAACAGCAGCTCGGCAGCGCGGGTCAGTGAGCCTTCGTCGGCGATCTTCACAAAGGTGTTCAGCTGGTAGAGCTCCATCGGCCCCTCCGCAGGCGTAACTTCCCCGCAAATTGAAGCAGATCGCAGCTGAAACCGCCCATCATATTTTCTGAAACCAGCCTTCGGAACAAACGAATAGTCGCCACCGGTACGCCCGGCTAAGTTTTCGCCCAGGCCGGCATTCCCGCCGGGTAACGCGACATCGGCCTGGCTCGAAAGCCCTGTGCAGCACTGCGTGATGCCGTTTTTCGGGTGGGCCGCGAAGGTCGCTGTGGCTAGTGTCGGAGCCGGTTTTGGAGGTAGCGAGATGAGTTCGATTCACATGGTTCAGCGCAGGATGGTGAGTTTGCCGTCGCTCTCGGCGTTGCTGCAGCGCGTTGGGCGGTTCGTGGATTCGCTGTTTGCGCTGGTCGCACTGATGTTTCAGCGGGCACGCCAGCGCCGGGCGCTGGCACGTCTGGACCCACGCCTGCTGCGCGATATCGGCATCAGCCCGGAGCAGGCGCGGCAGGAGATCGACAAGCCGTTTTGGCGGCAGTGAAAATAATCGTAGGTGATCGGCCGAAACGGGCGTATAAAGCCGCGTCCTGATTTTCGCTTGAGGCGACTTCTTTGGCCGCACTGCTTTCGACCTTCGATCCCGGCGACGGTGATGTGTTTACGCGCATCGCCGATGCGATCGAATGCGATGGGTACACGGTTATCGACGGCGCGCTGCCAACCGAACTGGTCGAACGCCTGTTCCTCAAGGTGAACGGGTTCGACGACGAGGCGATGACGCACGCCGGCATCGGCCGCGAAGATGAACATCAGCTCAACCGCTTCGTGCGTAGCGACGAGACGCGTTGGATTGATCGCACTGACCCTAGTGGGGGTGAGTTTCTGCGCTGGATGGAGCAACTTCGTCAGGGGCTCAACCGCCGCCTATTCCTCGGGCTGTTCGACTATGAGGCGCATTTTGCGCGCTATGCGCCGGGCGCCTTCTACAAAAAGCACCGCGATGCCTTCGCCGACGGCACCACCAACCGGGTGCTGTCGACCGTGCTCTATCTGAACCCGCAGTGGGCACACGACGACGGCGGCGAGATGTTGCTGTACGCCGACGATGACACTGATTTGCTTGAAACGGTTACTCCGACCTTCGGCCGCTTGGTGGTGTTTCTGAGCGAGCGTTTTCCGCATGAGGTACTGGCGCCGCAGCGCACGCGCTACAGCATCGCCGGCTGGTTCCGGGTCAACAATTCGATCGCGGGGATGATCGACCCGCCACGCTGAGCAGCGTGCCGAGCCGTTGGCAATCACGGCCCGAATCTGTTTACCCTTGGCGCCTGGCTGTTGCACAACGCGGGCGACCGATGGGCGAAACAACAACAATCCATCAGGTAGCGGTCGTAGAAGACGACGACGTGCTGCGCGCGCGTCTGGTTCAGGCCGTCGATGCGCACCCGGCGCTGGATGTCGTCGCGGATTTCGCCGGCGTACGGACCTGTTTGGACTGGCTGAGCGAGCATTCACCGGACGTATTGCTGGTCGACCTGAATCTGCCGGACGGGCAGGGTACCGAGGTGATCGCGCAGGCCGCCCGTCGTCGGATCGAATCGGTGGTGATCACCGTGTTTGCCGACGAACGCAGCGTCACGGCCGCGATCAAGTCGGGCGCCACCGGCTATCTGCTGAAGGACAGCGACACAGAACACGTTGCCGAATCGGTTTTGCTGGCGGTTGAAGGTCAGTCTCCGATCAACCCGGCGATCGCGCGTCACCTGCTCAAACATTTTGCCGGCACGCCCGCCGCGCTTCAAACCGACGTCGACCCGGGGCCGTTGACCGAGCGTGAACAGGCGGTGTTGACGCTGATCGCGCGCGGCTTCAGCTATGGCGAGACTGCCGATCAGTTGCACATGTCGATCAATACCGTACGCACGCACGTGCGTCACATCTACCGCAAGCTCGAAGCCGGTTCGCGCGGCGAGGCGGTATACATCGCGTCGAACAAGGGCTGGATCGACCCATGATCCGGCTGGCGACGGTGTTGATCTACGTCGCTGTGTTGGGTTCGGCGATGTGGATCCCGTTGTTCGACTTCGAACCGCCCGCCAGCAGCATCCGCTTGGCCGCACTGTCCGGCGGCGACAGCGATGGGGGCGCATCGCCCGAGAGTCGCATACTGCCGGACGACTGGCGAGACCATACGGTGGAGTCGAGAGAGGTCCACTACCGTCTAACGCTGGACGTCGACGAGGCCCCTGCAGAGTTCTGGGCGCTGGTCATCCCAAACGTACGGATGAATCTGCAGGTCAGTATCAACGGCACGCCGGTCGGTAGCGGCGGTCGTTGGGCCGACCCGGTAGCACGCAACCTCAGAAACCCGCTGATCTTCAGTCTGCCGGACGGCCTGTTGCATGCCGGCAGCAACCAGGTAGACGTAAGCGTGCGTGCGGCGGCGGATGGTTTCGGTTATCTCGGTCCGCTGCTGATCGGGCCGGAGCGAGACCTGCGGCCGGCCTACCAGCGCTATTACTTTGTCCGCGTCACGCTGGTAGCGGTGATCACCGTCATCATCGTGCTGGTCGGCGGTGTTATCGGTGTGCTCGCGATGATCCGCCGTAAGGATCGCGAGTACACCTGGTTTACCGTCGGCACTCTGATCTGGGCATTGCACAGCATCAGCTATTTCACCGTCGAGATCCCATTCCGCGACCGCGTGTGGGATTGGCTGGTGTTCGCCACACTCGGGTGGTTCGCGATTCTCGGTGGCGTTATCTATGTGCACCGATACTTGGGGATACGCCATCCGCTGGGCGAACGCAGCGTGGTCATCGCCGGTGTCGTCCTGACCTTGGCGATGGCGGCGTTGCCGACTGCCTGGTTCTATGCGTTCGCCTACTTCGTCTGGCATCCGCTATGCCAGAGCGTCGGCACCTATGGACTGGTGCGCATGCTGCATGCGACCTGGCAAAGCGGTTCGCTGCAGCGCCATGTGATCTCGGCATCGGGCCTGGTGCTGGTCGGCTATGCCGGGCACGATCTGTTGGTGATTCTCGGCGTGCTCGACTGGTCGCGCGGATACATCATTCAATACTCGATGCCGCTGATTCTGTTCCTGTTCTGCATCGTATTGCTGCAACGCTTCGTCGCCAGCGTGAGTGCCGCGGAGCAACTCAACGCCGAACTCGAGCAACGCGTCGAACAGCGTCGCATCGAGCTCGAGGCAACCTATGAACGATTGGGGCGCTCGGAGCAACAGCGACTGCTTGCCCAGGAGCGCGAACGTATCATGCGTGACATGCATGACGGCGTCGGCGGTCAACTGATCTCGGCATTGACCTCTATCCGCAACGGCGATGCCGATCTCGGTACGGTTGAGCAGTCGTTGCAAACCGCGTTGAACGATCTTCGTCTGATGATCGATTCATTCGACCAGGACGTGCAGAGCCTACCGACACTGCTCGGTATGTTTCGTATGCGCGTCGAGCCAAGCCTGCAGGCGCAGGGTATAAAGCTCGAGTGGCAGGTTGCGGCGATCGATGAGATCCCCGGTTTCGGTTCGCAGCAGGCGCTGCACCTGTTGCGCATTCTGCAGGAGTTCGTCACCAACACCCTGCGCCACAGTGGCGCGACAAGGTTGCGGGTGCGTGCAGGTGAGGTTGTCGAACAGCATGATCGCCACGTGCGTATCCACCTCGCCGACAATGGATGCGGACGCCAGTCGTCCGACATCGATGGGCGTGGCATCGCCAATATGCACTACCGCGCCGGGCAGATCGCGGCACGTGTCGACTTTCAATCCGACGCCGAAGGTACTCGTCTTTCCTTGCTGGTTCCTGCCTGATATCGCATGTTCATGCGATAGACGAGCCATCCACAGTGCGTACACTTTTTAAAGCGCGTCGGTCCCGCATGAGCGCGACCGGTCACGCACAGAACACGAACAACGAAAATCAGTGCCGCTGGAGGTAAGTCATGTCAGGGAACGAGACCGTCGGGGTAGCCGACAAGCCGCTGCAGACCGCAGCACGGACCAGCAGGCTTGGCAGGCTGGCATTGTTTGCGGCCGTCACGGGACTGACCGCGACAACCTCGGTGCATGCCACCGTGATCGCGTCGGCCAATGTCAGTTCGACGCTGAACGGGCCTTGTCAGAGTGTTATTCCGTCGTCGGACAATCAAACGAACAGCGTGACCGGCAATTCGCCGCAGGCGGCCGGGGCGCGCGTCAATGGTGCAAGCCCGGGAGGTCGTTGCGCCGTGTTGGCGGAGGCCTCGGCAAGCTTGGCCGGGCTCAAGGCAAAGGTCGACCTGGTCGGTACAAGTTATACGGGGCGCGCCGGTTACCGCGCAACGGCGAGTTATTTTGCTGATGACTTCATCGTCACCGGGCCATCGTCCGGCACGATATTGACGACCATGAGCTTCGTTTACGACGGTACAGCGTTCGCCTACCTGGTGCCGGTGAACGGTGGCAATCTACGGGGCAATACATCGGCGTTGTCTAATGCCCGCGTCGATGTCTCCGGTGTGGTCGGCGGCGTGTCACCACTCACCGCAAGCGTTTCGGCAGGTGCGTTTGCTGGCGGCACGACCCCCACGATCACCGATACGGAGCTCGGGCCCGGGTCGATATCGACTGCGCCGTTCACGGTGACGGTGGGTGTGCCTTTCAGCGTTCGCATGACATTGAATGCGATCGCGTCGGCCGGCGCGACACGCGGCACGACCAGCCCCTTCATCGGGCTGGACGGCGGTGCGATCAGCGACTTCGGCAGCACACTCTGGTTCAACCCCGCGGGGCCGATCCTGGATCTGCCACAGGGATATACCCTGACGTCGCTCTCCGCCGGGATCGTCGACAATCGTATCGCTGTTGACTTGCCCGATGGCGGCGGAGGCAACGGTGACGGTCAAGTGCCGGCAGTGCCCCCGCTGACCTTGATGCTGTTGGGCGGCGTGTGGCTGATGCGTCGATCGCGGCACGCACCGCATCGCTGAGCTTCAGTCACTGTTGCCGTTGCAGTTGGTTTCGTCGAGGCAATCTTCGTGCTCCAGCCACATCACGTTGATCACACCGAAGGCGAGTGCCAGTAACACGCCGAGTATCCAGGTGAAGTACCACATGTCGATGTCTCTCCGTCAGTAGGCCGAGTGGCTTTGTTCGGTGATCTCCGCAATGGTGATCACGCGCCACATCTTGTAGAAGTTCCACGCCGTGTAGCTGACGATGATCGGTACGAAGATCACCGCGGCGATGAACATCACATTGAGTGTCAGATGGCTCGATGAGGCATCCCAGATCGTCAGGCTGAAGTTGGGGTGCGTGCTCGATGGCATGATGAACGGGAACATCGACACCCCGGCGGTAAAGATCGCACCCGCCTGGGTCAACGAACTCATGACGAACGCCGGCCCGTGGCGACCGATACGCACCAGGATGATCGCCAGGAACGCGGCGGTAAATCCGACGATCGGTGCTGCCAGCATGACCGGGTAGGTCTGGTAATTGTGCAGCCACGCCCCTTCGACGATTGCGACCTCCTTGGTCAGCGGGTTGGGCAGTGCACTGTGTGCCGGCTCATTGACGATCTGGAAACCGTCGATGCCCAGGCTCAGCCAGATACCGGCCAAGGCGAAGGTGGCGATGAACACCAGCCCTGCGATCTGCGCGGCCCTGGCTGCACGACCGGCAATCGGTTGGTCGGTACGCATCGCCAGCCACACAGCGCCGTGCAGCACGGTCATCGACAGGCTGACGACACCGGTGAGCAACGCGAAAGGATTGAGCAGTTCAAAGAAACCGCCGGTGTACCAGGGCCGCATGAAGTTGTCGAAGTTGAACGGCACGCCCTGCAGCAGGTTGCCGAAGGCGACACCGAACACCAGTACCGGCACGGCGCTGCCGATCAGAAGACCCCAATCCCAGGTGTTGCGCCAGCGTGGGCTGTCGAGCTTCGAGCGATAGTCGAAGCCGACCGGTCGCAGGAACAACGCGAACAGCACCAGCAGCATCGCGAAGTAGAACCCGGAGAAGGCCGTGGCGTAGACCGCCGGCCATGCCGCGAAGATCGCACCGCCGGCGGTGATGAACCACACCTGGTTGCCGTCCCAGTGCGGGCCGACGGTGTTGATGATGACGCGCCGCTCGTTGTCGGACTTGCCGAGGAACGGCAGCAGTGTGCCGACGCCCATATCCATGCCGTCCATGATGGCGAAGCCGACGAACAGAATACCAACCAGCAGCCACCAGGCGAATTTCAGTGTTTCGTAGTCAAGTACCATGGTGATCTCCTTTACTCGACGCGTTGCCGGGCCGGTGCGTCCGACAGGGTCGGTGCACCGCGCAGTGTCGGCTTATCGGATTGTTCGAAGTGGTAGCGCCCGGTATGCAAAGAACTGGGACCTAAGCGTGCGAACTTGAACATCAGGAACATCTCGATGATCGCGAGCGCCGTGTAGAAGGTGACGAAGCCGGCGATGCTCAGGATCAGATCATTGGCGGTCAACGACGAAGTGGCGAGGAAGGTCGGCAACACCTCACCGATCGCCCACGGCTGACGGCCGTATTCGGCGACGAACCAGCCGGTCTCGATCGCGATCCACGGTAGCGGGATGCCGTACAGGAACATGCGCAGCAGCCAGCGATGACGTTCGAGCCGGCGACGCGCAACCAGGTAGAAGCCGGCGACGAACATGAACAGCATCGTGAAGCCGGCGAACACCATGATGCGGAAGGTCCAGAACATCAGCGTGACGTCGGGGGTCGTGCCGCGTGCGGCAGCGGCGATCTGCTCATCCGTTGCGTCGACCACGTTCGGCGTGAACTGTTTCAGCAGCAGGCCGTAGCCGAGGTCTTTCTTGTACATATCGAAAAGTGCGCGGTCTTGTTCGTCGGCCGTGCCTTCACGGATCGCGGTCAAGGTACGGTAGGCGATCATGCCGGCGCGGATGCGGTGCTCGGCGTGTGCCTGCAGGTCTTTGATACCGGTCACCTCTTCGTCGATCGAGCGGGTTGCAATGATGCCCAGCGCGTACGGCACCTTGATTGCACCGTGAGTTTCCTGCGCCTCGTCATCCGGCCAGCCGGCGATTGTGAACGCGGCAGGCGCCGGTTCCGTTTCCCACTCGGCTTCGATCGCGGCGAGTTTGACCTTTTGTATATCGCCGACCTCGTAACCGGACTCGTCACCGAGCACGATCACCGACAGGATCGACGCCAGACCGAAGCCGACGGCGATCGCCATCGAGCGTCGGGCAAAGCCGAGGTCACGCTTCTTCAACAGGTAGTAGGCCGAGATGCCGGCGACGAACATTGAACCCGCAACATAGCCGGCGGCAACCGTGTGCACGAACTTGACCTGCGCGACCGGGTTGAAGAACACATCGGCGAAGCTGGTCATCTCCATGCGCATGGTCTCGGCGCTGAACTCGGCACCGACCGGGTTCTGCATCCAGCCGTTGGCGACCAGGATCCACAGCGCCGACAGGTTGGTGCCGAGCGCGGTGAGGAAGGTGACGCCAAGGTGCTGGATCTTGCTCAGGCGTTCCCAGCCGAGAAAGAACATGCCGACGAAGGTCGATTCGAGGAAGAATGCCATCAGGCCTTCGATCGCCAGCGGTGCACCGAACACGTCGCCGACATAGTGCGAGTAGTAGGCCCAGTTGGTACCGAACTCGAACTCCATCGTCAGGCCGGTGGTCACGCCAAGGGCGAAGTTGATACCGAACAACTTGCCCCAGAACTTGGTCATGTCTTTGTAGACCTGTTTGCCGGTCATCACGTAGACCGACTCCATGATCACCAGGATCCAGGTCAGCCCCAGGGTGAGGGGCACGAAGAGAAAGTGATACAGCGCTGTTATCGCGAACTGCCAACGTGACAGTTCGATCATTGTTGGGTCAAGCATGCTCGGCGACTCCGCGTCTTACGGCAGTGGGACCACCTGCCTGTGGTTGGTCTGGCGTCGCGGGTGCGGCACGAAACGCCATAATCGAGTCGCAGTCTAGGGAGTAGGGACGAGCGCGGTCATTGACGCATCGCAACTGCGAATGCCGTCATAGGATTGTCTTATGAAATACGTGGTTTTTCGCCTCAGTCGGCGAGCAGGTCTTCGAAGCGTTCGGTATCGAGGCGGTAACGGTTGCTGCCGAGATCCTGCAACAGGCCCTGGCGTTTGAACTCGGCGATGGTGCGGCTGGCGGTTTCGGTGGTGATGCCGAGCATGGCGCCCAAGTCTTCGCGACCGAACAGGGTGCATACCGGATCCTGTTCACCGCGCACCAGGCGCAGTAGCAGGCGTGCCACGCGTTCCTTGGCAGGCCCGGTCGACAACTCGGTGAGCCAGGCGTCGGCCTCGCTCAGTGCGCGCTGCCAGCGCTTGAGCAATTCCACGTGCAGATCGGGGTTGTCCTTGCTGAGTGTCTGCACGGTGGCCACCGGCAGGCTGCAGACTTCCGACGGCTGCATGACGACGGCGTCGTGTTCGTAGGGATTGCCGACCAGCGACTCGAGGCCCATGACGTCTGACGTCTTGACCAGGCGCACGATGCGCTGCGAGCCGTCGGGCAGGTATTGGACGAGTTTGATCAGGCCGCTGCGAATGGTGTACATGCGGTCGCCCTTGTCGCCGGCGTGGTACAGCGACTGGCCGGGCTGCAGGGCGAACTGATCGATCGGCTGATGGATTTTCTCGAAATCCGATTCTTTCAACCCGGCGAACAGAACCGACTCACGCAGCGAGCACGTTTTGCAATCGGCTTGGCCAGACCAAGCCTCTTTGAAGGGGACGCGCAATGTCATTCGTCAATTTTACCAATTTAGTAGGTTCGGGGATATTGTTATTCAGTATCAGGTCGAATTGCCCGAAACCAAGCGCTGATGCAGGCGCGGCCGTGTTCGCGGTCGACGCTATCCCGGAGTGAAACGTGACTGATAGTAACGAGCGGAAAACCGAATGGGAACAACGCTATGACGGCGGCCGAACCGGCTGGGACCGCGGCGAGCCCAGCCCGATGTTGGACCAATGGCTGGCCGCCGGCAAGGTGCCCGAGGGCAAGGTGCTGGTGCCCGGCTGCGGACATGGCCACGAGGTGGCTGAACTGATTCACGCGGGTCGGCAGGTAACCGCGGTCGATATCGCAACGCAGCCGGTGATCCGGCTGATGGCGCAGTTGGCTGAACGCGACCTGCATGCCGACGTGATCCAGACCGATCTGCTGCACTGGCAGCCGGCCGAACCGTTCGACGCGGTGTACGAACAGACCTGCCTGTGCGCCCTCGATCCCGGCCATTGGCAGGCATACGCACAACGCCTCGCCGACTGGCTGGTGCCCGGCGGCAAGCTGCTCGCGTTGTTCATGCAAACCGGGCGCGAGGGCGGGCCGCCGTTCGATTGCCCGGTTGCGGACATGCGCGCCCTGTTCGATGACGCGCGCTGGCAATGGCCGGACGAACCGCCGCAACAGGTGCCACACCCCAACGGCCTGATCGAACTGGCCTATGAGATCACCCGCCGCTGAGGTGTCGCATTGCCCGTGCCGCGCGCGCGGCTTTGTGGCAGCATGCACGCTTTTGCGAGCCGGCTGGTCATGGCTTTACTGACACTGCGCAACCTGCAACTGAGCTACGGCGATCCGCCGCTGATCGACGGCATCGATCTGTCGATCGAACCCGGCGAGCGGGTGTGCCTGCTCGGGCGCAACGGCGAGGGCAAGTCGACCCTGCTCAAACTGATCGCCGGCGAACTGCAGGCCGACGACGGCGAGCGCCTGGTCAAACAGGGCGTGCGCATCACCCGGTTGACGCAGGAGGTGCCCGAGCAGACTCAGGGATCGGTGTTCGAGGTGGTTGCCGACGGCGTCGGCGAGACCGGAGCACTGATCAAGCAGTATCACGCCGCCAGCCTGGCACTGGCCGACGATGCCGGCGAAGCCGCACTGGCGCGCCTGGAACGCATTCAACACCAGCTCGAAGCCGCCGACGGCTGGCGCATGGAACAGCAGGTCGAGAGCGTGATATCGCGCATGCAGCTCAACGCCGATGACCGCTTCGAGGCGCTGTCCGGCGGAATGAAGCGCCGTGTGTTGCTGGCTCGGGCGCTGGCCGGCGATCCGCAATTGCTGTTGCTCGACGAGCCGACCAACCACCTTGATGTCGAGTCGATCGGCTGGCTCGAAGAGTTTCTGCTGAGCTGGCCGGGAACGCTGGTGTTCATCACCCACGACCGCAGTTTTCTGCAACGCCTCGCGACGCGCATCGTTGAGCTCGATCGCGGTCGCGTTGCCGATTTTCCCGGCGACTACGCCAACTACCTGCGTAGACGCGACGAGATGGACAACGCCGAGGCGCAGGCACGGGCGCGCTTCGACAAGCGCCTGGCGCAAGAGGAGGTGTGGGTGCGCCAGGGCATCAAGGCGCGGCGCACACGCAACGAAGGCCGGGTGCGTCGCCTGCAGGCGATGCGCCAGGAATACGGTGAGCGACGCAGCCGTCAGGGCACCGCCAAGCTGGCGATGAACGCCGCCGAGCGCTCGGGCAAGCTGGTGTGTGAAGCGGTCGACGTGAGCTATGCATGGGACGACAAGCCGATCATTCGTAATTTTTCGACCACCATCATGCGTGGCGACCGCATCGGCATCATTGGGCCGAACGGCTGCGGCAAGTCGACCCTGCTGAACCTGCTGCTCGGCAAGCTCAAGCCCGATACCGGACGAATCGAACTCGGCACCAAGATCGACGTTGCGTACTTCGATCAGCTGCGCGATCAACTCGATCTCGATAAGACGGTTATCGATAACGTGGACGGCGGCAGCGACAAGGTCGAGATCAACGGCAAGGAAAAGCACGTGATCAGCTACCTGCAGGATTTTCTGTTTCCTGCTCAGCGCTGCCGCCAGCCGACGCGCGCCCTGTCCGGTGGAGAGCGCAACCGCCTGCTGCTGGCAAAGCTGTTTACCAGGCCGGCCAACGTGCTGGTGCTGGACGAGCCGACCAACGACCTGGACTTGGAAACGCTCGAACTGCTCGAAGAACTGCTGATGGAGTTCGAAGGCACCTTGCTGCTGGTCAGCCACGACCGCGCGTTTCTCGACAACGTCGTGACCAGCACGCTGGTGTTTGAAGGCGACGGTGTGGTGATCCCCTATGTGGGGGGTTATCAGGATTGGCTGCGGCAACGCAAAACGCCGTCCGACAGATCGAAGGCGTCGACGCCCGACAAAGCGCCCGACAAGCAACCAAGTTCAAGTGCAGCGCTGGCGCCTGCCAAACCAAAGAAGCTCAGCTATAAGGACCAACGCGAGCTGGACATGCTACCGGGCCAAATCGAGTCGCTCGAAGCTGAGATAGACGGTATTCAGGCCGCGTTGGGCAACCCCGATATCTACCGCGAGTCACCGGACAAGGTGACCGAGTACAACGACCGGCTGCAACAGTTGGAAGGCGAGCTGGCGCAGGCCTACGAGCGTTGGGAGGCGCTTGACGGATGAATCAAACCGCAGGCTACAGGGCGTCCAGCGGACTTTCGACGCCCAATCCGCCCTTCTTCAGCACGTGCGTGTAGATCATGGTCGTCGCCAGGTCGGCGTGCCCGAGCAGTTCCTGTATCACGCGGATATCTTTGCCGCTCTGTAGCAGATGCGTCGCGAAAGAATGGCGCAGCGTGTGACTGGTGACGCGTTTGTCGATACCGGCCCTGCGCGCTGCTTCGCGAATAGCTTTCTGCAGCGTCGACTCGTGGATATGGTGGCGGCGTGTTTCACCGCTTGCGTAATCGACCGACAGACGCATCGCCGGAAACACGTACTGCCACGCCAAGGCATGTACGGCGTTGCCGTACTTGCGCGCCAGGGCAGGTGGCAGATAGGCGGCGCCAAAGCCCGACGCGAGATCGCCATCATGCATCAGCTTGATGTCAGCCAGGTGTTCATGCAACTGAGGGACGAGTTTCATCGGTAGCGGCACAACGCGATCCTTGTCGCCCTTACCGCGCCTGACGGTGATCTGCTTGTAGCCAAAATCAATATCCTGAACGCGCAGGCGAACACATTCCATCACCCGCATGCCGGTACCGTACATCAGTGAGGCCATCAAAAGGGTACGACCATCGAGCTGCTGCAGCAGTATCCTCACCTCATCTTGCGTGAGCACGACCGGGATCTTCCGTTTCGCCGCGGCACGGGAAAACGAACCGCCGAATTCGAGATCCTTGCCGAGCACTTCGCGAAACAGAAACACCAAGGCATTCATCGCAATGTGTTGCGTGGCAGCCGCTACACGACGATGAACGGCGAGGTGTTCGAGAAAACGTGTGATGTCGCGCGTTTCGACGCGCTCGACAGGCGGCCAGTCGAGAAAGGCAAAGAAACGGGCAAGCCAGTGTTCGTAGGTCTGTTCAGTTCGCTCAGCCATGTGGCGCACGCGTAGCGTTGTCACGAAGGCCGCATGATGATCCGCCAAGTGTTTGCGCAGTCTGGTGACCAACACGTTGTGCGTCGGCGCTGCCAATTCGCCGGGACGAGCATCGCGTGACAATGTCACGTGATCAGCCGCCAGCGTTCTGGCATAGACCTTCCACGCCAACCAATCGAAGGACGCAGCCCAGTCAGGCGAAACTAGTCCGCAAAAGAGCAACCGCAGCGCATCGACGATCTGGCGAAACTGCCACTCTTTAAGGTAGGTATCCCGTCCCCGTTCAGTCAGATACCGATTCACCTGCGCGGGTAAATGATCGGCAAGTTTCAGGCCTCTGTGTGCATTGATGTAACGCTCAATATGTTTTCGGTAGTATGGACGCACATCCACCGAAACCCGCGATCTTTCAAGGACAGAGAAATAGTTATGCCAGAACAGCTCAATCGCACGCGACGTCGTGTCGCCTTGACTCGAAGACATAGCAGGCCCTCCATGGCCGAAAGCAGCAAACTGCCAAATTTATCCGTATCGACGGAATATTGGCGGGATTATACAGTGCTGCCAAATGCAGTTCACGGTGAAACTGTCTAATTAACTGTTAGAGCTCGAAAGAGAAGAATGGAATCGGCTCTTAAAATCGTTCCGTCAATCGCCGTCGCAGGTGTGAATATTTGGCTCATTGTGTTCGCAGGTTATTCATTAGCCGGGGAAGGCGCCGGAGCCGCTCAAGCTGATTTCGAGCTGGCAAGTTATCTTTCCAAGCTGGGTTTGCCGGTATTCTTAATGTCTGTGGTGGTACTGGTGGGTACGTGTTTGTCGAAAGCGCCAAGTTTGGGCTGGTGGCGAATATTCTGGGGCATAAACGCTTTGGTGCCCGTGCTCTTAGCCGTCGCCCTTTTCACTGTGTCCTAATATGTCAAAAGAATGTGCGTAGAAAGCTCTAACAAGTCGTTCAAGCCGTTCGCTATGCTCACTCGGACGTTTGGTACTCCGCAGGCGCTTGCGCATGGCTACGCCATGTTTGCGCAGCGCCAGCTCCGCACCAAACGCCGCTTAACTGGGCGTTAGGCGAAACAAGGAGGAAAAAATGTCGATAAAAAGGGATCTGAACGAGCACCGAGAATGCCTTAGGCTATTCGGCATTGAGCTAAAGAAAGAAATAACTAGCAATCTTGCGTTTTGGGAAAAACGCAATCCCGAGGCAGCGAAACAACGTGCGGCGGCGTTTTCTCTTGTATTGTCGGCTATGCGAGATGCCGCAGAGTCAGCCAATGTCCCCCTCCAAGATATCGGCATTGAAGATTTCACGCTGAGGGTAAATAGAAGGCAGGCTTTAAGGAATGTGAGAAATGAAGAGCACTTTGTTCGCGTCGGTAGCATTCCCAGCAGCGGAGATCTCTTGCGGGCTACTAGAAGGTTGGTTCCCGCAGTCAGTGGCGCCTAACAAGGCGTTCAAGCCGCTCGCTATGCTCGCTCGGACGCTTTGCACTCCGCACCTGCTGCGCATGCCTTCGGCATTGTTGCGCAGCGGGCGCTCCGCGCAAAGCGCCGCTTAACTGGGCGTTAGGCCAACGGGAGAAATGAGATGAAAGCGCTGCGATTGAAGGTGAACGGGAGAGAGGTCGCTACTGCTGGAAGCTCTGATGCAGTGATGCTGATGCTGCGATGCACGTACTCTGTAGGCGGTGGCCGGGGCTACTACACGCTGTCTGCTACGTCCCGTTCGAAAGAGCTTGGTAAATTCGAAGAACTGATATGGGCTGATGATGTTGCTGGCGAACTCTCAGCGCTTGATCTGGCCGTGGTCGATACGGAAGCTCCGGATGCTTGGAGAAATACACAGGTCTCCCCTCACAGCTGGAAACAACAGAAACAAGCCTCGCCATATTGCTCTTTCTGCGGCAAAACGGAGGGAGAGGCTAAACGTCTTCTTCGTGGTCCCGGTGTCCACATATGCGAGGCTTGCGCAAAACTTGCGTTTGAAACGATGGAGTCCGAAGGTGCCTACGCAAACGTCTAGGCCTAACAAGTCGTTCAAGCCGCTCGCTATGCTCGCTCGGACGCTTTGCACTCCGCACCCGCTGCGCATGCCTTCGGCATCGTTGCGCAGCGGGCGCTCCGCGCAAAGCGCCGCTTAACTGGGCGTTAGATGCGCGTAAAAGAAAATGGGTGCTGGGCAGCTTGTGCAAGTAAATTGGCTGCTGTGTAGCGAGAGGGTTACGTGGTCCGGCAGTAGCGGCTAAAGTGAGCCATCGAGGTCGCTTTCTTTGGTGGTCACCGATTACTCGCGGTACGTGGTGGCAGCGTAAGCGGATATATCGTGGCCCGTAATTAGCGAGCGCTTGCGAGTGTTGAGATAGGGAGGTTTTGTCGCTGTGCCAGTAGGAACGTTTGTGCAAATCATTGCACATCGCCATTTGTGTTTCGTGCCGTCGCCAAGTTGCGGCGGCAACCGTCTAGCACGCAGCGTATCGGCTATTTTTTCATCAAAGCTGGTGCGTTTGGCAATTCATCTAACAAGTCGGTCAAGCCGTTCGCTGCGCTCACTCGGACATTCGGCACTCCGCACTTGCTCGGGCTTGGCTTCGCCATTTTCGCCCGAGCAAGCGCTCCATGCCGAATGCCGCTTACCATGGCGTTAGATGCGCACAAAAGAAAATGAATGCTGGCAATCCCGTGCCAGCAAATAGGCTGCTGTGGGGCATAAGGTTTCGTGGTCCCGAAGTAGCGGCTAACGTGAGCTATCAAGGCCGCTTCCTTTGTGGGGCAGCGATTTTTCGCGGTACGTGGTTGCGGTGTATCCTTATATCTCGTGGTCCATAATTAGCGAGCAATTGCGGTTTTTGAGATAAGGAGGTTATTTCATGGCGCCAATAGGAAAGGCAGCGGCAAACATTGAGCATGGTGATTTCAGTGCCGTGCGATTCGCCGAGCCAACGGGCGTCTGCCCGATCCAGCGCAGAATGCTCTTTTTTGCCTCCGAGTTAACGCATTTCGAAAAGCATCTAACAAGTCGTTCAAGCCGTTCGCTACGCTCACTCGGACATTCAGCACTCCGCACCTGCTTGGGCATGCCTTCGGCATTTTACCCAAGCAAGCGCTCCGTGCTGAATGCCGCTTAACTGGGCGTTATGCAAAAAGTAGCACGTAGCATTAATGCAGGTTTTTGAGACGTTCGACAATCGGGAACTGGCCGTAGCCGTTTGGCTATTGATTTTCGCCGTCTGGGGGATGGCTAACGAAAGCGTTCGTGGCGCGCTAAAGACGGTATTCAAGGCCGCGGCAGCTAAGTCTATAGTGGTTGTAGCCTTTTCTGTATGTGTCTATACGCTGTTTGTTGTCCTGCTGCTGAAAAGCCTGGAGATTTGGAATTTTTCTCAACTGAAGCCCACAATTGTTTGGTTAGTGGCTTCGGCCTTAGTGACCATATCCACCGCGCATAAGATTCAAAATGAGGAGCATTATTTCTCAAAGGCGGCAAAATCTAATCTCAAGCTATCGGTTGTTATCGATTTCCTCGTCAACCTTCATGTCTTTCCTTTTTTGGCTGAGTTCTTACTCGTTCCTTTTGGCGTTCTATTTGGTGGCGTTGTCGCATACACCGAGCACAAGCCCGAGTATGCGTCGGCGCATAAGCTAGCAAATATTGTTCTGGCGGCTATAGGTACATTTGCGGCAATCTATGCACTCTGGCAAATATCAGCCAATTTCTCTGAATTCGCCACTGTGGAAACCTTGAGGAGTTTCGCTATACCAATTCTATTGTCGCTTTTCTTCCTGCCGTTCATCTTTGCGTTGGTGGTCTACATGGCGTACGAGGTGGCATTCATTCGTTTACGGTTCGTTGTAACTAATCGCTCTCTTCATCTCTGTGGTAAGGCTGCGCTCATTCGCTACGCACGCCTTGATCTCAAAGCCTTGAAAGGGTGGCGCCAAACTGCATGGAAAGAGAATTTTCAAACCTGTTCAGATGTGCGATCTTCAGTACAACGAATAATTGAAGAGCAAAAACATGCATAACAAGTCGTTCAAGCCGCTCGCTACGCTCGCTCGGACACCTAGCACTCCGCACCTGCTTGCGCATGCCTTCGGCATTATTGCGCAGCAGGCGCTCCGCGCTAGGTGCCGCTTAACCTGGCGTTAGGTTTCCATCATGTCAGATCACTCCGTTCGTTTTATGGCAGCCGCAGATTCCGGGGTACATTCTCAATCTTGGAAGGCATGGGTTCGCGGGAATGATTGCTATTTAGGCACTCGTCGAATTTCACATGAGTACAAAGCGAGTTTTCACGAATCTGGGCAGTGTCATATCGGCTTATCGAAAGAAATACGTAGAACGCTGATCGATGATAGCAATTGGTCGGGGAAAAGCCGGCTTTTTAGTAGATGGGCCGTCGAAACCGCACTTCGAGAAGGTGAGCAGGTCAAGCTATTCGAAATACTTTTCCCGTACTCACATCTTGATGCCTGGGAAACACCTAGTACGGGTAATGAGTTGTTACTTAGCTGTGAACCGGGGCAAATCGCCTCCATTGCTTTTTACCGGGCTAATATTGCACTAGGGGCTACCGTTGAGTCGGAAGATCAATCTGTTGCAGAGGTGGCTAGGCTTCCCTTGGCAAATGGTCACTCAATTGTGGTGTTGTACCGTTGGTTTGAAGAAAGCGAAGAACATCTGCATTTCTTTCGGCAAACGGCACTTTCATTCAGGGCGCCCGGTGAGCCTGGAACAGGTGAAGGCAGAACGTATGCAACGGGGAAAATGGACCAAAAAAATCCACGTAGTAGAGTGATGCTGAGTTTTCAGAACGATGGAGGCAGGTATTGGGTAGAGCTGTCGAACCGAAGGCTTTGGCAGCAGCAAACCTAACAAGGCGTTCAAGCCGCTCGCTATGCTCGCTCGGACGCTTTGCACTCCGCACCTGCTGCGCATGCCTTCGGCATCGTTGCGCAGCAGGCGCTCCGCGCAAAGCGCCGCTTAACTGGGCGTTAGGTGCAGAAGAAGATTGTGTTTCTAGCAGTCGTGGCAGTTGAGGAAACTACGGCACTCTCGGTCGAGCGCAGCGGCGGAATTTCTGGTGCAGTGCTAGTCTTCATCGAAGCGCGCCGCTCGATAGCGGAATGAGATCGGTGCCGTATTCAAATGGGGGTTCGCGAAGCCATGTTCGCGGTACGCAAGTAAATCATGGAGTGAAGGTCGGTGCGAGGAAACGCCAGAAACAGGCAGTGTGCAAACTTGGAAGGGGTGCCATTTGATGAGTGCAGAGGCCATTTCATCGCCCATGGCAACGTACTCCGTTGCGCACCTAACAAATCGTTCAAGCCGCTCGCTATGCTCGCTCGGACGCCCAGTACTCCGCGCCGTGTTGCGCATGGCTTCGCCATTGTTGCGCAAACGGCGCTCCGCACTGGCCGCCGCTTAACTGGGCGTTATGTTCGAAAAGAGCATGGATAGCTATTTCAAAGAACCATACATTGCAGGCATTGCTGTAGCGCTGGCAATATTCGTTGTAGTTGCAGAGGGAGTGTCGCCGAGCATTTTCACTGTCTGGAATCTCGTGCCAGTGATGGTGGCCTATTTCGCATTCAAGGGTGCTTCCACTTCTGGATCAAGAAAAATATTGCTAGGTGCAATAGGTTATGCGTTTACCGGCCTGGCGCTTTTGCTTTATGTCCACGTGGCATGGCTATTCGATATTGATGGCGCGAAAACAGGTTCATCAACCAGCGGCCTTGTCTTCTTGTTCTTTCCCCTCTGGTCACTCATTCTCGGAGCGGTTGGCTACTTCGTTGGGTATGCTATCGGAGGTGCTTTAGATGAAAGCGCTGGAAAAACATAACAAGGCGTTCAAGGCGCTCGCTATGCTCGCTGGGACGTCCAGTACTCCGCACCTTATTGCACATGGCTTCGCCATTGTTGCGCAAACGGCGCTACGCACTGGCCGCCCCTTAACACGGCGTTAGGGCAAAAGGATCAAGATGGATTTTGAGAATCAGCGAAAGCTCGATGAATTGTTCGATCGGTTAACCTCAAGCCGGCCTCCGACTGGCGAAGAGGAGTCAACGAGCAAAACGATTCAAAACCTTGAAGCGTATATAGATGAGAACGAGCGCCTCCTTGAAGATATTAAACGCATGGAGCTCGGGCCAAGCCGGGAGGAAATGGAAGAAAATTTAGCTGCCTGGGATATTGAGGCTAAGGAAATATTGGAGCGGGAGATAAAAGATCCAAAAATTTTAGCTGCGGCCTTAGATAATTCTCGTTACAAAGCTGAGGTGCTAGCAATGTACGATGAACCTCTTATAGCAAGCGTTCCGTCGAAACACGAAGCTGAGCCGACCGATCACGAACGAAAACGCGAAACAATTGAGCGGTTGTCTTATCGGAGTGGTGTCTCTCGATTATCACCGTTTGTTAAGTGGGCAATCATTGCGCTCGTGGTGGCTGTGGTTGTTTTAGCACTGATTGGCAAATGATGGGTGGTGGCCCTAACAAGGCGTTCAAGGCGCTCGCTATGCTCGCTGGGACGTTCAACACTCCGCACCAGCTTGGGCATGGCTTCGCCATTTTGCCCAAGCCGGCGCTCCGCGTTGAACGCCCCTTAACACGGCGTTAGCGCAAAAAAACAATGGAGCTTTCAAAATCAAAAGTGGATGGTGAGCGGGAAACTCCTGGTCGAATACTGAAGGTCGATCATGCCGGAGAGTTCGGCGCAGTGAACATCTACCGCGCGCAGATTTTTGTTGGCACTCTCTATGGTGCTTCTCACTTGCCGGTGCTGCGTGAGTTTCTAGAGCACGAAAAAAGGCACCTGGCTGTCTTTGGAGGCGAGTTAAAGCGGCGTGGTATTAGGAGATGCAAGAGCTACTATTTGTGCGGTGTAGGTGGGTACTGCTTGGGGCTAGTGTCAGCGATATTTGGTCGTTCATCTGTAATGGCTTGTACTGCGGCCGTAGAAACAGTTGTGCTTAGACATCTTGAAGATCAATTGCAGGCATTGTCAGCGTTAGGTGATATCGAGGCGTATCAGGCGGTATCGCAAATCATCCAAGATGAGCAAGCGCACCAAGAAGCCGGTAGGGCGGAACGAGTGGAATGCCTTTTTTACAAGCCATTTGTCGCTGTCGTAGAGGCAGCAACAGAAGCGGTGATTTGGTTGGGCATGCGGTTGTGAGCGCTAACAAGGCGTTCAAGCCGCTCGCTATGCTCGCTCGGACGCCCAGCACTCCGCACCTTATTGCGCGTGGCTTCGCCATGTTCGCGCAAACGGTGCTCCATGCTGAGCGCCGCTTAACTGGGCGTTATGTTTCGAAATGTCCGATAAGCTGAGCGAATTCGAAGCAGAGTTGAAGGCCGCGGATGTGGCGCATTCCTGCTACCACGACTGCATTCATGTCGAGCTGCCAAATGATTTTGGCATCCTAGAACTTAAGCTATGGCCCGATGAGGATGATTCAATCCAACTCATCGATGGCGATTTTCATACACATTCTGAAATCTTAGCGGTCGAGCTGGGCGTGCCTCGCGCTGCTGCGTTTGCCTTGTTTGCGAAGAAAATCTTCGAATCTGAACTCTTGCTCATTGAGGAGGTATCGCACGAGGGCGCCAAACGGCGCACAATCGAAAACGATCTTCAAGAGTATCTAAAGTATTTGCCTACGGGCGCTTCTTATCGGGTGAGAAATGAAACATAACAAGGCGGTCAAGCCGTTCGCTATGCTCACTCGGACGTTTGGTACTCCGCCGGCGCTTGCGCATGGCTTCGCCATATTTGCGCAGCGCCCGCTCCGTACCAAACGCCGCTTACCTGGGCGTTAGGCATCAAAACGTCGTGAATCGAAATAATCTGTCAGTTCTAAAAGCTGTATCGGTTCTTTACGCCGTCGCAACCTTTTCGTTGCTTTTGTTGGCGAACACGGTATTCGACAGCCATCCAAATTTCTTCGCCATAGCTTCGTTGGTTTGGGTGATCCTCTCGATTGGGGTTCTGGTGGCTTGTATCAAAATCATCTACGGCCGAAATTTCATCGCAGATCACAAAATGGCTTACGTAGCTTTCTTGGTTGTGAGTTTCTTCTTGGCACTCCTTTGGTTTGCATTCTTGGTATTCTCGTTTGCTCTACTTCCGAGAAAGCTTGGGGAAGAAGCAAATGCCTAACAAGGCGGTCAAGCCGTTCGCTATGCTCACTCGGACGTTTGGTACTCCGCACCGTGTTGCGCATGGCTACGCCATTGTTGCGCAAACGGCGCTGCGCACCAAACGCCGCTTACCTGGGCGTTAGATGCGCGCAAAAGAAATGAGAGCTGGCAAGTCCGTGCCAGTAAATGGGCTGCTGTGTAGCGAGAGGGTTTCGTGGTCCCGCAGTAGCGGCTAAAGTGAGTTATCAATGCCGCTTTCTTCGTGGGTCAGCGATTGTTCGCGGTACGTGGTTGCGGTGTATCTTGATAACCCGCGGCCCATAATTAGCGAGCGCTTGCGAGTTTCGAGATAGGGAGGTTGTTTCGCTGTGCAATTAGAAACGTCAGTGTCATTCGTCGAGCAAGGTCGTTTCACAGCCGTGCCCAATGCCGATGATGCGCGCATTTATCGTGCACCGAGCAAAGCCCTCTTTTCGGCCTCCGAGTTAACGCATTTCCAAAAGCATCTAACAAGTCGGTCAAGCCGCTCGCTACGCTCACTCGGACATTCGGCACTCCGCACTTGCTCGGGTATGCCTTCGGCATTGTTTCCCGAGCAAGCGCTCCATGCCGAATGCCGCTTACCTGGGCGTTATGTGTAGAAAGAGAAACTCGATCATGGAAGATTTCTTCAGAAAGTATTCGGCAGCATTTGACGCTTTCGATGCGGAAGCAATCGCAAGTTTGTACCGTCTGCCGTGTTCGATTGCGGATATTGATGGCGTGCAAGTGTTCTCCGAGAAAACACAGCTGATTAAGAAACTCGATGCTAGTTGCAATACTATGCGTGGCTTCGGTTACAAGCGCTCAGAGTTTCGCATGAGAGCCCATGAAAAACTTGGCGAAGATGGCGTGGCGGCAAATATTGATTGGCGTATCATCACGACTGGGGAAGATATCGATTTCCGAACACTCTATGTACTGCACCGAGTTGATGGCGCTTGGCGAATATTCAACGTCAACGTGTATCAATAGGTGTTTAGAAAAGGTCTAGGGTGGGGTTCAGTATTAACTTCGCAGTCCGATGATTGTGCGTGAGAGGCGGTGCTTAGGAGTCCTAATGGAAGCAGCACATAACAAGTCGTTCAAGCCGCTCGCTATGCTCGCTCGGACGCTTTGCACTCCGCACCTGCTGCGCATGCCTTCGGCATTGTTTCGCAGCAGGCGCTCCGCGCAAAGCGCCGCTTAACTGGGCGTTAGGGGAAAATAGGCATGCGATCCTTTCTAGTGCTGCTGATTGCTTTCTGCCTTTTTGGGTGCGATTCCTTGAATCGCGATCAACTGCTGGTGCGATCGGGTATTAAGGCCGAGGAAGCCAAATCACTGGAAGTATCAGTAGCCGAGGTTGTGACGGCATTTGCAGAGAAAAAAGGGCTCATAAACAAAAAAGCGGAGTCTCAAGTGCAAGGTACGCTCTTGTACTATCAGAGCAGTGATGAGTACTTCCCAATAACTCTCGGCGCACGAACGGTGGCAGATGGTGTCGTGGTCGATTTGTTGCATTTTCATCCTGGCAGCGGTGAAACCGAAGCCTATTCACAGATGAAGCGGGAATTGTCAGAAACCGTGATTGGTCGATTTGGCGCCGCCGTAACCGTAATGGAAGATGGGCAGCATTATGCTATCGAGCAAAAAAGCCCCTAACAATTCGTTCAAGCCGTTCGCTTCGCTCACTCGGACGTCCCGTACTCCGCGCCTTTTTGCGCATGGCTTCGCCATTATTGCGCAAACGGCTCTCCGCACGGGCCGCCGCTTAACTTGGCGTTAGGCATAAGAACAATCATGAACTTGAAAAAGATCAGCTATGAAGAGCTCAACTCACGCGCGAAAGAGATCTACAATTTTCAAAAGGTCTCGGCGGTGCTGGCCGACTATGGATTTGCCACAATGTGGCTCAACAACGATTGGGAAGGGGCGGATTTCATAGCGGTTCATGTCGATGGCGTCACGCATCTGAAGGTTCAGCTGAAGGGGCGCCTGTCATTCGCCAAAAAATACCGCGGTAAAAACATCCACATCTGTTTCCGCGAGAATGGGGAAACTTATCTGTACCCCCACGATGAGGTTCTAGGCGAAGTTGAGAGTAGGATTTCTGATCAAACCTGGGTCGTAGAGGGAAAATGGAGTTCCAACAAACTATCCAAGGCAAACCAGTTGCTGCTAGAGCCATATCGGCTCTAAGGGTCAAACCAATGCCTAACAAGGCGTTCAAGCCGCTCGCTATGCTCGCTCGGACGCTTTGCACTCCGCACCTGCTGCGCATGCCTTCGGCATTGTTGCGCAGCAGGCGCTCCGCGCAAAACGCCGCTTAACTGGGCGTTAGATGATAAAGAACCGCGTTTACATAATCTTTGAAGTGATCATTGGATTCTTTCCCATACTGATGTTTTTGGTATGGGGTTCCATTGTGTGGCCGGGAACCGTCGCGATGGTGATTGGGGGAACTGCCGGAATGTTCGAAACGGCGGTAGCGCTCGGTGTGCCTCTGGGAGTGCTAGGTGCTGTTGGCGTTCTTATACTGACGGTTGAGGTTTCGTACGAAGATGGCGAACCATATCGTTACCCAAGAACTACGCTACTGTTCGTATCATTCGGTATAGCAGCCGCAGTTTTGGCGGGTTCAACTCTATTCTTCGATGGCGGCTGGTATTCGTTGGTCGTTGTCGTGCCGCTGATGATCACGGCTCAATTGCTATGGCTAGGGAGAAAGAAGCTGTGGAGCAGCATCTAACAAGTCGTTCAAGCCGCTCGCTATGCTCGCTCGGACATTCAGCACTCCGCACTTGCTCGGGTATGGCTTCGCCATTATTCCCCGAGCAAGCGCTCCATGCTGAATGCCGCTTAACCTAGCGTTAGGTGCAGAAGAAAAATGTGTTTCTATCAATCGCGGCAGTTGTTGGAACTACGGTGCTCTCAGTTGAGCGCGGCGGCGAAACTTCTGGTGCAGTGCTAGTCTTGATCGCAGCACGCCGCTCGATAGCGGAATGAGATCGGTGCAGTATTCAAATGGGGGTTCGCGAAGCCGTATTCGCGGTACGCAAGTTGCTCTTGGAGTGAAGGTCAGTGCGAGGAAACGCAATAAACAGGCAGTGTGCAATCTTGGTAGGGGTGCCATTTGATGAGTGCAAAGGCCATTTCATCGCCCATGGTAACGTACGCCGTTGCGCACCTAACAAGTCGTTCAAGCCGTTCGCTACGCTCACTCGGACGCCCAGCACTCCGCGCCGTGTTGCGCATGGCTTCGCCATTATTGCGCAAACGGCGCTCCGCACTGGCCGCCGCTTAACTGGGCGTTATATGCCATGAAGACTGCAGTTATCTCGATCTTACTCGTACTTTGCTGGCACTCAGTACTAGCGGCTGAAAACATGGAAGCTCATGCGAAGGGTGCCGTTGAGCTAGGCTGGCAGTATTTCGCGCAGGGAGATTCGGAAACTGCGCTGAAGCGTTTCAATCAAGCCCGAATATTGAAGCCCGATTTTGCGCCGTCTTACTTCGGTACGGCGTACGTATTGAGTACTGAAAAAAGGCTGGAAGAAGCTATTGAGTACTATCGTAAAACCATCGAATTGGCGCCATCGTTTCCCTACGCGCACAGCAATCTAGGGCTTGCGTTGCTCTATTCAGGTAAGAATGAAGAGGCACTTGTGTCACTACAAAAAGCTCTGCAGCTCGCACCCGATGATGGTGATGTGAACGTTAATATTGCGGTCTGGTACTTTGAAAATCAGAGGTACGCGGAGGCATGGCGGTATGTCAAAACGGCACGGGGTGCTGGAGCGAATATCAAGCCCGCGTTCATTGATGAGTTGTCGGAGAAGATGGCGGAGCCTGAATAATGGCATATAACAAGGCGGTCAAGTCGTTCGCCTTCGGCTCACTCGGACATTCAGCACTCCGCACTTGCTCGGGCATGGCTTCGCCATTTTTGCCCGAGCAAGTGCTCCATGCTGAATGCCGCTTACCTTGGCGTTATATGCAGTAAATACGGGGCAGTAGTAAGCCACGAATCTAATTCATTTCGTGCAGCCCATAGCCGCTGTGCGCGCCAAAGCGCCGCTACAGCCTGCAGCATCTGGCTAAGGGGTGCGCCGCTAATGGCGGTAGAGGTTCCCGGGGCTTTTCCTCCGGGGCTCGTCGGGCCAAAATCGAGGCGGTAGGTACATAACAAAACCAGGAGCAGGGAGGCAGGTAATGGTTCGAGCACTCGTCCAACCAGGTGCAGAACATCTTGGGGTGCCAGGCCTTGGCATCACCCAATCCTTCTCTTGCAGTGATAACGCACTCCGTAGCGCATATAACAATGCGCTCAAGTCGTTCGTCGCGTTGCTCCTCACTCGGACGTCTGGCTTCGCCAGCCGCCGCTTAGCTTGGCGTTATATGCAGTAAATACCGGGCAGTAGTAAGCCACGAATTTAATTCATTTCGTGCAGCCCAAGGCGGCTGTGTGCGCCGATGCGCCGCTACAGCCTGCAGTCTCTTGCCAAGGGGTGCGCCGCTAATGGCGGGAAAGGTACCCGGGGCTTTTCCTCCGGGGCGCATCGGGCCAAAATCGAGGCGGTAGGTACATAACGAAACCGGGAGCAGGGAGGCAGGTAATGGTTCGAGCACTCGTCCAGCCAAGTGCAGAACATCTTGGGGTGCCAGGCCTTGGCATCACCCAATCCTTCCGCTGCAGTGATAACGCACTCCGTAGCGCATATAACAAGGCGCTCAAGTCGTTCGTCGCTTTGCTCCTCACTCGGACGTCCGGCCGCGCCGGCCGCCGCTTAGCTTGGCGTTATGTGCTTTAAGAGATGAAGAAATCAGAAAGATACAGGCTCGAAACTTGGGTGGCATTGCGGGGAAAAGAACGCATCTCTTTCATCGATGTGCTTTCGATTCAACCAAAGCCATTCTGGCTGGCGTTGGTGTTCTCGATTGGGCTTGGAGTCTTCGTCGTTTTCGAATTCGGTCCCTACAGTCTTCCTTTTGGTGTCTTCCTGGGTGGCCTAGCCTCAACTCTCGGTTACTTTGTCCGTATAAAGCGCAATCTACCGGTAGATCTGCGCTACATGAATTGGGAGGCAGTAAATAGTGCGCTTGATGAGTAGAAGTCCCGAACCGTTTGCAATATTCCCCGATAACCGGGCGTTTCGCTCTGTCGGCGTTCGTCGGCTCTGCTGCCACAAGAAAGCTCCCATCCTCAAATGTCGTGTGAATGTTGCGCACATAACAAGTCGTTCAAGCCGCTCGCCATGCTCGCTCGGACGCCCAGCACTCCGCACCTTATTGCGCATGGCTTCGCCATTGTTGCGCAAACGGTGCTCCGTGCTGGCCGCCGCTTAACTCGGCGTTAGCCATAAGAAATGAACGATCAACCGCCATACGCAATTGCATGCACCCGTCCAATAGCTTGGGCGAAAACACAACCTCCTGTGAAGTTCACTGGGCGTCAGTGCTTGATTGTCGATGGTGAGCGATTGGGCCAAGTCCCGATTCTTGTAATAGCGCAAGCAGATAATAGCGATATCCTAATATTGCACTGCGATGAAGAGTGGCGAGTGCTGGGAATTGTCGGTTGTGCTTCGGTCGATGAGGCAAAGCAAAAAGCCGAATCCTATTACGAAGGCATCTCCGGTCTCTGGCAGGAAACGGGATATACGGAAGAACAAACTGAGGCATATCTTGATGAGGTGTTCTCGGAAGATGCGTGCACCTTCTGTGGAATCCGGCCAGATCAGGTTTGGTATTTTTATGCATTTGGCCGAGGCAGTATCTGCGAGAAATGCATTGTCCAGTTCCACGAGCTTATGCAATCGGAGATTGAGAAGGAGCAGTAATGGCTAACAAGGCGGTCAAGCCGCTCGCAAGCTCGCTCGGACATTCAGCACTCCGCACTTGCTCGGGCATGGCTTCGCCATTTTTTCCCGAGCAAGCGCTCCGTGCTGAATGCCGCTTACCTTGGCGTTAGGCGAGTAAACATGCGCGAAATACTGCAGCGATGGTTTGGGAGAAGGTGGTTTGGCCCAGGTGCGGCATTCGGAAGAAAGGTGCCGGCTATCGATCACCCGGTCTTTGGTAGTCTCATATTCCAACAAGGTGCGAAGGGGCCGTATTGGCTACACGAGTCTTTTACCGATAATGAAGTTTGTATCGCAATCGATACTGTAGAAACGGAACGGCCATCCATCGAGCAAGAAAAGTTCTTTTTGGAGGTCACCAATAACCTCGATCGTTATTTCGAACAGTGCCGAGAATTCGTCGCTCCCAAGTATTCAAACGTTTTCAAAGAGGTTTTGCCGCCTTCATGGCGAGAGGCTTTTGTCTTGGGCAGCGTGGGTGTTCCTTTGAAAGGAGATATCGCGCAAGCTTGGGAGATCACTTTCGAGTGTATCAAGAATAATTCCGGCGTCCTGTTCACGTGCCATTTTGAGCGCGGCGCGGTAACTGGCGTAACGGTAGATACATGAGCTGTTTTGATTGGGGAAAATCGCCTAACAAGGCGTTCAAGCCGCTCGCTAGGCTCGCTCGGACGCTTTGCACTCCGCACCTGCTGCACATGCCTTCGGCATTGTTGCGCAGCAGGTGCTCCGCGCAAAGCGCCGCTTAACTGGGCGTTAGAGCTAGAAAGATAAGAATGGAATCGGCTCTTAAATTTGTTCCGTCAATCGCCGTCGCCGGCGTGAACATCTGGCTCATTCTGTTCGCAGCATATTCGTTGGTCGGGGATGGTGCCGGAAGTGCTCAGGCCGATTTCGAGCTGGCAATTTTTCTTTTCAAGCTGGGTTTGCCGGTATTCTTGGTGTCTATGGTGGTGCTGGTGGGTACGTGTTTGTCGAAAGCGCCAGGGTTGGGTTGGTGGCGGAACTTCTGGGGCATAAACGCTTTGGTACCCTTGCTGTTAGCCGTCACCCTTTTAACTGTGCCTTAGTATGTCAAAAGAATGTGCGTAAAAAGCTCTAACAAGTCGTTCAAGGCGCTCGCTATGCTCGCTCGGACGCTTCGCACTCCGCACCTGCTGCGTATGCCTTCGGCATTGTTGCGCAGCCGGCGCTCCGCGCAAAGCGCCGCTTAACTGGGCGTTATGTTTGATGGAGATCCGTTTGAGGAAATGGGTATATCCACTTTTCATGCGTGCGAGTAGGCTCTTTGAGAACGGAAGGCCCAAGGAGGCGTTTCGCCTTTTCAAAGGTGGCGCAGAGGCGGGCGATTCAGGCTGTATGTTGAACCTCGGGGTTCTGTACGGAGATGGGGCCAATGGTTCGCCAAATCGTGAGCGCGAAATGTTTTGGTACAAAAAGGCGTTGGCTTACGGAGAAATGTCGGCCTTCTCAAATCTTGCTATCGCGTACAAAGAGCAGCGGCTGTATCGGAAGTCTGAAGCGTGGTTCAAGAAGGCCATAGCTGCTGGCGATGAAGATGCCAATCTTGAGCTGGCGAAGCTTCTATTGTCTCGAGGTGCCTCACTGCGAAGCGTATCAGCATTTTTGATGGCGGCAGCGGCAAGTCAGAACGTTGCGATCGCAACAATGGAAGAAGCCCAAAGTCTGTTAGATGAAAATCAAACATAACAAGGCGTTCAAGCCGCTCGCTATGCTCGCTCGGACGCCCAGCACTCCGCACCTTTTTGCGCATGGCTTCGCCATTGTTGCGCAAACGGTGCTCCGCACTGGCCGCCGCTTAACTGGGCGTTAGGCAGAAAAAAGGGAACAAGTTTCGATGAGCTGGAAAAATTTTGAAAAGAATCCGAGCATGTGGAAAATCATCTGGTTTGCTCTTTTCTCTTTTTTTCTGTTTAGCGTATTCGGTGCGATATCATCCTTTGAGTTTCAGCCGAGCCTCATTCTCGCTTTTATGAATCTTGTCGGGCTATATGGTCTGGCATTCGAGAAACGCATCTGGAGTGTAAACTTCTGGAAAGGCTATTTTTGGCTAGCGGCAATAGCAGTATTGGCGATAGCCGGTATCTTGCTTGCAGTGGCAGTGAGTGGTGTCTCTGCCGAAGATGAATTGCCGCTAGCTGTCATCACGGTGTTAATTGGTAGCCTGTTCATTTCGCTTCTTATCTACGCGATTGAGCTTAGGGGCTTGTATTTGTACGCATTTGAGCGAGAAGAAATTTGGCTGCCTCGAAACGCCTAACAAGTCGGTCAAGCCGCTCGCTAACGCTCGCTCGGACGTTTGGTACTCCGCACCGTTTTGCGCATGGCTTCGCCATGTTTGCGCAAAAGGCGCTCCGTACCAAACGCCGCTTACCTGGGCGTTAGCCATGAAAACAGATACCCATGCACATAACTTCGATGAGCGGGAATGGCCGTTCGAAGAACCAATCAACAGCGCCGCGTTTTCAACCAAGCAGGTCATGTACGAAGCGCATCCAATTATGCTGGTCGCACATGATGATAATGGCGATTGGCAGTTTCTTTGTGGTACCACAGATGATCAAAAAGATATGGTGGTAGCTTGCTTAGGGTGTATGTATGAAAAGCATCCGATGGTACGGGCGTTTGCCTCATTGCCGCGTGGTTGGCTGGCATGGAGAGAAGAGGTTGATGGCGAATGGGAAGTGGAAGAACAAGAGGGCGAAGATGGCTAACAAGTCGTTCAAGCCGCTCGCTATGCTCGCTCGGACGCCCAGCACTCCGCACCTTTTTGCGTGTGGCTTCGCCATTTTCACGCAAACGGCGCTTCGCACTGGCCGCCGCTTAACTGAGCGTTAGATGCGCACATAAGAAATTGATTGCTGGCAGGCCCGTGCCAGTAAATTGGCTGCGGTGTAGCGAGAGGGTTTCGTGGTCCCGCAGTAGCGGCTAAAGTGAGTTATCAAGGCCGCTTTCTTTGGTGGTCAGCGATTATTCGAGGTACGTGGTTGCGGTGTAGCCTGATAGCCCGCGGCCCATAATTAGCGAGCGCTTGCGGGTGTCGAGATAAGGAGATTGTTTCGCTGTGCCAATAAGAAAGTCAGTGTCAATCATTGAGCGTGGCTATTTTGTTGCCGTGCGGCCCGTAGAGCAAATAGGCGTTATTTGGGGTGTGTGCAGAACGTCCTTTTTTGCCTCCGAGTTAACGCATTTCCAAAAGCGTCTAACAAGTCGGTCAAGCCGTTCGCTAACGCTCACTCGGACGTTTGGTACTCCGCGCCTTGTTGCGCATGGCTCCGCCATATTCGCGCAAAAGGCACTCCGCACCAAACGCCGCTTACCTGGGCGTTATGTGCAGAAAGTATGGGGCAATAGCAAGCTAAGAATTAGAGTCTTTTCGTGCAGCCCGTTACCCCTGGTGAGTGCTGAAGCGCGCTAGGGCCCTGCACCATCAAGCCAAGAGGGTCGCCGCCTGATGGCGGAAAGAGACTGGGGGCTTTTCCTCCGGGGTTCGCGAAGCAATAATCGCGGAAGGCAAACTAAGGCAGGGAGGCAAAGGTCGCAAAAAAGATGGAAAAGCGCTCACCAACCCAGGTGCCAACGTTCTCTGGTGCCAATTGGATCGTCTTGGCGGCCGATTCATCTCCCTGTGGCAACGCACTCCGTTGCGCACATAACAAGTCGTTTAAGCCGCTCGCTTCGCTCACTCGGACGCCCAGCACTCCGCACCTTATTGCGCATGGCTCCGCCATCGTTGCGCAAACGGTGCTCCATGCTCGCCGCCGCTTAACTGGGCGTTAGCCACTATGAGTCACTCCATTACAGGCCTCGTTGCAAGAAAAGAATTACTGGAAGTCTTTGCTTCTCAAAATTCGTTGCCCAACCCTAGAGAGATTAACCAAGGTTTCGGTTTCCTACCGCTTCGTGACGAGGACATCGATGCCTTCGTCACACAACCGCAAACGGAGGTTGCTAGTGGCTTCACCTACCTTTCAAAGCAACTAGCTCTCCTAGTAGCACGTGCATCGAAGGGTGGCGCGATCGTCTATGTCGAAACTGATTATTTTGG
Organism: Thiosocius teredinicola; assembly: GCF_002009425.1. Lineage (NCBI taxonomy): Bacteria > Pseudomonadati > Pseudomonadota > Gammaproteobacteria > Chromatiales > Sedimenticolaceae > Thiosocius > Thiosocius teredinicola. The sequence goes on from NZ_CP019936.1 coordinate 920,425, forward strand.
TGGCGTTGGTGAGCAAGGTGCCGCGGCGTTTTCGGGTGGCCAGTTGTCTTATGGGCCATTCTATGCCGAGATTGGCCCGATCAATGAAGCCTTGGCATCAATTGGCGTCACCGTTTCGGAACATGCAGTTGATGAATTCGATGCTGTTGGCCTCAATCGTCATCGTCACACCGATGATTGGCTGGAGGCTGAGGAATCAAAACGTGGCTAACAAGGCGTTCAAGCCGCTCGCTATGCTCGCTCGGACGCCCAGTACTCCGCGCCTTTTTGCGCATGGCTTCGCCATTGTTACGCAAACGGCGCTCCGTACTGGCCGCCGCTTAACTGGGCGTTAGGTGGTCGAAGAATGAGAAATCTTAGCTACCGTGTAATGCAGAAGGGTTTGATTGTCCTGTGTGCTTTAGTGCCACTGTTTTTTGCGGCGGCGTGGGTTTATACCTTCGGATTCACCGAGTACAGAGCGCACCAGCAATGGATTGGGTTGCCAACGTCGTTTGCAATGGTTGGGTTGTCGGTCGGTATGCTGCTGTTCAATCGAATCGCACTAATAGCTTCGTTGGTACTTGCTGTTTGCGCTGCGGTTCTGGCTTCGGTGGTTTTTTACGCCAATCAGCACTGGGGCTATGCTGCAATCTTCACTGTCGGAGTGAGTTACGTGTTTGCGTGTTCCGAATTCCTATGGTCCACAAAAGATGAGCAGAAATGCACCTAACAAGGCGTTCAAGCCGTTCGCTATGCTCACTCGGACATTCATCACTCCGCACCTGCTCGGGCATGCCTTCGGCATTTTTGCCCGATCAGGCGCTCCGTGCTGAATGCCGCTTAACCTGGCGTTAGATGCGCGCAAAAGAAAATGAATGCTGGCAAGCCCGTGCCAGCAAATTTGCTGCTGTGTAGCGAGCGGGTTTCGTGGTCCCGCGGTAGCGGCTAAAGTGAGGGATTCGAGGCCGCTTTCTTTGTCGGTCAGCGATTATTCGCGGTACGAGGTTGCGGTGTATGCTGATATTCCGTGGCCCATAATTAGCGAGCGATGGGGCGAAATGAAATAAGGAGGTTGTTTCACGGTGCCAGTAGGAAAGTCAGTGCCAATCATTGAGCATGGCCATTTCAGTGCCGTGCCGCCCGTCGAGTCAACGAGCGTCTACCCAGCCCGGCGCAGAAAGTTCTTTTTCGCCTCCGAGTTACCGCATTCCAAAAAGCATCTAACAAGTCGGTCAAGCCGCTCGCTACGCTCACTCGGACATTCAGCACTCCGCACTTGCTCGGGCTTGGCTTCGCCATGTTTGCCCGATCAAGTGCTCCGTGCTGAATGCCGCTTACCTGGGCGTTAGGCAAAACAAGTTATTGGGCTCATGGGTATCATTAGGTACGTTGCAGTGATTGGTGTTTGGCTTGTGCTATCCATACTTGTGGGTTTCGTTCCCGCAGCGCTGGCTGTAGGCCAAAATGGAACGAGCGCCTTTGTGGTCGTCTCAGCAGCGCAACTCGGTTTATTGGGCGGTATTGTTCATTGCTTGCTCAACCGTCTGAGCCCACACAGAAGAGAATTTGGCGTAGGCAAGGCTATGGCAATGTCGGTGTTAGTAACTGCCACTTTTTCCGCTTATGCCGTAAACAAAGGCGTGAGTATTGAAAAAGGTTATGGGGTAATGGTAGTTGTTCTTTTTCTATCGTTGCTGCCTTCTTTCGGCGCACAAGCAGCTTGGAATGCAGTTGCTCTAAATCGGGTAGTAGAAAATGCCTAACAAGGTGGTCAAGTCGTTCGCTATGCTCACTCGGACATTCGGCACTCCACGCCTGCTCGGGCATGGCTTAGCCATTTTGCCCAAGCAAGCGCTCCATGCCGAATGCCGCTTACCTTGGCGTTAGGCGTAATAGATCCTTAGTCTGAAAATGAGCAAAGTTGATAACTGGCAAGTGGGATTGGTTGCCGCACAGAATCGCGAGTTCGAGAAGGCGTGCGAGTTGTGGCTCCCGCTGGCGGAGAATGGAAATCCAATGGCCCAAGTAAATGTGGCGTATCTTCACATGCGAGGCCTGATCAAAGATGCTGATCTTTTAATTGGTGAGTATTGGCTGAGCAAGGCAAAGGAATGCGATCAACCAGAGATTTTGGCAATGGTCGAAATCATTGAAAAGCAGCGAGAAATTGATGTCTTCAATGAGCTTTCAAAAGGCTTTGGGTGAAACGCCTAACAAGGCGTTCAAGCCGCTCGCTAAGCTCGCTCGGACGCTTTGCACTCCGCACCTGCTGCGAATGCCTTCGGCATTGTTGCGCAGCTGGTGCTCCATGCAAAGCGCCGCTTAACTGGGCGTTAGGTTGCAAATGCAAGAGCATCGATCACAAAGCATGTTGCCCCTTGCCATTGCCGTGGCTACTTCGATTGTTACGCTCCTGCTACTTAGTGCAGCGTTCGCGTTTGTTGCAAGGAATCATTGTCTTGAGCAAAGTGGAGTCTTTCGCTGGGAAACATTGGATTGCAAACTTAGCAACGGTCCGCTTCATTTTTCAAAGCTTGCGGTTAGCGATGCTGGGTACCTTTTAGCAATTGCTATTGTGCTGGTTTTTGGCTTAGCTGCTTTCGTTTTTACTAGGCGTGCGTTGCTAAGAGGGGTTAAAGATCATGCAACCTAACAAGGCGTTCAAGCCGCTCGCTATGCTCGCTCGGACGCCCAGCACTCCGCACCGTGTTGCGCGTGGCTTCGCCATCTTTGCGCAAACGGTGCTCCGCACTGGCCGCCGCTTAACTGGGCGTTAGCGCTAGGAAGGCATGGATCGAATAGCAAAGGAAATTCAGCGCCAAGGCCGCGAATCTTGGCTAAAGGCAATCACAAAATCGAAGTTCGCAATTGGGTTTGTTCTTGTCGTATTGGCCGTGCTTGCTTGGAATATCTATAAAGCCAATGATCGGGTAGCCAAATCGGAAAAGAAAATCGGAAGGGTTGTTGGTATTCATCAATTCCAAGGAAACACTGGCTCAGCGCATTCGAGATTGTCCGTTCAATTGAAAAATGGTCAAACTGTGTTGGTACAAGCGCCAGTTGGCCGCCCCATCAGATCGGGTTCACTATTGGAACTGTCAAGAGTAGAAACTGAGCAGGGTTCGGTGTACTACCGGTACGTAGGTTACGTTGAAGGCGCCGATGAATGAATTGCGCTAACAAGGCGGTCAAGCCGCTCGCCTGCGGCTCACTCGGACATTCAGCACTCCGCACTTGCTCGGGCATGGCTTCGCCATTTTTTTCCGAGCAAGCACTCCATGCTGAATGCCGCTTACCTGGGCGTTAGGCAAAACACTCTTTGAGTTTCTTTAGAGCATCGGAAATGCTGCAATCCTACGAAGGTCTACTAAAGCCGCCCGGTTGCATTGCGAGCAAATATGGCTTCAAAGGTTGCTCCGACCTTGGGTGCCAAGAGAACAGTCCCTGCGCGGAATGGTGCCTAGCGGCCGCGCATCGTTTTAGGCATCAAATCATTGAGCACGCAGGCAACCCTTTTGTCCGCAGAAAAATTGGTGGTAGTTTCATCGAAAAGGCGAGTTCGATGGCTTGTGTATTGTCGGGTGGGGCAGCCAACCGTGGTGGCTGTTTTTATTCTACGAGTTGCCTAACAAGTCGCTCAAGCCGCTCGTCACTTTGTTCCTCGCTCGGACCCACGGCTTCGCCGCGGGCCGCTTAGCTGAGGCGTTAGGCGAAATACAAGGAGAAATCTATGCAAGGACAAATTCCACTCCCCACAGATAGCTTATATAAGTTTTCGGCGTTATTCGGTTTGCTGATCGTAATAGCGTCTTTCGCATCTATTATGCTTATTTCCAAGTCAACCAACGATCTTCTATTCGAGTCGAATGTCGAGTATGTAACGTTGAAGTCTATGCAAGCGCGGAGCGTTCCCCAAGAAGCTCAATTCTCCGCTTTGAAGCGCAAGATTGAGGTAGCGTTAGACGATAAGAAGTTCCTACGAAATGCAATATCCGTTTTCGCGGCGTTCGGCTTTTGTCTCCTGGGGTGGGGGTTCTACAAGTGGTACGTCGAAGTGCAGCCTGTTCAGGATGAACTCGCGCGTCTAAGTCTAAAAAAATTGAAACGAGAGCTGGGCGAAGATGAGGGCGCCTAACAAGGCGGTCAAGCCGTTCGCTATGCTCACTCGGACGTTTGGTACTCCGCTGGCGCTTGCGCATGGCTCCGCCATGGTTGCGCAGCGCCCGCTCCGCACCAAACGCCGCTTACCTGGGCGTTAGATGCGCACAGAAGAAATCGATTGCTGGCGAGCCCCTGCCAGTAAATAGGCTGCCGTGCAGCAAGAAGGTTTCGTGGTCCCGCAGTAGCGGCTAAAGTGGGCTATCAAGGCCGTTTTCTTTGCGGGTCAGCGATTATTCGCGGTACGTGGTGGTGGTGTAGGTTGGCAGTCCGTGGCCCATAGTTAGCGAGTGATTGTGCGTATTAAGATAAGGAGGTTGTTTCGCTGTGCCAATAGGAAATTCAGTGCCAATCATTGAGCATGGCTATTTCGATGCCGTGCGGCCCGCTGAGCAAATGGGTGTTATTCGGGGCGTCTGCAGAACTTATTGTTTGGCCCCCGAGTTAACGCATTTCAAAAATCATCTAACAAGTCGGTCAAGCCGTTCGCTAACGCTCACTCGGACGTTTGGTACTCCGCGCCTTGTTGCGCATGGCTCCGCCATACTTGCGCAAAAGGCGCTCCGCACCAAACGCCGCTTACCTGGGCGTTAGCACCCGTAATGAAAAAGCTTGTGGCTATATTGCTCTTCGTGTTTTCCTCCAGCTCCTACTCGGTCTGGAGTGCATTCGCTCACGTTACTCCCGCCACGGAATCGGAATACGGAATCCGAGTAGAATTCGCGGAAATAAACCAAAATCTGAATCGCGAATATCGAATCAAAATCCCCGCTATAGGTCATGGGTATCAAAAAGCGTGGCTGGTGCTTACCGCGCAGCCGCTTGAGAAATCGGGCGCCGAACTAAGGGCTTACATCTGGTGGAAAGAGCAACCGAAAGCGCGAGTGCTATCTGCCTTGGAGATGATTCCAAAAGTTACGAAAGAGGGCATTTTTTACGAAACGTTGCTAAGCGAAGATGAAGTGCAAAATGGCTACATCTACGTCGATTATCCTCATGAAATGTTCGATGGCGGGTACTACTATTCGATTGAATTACGGTCATATGTCTCTGGCCGTGAAGCAAGTGCTAACAAGGCGTTCAAGCCGCTCGCTATGCTCGCTCGGACGTTTGGTACTCCGCCGGCGCTTGCGCATGGCTTCGCCATCTTTGCGCAGCGCCCGCTCCGCACCAAACGCCGCTTAACTGGGCGTTAGGCGCGAAAGGAAAACATGAAGTTTAAGTGTGCGTGCTGTAACGAGGAGATTGAGGGTATTCCGACGTTCGGTTGGGATTACCCGTTGTTTTATCTGAATGTGCCGAAAGAAAAGCGCAATGAAGAAGTGTTTCTTACCGAAGATCTATGCGTAATCGCAGATAGATGGTTTTTTGTTCGAGGCTGCCTCGAAATACCTGTGATCGGCGAAGAAGAACCGTTTGTTTGGGGCTTGTGGGTGTCCTTGAGCGAATCCGAGTTTTTTGAGTTCCAAGATCTTCTGGGGGTTGAAAAGCGGTCCGGCTATGGCCCTTATGTGGGCTGGTTGTCTGCAGCTATTGCGCTGTATCCAGACACGGAGAACCTCAAAGCAATAGTTCACATCCGTGATAACGGAATTCGGCCGTCTATCGAGCTGGAGAAGAATGGCCATCCGTTGGCCCAAGAACAGGAGCATGGAATAACGCTGAACAGGCTAGCGGAAATCTATGCATGTATGGTTCACAAGCAATGCCCTGAGGTGCAAGAGAATTGGTGAAGCGCCTAACAAGGCGTTCAAGCCGCTCGCTATGCTCGCTCGGACGTCCAGTACTCCGCACCGTGTTGCGCGTGGCTTCGCCATGTTCGCGCAAACGGCGCTCCGTACTGGCCGCCGCTTAACTGGGCGTTAGGCATACTGGAAAATCGCAAGTCAGTGGACGAACCGAAAGAGATTGAGATCTCAAATAAGTCAGAGCTACTTGAACATCTCGCAGGGCGCTCAATTGAAGCTGAGTGGGTTGTAACCTCTGATATGGGCCCCGAGTGGATAGGAAGCAAAACCGAATTCAGCTTATACCTAGGCGAGTTTCGAATTAAAGAATGTACCTATATTAGGGGGCTAAAAGCAGCGCTAAAAGGCGCAATTGGGGTTCCTGAGACTGGAGGGGATCGCATCATTTCAGGCGAGGCAGAAATTACTGCAACAGGTCAACAGCTTAACGTCGAATATTGTTGGTCATCCTGCGTCCCTTACATGGATGCAGATCGAACCGTGAAGGGTGAGGTAAGCCTAAATGCCTAACAAGGCGGTCAAGCCGTTCGCTATGCTCACTCGGACGTTTGGTGCTCCACGGGCGCTTGCGCATGGCTACGCCATGTTTGCGCAGCGCCCGCTCCGCACCAAACGCCGCTTACCTGGGCGTTATGTGCAGAATGTACGGGGTAATAGCAAGTCAAGAATTAAAGTCTTTTCGTGCAGACCGTTACCGCTGGCAAGTGCTGAAGCACGCTAAAGCCCTGCATCATCTGGCTAAGGGGTGTGCCGCCTGATGGCGGAAAGCGATCGGGGGCTTTTCCTCCGGGGTTCGCGAAGCAATAATCGCGGAACGCAAACTAAGGCAGGGAGGCAAAGGCCGCAAAAAATGGAAAAGCGCTCACCAAAGCGGGTGCCAACATTCTCTGGTGCCAATTGGGTCGTCTTGGTAGCCGATTCATCTCCCTGTGGCAACGCACTCCGTTGCGCACATAACAAGTCGTTCAAGCCGCTCGCTATGCTCGCTCGGACGCCCAGCACTCCGCACCGTGTTGCGTGTGGCTTCGCCATTTTCACGCAAACGGTGCTCCATGCTGAGCGCCGCTTAACTGGGCGTTAGGCCAACGGGAGAAATGAGATGAAAGCGCTGCGATTGAAGGTGAACGGGAGAGAGGTCGCTACTGCTGGAAGCTCTGATGCAGTGATGCTGATGCTGCGATGCACGTACTCTGTAGGCGGTGGCCGGGGCTACTACACGCTGTCTGCTACGTCCCGTTCGAAAGAGCTTGGTAAATTCGAAGAACTGATATGGGCTGATGATGTTGCTGGCGAACTCTCAGCGCTTGATCTGGCCGTGGTCGATACGGAAGCTCCGGATGCTTGGAGAAATACACAGGTCTCCCCTCACAGCTGGAAACAACAGAAACAAGCCTCGCCATATTGCTCTTTCTGCGGCAAAACGGAGGGAGAGGCTAAACGTCTTCTTCGTGGTCCCGGTGTCCACATATGCGAGGCTTGCGCAAAACTTGCGTTTGAAACGATGGAGTCCGAAGGTGCCTACGCAAACGTCTAGGCCTAACAAGTCGTTCAAGCCGCTCGCTATGCTCGCTCGGACGCTTTGCACTCCGCACCCGCTGCGCATGCCTTCGGCATCGTTGCGCAGCGGGCGCTCCGCGCAAAGCGCCGCTTAACTGGGCGTTAGCTTCAAAGATGCGGGCGCTACTTGCAGTGGCAATGTTTGTGGCATCGGGGCCGGTTTTTGCAAATGGCGGCGGGCCTTTGCTGCTGTATTGGAACCTGTTTGCTTTCCTCTTTGGCAGCGTCTTTATTGTTTTAATTGAAGCCTACGTCTATGGCGCTAATGGTGCTATTTCCAAAGCGAATGCACTCAAAGATTCGATCATTGCCAATCTTTGGTCCACGCTTTTAATTGGTTTTTGCGTGCCATTAGTCGTGGCGGCGATCACGGGTATTCTCAGTGAATCAATGCCTTCGCACCAGGGTCTTTATTTGGCAGTAGGCACGTGGGTCTTCGATCAAATGCAGTATCCAAACGTCTCGGTAGCATTCATATATGTTTGGCTCGGCGTGTCGTATCTCCTTACGGTCCAATTGGAGCACTATGTGTTGTTCAAGCGGTGGCTAAAAAGAGGTGAAGCGGCCGTGGTTAAAGTTAAGCGATTATGCTGGGTGAGTAACTCTGTAACGTATTCACTGCTTCTGGTTGCGTTATCTCTAGTGCTTTGGTTGTCCTACACATGAACGAAGCTAACAAGTCGTTCAAGCCGCTCGCTATGCTCGCTCGGACGCCCAGCACTCCGCACCGTGTTGCGTGTGGCTTCGCCATTTTCACGCAAACGGCGCTCCGCACTGGCCGCCGCTTAACTGGGCGTTAGCATTTGAGAGGAGGAAGTGATTATGAAAGTTGCAATCGATCTGCCTGTCATTACTGTCCTCAGTTTAGTACTGGCAACAGGGTGCGTCTCGCAGAAAGAAGCGATGGTGAAGAAAGGCTATCCGTTGGTATATGCGGAAGGCTTCGACGATGGATGCCATAGTGGCAACAAAGCCGGGGGAAGTCTTTTCGATGAATTCCGAAAAGATGTAGGAAGATTCTCCCGAGAAAGCAACTACGCTCAGGGTTGGTCAGATGGTTTTAGGCAATGCGAATCGCAGCAAGAGGCAGCGCAGCGTCAAATGCGAATTGCGGTCGAAAAGCAAAAGCTAGCCGAGCAACGTAAGGCAGGTGAACGTGCGGCGCAGTATCACCTGGAGCGGCAGGTTTTGAAGGACGTTGATACGTCCAACCTAAAGTATCTAAAGTAGCCAGTGCAAAACAAAATGCTAACAAGGCGTTCAAGCCGCTCGCTATGCTCGCTGGGACGTCCAGTACTCCGCGCCTTTTTGCGAATGCCTTCGGCATTGTTTCGCAAACGGCGCTACGCACTGGCCGCCCCTTAACACGGCGTTAGGCGTAAAAGCATGGGTATGTTCAAGCGATCATCTCCACATTCTCCTCGAGCGCGACTGATGGTGGAGTTGCCGGCAAATCGATACTCCATTGCAGGTGCTAGTGGCCGCGCTCCGATCGTCGGTGACATTCTGGAGCTTGATCAAGGTTTCACTTCAGAAGATGGTTTGCCGATGGTGCTGGCGTACTGTCGCGGCAGCAATGAGTCATTCATTTACAGCGCTGAAGTTTATGAGTCGGAACTTGGGCATCCAATTGAATCGTAGTTCCGCAATGAATGTTTTCGTGAATATGGTGTTGAAAACCGGTTGGCAGGAAAAAGGTTGTGTGGCAACGCCTAACAAGGCGTTCAAGCCGCTCGCTAAGCTCGCTCGGACGCTCAGCACTCCGCACCGTGTTGCGTTTGGCTTCGCCATTTTCACGCAAACGGCGCTCCATGCTGAGCGCCGCTTAACTGGGCGTTAGGCATACAAGATGGTCCAACTTCTTAGCAACGAACTGGCAACCCTGAGATCTTCAGCACTTGATGGGCTGAATGATTACTTGGCGGAGTGCGTTGAAAATGGGCTAGATCCGGGGTATTCGAAGAAAGATGTGAAGAAATGTGGGAAGCTCATTGATATTTTCATTGAATCCCTAAGCAAGATCGAAAAAGGGAATACTCAGAAAGCCAAAGAAGCTGTCAGGAAGGTGGTTGTTTCATTGAACGAGCTGAACAAGAAATGCGAAGGCGAGCTAATTCTTACAGATGCAAGAGAAGATCTCGCGGCACTCATCATTGCGGCTGCTGAAAAGGTTGGGTATGGAAACGGCAAGCTTGATGTCACTGAAAAATGGCGGCAGTGGTAAGTGCCTAACAAGGCGTTCAAGCCGCTCGCTATGCTCGCTCGGACGCTTTGCACTCCGCACCAGCTGCGCATGCCTTCGGCATCTTGGCGCAACGGGCGCTCCGCGCAAAGCGCCGCTTAACTGGGCGTTAGGCAAAACAAGTTATTGGGCTCATGGGTATCATTAAGTACGTTGTAGTGATTGGTGTTTGGCTTCTGCTATCCATACTTGTGGGTTTCGTTCCCGCAGCGCTGGCTGTAGGCCAAGATGGAAAGAGCGCCTTTATGGTCGTCTTAGCAGCGCAACTCGGTTTATTGGGCGGTATCGTTCATTGCTTGCTCAACCGTCTGAGCCCAAACAGAAGAGAATTTGGCGTAGGTAAGGCTATGGCAATGTCGGTGTTAGTAGCTGCCACTTTTTCCGTTTATGCCGTAAACAAAGGCGTGAGTATTGAAAAAGGTTATGGGGTAATGGTAGTTGTTCTTATTCTGTCGTTGCTGCCTTCTTTCGGCGCACAAGCAGCTTGGAATGCAGTTGCTCGAAATCGGGTAGTAGAAAATGCCTAACAAGGTGGTCAAGTCGTTCGCCATGCTCACTCGGACATTCGGCACTCCACGCCTGCTTGGGCATGGCTTCGCCATTTTGCCCAAGCAAGCGCTCCATACCGAATGCCGCTTACCTTGGCGTTAGGCAAGAAAGATTGTTGGAAAATGAGAGATAGCAGGGAAGAGATCGAGTCAGATAATGTGGTTGGTGCCGCTCACCACAGTGCGTCGGCAGCATCGCCACTCTTTCAGAGCACACTTCCGTTCGTAATACTGCTCTTGGTGCTTGTTAACTTGAGATCAATGCTCGCTCTCCCAATTCTGGCGTTGATTATTGTCGTTTCTGCTCTACGTATTCCGACCGACGATTGGCACAAGCACAAATGGCCTTGGGTAGTCGTCGTTATGTTGGCACTTCAAACGATTGCCAATCTAATACTTTTTGGCGCCGAAACTCTGGTGGCAAAATAGCACCAATGGCAAACTCAATGAGTTCAAAGAACCGGTGGTTGCCTAACAAGGCGTTCAAGCCGCTCGCTATGCTCGCTCGGACGCCCAGCACTCCGCACCGTGTTGCGCATGGCTTCGCCATTGTTGCGCAAACGGCGCTCCGTGCTGAACGCCGCTTAACTGGGCGTTAGCTATAAGAATGCATGCCTTACTATTGGTGGTAATGCTGATGATTCCTGGGGCCGCCCTCGCGAATGGCGGAGGGCCTTTGCTGCTTTATTGGAACTTCTTCGCCTTTGTGTTTGGCAGTGTTCTTATCGTACTGATTGAAGCCTATGTTTATGGATCGAAAGGCGAGATATCCAAAATGAATGCGCTCAAAGATTCGTTCATTGCAAACGTTTGGTCCACGGTACTCATAGGTATTGGTGTTCCCCTGGTAGTGGCGGCAATCACCGGTATTCTTAGCGAAGCGCTGCCTTCGCAGCAAGGCTACTATTTGGCTATCGGAACCTGGTTGTTCGAAAGGGTGCAGTATCCAGAATGGTCTGTAGCTTTCATGTGCTTTTGGCTGGTCGTGTCGTACCTCCTTACGATTCAGTTGGAGCACTACGTCTTGTACAAGCGCTGGGTAAAACGAGGAGAAATTGCTGCGGTTTCGGCCAAGCAGTTGTGCTGAGTCAGCAATAGCGCAACATATTCTCTGTTGTTGGTTGCGCTATCGCTAGTGCTTTGGTTATCGCATACATGACCGAAATAGCTAACAAGTCGTTCAAGCCGCTCGCTATGCTCGCTCGGACGCTTTGCACTCCGCACCTGCTGCGCATGCCTTCGGCATTGTTGCGCGGCGAGTGCTCCGCGCAAAGCGCCGCTTAACTGGGCGTTAGGCGTAAAAGTATGGGTATGTTCAAGCGATCATCTCCACATTCTCCTCAAGCGCGACTGATGGCGGAGTTGCCGGCAAATCGATACTCCATTGCAGGTGCTAACGGCCGCGCTCCAATCGTCGGTGACATTCTGGAGCTTGATCAAGGTTTCACTTCAGAAGATGGTTTGACGATGGTGCTGGCGTACTGTCGCGGCAGAAATGAGTCATTCATTTACAGCGCTGAAGTCTATGAGTCGGAACTTGGGCCTCCAATTGAATCGTAGCTCCGCAATGAATGTTTTCGCGAACATGGTGTTGAGAACCGGTTGGCAGGAAAAAGGTTGTGTGGCAACGCCTAACAAGGCGTTCAAGCCGCTCGCTAGGCTCGCTCGGACGTTTGGTACTCCGCGCCTTGTTGCGCATGGCTCCGCCATACTTGCGCAAAAGGCGCTCCGCACCAAACGCCGCTTAACTGGGCGTTAGGTGCAGAAGAAAATTGTGTTTCTAGCAATTGCGGCAGTTGCGGAAACTACGGCGCTCTCGGCCGAGCGCAGCGGCGGAATTTCCGGTGCAGTGCTAGTCTTCATCGAAGCGCGCCGCTCGATAGCGGAATGAGATCGATGCAGTATTCAAATGGGGGTTCGCGAAGCCATGTTCGCGGTACGGAAGTGAATCATGGAGTGAAGGTCAGTGCGAGGAAGCGCCCGAAAAAGGCAGTGTGCGAACTTGGTAGGGGTGCCATTTGATGAGTGCAGAGGCTATTTCATCGCCCATGGTAACGAACTCCGTTGTGCACCTAACAAGTCGTTCAAGCCGTTCGCTGCGCTCACTCGGACGCCCAGTACTCCGCACCGTGTTGCGCATGGCTTCGCCATTGTCGCGCAAACGGCGCTCCGCGCTGGCCGCCGCTTAACTGGACGTTATGCATAGAAAGAGAATGTGCTATGGAAACCTGTGCTTGCTGTGGTTATGCCACAATCGATCAGAAGGGGAACTACGAAATTTGCCCAATATGTTATTGGGAGAATGATCCGGTTCAAGAAGCTGATCCTTGGTTCCAAGGTGGGGCAAACACGCCTTCATTGTTTGAAGCACAGAGCAACTTTAAGGCCTTTGGCGCCATGGAAAAACGGTTTGTCTCAGATACAAGGCCGCCTAGCTCCGCCGATAGGAAGAATCCCAAGTGGCGAGAGCTTGTCGAGAAAGACAGAGAATTTTGCACAACTCCCGTTGAAATAGAGAGAGCGCGCCGAACTGAAAGGTCCAGCTCATACAACTACTGGGAACGGAATGCATAACAAGTCGTTCAAGCCGCTCGCTATGCTCGCTCGGACGCCCAGCACTCCGCACCTTATTGCGCGTGGCTTCGCCATTTTCGCGCAAACGGTGCTCCATACTGAGCGCCGCTTAACTGGGCGTTAGGCGAGAGCAAGCCATGCGACTAGCAATTTTCGCAGTGTTTTCCTTTCTCACTGGTTGTGCACCAGTGGTGCGCGATTACTATCTCCCCGTCGAAGCAGCCGTTCGTAAAGAAGATTATTATTGCGGGTGGGTGCCTTATGGCGGGTATTCAAAAGAGGTAAGCTCCGGTGCTCGTATTACCCTTTATCTTGCTCCCGAGAAAACACGCCTGAATGTCGGAATCGGCTTAGTCTTATCTGGCCCGCCATTCGCCACTCTTGAAGGCGATACGATATTACTCGAAGTATACGATTCGTCTGGCGCTGAGAAGCGATCAAAGCAATTGAAGTTGGGTGAGCCTCAATAATTGATTGAGGGTTACGCGCACTCTGGTGTCTCGCTGCAGCTTGAAGGCAACTTTTCTCGCCGCATTCTTGTGTCACTCCATGGCCTTAAAATTGGCGAAAAAGAGATAACTTTGGAGCGAATACAATTCGAGCGTGTGAGTACGAAAGGGTTCATGGCTTGCGTTCAATAAAGCGCCTAACAAGTCGTTCAAGCCGTTCGCCTGCGGCTCACTCGGACATTCAGCACTCCGCACCTACTCGGGCATGGCTTCGCCAATATTGCCCGAGCAGGCGCTCCATGCTGAATGCCGCTTAACTGGGCGTTAGATGATAAAGAACCGCGTTTACATAATCTTTGAAGTGATCATTGGATTCTTTCCCATACTGATGTTTTTGGTATGGGGTTCCATTGTGTGGCCGGGAACCGTCGCGATGGTGATTGGGGGAACTGCCGGAATGTTCGAAACGGCGGTAGCGCTCGGTGTGCCTCTGGGAGTGCTAGGTGCTGTTGGCGTTCTTATACTGACGGTTGAGGTTTCGTACGAAGATGGCGAACCATATCGTTACCCAAGAACTACGCTACTGTTCGTATTATTCGGTATAGCAGCCGCAGTTTTGGCGGGTTCAGCTCTATTCTTCGATGGCGGCTGGTATTCGTTGGTCGTTGTCGTGCCGCTGATGATCACGGCTCAATTGCTATGGCTAGGGAGAAAGAAGCTGTGGAGCAGCATCTAACAAGTCGTTCAAGCCGTTCGCCTGCGGCTCACTCGGACATTCAGCACTCCGCACCTGCTCGGGTATGGCTTCGCCATTGTTCCCCGAGCAAGCGCTCCGTGCTGAATGCCGCTTAACTGGGCGTTAGGCGAGCAAAAGGAAGCATATGAAAAGGAGTTGGCTCGAATATCTATGGACGAACCATGGTCGAGTATCGAGAAAATCGTTTGCGGCATTTCAATTGGTTTTCTTGCCGCTGTGGTTTGGAGCAATCTGGTCCGCAATAGTGGTCTTTGAAGGTAAGCCGCCGGTAAAAATGGTGGCCTTAGCAGCATTGGTGCTGGTTCCATTGTTCTTCGCGAACATCAATATCTGGGTCAAACGGCTGCACGACCGAAATTATTCGGGGCTGGCGCTGCTTTCAAGCATAATTCCAGTCGCCGGAATATTGTGGTTGGTGATCCAAGGTTTCGTCTTACGAGGCCAGGGGAGCGGTAATCGGTTTGGTGCACCAGGTTCCGGAGAAGGGTATGCGCCTAACAAGTAGTTCAAGCCGCTCGCTTACGCTCGCTCGGACGTTTGGTGCTCCGCACCTTTTTGCGCATGGCTTCGCCATTGTTGCGCAAAAGGCGCTCCGTACCAAACGCCGCTTAACTGGGCGTTAGATGCGCGCAAAAGAAAATGAAAGTTGGCGAGCGTGAAGGAATAAAAGTCCTGCTGTGCAAAGTACAGGTTTCGTGGTCCCGCAGTAGCGGCTAAAGTGAGTTTTTCGAGGCCGCTTTCTTCGGTGGTCGGCGATTATTCGCGGTACGTGGTGGCGGTGGTGCTTGATGGCCCGTGGCCCATAATTGGCGAGCAATCGGGCGTATGGAGATATGGAGGTTGTTTCACTGTGCTACTAGGAAAGTCAGTGCAGTTCGTTACGCACGGTAATTTCGAGGCCGTGCCCAATGGCAGGGAAGCGCGCACTCGGTTTGCTCCGTGCATTACCCCTTTTTTGGCCTCCGAGTTAACGCATTTCAAAAAGCATCTAACAAGTCGGTCAAGCCGCTCGCTTACGCTCACTCGGACGTTTGGTACTCCGCACCGTTTTGCGCATGGCTTCGCCATGTTTGCGCAAAAGGCGCTCCGCACCAAACGCCGCTTACCTGGGCGTTAGGCAAAAAATGGCACCATATAGTTACTCAGTTTCCCTCAGAATCTTCCATCCAACAATCGATCCGGAGGAAATTACAAAGGCGCTTTCGCTCGCCCCAGTTCGCACTTGTAAAGTGGGGATGCCGCGCGAAACTCCGAAGGGTACTCGGCTTGAAGGTGAGTATAGAGAAAGCTATTGGTACACAAAGCTAGTGCCAGAAGGAGAGCGATATTCGGGTGATGATCTGCTCGAGGATTTTCTGTCCGAAACCCTGGCAACAATCAGGCAGTATTCCGAATTCTTCTCGAAAATTCAGCGTGAAAGCGGTTATATACAGCTATTCATTGGTACGTTCGGCGCGAGAAACTACGTGATTGAATTATCACCTAAAATGCAAGCTGAGTTCGGCAGTCTCGGTGTGGCGCTGTGTTTCGATGTCTATCCTGGCGAGTAGTGCAGTGGGTTTGGAATTCAGCAGATTGCCTAACAAGTCGTTCAAGCCGTTCGCTACGCTCACTCGGACGTCCAGTACTCCGCACCGTGTTGCGCATGGCTGCGCCATTGTTGCGCAAACGGCGCTCCGCACTGGCCGCCGCTTAACTGGGCGTTATGCATAAAAGGAAGAATTAGTGGAACTTGAGCAAGCCATAATTGCCGGGAGCTTCGGCGTAATCGTAGCAATCGTCACGTGGCTCCTTGCTGGGCTAAGGGAGCTCAATGTTCGGAAGATTGAACAGAAGAAGGTGCGTGTTGAGAAACTTGAGCAATTGTATGCTCAAACCATCTCTCTTCTCGAAATGGCGATTAGGATTACGCGGGGAACCCCTGAGTCTGGCGATCTAGAAAGGAAACTCTCTGAAAATAATGGGTATTTGAAGCTCTTAGCTAGCGATCGCGTCAATAACCAAGTCGAAGAAATATCCGTTCTGCTTTTTCGGTGGTCAACACTGCATGTGAAGGGAGCTCCAAAGGAAATGGGAGGGAATATGCTCGCAATCTCTAGCCAAGATTCAAAGTACCAGAAGGAGGCAGAGGAACTGTTTCCGAAGGTCAACGAATCGATAGTAATGCTAATTCAACTAATGAAGGAGCATCTATCGGCGGTAGAAAATGCATAACAAGTCGTTCAAACCGTTCGCTACGCTCACTCGGACGTTTGGTACTCCGCGCCTTGTTGCGCATGGCTCCGCCATACTTGCGCAAAAGGCGCTCCGCACCAAACGCCGCTTAACTGGGCGTTAGAGCAGAAAAGAAATGGAATTACCAAACGAACTCACTCGAAGAAAGGGTGCCTCAGCGGCATTCACGTGGGCCATCAGTTGGAGATTTGCGCTGCTATCATTGGCGTTGGGCTGGCTCTTCGATCAGATTCCTTTGGAGGATGTTTTCAACCTCATTGGTTTCTGGCCCACGGTAATCGTTCCGTTCATCCTAATGTTCCTGATGTATTGGCTTGTTGCACACTGGGTTCTACACAGCGGCTTTGGTAACGTGAAGATCGTGCTGTTAGATAGAGTGCAGTATCAGAAGATTGCGTCCACTTTGAACAATGATCGTTGATGCTCTAACAAGTCGGTCAAGCCGCTCGCTACGCTCACTCGGACATTCGGCACTCCGCACTTGCTCGGGTATGCCTTCGGCATTGTTTCCCGAGCAGGCGCTCCATGCCGAATGCCGCTTACCTGGGCGTTATGCGTAAAAAAGAATGAAATCGCCCGAGCAGAAGCTGGAAGAGTGGCTGGCTGCTTATGGTTGGGAGCTCGAATGGAAAGAGAAAGAAGAGCTAGAGTGGTGGGCTGATGAGATATGGAAATTGCGTTCCGTCTGGTCACCTATGGAAGCGGAGGCATACATCACGTTCCTGGTCGATCCCCAGTGGGAAGGAAGTCGAAAGAAGGGGCAAGGTGTTTGGGGCATGGGAGGTTGTCTCAATTACCCGAGGGAGCGTCGTGAAGCAGAATCACTGGCAACCATGTCGTACCACTCGCAGCCAAAATCTGAGTACGAAAAATTTCTTGAGAGTTTTGAAGTTGCGCGAAGTGCCTATGGAAAAAAATGGCTTGATTAGGGTTGGTGAAGAAGCGCATAACAAGGCGTTCAAGCCGTTCGCTATGCTCACTCGGACATTCAGCACTCCGCACTTGCTCGGGCATGGCTTCGCCATTGTTCCCCGAGCAAGCACTCCGTGCTGAATGCCGCTTAACCTGGCGTTAGCCTGAAGAACGGACATGAAGTATTTGGCGTTGATCGCAGCTTTGGCCTTATCTGCCTGCGACAGTGGTACCGAATGGAGTGATCCGCCCTATGAGGTGGTGTGGATTGACGTCGAAAGCAACAGATCGCTCTTTTTCAGCCTTGGAGATGGTGGCCTACTTGGTCGGGTAGATCCTGAGATCATAGCGGTTGGGAGTAATGATAAGTACGTAGTTGCAAAACAACAAAGCCCAGGTGCAACAACAACTTTGTACTACTACATTGCAAAGTCCAATGATGGAGCGAAGCTTAATGGGCATGAGATTACCGAAGGGCCGTTTACGGTCGAGGAGTTTGAAGCATTGTCTCAAAAGCTAGGTTTGCCCGCGTTCTCTCGCCAGTTCCCCTAGAAGGCTAACAAGTTGGTCAAGCCGTTCGCTACGCTCACTCGGACATTCAGCACTCCGCACTTGCTCGGGTATGGCTTCGCCATTTTTCCCCGAGCAAGCACTCCATGCTGAATGCCGCTTACCTGGGCGTTATATTTCAAAAGGCTAAGTGCCGATGATCCGGAGATTCACATGATCGGGCATGAGGGCAGCGAATATGGATTCGATCGGCTGTTTGATGCTGTTCAATTCTTCCCTGAAAAAGTACCAGCAATGGTCAGAGAAGATCCGGCGATACTTGAATGTCGAAGCTATGCCGGGGAAACGGTGCTGAACTGGTTCTCTATGGAAGGTAAGGAGGCAATTGTGGAACTGCTTCTGGCGTGTGGAGCACGCCCGGACAGTATCTCTCTCTCTTATGCGCTGGAACAGGGGCATATTGAAGTGGTTTCGTTGTTGATGGCTTCAGGCTGCGTGCCAGCAGAGTCTGACGTAATTCAAGATTTTCGCCGTGCAAGATTGCCGAGAAATAAGAAAGTGCTGTTGAAACGCATCTTCTATGGGTATGGCTAAAAATTGAAATATAACAAGTCGTTCAAGCCGCTCGCTATGCTCGCTCGGACGCCCAGCACTCCGCACCTTATTGCGCATGGCTTCGCCATTGTTGCGCAAACGGCGCTCCGTACTGGCCGCCGCTTAACTGGGCGTTAGGCGCAAAACAATGACCGCACCTCACATGCTGAGCCGAATCCCGCTATTTCTTTCGCTCTTCCTTTTGTTTGGTTGCGCACCCTACATCAATTCGTACTACCTACCGGAGTCTACTGAGGGTTACAGGAGTGGGCATTCGGTGCGCGCCTTTGATGAGCCGATATGGATTCTTGAGCGCGATGGTGCAACGTTCTACTTCTCTGCTGGCCGGGACGGCGCGGGCCACAGCATTTTTAAGCTCAATATTCAGCCACTTCGTTTGCCTGGAGAGAACAGCTTTTCAGCCCAAAAGAGGCAGGAGGCCAGATTGGCGGTAAAACCGATTACCGTAGAATTTGCCAAGCTAAGAGAAGGTCCATTGGTAACCTCGGGTGTTACCGAAAAGAACGCCGGCAATGTTGAAGTCGTAAAGGGGCAGTATGGCACCAATAATCGCTCAGTCGTGAAGCCCTCAACCAATGAGATTCACTTGCTTGTCGATCACTTTCTGGAATTGAGTGCCTTCTTTCAGAATAGCGAGTCCGAGTTGTATGTTGTGGAATGGCCGTCAATGATCATCAATGGCAAGTTGGTTCAGGTTCCACCAGTTCAGTTTGCGTGGAAGAGCGGCGTACAGGTTCAGTTTGTTAATGGGTAGAAAGAATTCGCCTAACAAGGCGGTCAAGCCGCTCGCAAGCTCGCTCGGACATTCAGCACTCCGCGCTTGCTCGGGTATGGCTTCGCCATTTTTCCCCGAGCAAGCGCTCCGTGCTGAATGCCGCTTACCTTGGCGTTATGTTCAATAAGTACTCATGAGTATTTGGCAGAAATTGCGGTTTTCGCTGTCATTGCTATCTGAGCTTGCTTGGTTGTTATTTCTGGCGTTGTCTGTCTACTCGTTCATAGCCTACGTCAATTGCACTGATGGTTTGTGCCATGAATTGGCGTTTGCCGGAACAGTCAGCTTGATGTACGCGGCTGGTTTCGCTTTGTCGGGTGTGCTATTGGCATTGAGTGTCGGAAAGCAACTAAGAAAAGGGCACGCAAAGCTACTCACTGTTCCTGTGGCGGTATTTCTCGTTCTATTTGTTATCTTGTATTTTGGAATCATGGTTTATGGTATTGCCGCAAGAACATAACAAGGCGTTCAAGCCGCTCGCTATGCTCGCTCGGACGCTTTGCACTCCGCACCCGCTGCGCATGCCTTCGGCATCGTTGCGTAGCGGGCGCTCCGCGCAAAGCGCCGCTTAACTGGGCGTTAGGTGCAGAAGAAAATTGTGTTTCTAGCAATTGCGGCAGTTGCGGAAACTACGGCGCTCTCATTCGAGTGCAGCGGCGAAACATCTGGTGCAGTGCTAGTCTCCATCGAAGCGCGCCGCTCGATAGCGGAATGAGATCGGTACGGTATTCAAATGGGGGTTCGCGAAGCCGTATTCGCGGTACGCAAGTTGCTCTTGGAGTGAAGGTCAGTGCGAAGAAACGCAATAAATTGGCAGTGTGCGATCTTGGTGGGGGTGCCATTTGAAGAGTGCAGAGGCTATTTCATCGCCCATGGTAACGTACTCCGTTGCGCACCTAACAAGTCGTTCAAGCCGTTCGCTGCGCTCACTCGGACGCCCAGCACTCCGCGCCGTGTTGCGCATGGCTTCGCCATTTTTGCGCAAACGGCGCTCCGTACTGGGCGCCGCTTAACTGGGCGTTATGTTTGTCGATGAATTGCATGATCCCGCAGGAGAGCAAGCTGGCTACTAGAACTGTCTTGTTCCTGCTAATAGTGGCTGCTGCTCAAGGCTGTACGGAGAACTTTCCGCAGCGCCACATTGATGCGGTATTCGGGTCGTTTCCGTCGATTGGATCGCCAACAATTGTCCAGATCTTTCGATTTGAGCACGATTCAAATCAAACAGATGTCTATTCGTCGGGTAGATTTCAGATTGAAGAGAAAGATCATGCAGGCATTCTCGCCAGGTGCCTAGAAACAGAGGCTAATAATGGCCTGCTACGTGAGCAACAATCGAGCGAAAATCTTGTTTGTAAAATGCGAATCTCGAATGCCCGCGGTACTGTGAGCATTGTTGTTGATAGGGTGCGCCCAATTATTGAATATAGGTTTAAGGGCTAAATAATTGCCAAACATAACAAGGCGTTCAAGCCGCTCGCTATGCTCGCTCGGACGCCTAGCACTCCGCACCTGCTGCGCCCGCCTTCGGCATCTTGGCGCAGCAGGCGCTCCGCGCTAGGCGCCGCTTAACTGGGCGTTATGCGAAGAAGTGGATTCAGTGAGCACGGCACTAAGAAATCTGAAAGTTGGTGTTCTGGCTGGTTTGGCCGCGATGATAGTGCCTGCATTTTGGGGGGTGTGGGAAATATACAACGAACCTTTTATCTTGCCCAATGGGCAAATTGATGATGCGGCTGAGCGTGGAGCAGGAATGTTTTTGCTCTTTATGATTTGGCCGATATCAGCTATTTCTATCGTCTATCACTGGGCTTTGGCGAGCGCAATAACAAACAGAAAGTCATCAAGAATTCGGTCTTTGCTTTTTACATCGGTCCTTATGTGTGGTTTGGTTTCAGTGGTGGTCGCAAGTACTTTCTATGAGCTTGGAATTGGCGAGCAACTAAGAGCGTTCGCTATTCTGTTTCCTTTGGCCGCACTGTGCGCGTTACCTGGGATTGGAGTGATTGCATATGAGATCAAAAACGCATAACAAGGCGTTCAAGCCGCTCGCTGTGCTCGCTCGGACGCTTTGCACTCCGCACCTGCTGCGTATGCCTTCGGCATTGTTACGCAGCGGGCGCTCCGCGCAAAGCGCCGCTTAACTGGGCGTTATGCGGAAAACGAATGAGTACGATCGATAGTTTTGCGGAGGTTCTTGAATCTCTGACACACGAGGAAATTCAAGAGGTCTACGATTCGTCGCTTTCGGTGAGAGAGCAAGATGCGCTGGGAGATTATTTGTTGAATGCCGCATGTGACCTCATTCAAATCGAGAATGTGCGCTATTTTGTCGAAAAGGGTGCATCAATTGAGTCCCCAAATTCGGTTGGCGATACCCCGCTGCTCTGCGTGATAGATCACTGCGCAAAAAATCCAACTTTTGCTCTTGAGATCGTAGAGTATCTGCTTGACAAAGGCGCTGAAATCGAAAAGCGCGGCTATATGGAGAAAACGCCTTTCCTGAAAGCGTGCTCCAGAGGTGATTTGAGTATCATCAAATTGTTGGTCGCGAGGGGTTGCAACGTCCGTGCAACCATCCAAGAACCGGGTATCTCTTTTGATGGTCTAGATCTTGCGCATATTCACCGGGCAGGTACCGATGTGTTGAGTTATCTCGGAAAGGTGGTCGCATAACAATGCGTTCAAGCCGCTCGCTATGCTCGCTCGGACGCCCAGCACTCCGCACCGTGTTGCGTGTGGCTTCGCCATTTTCACGCAAACGGCGCTCCGCACTGGCCGCCGCTTAACTGAGCGTTATGCGTAAAAAGATATGAGCACTACAACCAGCGTTGAGCAAGTCATACTCGAATATGCAGGTGCTCAGAAGGAAGAGCTATTTGAAAATGCGCTGCTCGAAGAAGATCTAGGCATTACTGGAGATGATGCGGATGAACTTGTGGAGGCGTTAGAAGAAGAGTTCAAAGTTGATTTTTCGGGGTTTGAACTGGAAAAACATTTCTTGCCCGAGGTCGGGAAAAGCTCAGATGCAGAGTATGGTTACTATCCTGTGTCGGTAGGCCACCTACTGAAAGTTGTTCGGTCTGGTCGTTGGGAACTGCCGCCGCGTAACCCAGAGTATTTTGTAAAGTCTCAAAGAGAATTGAAGCGGCAGCGAATGATTCAATCCGCGATTTTCGTCCTTTGCGGGGTTGGGGCGCTAGTATGGTTTATCCCCCGAGGTCTTTGAGAATGTGGGCGAAGCGCATAACAAGGCGTTCAAGCCGCTCGCTATGCTCGCTCGGACATTCGGCACTCCGCACTTACTCGGGCATGCCTTCGGCATTGTTCCCCGAGCAAGTGCTCCACGCCGAATGCCGCTTAACTGGGCGTTATGTTAAGAAAGATTCGTGAAGCGTTGTTCGAGTTTGCGTATGGATTTCGTTTCAGTGTTCCTGCGGCGCTCCTTATTGCAGTGGGCATAGCGATGGGAAACGAAGCCGGCCTGATCCTCTTGGGTGTGGCATTTTTAATGGGAGTGCCCTGGAACCTCTTCGCGCTGGTCGGTCTGTCAGTACTGAGTCTGGGTGTAATCTGGGTAGTTGGCTATTTGGGGATTGGTGTGCCCTTCGATGGCTTAATGGCCATGTTTTGGCTCGTGGTGGCAGCAGCGTTAATTGGTGCGCACATCAACGGCATTAACTTCTTGAGAGGAGAGGTATGAACATAACAAGTCGTTCAAGCCGCTCGCTATGCTCGCTCGGACGTTTGGTACTCCGCGCCTTGTTGCGCATGGCTTCGCCATACTTGCGCAAAAGGCGCTCCGTACCAAACGCCGCTTAACTGGGCGTTAGAGCGAAAATGGATTTAGATGGATTTTGCCAAGAGATAAAAGATCGATTTCCTGAAATTTCTGCAAAAGCAGATCGCTGGTACACGCTGCGCTGGGATGATCTAACAGATACGGAGTACTACTCTTACTCGTGGTTCGAGGCGTTAGCCAATGCGCTGAATGGCGAAATGCGAAAGGAAACGGATCCTGCGCTGTATGGTGCGCTGTTGAAAGTAATCAGCAATGCATTCGAGAGTGAAGGTGCAGAAATTGCAAAAGCCATTGATGTGGCTTTTGTGGAGAATCTCTTCTGGGAGGTGCCGGAGCATCAAGCGGCAAGCTATTGGGCGGCGCTACCGAGAGGGTTGAAGGAGCTATATGTCAATTTCCACCATAGAACGCCGCTCTAACAAGGCGTTCAAGCCGCTCGCTAAGCTCGCTCGGACGCTTTGCACTCCGCACCTGCTGCGCATGCCTTCGGCATTGTTGCGCAGCCGGCGCTCCGCGCAAAGCGCCGCTTAACTGGGCGTTAGCCCCGAAGAGGAAAACCCAAATGCCAAAGCAAATCATTGAGGGCGGTTGCCAGTGCGGCGCAGTGCGATACGTAATTGAAGGCGAGCCGATTATGGCAGCGATCTGCCATTGCTCAACCTGCCGTAAAGCCAATGCCGCGCCTGCTGTAGCGTGGGCAATGTTCGAGTCCGGGCAAGTTGCGTTCGTGGCTGGGCAATTGAAGAAGTACGAGGCATCTGAAGAAGCAATACGAGGGTTCTGTGCTGAATGCGGTACCCAAATCAGTTTTGAGGCTGAATACTTACCTGGGCTGATTGATATCACCGTGGGCAGCTTTGATAAACCCGAATCGGTACAGCCGTCTATGCATTACTGGTACTCGAGGCACCTGTCATGGGCCGAGTTCTCTGATGAATTGCCGCGTTATTCAGAGTTCCCGCCGGTCGAACAATGAAGCGAAGGGCTAACAAGGCGGTCAAGCCGTTCGCTATGCTCACTCGGACGTTTGGTACTCCGCCGGCGCTTGCGCATGGCTACGCCATGTTTGCGCAGCGCCCGCTCCGCACCAAACGCCGCTTACCTGGGCGTTAGGTTCCACAAAGAATAGAAAGGAATCGTCTGAATTTCGCCAAGTATCAGATATTTAGCTACGTTGAAGAAATGTTTACCTGCATCAGTGATCTTCGGAATCCCGAAATTGAAATGCTCATGAACATGCAATCCCACGGATTGAATGAAGATGTGTTGAAGGTCTTGCTGTTTCAAATGTTCGAAGAGTACATGTTGGTTGCGCTGAAAGAGCCTCGTGCTCTTTTCACTCCAACACTAGAAGATATTGAAGTCGCACTGCGTGAAGAAAAAGATCTGGCAAATCATTCCAAAAACACGTTCTACGGTTTCACCAGCCAAGCGGTGGAAGTATTCGAGGAGCTAAAGGAAATCTACGGTGAAAAAACCTAACAAGGCGGTCAAGCCGTTCGCTTGCAGCTCACTCGGACATTCAGCACTCCGCACCTGCTCGGGTATGGCTTCGCCATTTTCACCCGAGCAAGCGCTCCATGCTGAATGCCGCTTACCATGGCGTTAGCCAATCAAAGAAGAGAGACATGAGAAAGCTAATAATCCTGTTCGTATTTCTTGTCTTTGCACAACCTGCCATGGCGCAAGGAGCAAAGAGCAATGAAATTGAAGAGTTCCCACTTTCCGAGTCCGAGCAGTTCGAATGGGAGTACTACGCGCTTTTCCCCGAAGAAACTGGCGCGAAGGCTTTTGCAGATTCATTTGGGAAAAAGGGCTATTCAGCAAAATCAAAATTCATCGAGCATTCGAAAAAGTATCGAGTCGTCGTCACAACAGTTTCACGAAAACATGAAGCAGCGTTGCTGGCTAAGATCGTAGAAGAAGAGGCGTCAAGTCTCGGAGGTAGCTACGTGCACACCACTGTCGGTAAACCTCTATCTAGAGATAGTGCTTCAAATGGCTAACAAGGCGTTCAAGCCGCTCGCTATGCTCGCTCGGACGCTTCGCACTCCGCACCTGCTGCGCATGCCTTCGGCATTGTTGCGCAGCCGGCGCTCCGCGCAAAGCGCCGCTTAACCTGGCGTTAGATGCGCATAGAAGAAATGAGTGCCGGGTAGCCCGTGCCAATGAATAAGCTGCTGCGTAGCGAGAGGGCTTCGTGGTCCGGCAGTTGCGGATAAAGTGAGTAATCAAGGCCGCTTTCTTTGGTGGTCAGCGATTATTCGCGGTACGTGGTTGCGGTGTATCTTGATAAACCGTGGCCCATCATTAGCGAGCGCTTGCGAGTTTCGAGATGGGGAGGTTGTTTCGCTGTGCCATTAGGAACGTCAGTGCCAATCGTCGAGGAAGGTCTTTCCACGGCCGTGCCCAATGCCCGTGATGCGCGCATTTATGTTGTACCGAGCAAAGCCCTCTTTTTGGCCTCCGAGTTAACGCATTTCCAAAAGCATCTAACAAGTCGGTCAAGCCGCTCGCTACGCTCACTCGGACATTCGGCACTCCGCACTTGCTCGGGCATGCCTTCGGCATTGTTTCCCGAGCAAGCGCTCCATGCCGAATGCCGCTTACCTGGGCGTTAGATGCGCATACAAGAAAAAGAAAGCTCGCAGCTCCGAAGGAATGAAAATACTGCCGTGCTAGTCGGTGGTTTCGTGGTCCCGAAGTAGCCGCTAAAGTGGGGCGTCGAGGCCGCTTTCTTTGTCGGTCAGCGATTATTCGCGGTACGTGGTTGCGGAGTAAGTTGATAGCCCGTGGCCCATAATTAGCGAGCACTTGCGAGTTTTCAGATATGGAGGTTGTTTCGTTGTGCCAATAGGAAAGTCAGTGCAAGTCATCGAGCAGGGCCATTTCCGCGTGGTGCAGGGTTCTGAGCTATCAAGCGTTTGCCCGGCCGGTGCTAGAACTTTCTTTTTTACCTCCGAGTTAACGCATTTTCAAAATCATCTAACAAGGCGTTCAAGCCGTTCGCTACGCTCACTCGGACATTCAGCACTCCGCACCTGCTCGGGCATGCCTTCGGCATTTTGGCCCGAGCAGGCGCTCCGTGCTGAATGCCGCTTAACCTGGCGTTAGGTTGAATAAAGAAATGGCGGAAATCATCGAAACCTACAACCACCAAGGCCGGATTGGCGTCATGGTTCACTTTCGATGTGTCGATGATATCGTGTTCAGAACTCCGGAATTCAAGGAAGTCGCAACAGGCATCGCCGTGCATATTGCGGCGGAAGGCCCATTGGTTTTAACAGCGTCAGAGCTCAGTCCGGAGGTCCGCAACAATGAACTAGCGGAGATACATTCGGAAATCAAAGGCCTTGATGCCGAGGCGCAACTACAAGCCATTAACGATGCAAACGCACGGATGAATGCGAATTATGTTTTGCTGAGCCAACCCTATGTGAAGAATGGCGATCTAACCGTGCATGAACTGCTCGGAGAGCTTTCAACCACACTGTGTGTCAATGTCGAGGTAATTCGGTTCACTCGTTGGGTTACCAATGAAACCTAACAAGTCGTTCAAGCCGCTCGCTGAGCTCGCTCGGACGCTTTGCACTCCGCACCTGCTACGCATGCCTTCGGCATTGTTGCGCAGCAGGCGCTCCGCGCAAAGCGCCGCTTAACTGCGCGTTAGGTGAAAAAAAGGAAAATGCAACATCTTCTGTTTGTCTGTAGTGAGTGCCGGTTGCGTAGCCCTACGGCAGAAGAAGTATTCTCAAGGTATGAGGGCGTCAAAGCTCTTGCGGCCGGAACAAATGCAGATGCAGAAACACCACTAAGTGGTGATCTAATTGAATGGGCAGATATCGTTTTGGTAATGGAAAAGGCTCATCGAAATATGGTGTCGAAGAAGTACAAAGAGTTGCTGAAGGGCAAGAAGCTGGTGGTTCTTGATATCCCAGATAATTACGAGAGAATGCAGCCGGAGTTGATTCGGTTGCTTCAAACTAAGGTATCGAGGCATATCCGGCTATGAGGCAGCACCTAACAAGTCGTTCAAGCCGCTCGCTATGCTCGCTCGGACGCCCAGCACTCCGCACCGTGTTGCGCGTGGCTTCGCCATGTTCGCGCAAACGGCGCTCCGTACTGGCCGCCGCTTAACTGGGCATTAGGGCTAAGAAATGGAATTTTCAGCGTTTAGTGAATGCGTTGAGAAAGCGAAAGCAGAGCATCCGATTTGGTTCAAGGGTGAGCGTGAAGTTCCGGCAACTGAATCAGAATTACGGCAGTTTGAAAAACATTGTGCATGTGCGCTTCCGGCGGCTTTTCGACAATTTGCCTTGAACCACGGTTTTGGTCATTTCGGCTTTGTGTCGGTTCTCTCGATCCGCGCCGGAGAAGCAAGTATTTTGCAGCCAGCCAAGTATCTCGGTGAATTAGCACACAGGTACTTACCGGTATCTGAGAATGGTTGCGGAGATTTCTACGCATTCGAAATAAAAAATGGAGCATGCTCTGAAACACTCTACTTCCTGGATCACGAGCAAGCATATGCGGCGGTTCCAACGCGCTTCAGAAACTTCTTGGCCTTTGTGGCTGAGGAGGGCTTGAGGCGCTGTGAGCAATAATAGCCCTAACAAGGCGTTCAAGCCGCTCGCTATGCTCGCTCGGACGCTCGGTACTCCACACCTTGTTGCGCATGGCTTCGCCATTGTTGCGCAAAAGGTGCTTCGCACCGAGCGCCGCTTAACTGGGCGTTAGGTGTAAAAGTGCTGCAGCTGGAAGCTCGCAAACTATTCCGTGCGAATGGCCTCATAGATGATTTCGTAATCTATGGAACTGCAGGGGATTATGAAGAATTCGCCAAAGCGGTGGAATCAGCTCGTAGTGGAAAAACACCGATAAAGTTGGCTACAAGCTCCTCAATTTCGGTCGAAATATCACTTGGGAAGGGCGAAGAAACAGAGTTATTCACTTCGTTGCAAAATGCGAGGAACGAGTATCTTTCCATGGAGGATTGGGAGGGCCGAAATATCCTACGGGTGGTAGGTGGCAAGCAGGCTCTTCAGGAACTCTATCTATTCCTTGGCACCTTAGCTACTCGTAAAGAGGGCTATAGCTATTTGTCGGAGTACTCTAAGAGCCATACGTACTCAAGTATTTCGCCAGAGGTTAGGCTGCATGTGGAAAACACCTAACAAGGCGTTCAAGCCGCTCGCTATGCTCGCTCGGACGCTCGGTACTCCGCACCTTGTTGCGCATGGCTTCGCCATTGTTGCGCAAACGGTACTCCATACCGAGCGCCGCTTAACTGGGCGTTATGCAAGATAAAGGAAGAATCAAAGCCTGCAGGCACTGCGGCAAAGAAAACACCTATGAGTCGCCGGGTAAGTCCTACAAATGCGATGCCTGCGGCGAACTCATGGATTGGAGTCATGAAATAGAATGCCGAAACTGTGGGGCACTCAACCACTTTATGCGTAGCGAGTTCGAAAATGGAAAATGCGTGAACTGCTATAAGCCAATAATTTGG
Organism: Thiosocius teredinicola; assembly: GCF_002009425.1. NCBI lineage: Bacteria > Pseudomonadati > Pseudomonadota > Gammaproteobacteria > Chromatiales > Sedimenticolaceae > Thiosocius > Thiosocius teredinicola. Next base: position 948,798 of record NZ_CP019936.1, read on the forward strand.
ACGTTAAAGCCCGAAACATACGTTCCCAATTCTCTACCGAAGAAAAAAAGGTTTATTGCGCTGCTAGCTGGCTTTGGTTTGCTGGCAATGTCCATTTATGGTGTTTTCACGCAACACTTGGTGTTATCGCATGGCAGCAGGTACTTTTCCGCGATTCGAAGGCGATATGAATTCTTCGGCTGGGAAGTTTCCTTGCCAGTCGTTGCGATGGTATTGGTGGGCACTGGGTTTCTCCTTATGATTGCTGACCATATTGATAAGCGAAATAACGAATACAGGTACCGAATGGCAATCACTGGTCTGTTTACGGTCGGTTACTTAGCCTATTTTGTCGCTTTCTTTTTCGGCGAAAGGGTTCGCTAGTGCAATGTATGCATAACAAGTCGTTCAAGCCGCTCGCTAAGCTCGCTCGGACGCTTTGCACTCCGCACCTGCTGCGCATGCCTTCGGCATTGTTGCGCAGCCGGCGCTCCGCGCAAAGCGCCGCTTAACTGGGCGTTAGCCCGAAAGAATGAACATGGAAGTCATCGTAAGAAAAGCCAGCCTCGGCGATGAAGCATCTATAGCAAGAGTCCATGTGGCTGCGTGGCAGGCAGCCTACACAGAGTTCATGGGCAGTGAGTTCTTAAATTCGCTGTCGATCGATCAAAGAAAAGAAATGTGGGAAAACGCTCTGAAACAACCGGGCGGCGGGAAGTATCTCGTTGCCGAGGTCCAAAACCACATTCAGGGCTTTGCTGTGTTCGGGCCGGCTCGCGACAGTGATCTAGATAAATCATCGAGCGAATTGGTGGCGCTCAACGTACATCCAGAATTCTGGCGCCAAAATCTTGGTACGAGTCTGTTGAAAAGGGTACTTGAGAGCGTTTCGAAAGAAAGCTACAAGTCGCTACATTTATGGGTCATAAAGGGCAACACGCCAGCTATCAAACTGTATGAGAGGTTTGGTTTTGAGTATTCTGGTAGAAGCAAAACAGATAGCAACCATTCCGGCAATCCGCTGCATGAGTTGCGCTATTCGAAATCGCTGGTGGGCTAACAAAGCGTTCAAGCCGCTCGCTATGCTCGCTCGGACGTCCAGCACTCCGCGCCTTATTGCGTGTGGCTTCGCCATTTTCACGCAAACGGCGCTCCGAGCTGGCCGCCGCTTAACTGGGCGTTATGTTCTGAAAGGAAGCACAAATGAAATTTAAGAAACTGATTGTTCTGAGCGTGGTTGTATCGGCTGGTGGTTGCGCAAATCCGATCAATCAAGTCACGGCCGATAATTACCAGCAAACCTGCTTCGCGGCAGAGCATAATGGCAATCTTCTCGTGGCAGAGGAGGCATGTGGTCGTGCGCTAACCAATGTGGCGTGGGGAAATCTCGGCCCCGCTGAACAATCGCAGAAGCAGTACAACCTGGCCCGCATTAAACGCCAACTTGCTAAGTTTCCAGAGGCGGAGGAGCTTATGAAGCAATCCCTGGCAATAGAAGAATCCCTTCCTTCACCGTCACCCCTCCGAATCGGGCGCCGCCTCGTAGAGCTGTCGGCGTCACTCGCCGGGCAAGAAAAATGGAAGGAAGGTGCACCTTATTTAACTAGGGCCTACGAGTTAAGAGATCATTTCTCACCTCGTGAGAAAAAGTACACGGCCGAGGTCCTTGCTGCTTACAGTGAAGAATTGCAGAGAGAAGGCAACACAGAAGCGGGTTTGAAGTTTGCCGCGATGGCATCAGCAATTGAAGAGTAAGAACATAACAAGGCGTTCAAGCCGCTCGCTATGCTCGCTCGGACGCCCAGCACTCCGCACCGTGTTGCGTGTGGCTTCGCCATTTTCACGCAAACGGCGCTCCATGCTGAGCGCCGCTTAACTTGGCGTTAGATGCGCACAAGTGAAAATGAATGCTGGCGAGCACGAAGGAATGAAAGTCCCACCGCGCAAGGTTCAGGTTTCGTGGTCCCGCCGGTGCGGCTAAAGTGAGTCATTCGGGGCCGCAATCTTAGATCGTCAGCGATTATTCGCGGTACGTGGTGGCGGTGGTGCTTGATAACCGGTGGTCCATAATTAGCGAGTGCTTGCGAGTTATGAGATATGGAGGTTGTTTCGCAGTGCCAATAGGAAATGCAGCGGCAATCATTGAACATGGCAATTTCAATGCCGTGGAATCCGTCGAGCCAACGGGCATCGGTCTGGCCCAGTGCAGAATGTTCTGTTTGGCCTCCGAGTTAACGCATTTCCAAAAGCATCTAACAAGTCGGTCAAGCCGCTCGCTTACGCTCACTCGGACGTTTGGTACTCCGCACCGTTTTGCGCATGGCTTCGCCATCTTTGCGCAAACAGCGCTCCGCACCAAACGCCGCTTACCTGGGCGTTATGTTGAAAATGATCGCTCGTAGAATGAGGCCAATCGTCGGCTTTTTCATTCTCGTATTCGTGAGTGGGGTCATGGCAGAAGAATCAATAGGCATAGATAAAAGAACGCAACATGGCTTCACCCAGTTAGTCCATGTCACTGATGAGCCGCATATTCTAGGAGTCACCGTATCGCAAGAAGAACCGCAACTTTGGGTCGTGTTTATCAATGTTGCTGAGTTCGTGCGAGAAGAACCTCTTGAAACCGAATTTCGCAGCACAGTGGAAAGATCCTTATCTGGCGTGAATGGTGTCAAATCTGTAGAAGAAGCAGATCGCGAGGTTTGGGTTGTTGAAGGCAGTGTTCAAGGTGAAGAATTGATGCGGGCTACCGTGTCGGGGTTGAAAACCATCCACGAGAAACTAAAAGCTTATGTGGAATCTATCTTCAATCCGTAACAACATAACAATGCGGTCAAGCCGTTCGCTTACGCTCACTCGGACGTTTGGTACTCCGCGGGCGCTTGCGCATGGCTACGCCATGTTTGCGCAGCGCCAGCTCCGTACCAAACGCCGCTTACCTTGGCGTTAGGCAAGGGAATGAAAGCAGAAGAAGTCGAGCTTCATGATGCCATTTTGGATGGCCTATCAATCAACTACCCAGAAAGAAGGGTCGAGTTGAGCATTTCCTACTATCCGGAGGCAGAACACTCGAAAACAAGGGTGCCAGCAAAGATCGTGTTTAAGGGCGTTGAAAATGTTAGCGAGATTGCCAATTTCATCGATCTCGAGAGAAACCGCAGCGCAGGCAACATTACATACTGGCATCCAGCAACGAAGGGAGGCACTACGTACATCTATCTGGTAAGTGGAGTGCTTGCGATTACGGCAAAATCCTTAAAGGTGAAAATGAATGCCTAACAAGTTGTTCAAGCCGTTCGCTACGCTCACTCGGACATTCGGCACTCCGCGCCTGCTCGGGCATGGCTTCGCCATTCTGCCCAAGCAAGCGCTCCACGCCGAATGCCGCTTAACCTGGCGTTATAGGCAGTAGGGTTAAGTGGAAATTTCCGAGTACCTAAAAGAGTTTGCTGGGCTTGTGCGCAACTTCTGCAATTTCTGTGAACAAGCGCCGGCTAAGAATGGCGACGAAAGGCAAGCCATTCAGTTTGTAGCTGCACTATATGCGAGCGCGCATCTTTTGCAGAAGCGTGTTGGTGTCAACTATGCTGGGCCAACGGTGTCTAGTGAAATCGCTAACGCGGTATACAAGCGGTTCGGGAGCCTAGCCTTCAACTACTACCGCATGGTTGGTGATCCCGAGCAGATCCCGGGGCAAGAGCCTGTTGTCGGAGATCTAGCCGATGATCTTCGCGATATCTACGTTGATCTGAAATCGGGGCTGTCGGTGTTCGATGCGGGGTGCGAAGCTCAAGCGGAAGATGAATGGCGTATTACCTTCTACCTTCACTGGGGGCAACACGCCGCCAATGTGATCTTTGTTCTCAACAGGTACGGAGTTCCAGATACGTGAAGCCCATAACAAGTCGTTCAAGCCGCTCGCTATGCTCGCTCGGACACCTAGCACTCCGCACCTGCTTGCGCCTGCCTTCGGCATTATGGCGCAGCAGGCGCTCCGCGCTAGGTGCCGCTTAACCTGGCGTTAGCGCAAAAAGGAGAATGGAGAAATGGATAAGAACACTACGCATCTTGCAGGGGAGTTCCTCGTAGCTGGTGAATTGTCTCGGCGAGGTTTGTCTGTGTCGATTACCTTCGGCAACGCAAAGTCCGTAGACATCGTGGCTCAATCACAAACCAACACATACAGCATTGATGCGAAAGCGGTTAGGTCAAAAAGCAACTGGCCACTCTCGAGGGCCTCAGTGGTTCCTACTATCTATTACGTTTTCGTCTATTTGGGCTCAGAACGGAAAATTAAGAATGGAGAAAGCGCTGAGTATTTCGTTGTCCCTGGCACGGAGCTAGTCAAAAAAGGGTTGGTGTCGCAATGGGCTGGAGGTCGAAGCGGTGTAACTTACAAGGCATTATCGAGTATTCAGCAGGGTGATCCTTGGTCAGTGTTCAAGTGAGCGCTAACAAGGCGGTCAAGCCGTTCGCCTGCGGCTCACTCGGACGTTCAGCACTCCGCGCCTGCTCGGGCCTGGCTTCGCCATGTTGGCCCGATCAGTCGCTCCATGCTGAACGCCGCTTACCTTGGCGTTAGCTCCAAAAATATTCATATCGAGATCGGATCAAATGTGCGGTTCAAGGAATGATTAAGAGAATCTGCCCAAATTGTCAGGAGCAAGTTCTGGATGAAAAGCTGCTTGAAGATGGCGGGTTGATCAATACATCGAAATGCCCCGAATGCGGTAATGGCTGCGTAAGGCTCAATATTTTCTACTGGCCTTTGTATCCCCTAATTGATTTAACGATTTTTCTTGTCGTATTCATTTTTCATGGTGTAGCTTGGACCTTAGGCGCTATGGCGGTAGCCTTTGTTTACTGGGTGTTGGTTGAAAAATGGAAGCTAAACGAAAGATATGGCCCGGTTTTCAAATGGCATGGAGCATAGAGCTAACAAGGCGTTCAAGCCGCTCGCTATGCTCGCTCGGACGCTTTGCACTCCGCACCTGCTGCGCATGCCTTCGGCATGGTTGCGCAGCGGGCGCTCCGCGCAAAGCGCCGCTTAACTGGGCGTTAGGTGCCTTTCGGTGATTCCAGATTTCCGTATCCGGCAGCTTCGCGACAAGTACTTAGAGCTTGTGCAACTCGAAGTTGAAGAGTTTGGCGTGAAACCCACCGAGGTAAGGCATTTGATAGGTCGGCTAGGTGAGTTCGAGTGTGCGCTGAGGGTGGGAGGTACTCTTGCACATCGCGCCAACCAGCATGGCTTCGATGTCGTCGCGCCTGATGGCCGTCGAATCAGCGTTAAGGCTACCGCTCAAAAATCTGGTTTTATTGCCATCTCGTTGAAAACACTCGCACTCGCAGATGATCTAATGTTACTGCAATACCAGGCCGGAGAACTTTCTCTGGTGTACTACGGCTGCATAAAGGAAGCAGTGGCGGTTGCGAGGAGATACGAGCAGGCAGGAAAGTATGAGCTCGATATTGCGAAAGCGCGTAGCCTTGCTGCGCAGAATCCAGCGAGTTGAATATGGCACCTAACAAGGCGTTCAAGCCGCTCGCTATGCTCGCTCGGACGTCCAGCACTCCGCACCGTGTTGCGTGTGGCTTCGCCATTTTCACGCAAACGGCGCTCCGCACTGGGCGCCGCTTAACTGGGCGTTATGTTCTGAAAGGAAGCACAAATGAAATTTGAGAAGTTAATTGTTCTGAGCGTGGTTGTATCGGCTGGTGGTTGCGCTAATCCGATCAATCAAGTCACGGCCGATAACTACCAGCAAACCTGCTTCGCGGCAGAGCATAATGGCAATCTTCTCGTGGCAGAGGAGGCATGTGGTCGTGCGCTAACCAATGTGGCGTGGGGAAATCTCGGGCCCGCTGAGCAATCACAGAAGCAGTACAATCTGGCCCGAATTAAACGGCAACTTGCCAAGTTCCCAGAGGCGGAAGCGCTTATGAAGCAATCATTGGCAATCGAAGAATCCCTTCCTTCACCGTCGCCACTCCGAATTGGGCGCCGCCTCGTTGAACTGTCAGCGTCACTCGCCGGGCAAGAAAAATGGAATGAAGGTGCACCCTATTTAACTAGGGCCTACGAGTTAAGAGATCATTTCTCACCTCTTGAGAAAAAATACACGGCCGAGGTCCTTGCTGCTTACAGCGAAGAGTTTCAGAGTGAAGGCAACGCAGAAGCAGGTTCGAAGTTTGCCGCGATGGCATCAGTAATTGAAGAATAAGAACATAACAAGGCGTTCAAGTCGCTCGCTATGCTCGCTCGGACGCCCAGCACTCCGCGCCGTGTTGCGCATGGCTTCGCCATTGTTGCGCAAACGGCGCTCCGCACTTTGCGCCGCTTAACTGGGCGTTAGATGCGCACAAGTGAAAATGAATGCTGGCGAGCACGAAGGAATGAAAGTCCCACCGCGCAAGGTTCAGGTTTCGTGGTCCCGCCGGTGCGGCTAAAGTGAGTCATTCGGGGCCGCAATCTTAGATCGTCAGCGATTATTCGCGGTACGTGGTGGCGGTGGTGCTTGATAACCGGTGGTCCATAATTAGCGAGTGCTTGCGAGTTATGAGATATGGAGGTTGTTTCGCAGTGCCAATAGGAAATGCAGCGGCAATCATTGAACATGGCAATTTCAATGCCGTGGAATCCGTCGAGCCAACGGGCATCGGTCTGGCCCAGTGCAGAATGTTCTGTTTGGCCTCCGAGTTAACGCATTTCCAAAAGCATCTAACAAGTCGGTCAAGCCGCTCGCTTACGCTCACTCGGACGTTTGGTACTCCGCACCGTTTTGCGCATGGCTTCGCCATCTTTGCGCAAACAGCGCTCCGCACCAAACGCCGCTTACCTGGGCGTTAGCTGCAGAGAAATGGGCGTTTCATATTCAGAGTTGGCTGCCGAAGATCTTGAAGAATGCGCAGCAGTGTTCGTAGAGGCATTTGCATCGCCGCCATGGAGTCAGAACTGGAGTCTAAGTTCGGCGCTTGAGCGGCTCAAAAGCCTTTATGGCAATGAGAGCTCCATCGGGTGCAAGGCTACTGCGCATGAGAGAATTTGTGGGTTCGTTATCGGTGAAGTCGAGCAATGGAATTCGTCGCAGCTATTTATGATCAAGGAGCTTTGCGTGGCGGTATCGCAACAGCGAAGGGGCATCGGCCGGCAAGTTATTGAAATGCTCTTGAATAAATTGCCGCCCAACGTTGAGAAGGTCTATTTGCTCACCGATCGTGAAGGCCCGGCGAAATTGTTTTACGAGTCTTTGGGTTTTTCCACGAACGAAAACGCTGTGGTAATGGGTAAGGTTCTGAATGTACGCAGCTAACAAGGCGGTTAAGCCGTTCGCCTGCGGCTCACTCGGACGTTTAGTGCTCTGCACTTGCTCGGGCATGGCTTCGCCATTGTTGCCCGATCAAGCGCTCCGCACTAAACGCCGCTTACCTGGGCGTTAGGTGCAGAAGAAAATTGTGTTTCTAGCAATCATGGTAGTTGCGGAAACTACGGCGCTCTCGGCCGAGCGCAGCGGCGGAATTTCTGGTGCGGTGCTGGTCTTCATCGAAGCGTGCCGCTCGATAGCGGAATGAGATCGGTGCGGCATTCAAATGGGGGTTCGCGGAGCCCTATTCGCGGTACGCGAGTTGCTCACGGAGTGAAGGTCAGTGCGAGGAAACGCCCGAAACAGGCAGTGTGCGGTCTTGCGAGGGGTGCCATTTGAACAGTGCGGAGGTCATTTCATCGCCCATGATAACGTACTCCGTTGCGCACCTAACAAGTCGTTCAAGCCGTTCGCTGCGCTCACTCGGACGCCCAGCACTCCGCGCCGTGTTGCGCATGGCTTCGCCATTGTTGCGCAAACGCCGCTCCGCACTGGGCGCCGCTTAACTGGGCGTTAGCGTCAATATGGTTGAAGAAACTCATAACAGTTTTAAGTTGTTAGATTGGATTCCAATTGCCATTTCGTCGATTGCCTTGCTTCTGACCATTTGGACTTTGCAATGGCAACGCCGTATTGAAAGGAAGAAGAACGAAGCGAACTTAGAGTTGCAGTGGAGCAATGGATACCACACCGGTTCTCGAGATCCGCACACAATTGTTAGTGTTGTAATTCGGAACCTGAGTCAAAGGCCCACGGCGGTGGTCTATCTATACGTAAAAAATCAAGATGGCGGAATCGTGAAGAATCTTGACAGTCTGCCAAACATTAATCTTCCAATTAGGCTTGGCCCGTGGGATGTTCAGATCATCAGATTCAGGGTTGAATCAAGTGAAGAGCGAGAAGTCCGTCAGATTGAAGCGATCGATATCGAACACAATAACGTGGTCGTTAAGCGAATTATCCGTGAGTAAAAGGGGCGGTGAGCGGCCGCTAACAAGTCGTTCAAGCCGTTCGCTACGCTCACTCGGACACCTAGCACTCCGCACCTGCTCGCGCCTGCCTTCGGCATTATGGCGCAGCAGGTGCTCCGCGCTAGGTGCCGCTTAACCTGGCGTTAGGCAATCAACTACTGAAAAGGGAGAAATCGATGAATATGATCGAAGTCGAATGGAAGCATCTCGATAAATCGGGAAACACCTGCGTTCGATGCTCTGATACGGGCGAAGCCTTGGAGGAAGTAGTACAGGAGCTCGCGAATGAATGCGCTCCTTGTGGTTGGAAGATTAAGTTAAGAGAAACCAAGCTTTCTAAAAAGCAGATATCTGAATCCAATAGTATTCTCGTCAACGGCATTCCGATCGAGTCCATTCTTTCCGGGGCGAAGGCGGCGGAAAGTCACTGCCAATCGTGCTGCGAGTTCACCGGTAACCCCACTACATCGTGTCGCACGGTAGAGTTTCAAGGTGTCTCGTACGAAGGCATTCCAGCGGGCCTAATCCGAAAAGCCATCTGTGAGGTCGCACAATGCTGTTGATAGAAATGCCTAACAAGGCGTTCAAGCCGTTCGCTGCGCTCACTCGGACATTCAGCACTCCGTACTTGCTTGGGCATGGCTTCGCCATTGTTGCCCGAGCAAGCGCTCCATGCTGAATGCCGCTTAACCTGGCGTTAGCGTGAAGAAAAAAATGATCAGATTACTCGCACTATTGATCGGGTTGTCGGTGGCTGGGCCATCGTTTGCGTATGAGCATGAAAGCGATGTGCCAGCCGGCCGGTTTAAAGCCATACCTGTGCCTCTGGAGTGTGAGGAATGCGTGTTCACAATCAACTACCGCGTTAATGCGAAATCTCAGGGTTTATTCTGGGCGCCTTCGTTTGGCTTAATTATTTACGGCGAAGATGAGTCGTCCTATCTGAAGGTGGGTGGTACGGGAGCTCGAACGTCACTTTCCTCTCTTCTTGGTAAAACACGAGGCTATTTCCACATCGGCGAGAACGGCGAAGAATCAAAACAGTATTCGGAATACGAAATCCCAGAAGGTGCTGATAATTCTTTCAAGGTAATGTGGAATGCGAATAGAGAGTTGGTCGTAGAAGGCTTAGGTGATACGTATACGACAGAACTTTGGTTTGAACCTAAGCGGCTCGAGTTCACTATCTCAGGCTTTAACTTAGAAGTCTCGATCAGTGGTGGCGCTAACAAGTCGTTCAAGCCGCTCGCTATGCTCGCTCGGACGCCCAGCACTCCGCACCGTTGTGCGTGTGGCTTCGCCATATTCACGCAAACGGTGCTCCGTACTGGCCGCCGCTTAACTGGGCGTTAGCCGCAAGAATGAATGGTGTCGCTGAACGAATTCAGAAGCTCCGTGAAACATCGGGTGAAACGGAGAATGAAGTAGCCGAAGCCGTAGGGTTGAGCATCGGCGAGTACGGCGACCTAGAAGGCTACGATGATGAAATTATCGATGCTGTAAGCTTTGGAGCAGCGAGCAAAGTCGCAGGTCATTTTGGGCAATCGCTGTTTCAGCTTTTGGCTCCTGAGGCCGAAGCATCGCCAGAAGGGTATCTAGGCCCAGAGGCACTTGCGAATTTGGTGAAGGGAAAAATTGCCGAAGAGGGTTTGTCTCTTGAAGAAGCAGAAACAAAAACGGGTTGGTATCTTGAGGGTTTCCTGGCAAACCCGGGCTCATACCTGGCTGAGCAGCCGATTATGTTTCTTATCGATCTCTCGGGGTTCCTTGGCATCGATTGGTTGTCCACAATGCCCAGAGGCCGCGGCAGCAGCTAACAAGGCGTTCAAGCCGCTCGCTAAGCTCGCTCGGACGTTTGGTACTCCGCGCCTTGTTGCGCATGGCTCCGCCATACTTGCGCAAAAGTCGCTCCGCACCAAACGCCGCTTAACTGGGCGTTAGATGCGCGCATAAGAAATCGATTGCTGGCAAGCTCGTGCCAGTAAATTGGCTGCTGTGCAGCAAGAAGGTTTCGTGGTCCCGAAGTAGCGGCTACAGTGAGCTATCAAGGCCGCTTTCTTTGGTGGTCAGCGATTATTCGCGGTACGTGGTGGCGGTGTAGGTTGAAAGCCCGTGGCCCATAGTTAGCGAGCGATTGGGCGTATTAAGATAAGGAGGTTGTTTCGCTGTGCCAATAGGAAAGTCAGTGCCAATCATCGAGCATGGCTATTTCGATGCCGTGCGGCCCGCTGAGCAAAAGGGCGTTATTCGGGGCGTCTGCAGAACGTCCTTTTTGGCCTCCGAGTTAACGCATTTCCAAAAGCATCTAACAAGTCGGTCAAGCCGCTCGCTTACGCTCGCTCGGACGTTTGGTACTCCGCACCTTTTTGCGCATGGCTCCGCCATGTTTGCGCAAACGGCGCTCCGCACCAAACGCCGCTTACCTGGGCGTTAGCCCCGAAAAGGAAGACACAAATGCCAAAGCAAAACATTGAGGGTGGTTGCCAGTGTGGCGCGGTGCGATACGTGGTCGAGGGTGAGCCCATCATGGCGGCGATCTGCCATTGTTCAACCTGTCGTAGGGCCAATGCGGCACCAGCTGTAGCGTGGGCAATGTTCGAGTCTGGGCAAGTTGATTTTGTGGCTGGGCAATTGAAGAAGTACGAGGCATCTGAAGAAGCAACAAGAGGGTTCTGTGCTGAATGCGGCACCCAGATCAGCTTTGAAGCTGAGTACTTGCCTGGGTTAATTGATATCACCGTGGGGAGTTTCGATAATCCGGAATCCGTACAGCCGTCGATGCATTACTGGCACTCGAAGCACTTGTCATGGGCCGAGTTCTCTGATGAGTTGCCGCGTTATCCTGAGTTCCCGCCGTTCGAACAATGAAGCGAAGGGCTAACAAGGCGTTCAAGCCGCTCGCTACGCTCACTCGGACGCCCAGTACTCCGCGCCGTGTTGCGCATGCCTTCGGCATTGTTGCGCAAACGGCGCTCCGCACTGGCCGCCGCTTAACTGGGCGTTAGGGCAGATCAAACATGGCATGGATTGGCGTCATTGGTCGTACTCTCTGGTTCATCGTTGTCACGGTGATCGTAGGGGTGACGTTGGTAACCTCGCTCGTTCTCATGCTTAATGCGCATAAGAGTGGGGAGCCTGTTCCAATCGGCGGAATAGCTATTCTTGGCAGTCTGTTTTTCCTCCTACTTGCCTACGCGGGTTCAAGGCGTCTCACTGAAGAAGGTCAAAAAAGCGCCATACAGTTAGCCGGCGGAGTCTTTATCGCTGCAGGAATTTGCGCTTTTATTTGGGTTGGCCCTAGAACATTTGGGGATTGTGAAATTAGCTTAGTCTGTCGTGTCTTCAAACCACTGCCGCCATATTCGTTTGAGGTGGTTCTGTCTGTTCTGGGCTTGCCGATCGCATATAAGGGAATAAAAAATGGGTTATCTGTTGGCCGCGGGTTTCGGCCCTAACAAGGCGTTCAAGCCGCTCGCGATGCTCGCTGGGACGTCCAGCACTCCGCGCCTTATTGGGTGTGGCTTCGCCATGTTCACCCAAACGGCGCTACGCGCTGGCCGCCCCTTAACACGGCGTTAGAGCAAAAACGAGCGCGAATGGAGTTTGTACTAAGAATCGGTCCCGCAGCGGCTGTGACTGCTATGAATATTTGGTTGCTCTGGTTCGCTGCTACCTCGTATACGGCTGCAGGTGCGGGGAGCGCCCAAGCGGATTTTGATCTCGCCCATTGCCTATTAAGATTCGGCGTACCAGTGTTTCTCTTCGCCGGTGTGGTGGTCATTGGCACCTTCATTAGCAAAGCGCCGGCAATTAAATGGTGGCGGTGGTTTTGGGGTTTGAATGCGCTAACGCCTTTGGCTTTGGCGGTTCTGCTGTTTACGGTGTTCTGAATGGAATCGGGTAGCTCGTCGGAACTTAAGGCATTGATTCCGCGTTTTATTATCTGGGGAACGCTTATTGTTGTCTTAACGTACGGCAAAATCCTCTGGCCGCTCATGTTTGGTTACATGAAAGAAGAAGGAGCAACATTCGTTCAGGCGCTTGGTCATTTTCCGCTCCACGCCATGGCATTTTCTGGCTTATGTATTGCTGGCCTTATAGGTTACTCGTGGGCTCGCTTGAGATGTCGGGCCAATGAGCAGTGAATGCTCTAACAAGGCGTTCAAGGCGCTCGCTATGCTCGCTGGGACGTCCAGTACTCCGCGCCGTTTTGCGAATGCCTTCGGCATTGTTTCGCAAACGGCGCTGCGCACTGGCCGCCCCTTAACCTGGCGTTAGAAGCAAAAAGAAACATGGTCCCGGAAGATCTCATAGAAAAGAAGCTGGCTGAGGCGATCTCCTTAGAAGAGATCGCTGAAGTTTTGAAATTGCTTCTGGGTGGGGGATATTCAATTGGGGAAGATGGCAGCCTTTACTACATTCGCCAGCTAGTAGCCCAAGTGAAAGGTTTAAAAATCGAGGTATTCGCAAAAGAACATGCGCCGCCCCATTTTCATGTGCGTGGCGGTGGCGTTAATGCCTCGTTTTCACTCGAGAGCTGCGAGCATCTTCAAGGCAATGTGGGTCGTCGAGAAAAGGCGCTTATTGAGTGGTGGTACCAGAGAAGCAGGGAGCAACTGATTCACGCATGGAATTCAACGAGGCCAACAGATTGTCCCGTTGGGGCTTACACCGAGTGAGGCTCGCTTCTAACAAGGCGTTCAAGGCGCTCGCTATGCTCGCTGGGACGTCTGGCACTCCGCAACTTGTTGCGCATGGCTTCGCCATTGTTGCGCAAAAGCTGCTGCGCACCAGCCGCCCCTTAACACGGCGTTAGATGGCAATGCTTAAGAGTTTGTTGCGGCGGGTTTGAATCACAGTAGCCTCTTTCGTGGAACATTGAGTGGCGTGGTACCGAAATCCAAATACCACTATGGCAGCGGAAAGGCCGAATTCTTTGTTACTCGTGGTAAATTCGAGAAAGTCGAAGCGCGGTGGGGCGGAAGGCCCGTGGAACCGAGGAAGGCAAGGTAATCCTGAAACGATGAGTGCGAATGCAGATTCACCGCACTTCGTAGGAAAGAAAAAAGAAAAGGCCAAGTGGCGCTCTTATCGGAAAGGGCGCTCACTCGCAGGGAAGAGCATGAATTCAAAACCGAGCAAAATTGTCGCGGCTTCAGGTTCGGTGTTTCCGTACTCCGTGGCGCATCTAACAAGGCGTTCAAGCCGTTCGCTACGCTCACTGGGACGTTCAACACTCCGCACCCGCTTGGGCATGGCTTCGCCATTGTTGCCCAAGCAGGCGCTCCGCGTTGAACGCCCCTTAACCTGGCGTTAGATGCTGGCCAGAGGCAATTTTCTGCTTTTTCGTAATTTGGCTGCACCCGTTGGGATTCTGGGCTGGTTGTGTTTATGAATGGATATCAGATCTTTGTAACCATATTCTTGATTGTCCCGCTTTCAATCATGTTGGTGCATAAATACTATTTTCTGCCGAAGAAGGTCGTCAAAGAGGGTGGCCTAATCGATCTTCTATTCAACTATGGTCTTGGCTTGATGGTTCTGATTTGGGCTTTTGTGGCTTTTTACAGGCGATATCTTTCGTGAGTAAACGTCCGTAATTCGGGAGCAATTTGATCGTTCCTCACTTGGAAGAAAAAAATGCGGTGTTTCTTAATACGGTGGCAGCATAAATGGGTAAATCCGATAGAGTTGGTAACGCGCTCCGTAGCGCATCTAACAAGGCGTTCAAGCCGCTCGCTATGCTCGCTGGGACGTCCAGTACTCCGCACCTTTTTGCGCATGGCTTCGCCATTGTTGCGCAAACGGCGCTCCGCACTGGCCGCCCCTTAACACGGCGTTAGAGCCGTAAAACAGGAGGAACCGTGGACTACACACAAATTCTCGTCGCAGCCATACCCGTTCTAGGGAGCATAGTATTGGCGTTAATCGATCGTTCGAGGGTAAAGGGTCCTGAGGGAAGCGATAGCGAACGCAGTCGCGGCCACAGTGCATCTACAATAGCAATTATATCTAGTGGTTTCGCTCTAGCATCTGCTATTTGGTTGTTGTATCAAATCCAATCGCTCAACCAGCGTTTCCAGTTCCTCCCCTCCTCTGAATATAAAATCCTATGGAATGCGAACAAAATAGGCGCTGTCCATACGGAAGACGTATCGTCACTTATTCCAAAGAGCGCTAAAGCGGTACTCATGAATGTGATTGTTCACACTACAAATGAGAGTGATAGCGGATCCTTTGTCTGCGCGGATTCCGCGGGAAATTTCAATGATTCGATCGCGCACTATTCGAATATCTCTGTCACAGAATATGGCTCCGAATGGAGTGGTGGCTTAGTTATTTGCCCAGTTTCGAATAACAGAACATTTCGTTGGAAATTGATCGATAACAATAGCGCGCCAAATCCGTCCGTTAACGTGCAGAGTTACGGCTCATTGGTCGGTTGGCTTTAAGCTCTAACAAGGCGTTCAAGGCGCTCGCTATGCTCGCTGGGACGTCCAGTGCTCCGCGCCTTATTGCGCATGGCTTCGCCATTGTTGCGCAAACGGCGCTGCGCACTGGCCGCCCCTTAACACGGCGTTAGGCATAAAAAAGATGTGGCCAAGAAAAGTCAAAGAACAAGCCCTAGTGTCCTGTGGGAGAAGATGCAGTATTTGTCATACCTTCTGTGGCACGAAAATCGAGCTGCATCATATTGTGCCTGAGTCAAAAGGTGGGCTATCCACAATCGAAAACTGTATTCCTCTTTGCTTCAATTGCCACGCTGACGTTGAGCACTACAATCCGGCCCACCCAAAAGGTACGAAGTTTTCGTCAAATGAGCTTCGGGGGCATCGAGATAAATGGTTTGCAGCGGTGAGTGATCTTTCGCGCGCTATTGTGCCTCGAGATGAAGAGTCGAAAATGTATGAAGGTCAAAGAGTCGAGCTTGGAGGGTATGTTTGGCGTGAAGCCTTTCCTGGCCCGCCGAACTATGAGTCTCTCGAAACTGATACGCGAGAGGTATGTTGGATGTTGGTGCTAAAAGAGCCGATAACGCTCATTGCATCCTCGTTTGAAGACGAGTCATCTTATGAAATTGGCGGCTTCGCCGGTTGCAGATGATCCCAAGCGAGGCATTTAGCGAGATCAATTCTTTTCTGTTGGATAACGCCATAGTGAGCGGGAAGCTGTGGCAATCTCACACTGGGCATCACCGTGGTGATGCGCTTATGGAAGTCGAATCGGTCGAATCACAATGAGCCTAACAAGTCGTTCAAGCCGCTCGCTGTGCTCGCTCGGACGCCCAGCACTCCGCACCGTGTTGCGCGTGGCTTCGCCATATTCGCGCAAACGGCGCTCCGCACTGGCCGCCGCTTAACTGGGCGTTAGATGCGCGTAAAAGAAAATGAGTGCTGGGCAGCCCGTGCCGGTAAATTGGCTGCTGTGTAGCGAGAGGGTTTCGTGGTCCGGCGGTAGCGGCTAAAGTGAGTTATCAAGGCCGCTTTCTTTGGTGGTCAGCGATTATTCGCGGTACGTGGTTGTGGTGCATCTTGATAACCCGTGACCCATAATTAGCGAGCGCTTGCGAGTGTTGAGATAGGGAGGTTGTTTCGCTGTGCCAGTTGGAACGTCGGTGCAAATCATTGCGCTTGGTCAAGTCTGTTTCATGCCGTCTTCAGGTTGCAGCGGCAATCTTTTAATACGCAGCGTATCGTCCATTTGCTTATCAAGGCTGGTGCGTTTGGCAACTCATCCAACAAGTCGGTCAAGCCGTTCGCTACGCTCACTCGGACATTCGGCACTCCGCACTTGCTCGGGTATGCCTTCGGCATTGTTCCCCGAGCAAGCACTCCATGCCGAATGCCGCTTACCAGGGCGTTAGATGCGCGTAAAAGAAATGAGTGCTGGGCAGCCCGTGCCATCAAATAGGCTGCCGCGTAGCGAGAGGGTTTCGTGGTCCGGCAGTAGCGGCTAAAGTGAGCTATCAAGGCCGCTTTCTTCGGTGGCCAGCGATTATTCGCGGTACGTGGTTGCGGTGTATGTGGATAACCCGTGGCCCATAATTAGCAAGCGCTTGCGAGGGTTGAGATAGGGAGGTTGTTTCGCTGTGCCAGTAGGAACGTCTGTGCAAATCATTGCACATCGCCATTTGTGTTTTGTGCCGTCGTCAGTTCGCGGCGGCAACCGTCCAGCACGCAGCGTATCGGCCATTTTTTTATCAAAGTTGGTGCGTATGGCAACTCATCTAACAAGTCGGTCAAGCCGCTCGCTGCGCTCACTCGGACATTCGGCACTCCGCACTTGCTCGGGCTTGGCTTCGCCATTGTCGCCCGAGCAAGTGCTCCGTGCCGAATGCCGCTTACCATGGCGTTAGAGTTCATCAAGATCTTGGAAAGAAATTGGCAGTCAATAGGGATCGCGCTTTCGTCATATTTGGTGGCGCAATTGGTGTTCGCCGTATCGCTCGCACAAACGTCGGATTTTCAGATTCCCGATGTCGTATTCGATTTGGGGTTTTGGCTTACGTTTGTGATTCCCGGTTATTTAGCGGCTCGCTTCGCAAAATGTAGTGCGGTGTTCAATGCTGCAGTAGTTGGCTTGTTGATCGGTGTTGGCTGGCAATTGTTGGCATATATTGGCAGAGAGCCTGGTGAGTCTTACGCTGTTGTAAATCAGGTGCTTGCGTTGGCGAGAATTCAGCTCTTGGTGCTAGCAGGAGGCCTGATTTGGCTGATCCAAAGGGGGCTAAAGAAAACATGAACTCTAACAAGGCGGTCAAGCCGTTCGCTATGCTCACTCGGACGTTTGGTACTCCGCACTTTTTTGCGCATGGCTCCGCCATCGTTGCGCAAAAAGCGCTCCGTACCAAACGCCGCTTACCTGGGCGTTAGGTGTAAAAGAAGATATGGAATTCGGATCGATTTTGTTTCACAGGTTGCCGGAAGATTTCTCAGATTCTGAGAGAGAACGGTTGATTGAAGAATTGAAAGAGGTTCTTCAAAAGTTTGGCGCTGAATTCGACGAATATCAATTTGCAGGTTACTCGTCGGAACGGTATACCATCTCAAAATGCGTGCGCTGTGGCGATTTAACGCTTGATGAGGCAACAAGCCCAGGCGAACTCGAAACAGGCGATATATTCGATGCTATTGCTAGGATCTTGCGCCCTGGCACATGCCGCAACGGAGAATGTTGGTGCAACGAATGCAGGCAAAGCGTAAGCACCTAACAAGGCGTTCAAGCCACTCGCTACGCTCGCTCGGACACCTAGCACTCCGCACCTGCTTGCGCCTGCCTTCGGCATTGTGGCGCAGCAGGCGCTCCGCGCTAGGTGCCGCTTAACCTGGCGTTAGCAAAAATGAATATGCAGCTAATTCGAGGGAGTCTAGTTTCGGCGCTTGGCATGTGGCTCAGTTCAATTGCCATATTCTTTGCGTTAGGTACAAATAACGATCTCCAGGAAGCGCTTGCAATTGGAGTAGCTATTGTCAGTCCCTTCGTAATTCTAGGCTTTCTAGTCGCATGGGCGATACCGATCCACCTGCTTTTGAAACGAAGAAACCATACGCGAATTGTCTGGTATGCACTGATCGGCATCATTCCCGGTCCTTTTTTTGTTGCCTTAGCGAAACCGTTCGGAAATGATTCGCTGAAAGATCTCGCTTATCAATCAATGGTCTTCAGCATTATCGGTGTACTTGGGGCAGCAATCTTTTGGTTTTTCGCGGTGAAGCCGAATGCCTAACAAGTTGTTCAAGCCGCTCGCTAAGCTCGCTCGGACGCCCAGCACTCCGCACCTTTTTGCGCATGGCTTTGCCATTTTTGCGCAAACGGTGCTCCGCACTGGCCGCCGCTTAACTGGGCGTTATGCATAAAAATGAGCCTTTCGTTTACTTGGAGTAAATCGTCGGAAAATGTAGCTCACTTCGGAATGATGGTGGGTGAACGCTCGTGGGAATTTGAAGGAACAGATGCCATTGATAGCCTTGGAGAGTTTGCCGAAGTAACTAGCTCAACTGTCTTAGAAGGCCGCGAAGCAAAAGTCGCGTTCGAGAATGAACCCGGTCAGCATCTTCTCGGAATGGCGCCTCTTGGCGATGGTAGAGTTGAAATCAAATTGGTGTGGGTAGCCATCCCCTATGCGGTTTTAGGAGGCCAAGCGCAGGAAGAAGTGCTGGCAATTTTTGAAGTTTCGGTCGCGGAGTTGCTTGGTGCTGTGCGCTCCATGCTTGCTGAGGTGCAAAAGCATTGCGGTGCTGCTGGAAGAACCCTTGGTAAGTATCCGTTTCCCGAAGCTGCGTTCGAAAGGTTGAAGAATGCATAACAAGGCGGTCAAGCCGTTCGCTATGCTCACTCGGACGTTTGGTACTCCGCGTGCGCTTGCGCATGGCTTCGCCATTTTTGCGCAGCCCCCGCTCCGTACCAAACGCCGCTTACCTTGGCGTTAGGCAAGAAATGAAAATTGCTACTTACGCAGAGTCAACAGTGCGGAGCATCTGGAAGGCTTGGTTTAAGTACGCTATGGCTACGGTAGGCATCTTTGGGGTTCTTGCGCTAATTACATTGGTGAACAAAAGCTGGGTTTCCGGCGAATTGTTTGCGGTGTTGTGTGCCGCCGTCTTTGCTCACCATTTCTGGCTATTTGCATTGGAACGTTGGCTGCGAAAAGAAGGTGGCGTATCAAAGATGGGTGACGTTCGAGCTTTGCTTTTCTCGGCTAACTTCTACCTAGGCATGTTGGCGGCGCCCGTGCTCTTGGTGGTGTCTTACTTGGTGCGGTCTAATGCCTAACAAGTCGTTCAAGCCGTTCGCTACGCTCACTCGGACACCTAGCACTCCGCA
The DNA here is from genome assembly GCF_002009425.1 of Thiosocius teredinicola. Taxonomy (NCBI): domain Bacteria; kingdom Pseudomonadati; phylum Pseudomonadota; class Gammaproteobacteria; order Chromatiales; family Sedimenticolaceae; genus Thiosocius; species Thiosocius teredinicola. The sequence continues at coordinate 967,936 of NZ_CP019936.1, forward strand.
CCTGCTTGCGCCTGCCTTCGGCATTTTGGCGCAGCATGCGCTCCGCGCTAGGTGCCGCTTAACCTGGCGTTAGCGTCATGAATTCCAGCGAAGAATCTGATCCATTCTGGGATGCTTGGCTTGCGGTTTCTCAGAAAGAGAAGAAGGCTGGTTTAGAGTCGCTTACCTGTCGCGAAAGAACATTCTATGCCCTAAATCTATTGAGAGGTGCGGTCTTACGAGGTGGCTTTCATACATACTTCGATTTGGCGTCGAGAGAAGAAATTGAGGTTGCAAAAAGGGCGTTTCGCGAAAATGGTGCTCCCAAGATTGCAGAACTCGTAGAAAAAGCCGAGTCAATCATCTTTTCGAACGGGGTGTCCAAGGAATTCGAAGAACAACTTGCGCAACTGCTATGTTGGAGCGAGGAAGAAATCGAACAGGGTATTGAGCCGGAGTGGTCTGTCGCGCTCGATGCGGTAAACAAAGAATTCTATGCTATCGCGGAGGTCGCGGAAGCGGTTGTCGTTAAGTACTTCGAAGAAAATTATGCGGATTAGCTTCGCGATCGGAGGTAACGCTAACAAGGCGTTCAAGCCGCTCGCTAAGCTCGCTCGGACGCTTTGCACTCCGCACCTGCTGCGCATGCCTTCGGCATTGTTGCGCAGCAGGCGCTCCGCGCAAAGCGCCGCTTAACTGGGCGTTAGCTGTAAGAAGATCGTGAATCGAATTAAGCGAGCGAGAAGCGTGGCATACAGTACCGCTCAACATGCAGTGAGCGGTTTGTCGTGGCTACACCCGCGCTTAGGCGAGGAATGCATTACTCAGGGTGTCTCGTTGGTATGCTTCAATTTGATTACCAGCGAAATATGTTCGGAGCAATATCGTGCATCGTTGCCCACGTCTGGCGCCGTTCGTGGTCTTTCCAGAAAGTTCGAGGCAATCGCGAAATCGGAGGGTTTTCAATTGTCCGAGTTCCAAACTGCGGAAATTGGGTTCAATTATGCTGAAGCAGCTTGGCCGCGATCATGTGTTGTACGAATTGTCGGGCGAGCGAATAGAGAGGTCTTGGCCAAGGTTGATTGGTTGGGTCGAAAGTACCGCGCGGAAAGAGGGCTAGCCAATGAATTCAGCTAACAAGGCGGTCAAGCCGTTCGCTATGCTCACTCGGACGTTCGGTACTCCGCACTTTTTTGCGCATGGCTCCGCCATCGTTGCGCAAAAAGCGCTCCGTACCAAACGCCGCTTACCTGGGCGTTAGGCGAATAAGTGAACAGATTGATCCTTGGGTACAGTCTTACCTTATTGCCCATCATCCTCATCGCATCAATTGCAAACGAAGTTCTTGTAGTTCAATGGTTGGGAGGGTTCGAGGCGTATGCGGGTCCGGAATCTCGGCCTCCTATTTGGTCAATTGGGACCGCTCGAGGTCTTCAAAACTGGGTAATTGGTCTGGGCTTTACGGCACTCTATTTATACCCAGTGCTCCTAGCTTCCAAAACAGTGAAAATGCCATATCCACTGTTCTTGTTCCTTTTGGCATGGTTGCCATTCTTGGTCATTGCTGAACTCACCACTGGTTACTACATGTTCGTTGAGTACGTCGTCCCGTTAACTGCCATGATTGTTGTGTTTTGGTATTTTACGAGGAGTTATCATGCTTGAGAAAGACCGCCTAACAAGGCGTTCAAGCCGCTCGCTATGCTCGCTCGGACACCTAGCACTCCGCACCTGCTTGCGCCCGCCTTCGGCATTATGGCGCAGCAGGCGCTCCGCGCTAGGTGCCGCTTAACCTGGCGTTAGCGCTGAAACACGAGGGTGCATGTGTTCGGTCAAAGCTTGAATGCCTGGGAAAAGGTTCATCGAGTACTTCTGTTTCTACTGGTTAGTGTCGGTGTCTATGGTTTATACCAAAGCACCATGTCTTTGTATTTCATCAGAAGTATTGAGGTGCGGGGATGGGGGTTGGAGTATTGGTGGCTTTTCTACGTATCTAGCTTCGTTGTTGTGCTTCCATTCCTACTTAACCCCACTACCGAGAAAGCGCGTCAGTCTGGGTGGGCAACGAGGGTTGTCGCGGCACTTGTTTTCGCGCTTTTTATCGCGATTCTGGTATGGGGTGCGGTGGCACATGGTTTTCCCTCTTTGTCTCTATACGCCAGTTCAGAAAAGTTTGAGGTCGTCACCCAGGTTGTCAGGAAGGATGAAAAGCCGTTCAATCGTTGGAGCTGTTCGTATCCGGTTTACGTGCAAATGGAGGTATGGCAAAGGCCAGAGAGGGTATGCTTGCCTAAGAATATGTGGCTATCTGCGAACGTCGGAGATCAAGTTAAACTCGTTGGTATCGAAAATGAGTTTGCGCGTAGGGCAAATAATGCAGAGCTCCTCAAGCGCTAACAAGGCGTTCAAGCCGTTCGCTATGCTCACTCGGACGTTTGGTACTCCGCGGGCGCTTGCGCATGGCTACGCCATGTTTGCGCAGCGCCCGCTCCGCACCAAACGCCGCTTACCTGGGCGTTAGGCGTAAAGGGAAACTGGCTTCGCTTGTTCTTTTGTATTTAAATTCGAGAATCGCCGAGTTTTCTTAAGGAAGAAATATGACAAATAGAAAAGATAAGCCGATTGGATTTAGGTTCTTGTCTGCCGTTGCAGCGTGTCTTTTTATCGGTTCGGTAGTCTATGTGCTCGTGGTCGGAATAAATTTGTATGTCGGGGCGGCGCTTGCGGCTGCAGTACTTGGCTTGGGTGCACCGAGCGTAATGGAAGGAGAAAGCCTGATTGAGATGGTAGTGGGCTTTTTCGAATCGATTCTTGATGGGGTCATGGAAGTCATTGAGGCGGTTTCTGAATTCGTGTCTTCCATCTTCTCCTAAATGCCTAACAAGCCGTTCAAGCCGTTCGCTATGCTCACTCGGACGTTTGGTGCTCCGCCGGCGCTTGCGCATGGCTTCGCCATGTTTGCGCAGCACCTGCTCCGCACCAAACGCCGCTTACCATGGCGTTAGCCGGAGTAATACATGAGAAAAAGGAAGTTCATTCAAAGAGTCCAAGTGTTGGGGCCTGCGAGAAGTGCCTACCTGGAGTTCTTGCGTAATCTGACCCCTCAAGCGCTCTTGTTCACATTCGTGGCAGTCACAATGGAAAAGCTGGATTTCACTAGGTTCGATATGAGCAATTGGTTGCCTACACTTGGGTTCTACTTACTCCTTTTCTATTTCGCTATTGCGGTTTACGCGAACACAACCATGTTTCGAGAAAAATGTGTGGGCCGGAATAAAATCTGGTTCCGCAGAGCGTCTCGTGCCATTGAGAGGCAAGAATTTGCGCCGCTTAAGCGTGTGGGGGTGCATCTTCAGCAGATGTGGAAGCGGCGGAAAGTTGAGGTCATGGAGGAGTTCCTAGTTTTTTACTTGCTCCAAATCTCTTTGGCGATAGTTATCGTGGTCGGAGCGCGTTCCGCCGCGGAGATCCTTGCCAAGTGAGTGCGGCTCGGCTAACAAGGCGTTCAAGCCGCTCGCTAAGCTCGCTCGGACGCCCAGCACTCCGCACCGTGTTGCGTGTGGCTTCGCCATGTTCACGCAAACGTTGCTCCACGCTGAGCGCCGCTTAACTGGGCGTTAGGCGAGCAAAAGGAAAAGCATGAAAAGGAGTTGGCTCGAATATCTGTGGACGAACCATGGTCGAATATCGAGAAAATCGTTTGCGGCATTCCAATTGGTTTTCTTGCCGTTGTGGTTTGGAGCAATCTGGTCCGCAATAGTCGTCTATGAAGGAAAGCCGCCGGTAAAAATGGTGGCCTTAGCAGCATTAGTACTGGTTCCATTGTTCTTCGCGAACATCAATATCTGGGTCAAACGGCTGCATGACCGGAATTATTCGGGGCTTGCGCTCCTTTCAAGCATAATTCCAGTGGCCGGAATATTGTGGTTGGTGATCCAAGGTTTCGTCTTACGAGGCCCGGGGAGCGGCAATCGGTTTGGTGCACCAGGTTCCGGAGAAGGGTATGCGCCTAACAAGTAGTTCAAGCCGCTCGCTATGCTCGCTCGGACGCTTTGCACTCCGCACCCGCTGCGTATGCCTTCGGCATTGTTTCGCAGCGGGCGCTCCGCGCAAAGCGCCGCTTAACTGGGCGTTAGAACCAAAGAAACCACACAAAAGGAGTTATTGTGAAAATATCGATCTGGTTGCTATTGGTCGTATCGATTTGCGTATGGGTTGTTTTTGGAGCCGTTTTGCTCCAGCTTTACGAGCCTGGATGGCTGATCGAATCCACGCAAGCAATCAAGTTACCGAAGAATACGGCTGAACTCGGTGATTCTTTCGGCGTATTGAGCGCTTTCATGTCACCTATCGCTTTAATCTTGGCTCTTGCCGCCATGCTTACCCAATCAAAGCAGCAGGTCGATTCGAATGTCATCGGTGCCTATTCAATGAGGCAGCAATTTCTGCTCATGGAGTGCGAACGATTGGAATCCTCGATTCAGAATTTGAAGTACAGCGAAAGTTACGACGAACAGTTATTCCGAAATATGGTTAACAAGCGGTCGCGCTTCCTGAAAGAGGCTCAAGCTATCGATGAAAAAATCTCGGCATTGCTTAATCGGTTCTAACAAGGCGTTCAAGCCGCTCGCTATACTCGCTCGGACGCTTTGCACTCCGCACCTGCTGCGCATGCCTTCGGCATTGTTGCGCAGCCGGCGCTCCGCGCAAAACGCCGCTTAACTGGGCGTTAGGCGAAAAAAGGAAAACAAAGATATGCGGTACCTTTTGACGGGCCTACTCTTTCCGAGCGCGTTCCTTCTGGTTGCTGGGTGTTCAGAAGAGCATCGTCCCGAACAGCTTCTGTCTGGCGTTGCTTGGTCATTCCGCGAAACGGCCGCAAATGATCTGCAAAGCTTCGTCGAGGATGTGTATAGATATAACGATGAGATAGGCTATCCGATACCTCCGTCAAGCCTCGAATCACCCATAGGTATCTCAGCAATAGCAGTGCGCTATGAGTACCACGCGGAACATCCCGCAGTTCGTAGTAACGAGGTCGAATGGGTAACGGAGTGGAAAGAGGTGGAAATTCGCAGTGACGGTGCCAGTTTAAGCGCCGGCGAAATTCTGTTCAAAATACACCAAGCGGCCCATCCGTACCTTAAAGCTCAGGATCACTCATACTTCGAGGGGTTAAGCATTGTGAATGGGTCCACTTATATGGGTCTTCCAGTTTACGAAGTCTTTCTGGGTAGCTAAGTCCGTGAGCACAGTTCGCATCGAAATTCGCCTAACAAGGCGTTCAAGCCGCTCGCTATGCTCGCTCGGACGTTTGGTACTCCGCGGGCGCTTGCGCATGGCTTCGCCATTGTTGCGCATCGCCCGCTCCGCACCAAACGCCGCTTAACTGGGCGTTAGATGCGCACACAAGAAAAAGAAAGCTGGCAGCTCCGAAGGAATAAAACTACTGCTGTGCTAAACGCTGGTTTCGTGGTCCCGAAGTAGCCGCTAAAGTGGGCAATCGAGGCCGCATTCTTTGCGGGCCAGCGATTATTCGCGGTACGTGGTTGCGGTGTAGGTTGATAGCCCGTGGCCCATAATCAGCGAGCGCTTGCGAGCTTCTAGATGAGGAGGTTGTTTCAAGGTGCCAATAGGAATGTCAGCGGCAAACATTGAGCACGGCCATTTCAGTGCTGTGCTTTCCGTCGAGCCATCGAGCATCTGCCGGGTCCAGCGCAGAAAGTTCTTTTTGGCCTCCGAGTTAACGCATTTCCAAAAGCATCTAACAAGTCGGTCAAGCCGCTCGCTAACGCTCACTCGGACGTTCGGTACTCCGCACCTTTTTGCGCATGGCTCCGCCATGTTTGCGCAAAAGGCGCTCCGCACCAAACGCCGCTTACCTGGGCGTTATGTTCATCAAGAGCCATGAAGTTAATCACTCGCGCATCTGATCATTCATATTTACATGCACTGAAGTTGCGTCTTGAAGGCAAAGGTATTCCTGCCGTTGTGCTTGGAGAGAATGTTTCCAGAGTTGTGCTACCGTTTTCCTTCAATCAAGCTCAGCTATGGATCTACATTGATGAACAGGCGTACGATGCAGATCAGTTGGTTTTAGATGAAGCACACGAAGTCACTACGGGCGTCGACGTCCGTCGCTTCTACCAACAAAACAATAGCAGTGCGAAAAACTCGGCAACCGTTGGCCAGGCATATGCAAACCTCGCCATTACAGCTATCGCAATAATACTCGGGTTCTTCGGTTTGGCATGGTTTCTTAACAGCCAATGAACATAACAAGGCGTTCAAGCCGCTCGCTATGCTCGCTCGGACATTCGGCACTCCGCACTCGCTCGGGCATGCCTTCGGCATTGTTCCCCGAGCAAGTGCTCCATGCCGAATGCCGCTTAACTGGGCGTTAGGTTTACGAATATGGAAATTCGCACGCTTTACAAGACCTTCATGGTGTTCTCGGCAGTCGCAATTGTCGGAGGAGTGGCTTGGGTGCTGCTGTCTGCTTTGAATCCAAGCATGTCGCGAAGTGATCTCGTGCTACAGGTCGATGTTTCTGATCTGGCGCCGGGTGACCTGAAGTACTACTCCAGCCCGAGCAAACACCGAATTATGGTGCTTCGTAGAACCAAGGAAGATCTCGAAAACCTTCAGGGCCTATCAGGTTATCTGAAAGATCCGATGTCCGAACGAAGCCGCCAGCCTGCTGAGGCTAAAAATCCTTTCCGTTCAGTGAACCCCGAGTACTTCGTTGCTTACACTCATGCTGAGCGTTTGCCCTACTGGGTCGAGTATATGCCGGGTGATCTAACGTTTATGGGCTATCCTTCGACTCACCCCTGGTTTGGAGGTTTCGTCAACAGGGCAGAAGGCGAAATTTACGATAAAGCCGGGCGGGTTTATGCGGGCTCGAGCATCGAGGAAAAGAATCTTGCAGTTCCAGAATACCGGTTCATTTCAAGATCCACACTGTTGGTTACTTTTCTTGGTGAAAAAACCTAACAAGTCGTTCAAGCCGCTCGCTATGCTCGCTCGGACGCCCAGCACTCCGCACCTTATTGCGCATGGCTTCGCCATTGTTGCGCAAACGGCGCTCCGTACTGGCCGCCGCTTAACTGGGCGTTAGGCGGGAAAAGAAGATGCCGTTTTCACCTCAGCTGAGAGAAGACCTACTTGTCAAAGCGCGTCGTCGCTGTTGCGTGTGCCACAAGTTTGCTGGCCGTTCGGTGAATGTTCATCATATCGTGCCGGAGTCCGAAGGAGGCCCGAGCACCCCGGAGAATGCCATTGTCCTGTGCTTGCAGTGCCACGGTGAAGCTGGTCATTACAATGCGAAACATCCGATTGGTACCAAGTACTCTCCAACCGAACTTGTTCGCCATCGCGATGAATGGCTGAAATACTGCGAGCATCACCCAGAGTTGGCTATTGGTAACGGGTTTGAGGTATCACACAAGAGAAAATTGGCTATGGCCGAACTACATCGCTATAGCCTATTGGTGTCCTATACCAATACAGAAACTTCCCCCGTCGATCGTTGCAAGCTTCAGCTGTATTTCCCTATGAAAGTGCCAGTAGAAGGCTGCGATTTCGATGAATACGAAAACGAAATAGTCGATCAATCGCCATTCAGAATGCTGGAGATGTCTCTGGGAGATACCATTTTTCCAGGAGAAACCGTACAACTGATTGAAGATGATGGCTTCTTCTATCTGCGATACGAAATGAATGATCGTCTATTTGATCTTGCTCGGTACGAAGGAGGCTGGCACTTCATGTGGCGGTTTTTCGCGTCGAATCGGGAGCCAATCGTAGGGCGAAAGTCGTGGGAAGAAATGCATGAGTTCTAGTTCGCCTAACAATGCGGTCAAGCCGTTCGCCTGCGGCTCACTCGGACGTTCAGCACTCCGCGCTAGCTCGGGCATGGCTTCGCCATTTTTGCCCGAGCAACCGCTCCATGCTGAACGCCGCTTACCTGGGCGTTATGCACTGAAAGCCGGTGCGCCCGCTAAGTCGAAGGGAATTAACATGCGTGCTTTACCAAAGGCCATTCTTGTCACAAGTCTGCTCGCCCTTCTGCAGGGATGCATAGTGGCGAAACCAGAAGTCATCAAGCTACACAATGGCGGGGTAGGCGCAGGTGGGAATTCAGCGATAGCTCAAATAATCACCAAATCTTTCGCCCGAGCGGAAGACCATGTTTCGGCGAACATTTCGGCTGTTGATGGCACGGCAATCTATGATGATCGGCCAATTCGAAAGCCCAAAATTGTCGAAGTCACGCCAGGGAATCATGAGTTTGAGATGGAATGGGAAACAGATAATCCAGAAATCATTCCAAGTAGCGCTAACCATTCCTTTCTATATATGGGGGGGCTAGGGAGTGCTTCTTATTACCGGTCAGTAGAGAAGTACCGAATCACAGCCACGATAGAGCCCAACAAGTACTATTTCATTGATGTCTTTTCAAAGAGCGCGCGGAGTGCGGAGGGCGGGCCACTTCCGAACAAACTTTGCCTTGCGGAAGCAGACTTAGGCGACCCAGCAATGAAAATGCCCTTTGAGGGTACGAACGAGTGGAACCGAAATCATGTTCGCCCTAAATACAGAATAGTGGCATGTTCGGAGTAGCGAACGGTGCATAACAAGTCGGTCAAACCGTTCGCCTGCGGCTCACTCGGACGCTCAGCACTCCGCGCTTGTTCGGGCATGGCTTCGCCATTTTTGCCCGTTCAATCGCTCCATGCCGAGCGCCGCTTACCTAGGCGTTATGTTCTGAAAGGAAGCACAAATGAAATTTAAGAAACTGATTGTTCTGAGCGTGGTTGTGTCGGCTGGTGGGTGCGCAAATCCGATCAATCAAGTCACGGCCGATAATTACCAGCAAACCTGCTTCGCGGCAGAGCATAATGGCAATCTTCTCGTGGCAGAGGAGGCATGTGGTCGTGCGCTAACCAATGTGGCGTGGGGAAATCTCGGCCCCGCTGAACGATCGCAGAAGCAGTACAACCTGGCCCGCATTAAACGCCAACTTGCTAAGTTTCCAGAGGCGGAGGAGCTTATGAAGCAATCCCTGGCAATAGAAGAATCCCTTCCTTCACCGTCACCCCTCCGAATCGGGCGCCGCCTCGTAGAGCTGTCGGCGTCACTCGCCGGGCAAGAAAAATGGAAGGAAGGTGCACCTTATTTAACTAGGGCCTACGAGTTAACAGATCATTTCTCACCTCGTGAGAAAAAGTACACGGCCGAGGTCCTTGCTGCTTACAGTGAAGAATTTCAGAGAGAAGGCAACACAGAAGCGGGTTTGAAGTTTGCCGCGATGGCATCAGCAATTGAAGAGTAAGAACATAACAAGGCGTTCAAGCCGCTCGCTATGCTCGCTCGGACGCCCAGCACTCCGCACCGTGTTGCGTGTGGCTTCGCCATTTTCACGCAAACGGCGCTCCATGCTGAGCGCCGCTTAACTTGGCGTTAGGTGGTCGAAGAATGAGAAATTTTAGCAACCGCGTAATGCAGAAGGGTTTGATTGTCCTGTGTGCTTTAGTGCCACTGTTTTTTGCGGCGGTGTGGATTTATACCTTCGGATTCACCGAGTACAGAGCGCACCAGCAATGGATTGGGTTGCCAGCGTCGTTTGCAATGGTTGGGTTGTCGGTCGGTATGCTGCTATTCAATCGAATCGCACTAATAGCTTCGTTGATACTTACTGTTTGCGCTGCGGTTCTGGCTTCGGTGTTTTTTTACGCCAATCAGCACTGGGGCTATGCTGTAATTTTCATCGTCGGAGTGAGCTACGTGTTTGCGTGTTCCGAATTCCTATGGCCCACAAAAGATGAGCAGAAATGCACCTAACAAGGCGTTCAAGCCGTTCGCTGCGCTCACTCGGACATTCAGCACTCCGCACTTGCTCGGGCAAGGCTTCGCCATGTTTGCCCGAGCAAGCGCTCCATGCTGAATGCCGCTTAACCTGGCGTTAGGCAAGAAGGGAAAAAAGAAGAATGGATATTAGCGATATTTCGTTTGGTACAACCGATTGGTCTGGTATTCAAAAAACGGAACACCGCGGCGAAAGTGGTGTCGCGTATTGGCGAACACAGCAGTTCGCGAATATACGCGTTCGCATGGTCGAATATTCGCCGGGCTATTTGGCTGATCATTGGTGTTCAAAAGGGCATATTATTTTTTGTCTCGAAGGCGAATTGCACACAGAGTTGGAAGATGGTCGCCAATTCATTCTCAAACCCGGTATGAGTTATCAGGTGGCAGATAATGCGGAAGCTCATCGGTCGTCCACAAGTATTGGTGCGAAGCTGTTTGTTGTCGATTGATGCGTATGCCTAACAAGTCGTTCAAGCCGCTCGCTATACTCGCTCGGACGCTTTGCACTCCGCACCTGCTGCGCATGCCTTCGGCATTGTTGCGCAGCCGGCGCTCCGCGCAAAGCGCCGCTTAACTGGGCGTTAGCCACAGAAAGATGTTGATTCGGCGTATTCTACTTGTACTGATTGCGTCCGCGCTGTCGGGTTGCGATGTAGTCACTACTTCCTATCCGAATAAAGGGGTCGCGACCGTAGATGGGCAAATAGCGAATGGCTGGCTGCCCGGTATTATTCCGTCGTCGGCAACGGAGATTGAAACGAACAACGACCTCGATCTCAATATATCGTGGGGAAAATTCAAGTACACGAAAGCAGATCATCGCGAGTTCTTTGCGCAGCTCTCATCGCCGTCGAGAGCGTCGCCTTTCGAAAACTGGCGAGAAACGTTGGCCAAACAAGAAGCGCGCGGGTTTGAAATTGGGGAGTACGCGGAGGCGCATCAAATTTGGGTATTCTTTTGCAAAAGCGCTCTTGGCGAGTGTGAGTATCGAATGTGGTTAGAAAGGTAGAATGGCTAACAAGTCGTTCAAGCCGTTCGCTGCGCTCACTCGGACACCTAGCACTCCGCACTTGCTTGCGCCTGCCTTCGGCATTATGGCGCCGCAAGCGCTCCGCACTAGGTGCCGCTTAACCTGGCGTTATGCGTAGAAAGAACGAGCACGGAATTGGTTACTCCTGAAATAGATAGCGCCGTACGCAAGTTAGGACTCTCTCCGAGATCATTTAGGCTGCTACCAAATGACGAAGGAAGCGTTCTCTATCAGGAGCTTTTTGCAGAGTTTGTTACTGGCGCAGATCGTCGCTGGTGGTGGGAGGCGTTCTCGAAGCCAAGTTCGTCAAGAAACTTCGAGGATGGAAAAGGCTTCGAAAGAATTGTGGAGTTGGTTCCGAATCCCGAGGAGAGGGTGTGGTTCGTAGTGGAAGAGGATCAATTGCCGTTTTTTCCCATATACGAAGCCACTCCAGATACCATTCAAAAGGTTATCGGGGAGTGTTATGCATTCGAGTATTACATCATCCCGAAATCGAAGGCTTGGCTTCTCTGTTAAAATCACCATAACTTGGTAATTGGGGTAGGCAAACCGATTTCGTCGAGGCTGGAAGCGTGCAGCGCATAACAAGGCGTTCAAGCCGCTCGCTATGCTCGCTCGGACGCCCAGCACTCCGCACCGTGTTGCGTGTGGCTTCGCCATTTTCACGCAAACGGTGCTCCGAGCTGAGCGCCGCTTAACTGGGCGTTAGCTGCGGAAAGTCGCTGTGAAAAAGAAAGAGGTGTCGGCCAAGTACGAAGAAGCATGGGAAAACTTCAAACAGGGAAAGCTTGAAGAAGCGGAGGAATGTTTCGCCGAAGTGATTCCCCACGTCAAAGCAGAATCTTGGCGCGCGTCAGATCTCTACCACGAATATGCCCTTGTCCTGAGGGGCCTGAAGAAATTCGGCGATGCGGAAAGGTATGAAAGAATGGCTCTAAATGTAGCTGTGGAGCATAACGAAGTAACTTCCGTCGTAGTCACTTTCGCGCGATTCACCTTGGGTGAAACTCTGTTCTGCCAAAACAGATTTTCGGAAGCACTCGAAGAAATCGGGAGGTCTATTGGTATTGGTGCGAAGCAAGAGTGGCTGTTGCATTTTCTGAAGGCGAAAGTGCTGTTGAAACAGTAACGAGAAAAAGAGTTCGTGGCTTGCTGCTCAGCACTGATGGAGTTGGCGCCCGAAGGGAAGCTGGGCTCCATAGAGCAGATTAGAGAACGAATTGAGCAAGAAGAATGCAGCTAACAAGGCGTTCAAGCCGCTCGCTATGCTCGCTCGGACGCCCAGCACTCCGCGCCTTTTTGCGCATGGCTTCGCCATGTTTGCGCAAACGGCGCTCCGCACTGGGCGCCGCTTAACTGGGCGTTATGTGTGAAGAAGAACGTCGAATGCAGAAGGTGATGTGCGACAACTGTGGAGAAATGATCTTTCGGAGAAAAGTCCGTATCGAATATCTTCACCGATACGATTCAAGTAGCAAGGAAGCCTTTATCAACAGTCTCATGTCGTTGGAAGGCGCAACGCGAGAACAAGCGGTGTCATGGGCAGAGCATGGCCTTTTTGAAAAATGCCCCACAAAGGTAAGAAACTGCCCACAATGCAATGCGAAGCTAAAAACGTGGCGCGCCTCTTTATGCACAAAGTGTGGGGCAAAGTTTGGATCTGCTTATCAGAGTGATGAAAGCACATAACAAGTCGTTCAAGCCGCTCGCTAAGCTCGCTCGGACGCTTTGCACTCCGCACCAGCTGCGCATGCCTTCGGCATTGTTGCGCAGCGGCCGCTCCGCGCAAAGCGCCGCTTAACTGGGCGTTAGGTGCAGAAGAAAATTGTGTTTCTTGCAATCAAGGCAGTTGCGGAAACTACGGCGCTCTCGGCCGAGCGCAGCGACGGAATTTCCGGTGCAGTGCTAGTCTTCATCGAAGCGCGCCGCTCGATAGCGGAATGAGATCGGTGCGGCATTCAAATGGGGGTTCGCGAAGCCATGTTCGCGGTACGCAAGTGAATCATGGAGTGAAGGTCAGTGCGAGGAAACGCGAGCAACAAACAGTGTGCGGACTTGGTAGGAGTGCCATTTGATGAGCGCAGAGGCTATTTCATCGCCCATGATAACGCGCACTGTCGCGCACCTAACAAGTCGTTCAAGCCGTTCGCTACGCTCACTCGGACGCCCAGCACTCCGCACCGTGTTGCGCATGGCTTCGCCATTGTTGCGCAAACGGCGCTACGTGCTGGCCGCCGCTTAACTGGGCGTTAGGCATAAACAAGGAGGCACTGTGCCTGTCATCTTAACTTTTGACATAGAGGGCGCTCCATCTTTAGAGCGTAATCGAATTCAATGCGCCTTTGAGCGCTTTGGGTGGCAAAATCTAGGGGGGAGTTCGTATCGGTACCCAAGGCTAGGCGCCGATCAGCCAGTTGAGGACTGGTTTAATCATGTAATCCCGGCACTAATGCTCTTCAGAGCTTACATCGTTCAAAGTGGTCGCCCGCTGACAAAGTTCACTCTCGACGTGCAGTCGTCTAGCGGCGCAAACCCAGGCACAGGCTACGGTAGTACGCCTGCCTCAGGTGACGACGTACAGTTGTACGAGCCAACCACACCCGGTCACTTCGGGTTGGCCAACCTCCGCGGCTGGCTAAATAGTATCCATTACCCTTATCAGGTAGGTGATGATGCCTAACAAGATGTTCAAGCCGCTCGCTAAGCTCGCTCGGACGCTTTGCGCTCCGCACCTGCTGCGCATGCCTACGGCATCGTTGCGCAGCAGGCACTACGCGCAAAGCGCCGCTTACCTGGGCGTTAGATGCGCGCAAAAGAAAATGGGCGCTGGGCAGCCCGTGCCAGTAAATAGGCTGCTGCGCGGCGAGAGGGTTTCGTGGTCCGGCAGTAGCGGCTAAAGTGAGCGTTCGAGGCTGCTTTCTTTGGTGGCCAGCGATTATTCGCGGTACGTGGTTGCGGTGTATCTTGATATCCCGTGGCCCATAATTAGCGAGCGCTGGCGAGTGTTGAGATAGGGAGGTTGTTTCGCTGTGCCAATAGGTAAGTCGTTGCAAAACGTCACGCATGGCAATTTCTGGGTCATGCCGTTTTCAGGTTGCGGTGGTAATCGTTTCTCACGCAGCGTATTAGTCATCCGTCTATCAAGCTTGGTGCGTATGGCCAGTCATCTAACAAGTCGGTCAAGCCGTTCGCTGCGCTCACTCGGACATTCGGCACTCCGCACTTGCTCGGGCTTGGCTTCGCCATTATCGCCCGAGCAAGCACTCCATGCCGAATGCCGCTTACCATGGCGTTAGGGCAAGAAGGTGGGAAGATCACTCGATCCAATTGCGAGGGTTTTGATTGTTTTGTCTCTGCTTTGCGTATGGCAATTGGCGGAGATCGCGGCTACTCATTTGGCTGTTCGCCATTGGCCAAGTACAAAAGGAAAATTACTGAAGGTAAGAAGCTCTTGGGAGGGCTCAACGTCCTGGTCAATGAAGGGGCCCATGGCCCAAACATTGAAGGTCGAAGCGGCTTATGAATATAGGGTCGAAGGTTCTACCCACTCCGGTAAAGGTTCTCTAGATAAGCCACGAAGTCTTGGTGCCGGCACCGAAGTGGTAGTCTTCTACAATCCTTCGAATCACAACGAAAGTCTATTGACGAAGCGCTTGCCTTGGGGGTTAATCTTTGTGTGGAGCTTGTCGTTGAGCGCTACACTTTTAGCGCTATTCTGGTGGTTGAGGTTATGGCGGGCCAAGAGGTTGCCCTAACAAGGCGTTCAAGCCGCTCGCTATGCTCGCTCGGACGTTTCGCACTCCGCACTTGTTCGGGCATGGCTTCGCCATCTTCCCCCGATCAAGCGCTCCATGCGAAACGCCGCTTAACTGGGCGTTAGGGCAAATACACGAAAATGGATATTTCTACGCTTCTCATTGTTGGAGTACCGGTGGTGCTGTTCCTGTGGCTGAATGTACTTAGCACTTTCGCTGCAAGTCACGATGGCACGCTAGATTCTTTTCAAAGAAAGGCGCAAATAACTGTCGTATGGCTTGTTCCAGTCCTCGGCGCTATGCTCATCTTGTACCTTGTTAGGCAAAATGAGCCGGAAGCAATACGTCGAAAATGGGTGCCTTGGCCAATACGTAGTTTGGTATTTGGCAAGCCACGCTCTCCGCATAACCACCGCGATGAAAATCTGGGTCAAGCGGTAGATTTCGGCGCAACGGGCGCGGGCGGAAACCATGGTCATTCAAGTGGTGGCTCAAGTATGGGTGGTTCGGGTGATTAGCAAAGCTGGCCCTAACAAGTCGTTCAAGCCGCTCGCTATGCTCGCTCGGACGTTTGGTACTCCGCACCTTGTTGCGCATGGCTCCGCCATACTTGCGCAAAAGGCGCTCCGCACCAAACGCCGCTTAACTGGGCGTTAGGTGAAAAAATGATCGTGATCGGCTCACTGCACGGCGAACACGTAATGATCGGCCCAATCGGTGAAATCGATGCCGATGGTTTCTGCTCCGCAAAAGTGGAGGTTAGAGTCTCTGGATTCCTGGCACAACTTGAGCCCTACATCCAAATCAGAGATCTCGTAGAGTTTCGAAAAGAAATTTTGGCGCTCTATGAAAAGCTCGAAGGGGTGGCGAATTTTAGTCCGCTTGAAAAAGAGCTGGAGTTGCGGCTTGCGATGGATGCGAGGGGCCAGGTATCAGTTACGGGAAAGGCAATCAAATACTATGGTGAACGCGATAATCAACTGACCTTCGAGCTCTCAATCGATCAAACGTTTTTGCCTTCGATTGCAAAATCTATCGAAAGAGTAGTCAGTGGTGAAGTGTAGACACCTAACAAGGCGTTCAAGCCGCTCGCTATGCTCGCTCGGACATTCGGCACTCCGCACTTGCTCGGGCATGGCTTCGCCATGTTGGCCCGATCAAGCGCTCCGTACCGAATGCCGCTTAACCTGGCGTTAGGGCGAATAAGTACGGAGATACAAAAATGGAATCCGGCCAGCTCACAGCTCGATACTCCGTGGCACTTATGAATAATACGAAGTGGCGTGAAGTGCTAGCTGAAATCTCCTCGGCTCAAGTTTGGTTTTCCATAGCCTATGTTGGTGAAGAAAAATACGGAACACTTCAAGCGCTGGAGAACCTTGGTCTGTTCGAGCGTCATGTGGGCGATGGCTGCCTTATCGGTGGTCCGGTAGAGTATAAAGATATCTTCGCAATTCGCATCGAGCGGTTCGAAGAATTCAGGAACACAAGTACGGGAAAAAAATTTGCCGATGAGTCCAAGAGTCTCGAATTGACGGCGCGTTTGAAGAATGTCGGCCTACTGCCAATAGAAGTCGATGAGCAACACATTACTATATTTGGCTACAAGCCCTAACAATGCGTTCAAGCCGCTCGCTACGCTCGCTCGGACGCTTTGCACTCCGCACCTGTTGCGCATGCCTTCGGCATTGTTGCGCACCAGGCACTCCGCGCAAAGCGCCGCTTAACTTGGCGTTAGATGCGCGCAAAAGAAAATGAATGCTGGCAAGCCCGTGCCAGTAAAAAGGCTGCTGTGTAGCAAGAGGGTTTCGTGGTCCCGCAGTAGCGGCTAAAGTGAGCTGTCTAGGCCGCTTTCTTTGGTGGTCAGCGATTATTCGCGGTACGTGGTTGTGGTGTAGGTTGGTAACCTGTGGCCCATAATTAGCGAGCGCTTGCGAGTTATGAGATATGGAGGTTGTTTCGCTGTGCAAATAGGAATGCCAGTGCAAATCGTCGAGCATGGTCATTTCGCAGCCGTGCGATCCGTCGAGCCAACGGGCATCGGTCTGGCCCAGTACAGAATGTTCTGTTTGGCCTCCGAGTTACCGCATTTCAAAAAGCATCTAACAAGTCGGTCAAGCCGCTCGCTGCGCTCACTCGGACATTCAGCACTCCGCACTTGCTCGGGCTTGGCTTCGCCATTGTCGCCCGATCAAGCGCTCTGTGCTGAATGCCGCTTACCTGGGCGTTAGGCATTAATAAGGAAGTTTCGTGTATTGGAGCGTGCCAAAATTTCCGCAGTTCAAGCACAAAGATAAAAAGCACATCAAAGCCGTAGTGAAGTTCGCGCTACAGCAGGAGCGCGTAGGATGGAAAACGGCGGGCATCTGGCTTTTATTCTTGGTCAATTTTCTTTTGTTTCTCACCGTTTGGAACGAATGGATTGGGCCACTCCTGTTCGGTAGTCATGTTGAAGCGCTGTCGATTACCGCAGGGCTATTGTGCGGAGTAATTTATTTCGTTCACTTGCTGTGGTACATCAATCGGGTGGTTTATCCCGCGGTGCACAAACACGAGGGAAGATACCAAGGAAGTGGAACAAATTGAGCACTTCACAGCTTGGTACGATTTCGGCCGCATGTCTTTTCACCGCTTTCGGCAGCTCTATGGAGAAGAGGGGCAACTAATGAGTGAGTTTTGCCTAACGAGTCGGTCAAGCCGTTCGCTGCGCTCACTCGGACATTCGGCACTCCGCACTTGCTCGGGTATGCCTTCGGCATTGTTCCCCGAGCAAGCACTCCATGCCGAATGCCGCTTACCATGGCGTTAGGTTCAGAAAAGCAATGGCGCAACTTCCAAGCGAGCGTAGTTAGGCCGGTGAACCGAGTTGCCAAAATTATCGCCACAATTGTCTGTGCGCTTGCGAAGATTGGTCTCGGGAAGCAGCTATGTGCTGAATTTAAAGCAAGCCGTATCCTTGGCCTAAGCAGTGGCTTCTACGAAAGGGGCGAGTACGAAAAAGCATTTGAGGTCTTGGCCCCGTACTCGGAAATTGAAAATGATCATCGCTACGGGAGTCTGAATTATCAGCTGGCGCTTCTGTACTTCCATGGTCGAGGCGTTACATTGAATCGAGCTATGGCGAACCGCTTGTTTGCCGAAGCTGCGGAACTGGGCAACACGGAGGCGCAGCAGTATCTGTCGCAGTTTGATGGTCCGTACAGAACTAGAACCTAACAAGGCGGTCAAGCCGTTCGCTATGCTCACTCGGACGTTTGGTACTCCGCGGGCTTTTGCGCATGGCTTCGCCATGTTTGCGCAAAGCCCTCTCCGCACCAAACGCCGCTTACCTGGGCGTTAGATGCGCGCAAAAGAAAATGGGCGCTGGGCAGCCCGTGCCAGTAAATAGGCTGCTGTGCGGCGAGAGGGTTTCGTGGTCCGGCGGTAGCGGCTAAAGTGAGCGTTCGAGGCCGCTTTCTTTGGTGGCCAGCGATTATTCGCGGTACGTGATTGCGGTGTATCTTGATAACCCGTGGCCCATAATTAGCGAGCGCTTGCGAGTTTCGAGATAGGGAGGTTGTTTCGCTGTGCCAGTAGGAACGTCTGTGCAAATCATTGCACATCGCCATTTCCATTTTGTGCTGTCTTCGGGTTGCGGTGGCGTTTGTACAGCACGCAGCGTATCGGCCATTTGTTTATCAAAGCTGGTGCGAATGGCAAGTCATCTAACAAGTCGGTCAAGCCGTTCGCTACGCTCACTCGGACATTCGGCACTCCGCACTTGCTCGGGCTTGGCTTCGCCATTTTCGCCCGAGCAAGCGCTCCATGCCGAATGCCGCTTACCATGGCGTTAGGGCAATAAAGGAGAATGCCAATGTCTCTACCGATGGCAAAGGTCATGGAAAACTGGGATAAACGATTCGAAACGGAAGAACTGGATGAGTTTAGAGATCTTGTGTCGATAATGCTTCGCCGACAAGAGAGATCAATTGAGAAGGAAGAAGAATCGCTGAAGCATGCAGCACCAGATCATGATTTTGATGCACAAATGTATCGATCACACCTGGAAGACAGATGGGCTTTCGCACGAGAGGTGCAGCACCTATCCGATGAGTTGGCAATCGTTGCGTTGTACAAGCAAGTGGAGTTGCATACAAAAAGGGTAGCGAAGAAGCATTTTCCAAAGATTGATCCTAAGAAACTCTCCAGTATCGATGATCAGATAAAGCTCCTTCCGTTTAAATTGAAAAAGCTTCATGCGTTCGCCGCTTTTGATGAGCTTCGTCTTCTCAACAATTCGATCAAGCACGAAGGCAAGGTGTCTAAATCACTCTCCCGCGCATTCTCTAGCTGGAAAGAGGGGAAAAAACTGAAAGGGTTGGGCGATGCTTACCAGAGATTGCGTCCGTTGGTAGAAGAATATGTTCAAGCCTACGTTGGTGCATGCTATGCAAAATCAGCGGCAAAGAAGCCCTAACAAGGCGGTCAAGCCGCTCGCCTGCGGCTCACTCGGACGTTCAGCACTCCGCGCCTGCTCGCGCATGGCTTCGCCATTTTTGCGCGATCAGGCGCTCCATGCTGAACGCCGCTTACCTGGGCGTTAGCTCAAATAAGGAAATCGCATTGTTCGATTCACAAGTTATTGCATTTACGCTCGTCGCCGTGGTCTTGGCCGTCACGCCAGGCGCTGACACCATGCTTGTAATGAAGAATGGTATCCGCTCAGGTAGCGGTGCGGGTTGGGCAACAACATTCGGGGTTTTGGCGGGAACTCTCATCCATGCTGTAATTTCGGCGCTGGGAATATCTGTGGTTGTTGCACAGTCAGAGGCGCTGTTCCACTCGATAAAATTGCTCGGTGCGCTTTATTTGGTTTGGCTCGGCATCCAGGCTTTGCGCTCTTCCGGGCGAACGCAAGCTTCACAAAATGTCGGAGGGCGGTTGGCGATCCGTGGTGCTTTCAAAGAAGGGCTGATAACCAACGTCCTAAATCCGAAGGTGGCCATTTTTTATGTAGCGTTCTTGCCCCAGTTCATCTCTCCAGGTGATCCGGTGTTGGCAAAGTCTCTGCTGTTGGCGTGTATCCATAATTTGCTCAGCCTCATTTGGCTCGGCAGCTTGGTCTTGGTTATTTCTCAGGGCAAAAGGTGGGCGCAGCAGCAGAATGTACAAGCTTGGCTGTCCCGGGTATCAGGGGTAATTCTGGTGGGGCTTGGTGTGCGTTTGGCACTAGAGAGCAAGTAGAGCTAACAATGCGTTCAAGCCGCTCGCTATGCTCGCTGGGACGTCTGGCACTCCGCAGCTTGTTGCGCATGGCTTCGCCATTATTGCGCAAAAGCTGCTGCGCACCAGCCGCCCCTTAACACGGCGTTAGCTGCAATAAGAGAAATGAACCAACCACAGGTCTTGATTATCTACGGGCTCTTGGCATCGTCGGCGGGCATGGGGGTGCTGGAGATCTGGGCGAATCTTCGAGGGGAGGTCGTATCTGCCGGAACTCAGTCGCTCTGGGGCATTGTCTATGTTTTGCTGAGCATCATGTGGTCTTACGCCGATTCCAAACAAAGGCAGTTCCATAAACCATTTGAATTTGGGTTCGTGGCGTATGTGCTGTGGCCGGTCGCCTTTCCTTGGTATTTGGTCACTACACGTGGCATCGAAGGCGTTGTGTTATTTCTAGGGTTTCTGGCGTTGTGGCTGGTTCCGTGGCTTGCTGGGCTTGTTGCTTATGTATATTTCGCGTAACACAGCTAACAAGGCGTTCAAGCCGCTCGCTACGCTCGCTCGGACACCTAGCACTCCGCACCTGCTTGCGCATGCCTTCGGCATTATTGCGCAGCAGGCGCTCCGCGCTAGGTGCCGCTTAACCTGGCGTTAGGTGTAGAAGGGGTATGGCCAAAATAATCGGAAAAACGACAGGTCTAGTGGCTGTATCGATTCTCGTGTTGCTTACTGCGGCGCCGTTCGGGCCGCTTGGGCAATTGCCGCGAACGTTCCTAGTAGATGAAAACTATTTGAAGGTTGTTCGTAACCAAGACCGGTTTTTGGGGTGTATATCGTTCTTTTTTGTTCTACTGGCAAACATTCCAATCAAACTTCCGATCGGGTTCCCCGTTTTGGCTGCAGTGATCGGTGGAACAATATTTGTCATATTCGCGCAGTCGGGCGATCCGGAGTTTCTCGATTATCTGGGCAGTGAGATTGTCGATTTTCACTCAAGCTATGTACCTGCAGGTATCGCAGTAACCTTGGTGTTTGTCGGCGTTGCGTGGTGGTTTCGTAATGGCAAAACAGGCAAAAACACCTAACAAGGCGTTCAAACCGCTCGCTATGCTCGCTCGGACGTTTGGTACTCCGCAGGCGCTTGCGCATGGCTTCGCCATTGTTGCGCAGCGCCCGCTCCGCACCAAACGCCGCTTAACTGGGCGTTAGGCGCAAGAAGGGATCGAGGGAATGGGCAACACCGGGTCTAAGCTGAAAAGGGATCGCCAGCCAATGCCGGCGTTTGTTGAAGAGGCATTGCGTAGTGCCAATCTGCTCGCCGATTATCGTTCGCGTCCCGAGTATCAACAAAACGATTACCTGGGCTGGATCAATCAAGCAAAAAAACAAGAAACAAAAAATAGGCGATTACAGCAAATGCTCGAGGAACTCGATAAAGGTGGCGTTTACATGAAAATGTCTCATCCAGCATCAGCTAAGCAATGAGTTGCACGGTTCGGCATCCAGTCGCGAAAAGGCGTGTGCTGTTTGGAGTTCATGTGGTTGCCTCGGTGCGGCAGTGGTTTGCGGCTTATGGGGGCAAGGCCGCGCCTAACAAGGCGGTCAAGCCGCTCGCAAGCTCGCTCGGACGTTCAGCACTCCGCGCCTGCTCGGGCATGGCTTCGCCATGTTTGCCCGATCAGCCGCTCCATGCTGAACGCCGCTTACCTGGGCGTTAGCTGCAGAAATGATTGTCACGCCAACAAAGGAATATGACTCAGAAGGATCAAGGATACGTTTAACCCGCGGGAAAGAATACGAAGTATTGGCAATTGAAGCAGGTTGCTACAGGGTCCTCACTGATCCCGAATCGATTCCGTATGGCAACGATCCTGTGCTTTACGAAGCGTCATGCTTCAATGTGAACGATGGCGAAGAACCGAGCTTCTGGGTAACAGAAACCGATGAAGGGGAAACCTATCGCGGGCCATTCGTCTGGTTGCGGTACTTCTTCGAAGAATTGCACGATGGAAACGCGAAAGCGAGGGAAGAATTCAAGTGTCAACTCAAGAAATACTATCCAAGAACATGGCGGGAAAGGTACGGCAGCTAACAAGGCGTTCAAGCCGCTCGCTAAGCTCGCTCGGACGTTTGGTACTCCGCGCCTTGTTGCGCATGGCTCCGCCATACTTGCGCAAAAGGCGCTCCGCACCAAACGCCGCTTAACTGGGCGTTAGGCGAAAAAGATGACCGAACAATCTCCGAATGTTGCTGTATGGAGTGCTGCGAAGGATTACGTGGAATCCGCAGAGATTCTGCTCGATTACAATAGACTCCAATCCGCGGTGGTTATGTCGGCTCTTGCAATCGAAGTGCTCCTTAAAGCATTTCTCGCAAAACGAGAAGGCCCGTGGGTAGCAGAAACGGAGCATGGTCACCCGCACTTGGATCTATTCAAGAAATTGAGCAATGAAGATCGCCAGCACCTCGGCAAGTACTTCGACCAGGAATCTGCAGGTATGTCATTGATGGAAGGGCTACAAAAATTTTCGAGGCTATTCGTAGATCTTCGCTATCCCTATGAAACCAATGCTCCTCGAAGCTATGGTTCGGAGGTTGTCTATTTCGCTCGGGCATTATGCGATTCTGTCTACAACTTGGGCATGGCTCGGCAAGCATGAGCGCGGTGCGCCTAACAAGGCGTTCAAGCCGCTCGCTAAGCTCGCTCGGACGCCCAGCACTCCGCACCTTATTGCGCATGGCTTCGCCATAGTTGCGCAAACGGTGCTGCGCACTGGCCGCCGCTTAACTGGGCGTTAGGCGAGCAAAAGGAAAAGCATGAAAAGGAGTTGGCTCGAGTATCTGTGGACGAACCATGGTCGAATATCAAGAAGATCGTTTGCGGCATTCCAATCGGTTTTCTTGCCGTTGTGGTTTGGAGCAATCTGGTCCGCAATAGTCGTCTATGAAGGAAAGCCGCCGGTAAAAATGGTGGCCTTAGCAGCATTAGTACTGGTTCCGTTGTTCTTCGCGAACATCAATATCTGGGTCAAACGGCTACACGACCGGAATTATTCTGGGCTTGCGCTCCTTTCAAGCATAATTCCAGTGGCCGGAATATTGTGGTTGGTGATCCAAGGTTTCGTCTTACGAGGCCCGGGGAGCGGTAATCGGTTTGGTGCACCAGGTTCCGGAGAAGGGTATGCGCCTAACAAGTAGTTCAAGCCGCTCGCTATGCTCGCTCGGACATTCAGCACTCCGCACCTGCTCGGGCATGCCTTCGGCATTGTTCCCCGAGCATGCGCTCCATGCTGAATGCCGCTTAACCTGGCGTTAGGCAAAAAAGATGAAGCTAATTGAAAACCTCAGCGTTGCGTTTCTCGCATTCGCCATCCTTGCGTTTCTTTCGGGCTTTTACTATCACCAGCAGTACTTGCGTCACGATGATCAGTATTCTCAGATGGTATCTAAGGTTACGTCGGCACTGAGCAAAAGCGGCGAGGTAGAGGGTGTATTTCTGTCTGCGCCGCGAGGTATGGTTACCGAAGATGGTCGGGTACCGCTTGTTTTTGGAGCAGCCGTAATACTCGCATCTATTGCAGTCGCATTTGCTGTGATAAGCAGGAAAAAACATGGTAAGAAACCCATCCAGCTACCCGTGATTTTCGGGGGCACGGTGGTCGTACTCTGGGTTATCTATATGGCGAATTTCATAGGCTTGCTACCTAATGCCTAACAAGGCGTTCAAGCCGCTCGCTATGCTCGCTCGGACGTTTGGTACTCCGCGGGCACTTGCGCATGGCTTCGCCATTGTCGCGCAGCGCCCGCTCCGCACCAAACGCCGCTTAACTGGGCGTTATGCGAAAAAAGTTGAAAGAGCACCGATGCTCAATACTTGGCCTATTCGTTGTTTGGGGTAGTCGATGCTACTAGGGCTATTGAATTCAATATTTCGAGCGTTTGTTGTTGCTCTAATAGTCACCGCAGCGTCCTACGCAGTAGGGGAAATGTTGGGTCCAGATGCGGAATGGGCAGCTTACTGCGCTGAAGAAGGAAAAAGCGATCCGGAATGCACCGAATATAGAAATGGTGAAGATTCCGAGATTGAAGATTTTGGAGCAGCGATTGATTTGGCATTCCTCGTACCCCAATTCGCAATCGTTTTTTTTAGGCGGTTTGCTGGTTGGCATTTGGGGTATGTTTTCGCCAATATCGCGGAACGCATAACAAGGCGTTCAAGCCGCTCGCTATGCTCGCTCGGACGCCCAGCACTCCGCACCGTGTTGCGTGTGGCTTCGCCATTTTCACGCAAACGGCGCTCCGCGCTGGCCGCCGCTTAACTGGGCGTTAGGGCAAGAAAGGGAAAACGATGGAAAACGAAGAAATACCAGTTTGGCAGCTAGCCCTCGCAATTTTCGGTTTCCTGTTGTGGATGTTTCTGCTTTCAGCGATTGAATTAATTGAGGCGCAAGGCTGGAAAGTCGTCTACGAATTCGTATCCGGTTATTCGTTTGGCTACATCGTAGCATTCAGTGGCTTGCTGTTTTGGGAGGTGATAAAGGGTAGAGGGCGGCGGTTTCTAGATCCTCACCCGGTGTTTGGTTGGTTGTCTTACTTCGTACTGGGAATGGTGTTTTTGTTTGGGTTGGCGGGTTTGGCTATCGAAGTATTTGGCTATACAAATTGGCCATACAACATTGGATCGCTTATGGCGGGCGTTGCTGTTGGTATCGGCCTTGCTCCCGTTATCGACAAGTACGACAAGTTGCAGCCCTAACAAGTCGTTCAAGCCGCTCGCTACGCTCGCTCGGACGCCCAGCACTCCGCACCGTGTTGCGTGTGGCTTCGCCATTTTCACGCAAACGGCGCTCCGCACTGGCCGCCGCTTAACTGGGCGTTAGGTGCAGAACAAAATTGTGTTTCTAGCAATCGTGGCAGTTGCGGAAACTACGGCGCTCTCGGCCGAGCGCGGCGGCGAAATTGCTGGTGCAGTGCTAGTCTTCATCGAAGCGCGCCGCTCGATAGCGGAATGAGATCGGTGCGGCATTCAAATGGGGGTTCGCGAAGCCGTATTCGCGGTACGCAAGTTGCTCATGGAGTGAAGGTCAGTGCGAGGAAACGCCCGAAACAGGCAGTGTGCGATATTGCAACGGGTGCTATTTGAAGAGTGCAGAGGCCATTTCATCGCCCATGATAACGCGCTCCGTTGCGCACCTAACAAGTCGTTCAAGCCGTTCGCTGCGCTCACTCGGACATTCAGCACTCCGCACTTGCTCGGGCATGGCTTCGCCATGTTCGCCCGAGCAAGCGCTCCATGCTGAATGCCGCTTAACTGGGCGTTATGCGTAAAAAGATATGAGCACTACAACCAGCGTTGAGCAAGTCATACTCGAATATGCAGGTGCTCAGAAGGAAGAGCTATTTGAAAATGCGCTGCTCGAAGAAGATCTAGGCATTACTGGAGATGATGCGGATGAACTTGTGGAGGCGTTAGAAGAAGAGTTCAAAGTTGATTTTTCGGGGTTTGAACTGGAAAAACATTTCTTGCCCGAGGTCGGGAAAAGCTCAGATGCAGAGTATGGTTACTATCCTGTGTCGGTAGGCCACCTACTGAAAGTTGTTCGGTCTGGTCGTTGGGAACTGCCGCCGCGTAACCCAGAGTATTTTGTAAAGTCTCAAAGAGAATTGAAGCGGCAGCGAATGATTCAATCCGCGATTTTCGTCCTTTGCGGGGTTGGGGCGCTAGTATGGTTTATCCCCCGAGGTCTTTGAGAATGTGGGCGAAGCGCATAACAAGGCGTTCAAGCCGCTCGCTATGCTCGCTCGGACATTCGGCACTCCGCACTTACTCGGGCATGCCTTCGGCATTGTTCCCCGAGCAAGTGCTCCACGCCGAATGCCGCTTAACTGGGCGTTATGCGTAGCATGAATTTTGTAGTCCGAAACATCTCCATTGTCCTGCTGATGATTCTCGGAACGTCGGTGCCCGCGGACCAAAATCGGCCTACTTTCGAAATAGCCTACGGTATCTTGAAAAAGGTCGGCCCCGAAAAATTCGAGCTAGTCCGCCAAACATTGGATATTCCGTACATCACAAAAAGTGAAGATCCTTCGTTCGGGTTTGGGTACCTAATACGATCATCGGAGGGCGAATTCGAAGAACTTTCAACCCTCACAACCGATGTGCCGGCGAACATTAGTGGCAATGCGTCGTCCTTCGGAATCGTGAACGATGGAAAAATCACGTTAAGCGGAACGCCTCAGAAATTCCCTGGTTACATGCATTCGGTCTTGCAACTCGAGGAGGGCGATCCGAGCGGCGAATATCAGTTCGAAATATTCTTGAACGGCGAGCATTTCAAAACCATCATTTTCAACGTGGAACTGCCGAAACGCATAACAAGTCGTTCAAGCCGTTCGCTGCGCTCACTCGGACGTCCAGCACTCCGCACTCGCTCAGGCACGGCTTCGCCATTATTGCCTGAGCAAGCGCTCCATGCTGAACGCCGCTTAACTGGGCGTTAGGGCTACATAGAGCATGAAAATTGATCACACAATTCTGCTTCGAGCCTTTCTGATTTTTGTCATTGCACTGCTACTGCCAATTGCTGCGATTGGGGAGGAAAAATTGGTGTGTAAAGGTCATCGGGGGGGCTTAGCAGCTGAGTTTGAAAATGCTCAGTTCACTGAGACTGATTCCGAGCCTTACTCAAGCGAAGATCAGCGATTTATGATCTTCAGCGAAAATGGTGGGAAGAGCGAGTTATATGATATTGCGTGTGAGATTGATCCCCCGGTTCATCAGCTAACTAATGTCCAGCACGTGCAGGAGTCAGATGGCCAGCTACGGGTTGCGGCACGCTCATCGTCCACCAATCGATTATTTGTGTTTCAGTCAAAAAATATGTCTGCATTCTCGGTTGGAGTATTTCTATCGAAGAGTGCGAAAAGCCCAGAAGGTTTGGTGTTGCTTACAACATACACATGCGAGTATCGGTCGATTGATCGGCTGTCTGCGCTATGCGAAAAATCGCCCTAACAAGGCGTTCAAGCCGCTCGCTATGCTCGCTCGGACGCCCAGCACTCCGCACCGTGTTGCGTGTGGCTTCGCCATTTTCACGCAAACGGCGCTCCGCGCTGGCCGCCGCTTAACTGGGCGTTATAACCAATGAGTCTCGAAGAGATAACAAACTACAGAGAGATATCGGAACGATTGGCATCGTCTGGCCAGCCCGACGAAATGCAGTTCAAAGAAATTGCTGCAGCAGGTTTCGAAGTGGTCATCAATCTTGCGATGCCGAACTCAGAAAACGCGATACCCGAGGAGGGCTACATAGTAACGGCCAGAAAAATGGCATACGTACACCTCGCCGTACCGTTCGAAGCGCCTACCGTCGAGCATCTGAGATCATTTTTCGCTCTTATGCAGGCATTCGAGTCAAAAAAATGTTGGGTTCACTGTGTCGTGAACTACCGGGTGTCCGCTTTCCTGTATCAATATTTTCGATTGGTCCGGCGCGTGGATGAAGAAGAAGCGAGAAAAGTCGTGCTGGAGGAATGGAAGCCCAATGAGGTATGGCAAGAATTCATGGCGCTGGAAGCCAAAGATGTTTGGTTATAACAAGTCGGTCAAGTCGCTCGCCTGCGGCTCGCTCGGACATTCAGTACTCCGCACCTGCTCGGGCATGGCTTCGCCATTGTTGCCCGAGCAAGCGCTCCGTACTGAATGCCGCTTACCTGGGCGTTAGATGATAAAGAACCGCGTTTACATAATCTTTGAAGTCGTCATTGGATTCTTTCCGATACTGATGTTTTTGGTATGGGGTTTCGTTGTGTGGCCGGGAACAGTCGCGATGGTGTTTGGGGGAACTGCCGGAATGTTCGAAACGGCGATAGCCCTCGGTGTGCCACTGGGAGTGCTAGGTACTGTTGGCGCTCTTATTCTGGCGGTTGAGGTTTCGTACGAAGATGGCGAACCATATCGCTACCCAAGAACCACCTTACTGTTCGTATTATTCGGTATAGCAGCCGCAGTTCTGGCGGGTGCAGTTCTATTCTTCGATGGCGGCTGGTATTCGTTGGTCGTTATCGTGCCGCTGATGATAACGGCTCAATTGCTATGGCTAGGGAGAAAGAACCTGTGGAGCACATCTAACAAGTCGTTCAAGCCGCTCGCTATGCTCGCTCGGACATTCGGCACTCCGCGCTTGCTCGGGCATGGCTGCGCCATGTTGCCCGAGCAAGCGCTCCATGCCGAATGCCGCTTAACCTGGCGTTAGGTGCAGAAGAAGATTGTGTTTCTAGCAGTCGTGGCAGTTGAGGAAACTACGGCACTCTCGGTCGAGCGCAGCGGCGGAATTTCTGGTGCAGTGCTAGTCTTCATCGAAGCGCGCCGCTCGATAGCGGAATGAGATCGGTGCCGTATTCAAATGGGGGTTCGCGAAGCCATGTTCGCGGTACGCAAGTAAATCATGGAGTGAAGGTCGGTGCGAGGAAACGCCAGAAACAGGCAGTGTGCAAACTTGGAAGGGGTGCCATTTGATGAGTGCAGAGGCCATTTCATCGCCCATGGCAACGTACTCCGTTGCGCACCTAACAAGTCGTTCAAGCCGCTCGCTATGCTCGCTCGGACGCCCAGTACTCCGCGCCGTGTTGCGCATGGCTTCGCCATTGTTGCGCAAACGGCGCTCCGCACTGGCCGCCGCTTAACTGGGCGTTATGCCTTATGAAACGTAGTTTTATTTTTCTGGCAATTGTTTTGAGCGGTTGTACAACGGTCTCCGTACTGCCAGATCGAGAAGTAGGATACTACGCTGTCGGCGTAAGTTTGCTAACGGAAGATGCCATTGTTTGTGAAGCAGGCAAGCCGAAACACCTTTCCGTGTTGGGCGCAGATTTCCCAAAGCACCAAATGCTGAATCGGCATGTCGAAATCGATGGAGTACAACGGGCAAGAACTTGCGAATTGTTCGAAATGGCATCGGTTGCAACTATTCCCAAAGGGCAGCGAATATTCGTTGAACACTTCAAAGTTGTTGATTCTTCGTTTCCGTTGGCCGTGCCCAACCTGTACGCGGTTGGAACGTATGTCGGAGCAAACGGCAAGTCTGCTTCATTCTTCAGGCAGCTGGGGCATGCCGAATTTCCTTATGAAAATATTTGGGAAAAATAATGGCATAACAAGGCGTTCAAGCCGCTCACTATGCTCGCTCGGACGCTTTGCACTCCGCACCTGCTGCGCATGCCTTCGGCATTGTTGCGCAGCAGGCACTCCGCGCAAAGCGCCGCTTAACTGGGCGTTATGCCCAATAAGAAAAAATCTCGGAGGAAGAATGACCAAATCGGAAAGTAAGGGAGTTCTTTTCTTAGCGTTAATTGCGGCGCCATTCGTTGCTGCCGCGAAACTGGTCGAGTCTGTAGGGTGGTTCATTCCTCTTCTTGTCGTCGCAGCTTTGTTCGGGGGCTATTTCTGGTATCAGTCGAGTAAAAAGGAAAAGCGTCTGAGCGCGCTGCGAGAAAAATATGATGATGAAAAGCTTGTACAGAAGATATTTGAAGGTTACTTCTGGCAAGGCCAGCCCGAGGGGCAGTTGGTCGATTCGCTTGGTCAACCTGTGGAGGTTGATCGAAAAGTTCTCAAAACAAAAACTAAGGAAATCTGGAAATACAACCACATGGGCGGCAATCGGTTTGGGTTGCGAGTAACGGTAGAAAATGGCTATGTCGTTGGTTGGGATAAGAAGGCATAACAAGTCGTTCAAGCCGCTCGCTATGCTCGCTCGGACGCTCAGCACTCCGCACCGTCTTGCGTGTGGCTTCGCCATTTTCACGCAAACGGTGCTCCATGCTGAGCGCCGCTTAACTGGGCGTTAGCTGCAGAAATGATTGTCACGCCAACAAAGGAATATGACTCAGAAGGATCAAGGATACGTTTAACCCTCGGGAAAGAATACGAAGTATTGGCAATTGAAGCAGGTTTCTACAGGGTCCTCACTGATCCAGAATTGATACCGTATGGCAACGATCCTGTGCTTTACGAAGCGTCATGCTTCAATGTGAACGATGGCGAAGAACCGAGCTTCTGGGTAACAGAAACCCATGAAGGGGAAACCTATCGCGGGCCATTCGTCTGGTTGCGGTACTTCTTCGAAGAATTGCACGATGGAAACGCGAAAGCGAGGGAAGAATTCAAGTGTCAACTCAAGAAATACTATCCAAGAACATGGCGGGAAAGGTACGGCAGCTAACAAGGCGTTCAAGCCGCTCGCTAAGCTCGCTCGGACGTTTGGTGCTCCGCGCCTTGTTGCGCATGGCTCCGCCATACTTGCGCAAAAGGCGCTCCGCACCAAACGCCGCTTAACTGGGCGTTAGCGTCATGAATTCCAGCGAAGAATCTGATCCATTCTGGGATGCTTGGCTTGCGGTTTCTCAGAAAGAGAAGAAGGCTGGTTTAGAGTCGCTTACCTGTCGCGAAAGAACATTCTATGCCCTAAATCTATTGAGAGGTGCGGTCTTACGAGGTGGCTTTCATACATACTTCGATTTGGCGTCGAGAGAAGAAATTGAGGTTGCAAAAAGGGCGTTTCGCGAAAATGGTGCTCCCAAGATTGCAGAACTCGTAGAAAAAGCCGAGTCAATCATCTTTTCGAACGGGGTGTCCAAGGAATTCGAAGAACAACTTGCGCAACTGCTATGTTGGAGCGAGGAAGAAATCGAACAGGGTATTGAGCCGGAGTGGTCTGTCGCGCTCGATGCGGTAAACAAAGAATTCTATGCTATCGCGGAGGTCGCGGAAGCGGTTGTCGTTAAATACTTCGAAGAAAATTATGCGGATTAGCTTCGCGATCGGAGGTAACGCTAACAAGGCGTTCAAGCCGCTCGCTAAGCTCGCTCGGACGCTTTGCACTCCGCACCTGCTGCGCATGCCTTCGGCATTGTTGCGCAGCAGGCGCTCCGCGCAAAGCGCCGCTTAACTGGGCGTTAGCCCCGAAGAGGAAGACCCAAATGCCAAAGCAAAACATTGAGGGTGGTTGCCAGTGCGGCGCAGTGCGATACGTAATTGAAGGCGAGCCGATTATGGCAGCGATCTGCCATTGCTCAACCTGCCGTAAAGCCAATGCCGCGCCTGCTGTAGCGTGGGCAATGTTCGAGTCCGGGCAAGTTGCGTTCGTGGCTGGGCAATTGAAGAAGTACGAGGCATCTGAAGAAGCAATACGAGGGTTCTGTGCTGAATGCGGTACCCAAATCAGTTTTGAGGCTGAATACTTACCCGGGCTGATTGATATCACCGTGGGCAGTTTCGATAAACCCGAATCGATACAGCCGTCTATGCATTACTGGTACTCGAGGCACCTGTCATGGGCCGAGTTCTCTGATGAATTGCCGCGTTATCCAGAGTTCCCGCCGGTCGAACAATGAAGCGAAGGGCTAACAAGGCGGTCAAGCCGTTCGCTATGCTCACTCGGACGTTTGGTACTCCGCGGGCGCTTGCGCATGGCTACGCCATGATTGCGCAGCGCCCGCTCCGTACCAAACGCCGCTTACCTGGGCGTTAGATGCACGAAGCATGAAGATGTCAATGATTACGCAAGTTGAAATCGGTGCCGTCCTGATTGTTCTGGCCAATATGATTTGGTGGCGAACCAAGTATCTACTCGGTAAGCGGGGCACCAAAGTGAGCTGGCTAACGGGTCATTTGAACGATTACCCAAATTTGCTCCGCGCTATCGATTCGGAAGAAGATCCTGAATCAAAAAAGCAACTCGTCTTCCAAAAGTGGTTGATGCAGTCAATTTGGGTGATTTTGCCTGTCGCAATAGCGTTGATAGCATTGCCGGGGCTGAGTGAATGAGGCGTTCATCAATCTGGGTGGCTGATTACCGCAAACGGTGGGGAAATGGCTCCAGTGTTTCCGCGTTCAGTGGCGCATCTAACAAGTCGTTCAAGCCGCTCGCTAAGCTCGCTCGGACGCCCAGCACTCCGCGCCTTATTGCGCGTGGCTCCGCCATGTTCGCGCAAACGGCGCTCCATGCTGAGCGCCGCTTAACTGGGCGTTAGATGGGCGTAAAAGAAATGAGTGCCGGGCAGCTCGTGCCATTAAATAGGCTGCCGCGTAGCGGTAGGGTTTCGTGGTCCGGCAGTTGCGGCTAAAGTGAGTTATTAAGGCCGCTTTCTTTGGTGGTCAGCGATTATTCGCGGTACGTGGTTGCGGTGTATCTTGATAACCCGTGGCCCATAATTAGCGAGCGCGTGCGAATTTCGATATAGGGAGGTTGTTTCGCTGTGCCATTAGGAACGTCAGTGCCAATCGTCGAGCAAGGTCTTTTCACGGCCGTGCCTTATGCCGGTGATGCGCGCATTTATAGTGCACCGAGCAGAACCGTCTTTTTGGCCTCCGAGTTAACGCATTTCCAAAAGCATCTAACAAGTCGGTCAAGCCGCTCGCTACGCTCACTCGGACATTCGGCACTCCGCACTTGCTCGGCTGTGCCTTCGGCATTGTTTCCCGAGCAAGCGCTCCATGCCGAATGCCGCTTACCTGGGCGTTAGGCTGATAGGTACAAGAATGGAAATAGGAACGGTTTACGATGTTGTTTATCGGCGCGGCAAGTATGAAATCGAATATGAAAATGGTGTTAAGTGCATTAAGAAAACACCAAAATCCTATCGCGTTGAAAGGCCGGATGGGTCAACGATTTTAATTCGGCAAGATTCGATTATTGAGCTTAAAAAAGTATCATCTCTTGAAAACACAAAGACATAACGCGAATGGTTCGCGCATCGTGCATTTAGTGGAACATTGAGCAAGCCGCGCGTCTTACGGCGAGAATCTAGAGGCTTTTGGGGTCAGCGTTGAAAAGGGCGGCTGCTCCGCAACGGTCTCAGTACGTTTCACTGTGAAACCATGTGGGCGGTAAACGGTGAGTGATTCACGCCTAACAATTCGGTCAAGCCGTTCGCTTACGCTCACTCGGACGTCTGGTGCTCCGCGGCGTTTTGCGCATGGCTACGCCATGATTGCGCAAACGCCGCTCCGCACCAGCCGCCGCTTACCTTGGCGTTAGGCGTAAAAAGAAATGCACATCGTTCCAATGAGCAAAACCGACTTCACAGCTTGTGATGCCCTTGCTGCGGCAGAAGATGACGAGGTGGCACGTCACGTGGAAGCACTTTTAGAATGGTTGCAAGATATGAACTGGCCCGTAGCCCCACGAGTCTGCGAGCGCTTGATTCCGCTGGGTAATTCCTTGGCCGAGCAGGTCAGAAAGGTTCTAGTGGGCTCCGATCCAGTCTGGAAATATTGGGTTATTACGGAGCTTGTAGCGAATGCGGAACCATCTCTCGCCATTGCTCTTCAGGCAGAGTTGCGTTTCCTCGCGAGTTCAGTGAACGAGGTTGAGTTAAATGAAGAAGTACCATTGGCGTCCGCAAAGGTTCTAGCAAAATGTGTTCGAAGCGCCTAACAAGTCGTTCAAGCCGCTCGCTATGCTCGCTCGGACGCCCAGCACTCCGCACCGTATTGCGTATGGCTTCGCCATGTTCACGCAAATGGTGCTCCATGCTGAGCGCCGCTTAACTGGGCGTTAGCGATAATAAAAAGAGATTAATCAGCGGTGCTATGAGAAAAGGTGCTCAACTGAACGAACGAAGCGAAATTGCCGCAACCTCGGCTTCCAGAAATCGGTTTGGGCCGCTACTACTGATCGGAGGGCTCGTGCTTATTCATCTCGCTGCTTGCGGGTCGGTTAGCACGGTTCCAAACGACGAAGAGCTTGTTGGCTTGCGCTTTGAAGATGCTGTTAGGGTTGGGAGAGCTTCATTCGAAGTCGTCCCAATCTCAGCGAATCTGAGCGAGTATCGGAGGCAAAGGTCCGATGGGTGTACGTTCAACTATGGAGTTGAGAGTGATACCGACATTATTAAGTATTGGCGCATCGATCCTAGTCCGGAAGAATGCAGAGTACTTAAGCGGCCTATCAACATGTGAGGTTGTGTCGCACAGAGAGATTCCGCTAACAAGGCGTTCAAGCCGTTCGCTATGCTCACTCGGACATTCGGCACTCCGCACTTGCTCGGGCATGCCTTTCGGCATTGTTCCCCGAGCAAGCGCTCCACGCTGAATGCCGCTTAACTGGGCGTTAGGAGCAAGAATGAAATTTGCAACAACAGGGAAGGTTTTGATCCCCGCGGTCATGTCCACATTGATGTTCGGCTGCGCAACCTACGAACCGGTTGAGCCGAAAGACCGATACCCAGGAAGAATTATCGAGAAAGTCGAGAAGAAGAATCCCAATCTGAAAGAAGAACTTCGGGAAGCTGAAGTACGGTACAGAACTTCGTTGTTTCTTTTTGGGTTGGGTAGTGCGCTGGGTGGAGCTATAGGCGGATCGCTCGTCGGCGCAAACGTTGATGCTATTGGCGGAGAAACAATATCGGGCGAACCTTATCGCTATACCATAGAAATGCCCGATTCTAAGAAGGTTGTCATACTTAATAAGCATTCCGGGTTTGCGGTAGGCGATTGCGTTGATGTTCTTGTTGGCAAAGAAACAAAGCAAGTATCTATGGCATATGGAGCAAACTGCGATGATGGCTCCTAACAAGGCGTTCAAGCCGCTCGCTATGCTCGCTCGGACGCTTTGCACTCCGCACCTGCTGCGCATGCCTTCGGCATCGTTGCGCAGCGGGCGCTCCGCGCAAAGCGCCGCTTACCTGGGCGTTAGGCAAAAATGAATATGCAGCTAATTCGAGGGAGTCTAGTTTCGGCGCTTGGCATGTGGCTCAGTTCAATTGCCATATTCTTTGCGTTAGGTACAAATAACGATCTCCAGGAAGCGCTTGCAATTGGAGTAGCTATTGTCAGTCCCTTCGTAATTCTAGGCTTTCTAGTCGCATGGGCGATACCGATCCACCTGCTTTTGAAACGAAGAAACCATACGCGAATTGTCTGGTATGCACTGATCGGCATCATTCCCGGTCCTTTTTTTGTTGCCTTAGCGAAACCGTTCGGAAATGATTCGCTGAAAGATCTCGCTTATCAATCAATGGTCTTCAGCATTATCGGTGTACTTGGGGCAGCAATCTTTTGGTTTTTCGCGGTGAAGCCGAATGCCTAACAAGTTGTTCAAGCCGCTCGCTAAGCTCGCTCGGACGCCCAGCACTCCGTACCTTTTTGCGCATGGCTTTGCCATTTTTGCGCAAACGGTGCTCCGCACTGGCCGCCGCTTAACTGGGCGTTATGTGCAGAAAGTACGGGGCAATAGCAAGTCAAGAATTTAAGTCTTTTCGTGCAACCCGTTAGCGTTGGTGAGTGCTGAAGCACGCTAAAGCCCTGCATCATCTGGCTAATGGGTGTGCCGCCTGATGGCGGAAAGAGATTGGGGACTTTTCCTCCGGGGTTCGCGAAGCAATAATCGCGGAAGGCAGACTAAGGCAGGGAGGCAAAGGCCGCAAAAAATGGAAATGCGCTCACCAAACCAAGTGCCAACATCCTTTGGTGCCAATTGGGTCATCTTGGCAGCCGATTCATCTCCCTGTTGCAACGCACTCCGTTGCGCACATAACAAGTCGTTCAAGCCGCTCGCTTCGCTCACTCGGACGCCCAGCACTCCGCACCTTATTGCGCATGGCTTCGCCATTGTTGCGCAAACGGCGCTCCGTACTGGCCGCCGCTTAACTGGGCGTTAGATGCGGGGCGAAGTTTCATGCAGCAAATAATTCGGCCTTACGTATTCGGTGTCGTCGCTGGATTGGGTGCAGCGTGGCTATTGTGGTTGGTCGTTCTACATTTCCTCTTTGATTTCGTGGGCAGCCTCGGATTTTGGCCTTTCGGCATACTCACGGCAGCATCGTTAGCAATTGGTGGTTACGTTTCGGCGCGGCAGGTGCGTTCGGCGAGGCTGTCGAGGTATCTGATTATGGGTGGTGCCGTAGGACTCACGATCACGTTACTAATCGTGATTTTCACTATGAGAATAGATGAATTGGCAATTCTTCTTGCCTTTATGTTGTCCGGCGTAGCTGCTGCAGTTATCGGTGCGCTTTTGGGTGCACGTCGTAGGTTGAGAGCGTGAAAAAACTGCATCTAACAAGGCGTTCAAGCCGCTCGCTATGCTCGCTCGGACGTTTCGCACTCCGCACTTGTTCGGGCATGGCTTCGCCATTGTTTCCCGATCAAGCGCTCCATGCGAAACGCCGCTTAACTGGGCGTTAGGTGTAGAAGGGATATGGCCAAAATAATCGGAAAAACGACAGGTCTAGTGGTTGTATCGATTCTCGTGTTGCTTATTGCGGCGCCGTTCGGGCCGCTTGGGCAATTGCCGCAAACGTTTCTAGTAGATGAAAACTATTTGAAGGTTGTTCGTAACCAAGACCTGTTTTTGGGGTGTATATCTTTCTTTTTTGTTCTACTGGCAAACATTCCAATCAAACTTTCCGATCGGGTTCCCCGTTTTGGCTGCAATGATCGGTGGAACATTATTTGTCATATTCGCGCAGTCGGGCGATCCGGAGTTTCTCGATTATCTGGGCAGTGAGATTGTCGATTTTCACTCAAGCTATGTACCTGCAGGTATCGCAGTAACCTTGGTGTTTGTCGGCGTTGCGTGGTGGTTTTGTAATGGAAAAACAGGCAAAAACACCTAACAAGGCGTTCAAGCCGCTCGCCATGCTCGCTCGGACGCCCAGCACTCCGCACCTTATTGCGCGTGGCTTCGCCATGTTCGCGCAAACGGCGCTCCGTGCTGGCCGCCGCTTAACCTGGCGTTAGGTGTAAAAGAAGATATGGAATTCGGATCGATTTTGTTTCACAGGTTGCCGGAAGATTTCTCAGATTCTGAGAGAGAACGGTTGATTGAAGAATTGAAAGAGGTTCTTCAAAAGTTTGGCGCTGAATTCGACGAATATCAATTTGCAGGTTACTCGTCGGAACGGTATACCATCTCAAAATGCGTGCGCTGTGGCGATTTAACGCTTGATGAGGCAACAAGCCCAGGCGAACTCGAAACAGGCGATATATTCGATGCTATTGCTAGGATCTTGCGCCCTGGCACATGCCGCAACGGAGAATGTTGGTGCAACGAATGCAGGCAAAGCGTAAGCACCTAACAAGGCGTTCAAGCCACTCGCTACGCTCGCTCGGACACCTAGCACTCCGCACCTGCTTGCGCCTGCCTTCGGCATTGTGGCGCAGCAGGCGCTCCGCGCTAGGTGCCGCTTAACCTGGCGTTAGCTGTAAGAAGATCGTGAATCGAATTAAGCGAGCGAGAAGCGTGGCATACAGTACCGCTCAACATGCAGTGAGCGGTTTGTCGTGGCTACACCCGCGCTTAGGCGAGGAATGCATTACTCAGGGTGTCTCGTTGGTATGCTTCAATTTGATTACCAGCGAAATATGTTCGGAGCAATATCGTGCATCGTTGCCCACGTCTGGCGCCGTTCGTGGTCTTTCCAGAAAGTTCGAGGCAATCGCGAAATCGGAGGGTTTTCAATTGTCCGAGTTCCAAACTGCGGAAATTGGGTTCAATTATGCTGAAGCAGCTTGGCCGCGATCATGTGTTGTACGAATTGTCGGGCGAGCGAATAGAGAGGTCTTGGCCAAGGTTGATTGGTTGGGTCGAAAGTACCGCGCGGAAAGAGGGCTAGCCAATGAATTCAGCTAACAAGGCGGTCAAGCCGTTCGCTATGCTCACTCGGACGTTCGGTACTCCGCACTTTTTTGCGCATGGCTCTGCCATCGTTGCGCAAAAAGCGCTCCGTACCAAACGCCGCTTACCTGGGCGTTAGGCAAAAATGAATATGCAGCTAATTCGAGGGAGTCTAGTTTCGGCGCTTGGCATGTGGCTCAGTTCAATTGCCATATTCTTTGCGTTAGGTACAAATAACGATCTCCAGGAAGCGCTTGCAATTGGAGTAGCTATTGTCAGTCCCTTCGTAATTCTAGGCTTTCTAGTCGCATGGGCGATACCGATCCACCTGCTTTTGAAACGAAGAAACCATACGCGAATTGTCTGGTATGCACTGATCGGCATCATTCCCGGTCCTTTTTTTGTTGCCTTAGCGAAACCGTTCGGAAATGATTCGCTGAAAGATCTCGCTTATCAATCAATGGTCTTCAGCATTATCGGTGTACTTGGGGCAGCAATCTTTTGGTTTTTCGCGGTGAAGCCGAATGCCTAACAAGTTGTTCAAGCCGCTCGCTAAGCTCGCTCGGACGCCCAGCACTCCGCACCTTTTTGCGCATGGCTTTGCCATTTTTGCGCAAACGGTGCTCCGCACTGGCCGCCGCTTAACTGGGCGTTAGGCGTTCGTAGAGGTCAGGTCATGGCAAAGGTCGTACTAGAGGGATTTATCGATGTACCAGAGAATGATCTAGAAGAAGTGCTTAATGAGCTGCCAAAACACATTGAGTTAACACGAAGAGAAAAAGGCTGCCTCGTTTTTCGGGTGGATAGAGATGCAGAAAATAGCTCGCTTTTTCGCGTCTACGAAGAGTTTACGAGCAAGCAAGCTTTCGAGGCGCATCAGGAACGGGTAAGGGCTTCTCGCTGGGGCAGAGTTGCTGTGAATGTGCGAAGAAACTACAAGGTGTCAGAGGTCTGAGGTGAAGCGAAGAATCGGGCATACGCCTAACAAGGCGTTCAAGCCGCTCGCAAAGCTCGCTCGGACGCCCAGCACTCCGCACCGTGTTGCGCGTGGCTTCGCCATGTTCGCGCAAACGGTGCTCCATGCTGAGCGCCGCTTAACTGGGCGTTAGGCAAGAAATGAAAATTGCTACTTACGCAGAGTCAACAGTGCGGAGCATCTGGAAGGCTTGGTTTAAGTACGCTATGGCTACGGTAGGCATCTTTGGGGTTCTTGCGCTAATTACATTGGTGAACAAAAGCTGGGTTTCCGGCGAATTGTTTGCGGTGTTGTGTGCCGCCGTCTTTGCTCACCATTTCTGGCTATTTGCATTGGAACGTTGGCTGCGAAAAGAAGGTGGCGTATCAAAGATGGGTAACGTTCGAGCTTTGCTTTTCTCGGCTAACTTCTACCTAGGCATGTTGGCGGCGCCCGTGCTCTTGGTGGTGTCTTACTTGGTGCGGTCTAATGCCTAACAAGTCGTTCAAGCCGTTCGCTACGCTCACTCGGACACCTAGCACTCCGCACCTGCTTGCGCCTGCCTTCGGCATTTTGGCGCAGCATGCGCTCCGCGCTAGGTGCCGCTTAACCTGGCGTTAGGTGCAGAAGAAAATTGTGTTTCTAGCAATCGCGGCAGTTGTAGGAACTACGGTGCTCTCAGTTGAGCGCGGCGGCGAAACTTCTGGTGCAGTGCTAGTCTTCATCGCAGCACGCCGCTCGATAGCGGAATGAGATCTGTGCAGTATTCAAATGGGGGTTCGCGAAGCCGTATTCGCGGTAGGCAAGGTGCTCATGGAGTGAAGGTCAGTGCGAGGAAACGCCAAAAACAATCAGTGTGCGAACTTGGCAGGGGTGCCATTTGATGAGTGCAGAGGCTATTTCATCGCCCATGGTAACGCGCTCTGTTGCGCACCTAACAAGTCGTTCAAGCCGTTCGCTGCGCTCACTTGGACGCCCAGTACTCCGCACCGTGTTGCGCATGGCTTCGCCATTGTTGCGCAAACGGCGCTCCGCACTGGCCGCCGCTTAACTGGGCGTTAGGTTTCCGTAAACCAATGACCGCGTATATTGCGAATCATCAGAAGAAGAAATCCCTCTTGCAAAAGCGAGAGCAAGAATTGGAGCATGCTCTAAGCCACGGTTTTGATGATTCGAAATTGGAACGAGCCGCTGAGAAAGTGAGGGAGGCAAAATTGGCAGTATTTAAAGCGCTGTTCTCGCAATCTTCTGTGTTGCCTCCGCATTCATATGAAGAGTCCGAAGAAGCGATCAAATGGCGAGATATGCCGGTGTCGGAGATAATTCGCCTGTACAGCGTGCACTAGCTAGGTAAGAAAGCATCCTTGAGTATGGAACGTGAGAAACCTAACAAGGCGTTCAAGCCACTCGCTATGCTCGCTCGCACGCCCAGTGCTCTGCACCTTATTGCGTGTGGCTTCGCCATTTTCACGCAAACGGCACTCCGCGCTGGCCGCCGCTTAACTGGGCGTTAGGTGCAGAAGAAAATTGTGTTTCTAGCGATTGTGGCGGTTGCGGAAACTACGGTGCCCTCGGTCGAGCGCAGCGGCGGAATTTCTGGTGCGGTGCTGGCCTTCATCGAAGCGCGCCGCTCGATAGCGGAATGAGATCGGTGCGGTATTCAAATGGGGGTTCGCGATGCCGTGTTCGCGGTACGCAAGTGGCTCATGGAGTGAAGGTCAGTGCGAGGAAACGCCAGAAAAAAGCAGTGTGCAATCTTGGAAGAGGTGCCATTTGATGAGTACAGAGGACGTTTCATCGCCCATGGTAACGTACGCCGTAGCGCACCTAACAAGTCGTTCAAGCCGCTCGCTAAGCTCGCTCGGACGCCCAGCACTCCGCGCCTTTTTGCGCATGGCTTCGCCATTGTTGCGCAAACGGCGCTCCGCACTGGCCGCCGCTTAACTGGGCGTTATGCGTAAATAGGGACATCCGCTATGGAGAAAATAGCAAAACGAATCGAAGCAGGCGGTAACACCTATGATTGCCAAGTTGAGCCGCATCAGCTGCCAACTATCGAACGATTGTTACGCGGAAAAACCGACGGCGATGAGAAAATTGCGGCTTTACCAGTGCCGAGTCGGCCTTTCTGGCTCCGGCTAACGGTCATATCGCTGCGCTGGTATGGGCGGCGAATTTCGCCAAAGCTCGGCAGCCGTTGTGTATTCGAGCCAAGTTGCTCGCATTATTCGGAGCTCGCGTTCCGTAAAAGAGGTTTCTTTAAAGGGGTATGGCTCACGGCCAAAAGGCTTCGTCGTTGCCGGCCCGGTTCCGGCGGTATAGATTTACCGTAGCGTATAAGGAGAACACCAAATGGAATACAAAATCGAACCAATCGGGGCAGAATTTTCCAACAAGGCTATTAGTCAGCTGGGCAACCATTTCACGGCGCATGCCAATGCAGGCTATAAGCTGCATTCGGTCTTTCAGGCTCAGCAAGCTGGTTGCTTGAGTATTGGTAGTCCCACCATTACCTACTTCGCTATCTACGTTAAAGAATAGGCACGCACGAGTGCGCATAACAAGTCGTTCAAGCCGCTCGCTATGCTCGCTCGGACGCTCAGCACTCCGCACCGTGTTGCGTGCGGCTTCGCCATTTTCACGCAAACGGCGCTCCATGCTGAGCGCCGCTTAACTGGGCGTTAGATGCGCACCTAAGAAAATGATTGCTGGCAAGCATGTGCCAGTAAATTGGCTGCTTTACAGCAAGAAGGTTTCGTGGTCCCGCAGTAGCGGCTAAAGCGGGCTATCGAGGCCGCTTTCTTTGGTGGTCAGCGATTATTCGCGGTACGTGGTTGTGGTGTAGGTTGGTAACCCGTGGCCCTTAATTAGCGAGCGCTTGCGAGGCTCGAGATAGGGAGGTTGTTTCGCTGTGCCAGTAGGAACGTCAGTGCAAATCGTCGCGCACGGTTATTTCGAGGCTGTGCCCAATGCCGGGAGTGCGCGCATTAATTGTGTCCCGCGCAAGCCCCTCTTTTTGGCCTCCGAGTTAACGCATTTCAAAAAGCATCTAACAAGTCGGTCAAGCCGCTCGCATACGCTCACTCGGACGTTTGGTACTCCGCACCTTTCTGCGCATGGCTTCGCTATTTTTGCGCAAAAGGCGCTCCCCACCAAACGCCGCTTACCTGGGCGTTATACGTAAAAAAAGCATGAAGAAATTAATCAAGCCGTTGGCATGGTTCCTTTTCGGTACCCTCATGGCGTATGTTGGCTTTCTCGCCACCGGCTACATTGCCGTGTACATCGAAGCCAATGATCGAATGAAGTATGAAGCTGCCTATGCACTTGCTTACTTTAAAGTTCTGAAGCAGTTGGAAGAGGGCGATACGGAGAAAGCGAAACGTATGCTCAACTGGTATATCGATGCGCACTTTATTAAATTGAGTGAATATCGCTACTTACAGAACTCTCTGTTAATCGAAGATATCGACCGATATCTGTGCCCAGTAGCACAATACAAGCTCGAAAATGAGTCCAGCGTTGAAGTTAAGCAAAGCCCCGCGAAGGAGCAAATACTTGAGTTGGCGAGAGAGATTCTTGATGAAGGGTGCTGAGCGTATAACAAGTCGTTCAAGCCGCTCGCTAAGCTCGCTCGGACGTTTGGTACTCCGCGCCTTGTTGCGCATGGCTACGCCATACTTGCGCAAAAGGCGCTCCGAACCAAACGCCGCTTAACTGGGCGTTAGGCATGCAAATGAAGAACTTGGCGCTCGCGGCGACACTCGTCTTATCAGCTTGCTCTTCGAACCAAGCCCACAAGTACACAAAGGATGGCAGATTGGGAACGGAGTGTTGGGAAGGTGAGTGTCAGGTTACTGTTGCCCAGCTGGTGATCACTCCTGAGCGATATCACGGAAAGAAAGTCCAGGTATACGGGAAATTGTCCGTGAAATACGAGGCCTATGGAGTGTTGTCAGGTGAACACGAAGTTTGGGTGAAGCTTACCGATGAACAAAAAAGAAGATTTGAGTCGCTTGATGGAAAGAAAGGTTTCGTTTCCGGTGTGTTTGATGGATTTGGTACGGGCCATCTTGGTATGTGGGGTGGAACCATTCAAGATGTCACACGCTTCGGTCCGTAGAATGCCTAACAAGTCGTTCAAGCCGCTCGCGGGGCTCGCTCGGACGCTTTGCACTCCGCGCCTGCTGCGCATGCCTTCGGCATTGTTTCGCAGCAGGCGCTCCGCGCAAAGCGCCGCTTAACTGGGCGTTAGGCAAGGGAATGAAAGCAGAAGAAATCGAGCTTCATGATGCCACTATGGATGGGCTATCAATTAACTACCCGAAAAGAAGAGTCGAGTTGAGCATTTCCTACTATCCGGAGGCAGAAAACTCGAAAACAAGGGTGCCAGCCAAGATCGTGTTTAAAGGCGTTGAAAATGTTAGCGAGGTTGCCAATCTCATCGATCTAGAGAGAAATCGCAGCGCGGGCAACATTGCATACTGGCATCCAGCGACGAAGGGAGGCACCACGTACATCTATCTGGTAAGTGGAGTGCTTGCGATTACGGCGAAATCCGTAAAGGTGAAAGTGCATGCCTAACAAGTTGTTCAAGCCGTTCGCTACGCTCACTCGGACATTCAGCACTCCGCACTGGCTCAGGCATGGCTACGCCATTTTGCCCGAGCCAGCGCTCCCTGCTGAATGCCGCTTAACTGGGCGTTAGGGCTAAAAAGGGACAGAGCCATTGAAGAACAACTACGTCCTGATTGATTACGAGAATGTTCAGCCAAAAAGTTTCGCGCTACTTGATGGCCATGATTTCAAGGTCATCGTATTCGTTGGGTCTAATCAGGCAAAGATACCTTTTGAGCTTGTGTCCGCAATCCAGGAACTTGGGAGCAGCGCAAAATACGTAAAGATCGGCGGTAATGGTCCGAATGCTCTAGATTTCCACATTGCTTTCTATATGGGCCAAATCTCCGAGCAGGATCCGGATGCGTATTTCCATATAATTTCAAGAGATACGGGCTTTGATCCGCTCATCAGGCATCTGCGAGAAAAGAAGATCTTTGCACAGCGTGAAAAAGATCTTGCTGAAATACCGCTGGTTCGTATTTCAAACGCGAATACCATCGATGAAAAAGTCGAAGCGGTCGTCGAGAGGCTTTCCGCCCTCGGGCACTCAAGGCCACGGAAAGTGCAAACGCTCAAGAATACGATTAATGCGCTTTTCGCAAAAAAGCTCGAAGAAGATCAGTTGGTGGCGCTGGTTGAGCGTATGAAGCAGCGAAAACTGCTGGTAGTTGAGAATGAGAAAGTTGCTTACAGGCCGCCGATCAGTCAGCCCTAACAAGGCGGTCAAGCCGTTCGCCTGCGGCTCACTCGGACGTTCAGCACTCCGCGCCTGCTCGCGCATGGCTTCGCCATTTTTGCGCGATCAGTCGCTCCGAGCTGAACGCCGCTTACCTGGGCGTTAGCTGTAAAAGAAATCGGTCATGGAAATACGTTCGGAACACCCAATGCCAACACGTCCTTGCCAATATTGTTTGGCCATGCAGAATGACAGCGTGTTCGCAGATTTCGGAGTCGACGAAAAAGGCTGTCTGTATCTTCTGCGCATTTCCTACGATGGGTATGGCTGCTGCGAGCCGGAAGAACAATCAAACCTCGGTGTTATTGGCAAAGAAAGTTCTAATCGGCTCATTGCGCTCATTAAAAGCAACGATCTAGGAAAGCCCGAGGCAAGTTCGATACTTAGAGAGTATTTTCTAGAAAACCGAGATAAGCTCTGGCCGGAAGCACTGAACGAACATGGGTTGGTCTGAAATGCAAAACCCCGAGCAACAGCTAACAAGGCGTTCAAGCCGCTCGCTATGCTCGCTCGGACATTCAGCACTCCACACCTGCTCGGGCATGCCTTCGGCATTGTTCCCCGAGCATGCGCTCCATGCTGAATGCCGCTTAACCTGGCGTTAGCGCTAAAAAGCAATGAACGATGAGCAACTAGGGAAAATCGAGAGGTATATCGATGCTTGGATTGGGGAAATACCTTTCAGGTTTCCGTGCTCGAGAACGGAAACTCTCCGCTTCTACATCCGAGCCGGTGAAGATGGTCCAAACTTCGATCAACGGAAAATCGTTGAAGATCTTGCTATCCGTTATGAAGCACTGTGGCCAACAAT
Source organism: Thiosocius teredinicola (assembly GCF_002009425.1). NCBI lineage: Bacteria > Pseudomonadati > Pseudomonadota > Gammaproteobacteria > Chromatiales > Sedimenticolaceae > Thiosocius > Thiosocius teredinicola. The sequence goes on from NZ_CP019936.1 coordinate 1,012,524, forward strand.
TTTCACAAAGCTTGGGGAGATGCGTTCTGAGAATGCTGGCGCGATCTCCGAAACAATGCCGAAGCCTAGACTACTTCTCACGATTCCCGGAATTTTTGAATCAGAGATTTGTGATTTTGAGCTTGGCTACGAATTCGAAGATGAAGAAGCGGAGGGGGCAGGCTACTTTCTCGGGTTTTCCGAGTGGGCTCTAAAAGTGGCGGTCAGGGCTAGCTAAGTTGGGTCGAGGCGCTAACAAGGCGTTCAAGCCGCTCGCTATGCTCGCTCGGACGCCCAGCACTCCGCACCGTGTTGCGCATGGCTTCGCCATTGTTGCGCAAACGGTGCTCCGTACTGGCCGCCGCTTAACTGGGCGTTAGGCGAAACAAGGAGGAAAAATGTCGAGAAAAAGGGATCCGAACGAGCACCGAGAATGCCTTAGGCTATTCGGCATCGAGCTAAAGAAAGAAATAACTAGCAATCTTGCGTTTTGGGAAAAACACAATCCCGAGGCAGCGAAACAACGTGCAGCTGCGTTTTCTCTTGTATTGTCGGCTATGCGAGATGCCGCAGAGTCAGCCAATGTTCCCCTCCAAGATATCGGCATTGAAGATTTCACGCTGAGGGTAAATTGAAGGCAGGCTTCAAGGAATGTGGCAAATGAAGAACACATTATTCGTGTCAGTAGCATTCGCAGCAGCGGAGATTTCTTGCGGGCTACCAGAAGGTTGGTTCCAGCAGTCGGTGGCGCCTAACAAGGCGTTCAAGCCGCTCGCTAAGCTCACTCGGACGTTTGGTACTCCGCACCTTTTTGCGCATGGCTTCGCCATACTTGCGCAAACGGCGCTCCGCACCAAACGCCGCTTAACTGGGCGTTAGACAGTAGCTTGATATCAAACGAGGGAGCAGTTTATGTGGCTATTAATTGGATATTTGTCAATTTCGTTGACTTTGGGGTTTTTGCTGGGCTCTTCAAATACCCCGGTCATTGGCGTATTTATTACTGGTTTTTTAGCCCTTGTGGGCACAGTGGTTGGTGCCAAATACTTATTCGATTTTCCTGATTCCCAGCAGAACCTGATGCCTATCGTGGGCAAATCTCTTTTCGTTCTTTCTCTTGGGGTTGCGTCCGGCACTATAGCGGGAGAAAAATATCGAAACGGGATCCACGATAGAGGGAGTAGAAGTTTTCCTTGGTCCAAAGATAATGCTCCAACAACTACACATGAGGCGATAGACTGGATAGCGCTTAGCGAAAAACTATCAAACCTCGGTTATAGTCAAAGTGCCATCATCGAATTATACAGAATTCGAGTTGTCGAGAGAAAGGAACTATCGGAATTGATCCGTAAAGAAACCGCAAAAGGAGTAGACCCGTTTAATATAACGAAGCTATATGATTCGACTAATCCTTTTAATACCATGCTGGGCACAGTGGAAGCCGAAGAGCGGGTCCGTGGCCCGGCCAGCATCGAGTAAATGGAGAGTCTTGATGAAGAAAGTTGTGATCGCTGCACTTTTATCCTTTGCCACCACTGTCGCAGCAGGAGATGCGTCGATTAATACAAATCTCGAGGAATTAAGTTTAGAAGCCACTAGGATTGCCAGAGGTCCAACCTGCGATTGGGGAGAATGTATGGATAATTGCTATGCGCAGAGAAACAGGTGCTTTGATAGAAATAACCCTGCCAGTGTGTGCGATCCTGAGTACGATAGCTGCAAAGGTTGGTGCAACAACGCCTGTAGATAGCGAGTATTTATCTAACAAGTCGTTCAAGCCGCTCACTATGCTCGCTCGGACATTCAGCACTCCGCACTTGCTCGGGCATGCCTTCGGCATTGTTCCCCGAACAAGCGCTCCATGCTGAATGCCGCTTAACTGGGCGTTATGCATAAAAATGAGCCTTTCGTTTACTTGGAGTAAATCGTCGGAAAATGTAGCTCACTTCGGAATGATGGTGGGTGAACGCTCGTGGGAATTTGAAGGAACAGATGCCATTGATAGCCTTGGAGAGTTTGCCGAAGTAACTAGCTCAACTGTCTTAGAAGGCCGCGAAGCAAAAGTCGCGTTCGAGAATGAACCCGGTCAGCATCTTCTCGGAATGGCGCCTCTTGGCGATGGTAGAGTTGAAATCAAATTGGTGTGGGTAGCCATCCCCTATGCGGTTTTAGGAGGCCAAGCGCAGGAAGAAGTGCTGGCAATTTTTGAAGTTTCGGTCGCGGAGTTGCTTGGTGCTGTGCGCTCCATGCTTGCTGAGGTGCAAAAGCATTGCGGTGCTGCTGGAAGAACCCTTGGTAAGTATCCGTTTCCCGAAGCTGCGTTCGAAAGGTTGAAGAATGCATAACAAGGCGGTCAAGCCGTTCGCTATGCTCACTCGGACGTTTGGTACTCCGCGTGCGCTTGCGCATGGCTTCGCCATTTTTGCGCAGCCCCCGCTCCGTACCAAACGCCGCTTACCTTGGCGTTATGCTAAAAGAGGATTTATGAAACAAATATTATTTCTATCATGCCTGGCTCTTACTCTCGCAGGTTGCGCAGCCAATGCATACAAAGAGCCCTCAAAAGATGAGCCTCACGCAATTTTCAATACCAATGCAAAGTTGGTCCCGATCGAGATAGATGGTGGTCCGAGACCGAACTGGAAGATGTCGAACTGGACCTATCGTCTACGCCCTGGAAAAGTCAGCATGTTTGTGGGTGCGGAGGCGACTGGAGTCCTTCGTGCTTATGGGGGCATTGAGTTTGTTGCGGAAAGCGGGGCTACCTATGAACCCGTTCTGGAAAATGGGCTCGAAACAGTAACGCTGAGTATCATGAATTCTGAAACAAAGGAAATAGTGGCCTCAAGCGAACTCAGAAAGCAGGTGGCACCATATGGATATGCGGTGCCCATAGTCGTTCCGTCGAGATAGCATTCGATGTTTTCTGTGCCGTTAGCGCAGTTCCCAAGAACGATGCGGCATAACAAGTCGTTTAAGCCGCTCGCTATGCTCGCTCGGACGCTCGGTACTCCGCACCTTATTGCGCATGGCTTCGCCATTGTTGCGCAAAAGGTGCTCCGAACCGATCGCCGCTTAACTGGGCGTTAGGTGAAGAACAGACTCATCAGTATATGGAGCGAAAATGGCTAAAGATCGATTCACGATTCCTTTGAATTGCCCAAAATGCGGGAAAACGGGCGAAGCTCATTGTTGGCAAGAAGATGGATGGGCTTTCGCAAAAGGCAATACTGCAACCACAGTTGCCGAGGTGACGCCTGGCTTCACACGAGTCAATAAGGCTAGTTACTGGGGCGAAGATGTGAATTTTGTTTGCGATGAATGCAACGAACTCTCAGCAGGAAAGAATACAGCCTAACTCACACTCAGAAATTTAATCAGCATCAGGCCTTATCCAAAGAAACGAAAACGTATTAGCAAAGAAGATGAAAGCCACAGAAATCCCTCTTATCAGTCCATCGAAGGTACCAATTACCGGGCTACTCACTGAATCAGGTGAGGTGTGCCCGGTGAAATGCTTTTTCTCCCGCCATAACGGTCAGAATAATTTCTTCTTCGAGGTTCCAGAAGGGCTCACGAGCCAGCTGGTTAACAAAGATGGTGATCGAGTCTTTGTTGATCAAAATGGCGAGCATTGGCCCTCAGGAGACGTCATGTGGGAATCAACTCCGCCAATCACCTAACAAGTCGTTCAAGCCGCTCGCTACGCTCGCTCGGACGCTTCGCACTCCGCACCCGCTGCGCATGCCTTCGGCATTGTTGCGCAGCCGGCGCTCCGCGCGAAGCGCCGCTTAACTGGGCGTTAGCCACGGTCTTTTTTAATTTTGCTAAGGCAAGGGAAGTGCTTCTTCAAAGAACAACAAAAATGAGCAGGGCAGGTGGCTTTTTGAAGAAGTCAGGCCAATGTGATCATTTCACTTCTAGAAGCAATGCGTCAGCTTTAGCCGCAAGATGGTGGTCAACGCAGAAAGACCGTGGATCGTCGGCCAAGGTGCCCGCGGGAACACCCTTTGGTCCGCAAATATTTGCCGCGTTGGCTTTTACTTCAGAAAGTGTAAATTTCGGGCAAAGGTTTTGTGGGGCGCAATGCAAAGCAGGCTTCTTGTTTGCTCGTGCAAAGTTCACGGCTAACAAGGCGTTCAAGCCGCTCGTCGCTTTGCTCCTCACTGGGACGCCCGGCTTCGCCGGTCGCCCCTTAACACGGCGTTAGCGCCAAAAGAAGGAAATATGGAAGTTAAGAGAAATCTCATGGCGCTGGCCTTTAGTGCATTCCTCGCGTTTCACGCGCCGACCGTTTGGTCGGAATTGGCAGCAGATCCCTTGGTGGGCTTTGAAAGCGATTTAGCACGCGTTGATGCATGGGGCCCAATGGATGGTGAATGGCAAGGGAGCTACCGAATCATTCATGCCGACGAAACCGTCCCTAGCGGTACCGAAACAACAGAGATTTCCCCGGCGATTAAGCTTGTAATTCGGGGCGATACTGCAGAATTCTACATCCGAAGTCCTGGTGCCGAGTGGGTGAAGGTAGGCGAATCGATTCATGTCATACATCGGCATGTCTTTTCTATGTTCCTGCATATTCGTAGGTCGCCATTGTGGGTTGAGAAATGGATGGTGAATATTGATCGCACATCAAAAGATGAAGCAGAGCTATCAATTATGCGCACGGTGAACAATTGGCGAGGAGAAGTTGCTGGGCCAAAAGTGTTCTCAGTTTTCGGCCGAGGAAAGATGTCCCGTGGCATGCAGCGCTAACAAGGCGTTCAAGCCGCTCGCTACGCTCACTGGGACGTTCAACGCGGAGCGCCTGCTTGGGCGAAAATGGCGAAGCCATGCCCAAGCGGGTGCGGAGTGTTGAACGCCCCTTAACCTGGCGTTATGCGTAATAATCCATTAATACCACTTGCTCTTATCGCTCTGCTCATGGGCGGCTGCTCTACACGCTATGCGTTGGTCGATGAAAGCGCTTTTACTGAGTGGGCTCAAGAGAAAAACGTTGGTCCACCAAAGTATGAATGCTGGGAACGTATAGGAAGTGGTCAGTTCCATCCGTGGAATAGCTGCCCGATGTTGCAAGAACAGACGGAGGCTGGTGATACCGGAATTGTGGTCGAAGTTCGCCGTACGGCTTATCTCCGTGATGTCAGTCCAGGCATGATTTTCTTTATGGGTGTAATTCCAGCCGAAAACCTGTATGAGTACGAAATCAGCGCAACTATCCGTCGCTCAGGTGATTCGGCTCGGGTACTGAGCAGAAAAGTGCATGTGCTAGAAACCTGGGGTTCGCTGAACACCGTGCGAAATCTCTCTGGCCAGGCGAACAAATTGGAGGAAATCGAAATGCAGATCTTTCGAGCGATTCATGAAAAGCTCACTGGCGCATAACAAACCGTTCAAGCCGCTCGCTATGCTCGCTCGGACGTTTGGTACTCCGCGCCTTGTTGCGCATGGCTCCGCCATATTTGCGCAAAAGGCGCTCCGCACCAAACGCCGCTTAACTGGGCGTTAGGTGCTTGGAATGGCGCAGTGGTTTCATGTTACTTGTGAAGCGGAGTCGGATAATCTGTTCCAATTGGCAGATGGTCGCTACCAGTTCACTGCACACGGAAGAACCGCACCATTAATGATCGGGTATGGGTATGTCTTGGCAGATCGAGCCTTGGCGAAGTATTTAGTGAGCCGCCGATTGCAAGAAATCGAAATCCGTCCGGCAACCCTGTATCGGCGTACAACAAATGAAGAGTTCGATACACATGCGGAAATCTGTATTGGTTCCGAAATCGAGTTTGAAAAGTTCGATGAAGTCCAAGCTCATGGTGAACAGCTAGCGATAATGGGTAAGCAATACCTTTTCGCCAGTAGCGCGCTCAAGGAAGAATTAGAGCGAGCAAAATTTGAATACTTACGTTTCAGCGAGGGTCTCAGTGAATTCTGCGCAGGCACCTAACAAGTCGGTCAAGCCGTTCGCTGCGCTCACTCGGACGTCCCGTACTCCGCGCCTTTTTGCGTATGGCTTCGCCATCGTTACGCAAACGGCGCTCCGCACTGGCCGCCGCTTACCTGGGCGTTAGATGCGCGCAAAAGGAAATGAAAGTTGGCGAGCGTGAAGGAATAAAAGTCTTGCTGCGCAAAGTACAGGTTTCGTGGTCCCGCTGTAGCGGCTAAAGTGAGTTTTTCGAGGCCACTTTCTTTGGTGGTCGGCGATTATTCGCGGTACGTGGTGGCGGTGGTGCTTGATGGCCCGTGGCCCATAATTAGCGAGCAATCGGGCGTATTGAGATATGGAGGTTGTTTCGCCGTGCTACTAGGAGAGTCAGTGCAAATCGTTACGCACGGTAAGTTCGAGGCCGTGCCCAATGGCAGGGAAGCGCTCACTCTGTTTGCTCCGTGCATTACCCCCTTTTTGGCCTCCGAGTTAACGCATTTCAAAAAGCATCTAACAAGTCGGTCAAGCCGCTCGCTTACGCTCACTCGGACGTTTGGTACTCCGCACCGTTTTGCGCATGGATTCGCCATATTTGCGCAACAGTCGCTCCGCACCAAACGCCGCTTACCTGGGCGTTATGTGTAGAAAGTGATGGATCGCGACCTCAGCCTGGAAAAAGAACTAATGGTGGCAATATCTGAGTTCGCGCCAAGAATCACGTGGGTTGAAGCAGCGTACGAGCTAGTTGCTAAAATTCCTGGGAAGGAAGTCACCGTAACTTGGCCATATCCGTTAATGGAAGTGTTTTTCGATTTCGTCGGGCCCGGTGACGAAAAATTTTCGGAATCAGTCGAGTTCTACGAAGGGGAAAGCTCGGCCGAATTAGCGGAGTACGTGGCAAACGTCGTAAGAAGGTTTTTGCTGCTGCCAGTTCGTATTCACACGAGAAAGGGTTGGCTGTCCGTAACCGAATTGCAGGTAGAAGAAAATGGCGGGTGGCAATGCGTGTTCGAGTGAAACACATAACAAGTCGTTCAAGCCGTTCGCTATGCTCACTCGGACGTTTGGTACTCCGCAGGCGCTTGCGCATGGCTACGCCATTTTTGCGCAGCGCCCGCTCCGAGCAAAGCGCCGCTTAACTGGGCGTTATGCGTAAAAGGAAGAATATGAAATTTCTAGTAATTGCGGTTTCGCTCAGCCTTGCCGGAGTGTGGCCCGCTATTTCCGCGCCGGGCGGTCGGATTCAGTCCGGCGCAATACCAATCACCAATAATTGTTCGCACTTTCTGGGCGAATGGAAGAGCGAAACGTTTAATCCTTATGGCAACTACACAAACATCCAAACGGCTGTCTATCGGCCCAATGGAAAATTGGAGTTGCATATTACTATCAAGAACGAAGATGGCACTATTCAAGAAGCACCGAAGGTCGTTCGAGATTGGTATTGCGATGGCACAGTTTACATTACGCGCAATGATCCAGAGGTTGAGGATGCTGGGCGAGAGAATGGCGCTGAGTTCAAGGTGTACCAGTTGCTTGGAACGTCGCCCAATTTAATACGTTATCGTACTGTGGTTGGGCATTCTCCAGGTGTCATCTTCACGTTGGAAAGAACTGGCAATTGAAAGCGCATAACAAGGCGTTCAAGCCGTTCGCTGCGCTCGCTCGGACGCCCAGCACTCCGCACCTTATTGCGCGTGGCTTCGCCATGTTCGCGCAAACGGCGCTCCGTGCTGGCCGCCGCTTAACCTGGCGTTAGGCGTAAAAACTGAATGAGCGAAGATAACAACAAAGAAGAGCTTCGGCGCGCTAGAAGAGAGTTCGAGAATGCCGCAAATAAGCTGCGATTTTTGCAGCAGCGGGAGCCGATCTACCAAAATGGCGCGTCTTTAGAACTTGAGGGAGCTGCACCTGTCGACTTCCCCTAATCTGAGACACGCGGGGTTGGAGTTTTCTGAGATTATTGGCTCAGGAGACGACCATGAAGAAATCACGATTTACCGAGACACAGATCGTATCGATGCTCAAAGAAGCGGATGCGGGCATGAAGGTTGAGGATCTGTGCCGCAAGCACGGGATCAGCTCGGCGACCTACTACAACTGGAAGAAGAAGTACGGCGGCATGGAAGCGGCAGAGATCAAACGCCTTAAGGAGCTGGAAGACGAGAATGCTCGACTCAAACGGATGTATGCGGATCAAAGCCTGGAGCTTCAGGCGGTCAAGGATCTGATCGTAAAAAAGGGTTGGTGACAGCAGAGAAGCGCGCAGTGGCAGTGGAGCTGGTTGAAACCGGTCTCTCGATCGCCAGAGCGTGCTGCATGATCGGCTTAAGTCGGGCCAGCTACTACCGTAAGCCAAAGGATTGGCGAGAGGCTGACTCTGCTGTCATTGACGCCATCAACGCGGTACTGAAGAAGGCGCCGCGTGCCGGATTCTGGAAATGCTATGCACGCATCCGGCGGCAGGGACATGAGTTCAATCACATGCTGTAATCGCTTCAGCCCTGCAATACTGACCGATGGGACAGTAAGCGGAGGACGAAGCGATGGCTATTACCTACGTAGGATTGGACGTCTCTCAGAAAGCGACGTCAATTTGCGTTATTGACGATGCAGGCGCAATTGTTTGGGAAGGATGCTGCCGTAGTCATCCAGAAGACATCATTGCGTCTGTCAAGAAACAAGCCTCTGGTGCACTCCGAGTTGGACTGGAGACTGGGCCACTGGCAGTTTGGCACTGGCATACACTGAAAGCGGCGGGTTTGCCGGTAGTCTGTTTGCATGCGCGGCATGTGCACGCTGCGATTGCGCTTCAGGTCAACAAGACAGATCGCAATGATGCGTACGCTCTGGCGCAGGTCGTCCGTGCAGGGTGGTTTCGAGCCGTCGACGTGAAGAGTCTGGATACGCATCGCATCCGGCTCGTGCTGACAGCGAGAAAGCGTGTTGTTTCGATGCGGTCTGCGTTGTACTCGCAGATCCGCGGCGTGTTGAAGACATTTGGGATTGTTTTGCCAGCTGGGAAAGGCAGCCGATTCGAACACGCGGTCCACCAAGCTATTGAGTCGGACGAGAGCTTGGAGCCTGTCATTGGTTCGCTGCTTGAGATCTGGCGATCGTTAACCGCTCAACTCCGTTTCTACAATCGTGCGGTTGACCAAATGGCCAAGGAAAGCGATATCTGTCAGCGATTGATGACGATCCCGGGCGTGGGCGTATTGACCGCGCTGGCGTTCATGACGGCGATAGATGATCCTAACCGATTCATGCGCTCCGCTGATGTTGGCCCTTATCTCGGCCTCACACCGCGACGCTACCAATCCGGAGAGGTGGATCGTGCAGGTCATATCTCAAAATGCGGTGACCGAATGGCGCGTACCCAACTTTTCGAAGCTGCGCATGTCATGATGACGCGGAGCGAGACGACATCGCCGCTACAGGTATGGGCAAATCAGCTGAGACGCAGAATCGGCGTCAAGAAGGCCAAGGTCGCGCTGGCCAGGCGGTTGGCTGTTGTGATGCATCGGATGTGGATCGACGGCACGTCATTCGATTGCGCGCTTGGCGAACCGATCGCTGCTTAGATGAGGTAAAGAAACAGTTCCCGAGTTCGTCGCCTGGGTCATTCCGAGACGCGCTTAATAGCCGACAGTGATCGGACTACGTCAATCACATAGGTAGGCCCAAGCGACATCTGGCACCATGTTGAGGCAGGCACACCTGACCTCGGAGACGACAACGAGCTCGAAGGAACTGATTCTGGCGATACTGGGGTTGACCGAGATCAGACGACAAGCGGGTTTATCGCGTGTATTGCCGGCTGGGCCTGAATCTTCCCAGGCGGGCCAAACGCAAGCTGCCGAAGCGCGAGCCCCGACCGCTGCAAGTCGACGCCGCCGTGAATAGTCAATGGGCGTTGGATTTCATGCATGACACGCTGTACTGCGGCAAGCGTTTCCGGACGTTAAACGTGATCGATGAGGGCACCCGCGAGTGCTTGGCGATCGAGGTGGACAGTTCGCTGCCGGCCGAACGGGTGATCCGGGTGCTAGAGCAACTGAAGGACGAGCGCGGTCTGCCCCAGCAGATACGCCTGGATAACGGTCCGGAACTGATCTCGGATGCCTTTGCCACTTGGTGCGAAGACAACAACATCGATCTGGCCTACATCGAGAAAGGCAAGCCGCAGCAGAACGGTTTTGCCGAGCGGTTCAACGGATCTATGCGGCGTGAGTTTCTCGACGCTTACCTGTTCGAAAGCCTGAGCCAGGTCCGGGAAATGGCTTGGCATTGGCGACTCGATTACAACGACGAGCGACCACATGAGAGTTTGGGCGATCTACCGCCCAGCGTGTACCGACGAAAACTCGAAAACTCCAGCTTACGACTGTCTCAGTAATCGGGGGGTGGACACATGGCTTCGCCATTGTTGCGCAAACGGCGCTCCGCACTGGCCGCCGCTTAACTTGGCGTTATGCCTTCAAAAGACGTGCTGAAACATTCATGCGTTTATGTAGTACGCGAATAATTTCAGGGCTTCGGTCGGAGCCAAGTTTGTAGAAGTTAAGATGGCTACCTACAGGGAGTACTCGATAGCCCGAGCGAATATGGTCACAGGGTTGGCCGAGTTCCGAATTTTCCGCCAAACGATGAAACGCTTGATCGAGTTCGGTCAGGTAGTTGTTTCGCTGCTCGTGGCCCCAGCTGCTTTCTGTGAATATTGCAATGCCTTTCAAGTCGGCTCGGGCTGCGGCCTTGATCCTAAATCGAGGCATCAATGATTTTCACTATCCAATTCCTCAATGAGGCCGCTGAGCGAGTAATCGACAAAGTCGCTTGCTTCGCCTTCATCAAGCATCTTTCGAAGGGTGGAAAGCTTGGTTTCTTCCTCCTCGAGCAAGCGCAGTCCGGCTCGAACAACCTCGCTGGTAGAGGCATAGCGGCCGCTTTCCAATTGCGCGGAAATGAAGGAGTCAAAATGTTCGCCGAGGGTGATGCTGGTGTTCTTGCTCATTGGGTAAATCCTCAATGGGTACCAATAATTGGTACTATAGGTGGGCATAACAAGGCGGTCAAGCCGTTCGCTATGCTCACTCGGACGTTTGGTACTCCGCGGCCGCTTGCGCATGGCTTCGCCATGTTTACGCAGCGCCCGCTCCGCACCAAACGCCGCTTACCTGGGCGTTAGGCATAAGAAATGAAATATCTGATTTCGTTCGAATCGAACCATTTCGATTTCGAATCAGAAGAAGAAAACCCAATCAATCCGATTCAGGGTAAGTCTGTCGGAGAATGGCTTGCGGCTCGGCTGAAGAATGCTGGTGCAGAAGTAGCAGGGGTCGAACCGGAAGATTGGGTTGGTACGTGGATGCAACGCTTGATGGAGAAAAGTACCTAATTGGCTTCAGTGCTACACCATGTAAAAGTGTCACTGCTAAACCCGAGGTTATGATCCAGCTTGAAAAATCGGGCTCGTTCTTCCATTCGTTTTTTGGTCGAAACAAGGTGGCGGAAGGAGATCGTCTCTTGGCCCTTATCGAACGGTGTATAAGGCAGGTGCCCGACATCACCAACTTGGAGGTTTCGAAAAATGCCTAACAAGGCGTTCAAGCCGCTCGCTATGCTCGCTCGGACGCTTTGCACTCCGCACCTGCTGCGCATGCCTTCGGCATCGTTGCGCAGCGGGCGCTCCGCGCAAAGCGCCGCTTAACTGGGCGTTAGCGCTTCTCAATGAAACGAAGGAAATTTTTATCCATAGCCGTTGGCGGGATGGTGCTCGTTGGCTTCGTGTATGTGGCCTACGTTTTTTCTGCTGCTTTGCGTCTGTCGGACAGAGCGGAGAACGAATCAATCATCTTAATCGAGTTACCAGAATTGAAGCCCGGCGTTATTACTACGGTATCAGTGGCGAATGAGAAATTGTTTGTGCTTAAGCCTACTGAGGAGCAGGTAGCCGCAATCAAAGCCCTCGATCCATTTGTGTCTGATAAATGGATAGATGCCTATCATGAGAATGTCGGGGCCTACGTGTATTGGGCATATAGCCCAAAATGGGATTGCCCTCTGGAACATAAGCCGCCAGCGCCTTCCGCGCTCACGCAACACGGAGTCGAAGGAGCGAAATGGCTCGGTGGGTACTGGGATTGGAGATGCGAGGTTAGCTTCGATTATGCGGGTCGTGCTATTAGCCGATACGAGTACACCTACAATGGCTACACCTGGAACGGAGAGGGTTTGAAAACGCCTAGGGTGTTTTCAAAGAACGGAGAAAATTATGCTGTTTCTGCGTATTTGCGCTAACAAGGCGTTCAAGCCGCTCGCTATCCTCGCTCGGACGCCCAGCACTCCACGCCGTGTTGCGTGTGGCTTCGCCATCTTCACGCAAACGGCGCTCCATGCTGGCCGCCGCTTAACTGGGCGTTATAACCAATGAGTCTCGAAGAGATAACAAACTACAGAGAGATATCGGAACGATTGGCATCGTCTGGCCAGCCCCACGAAATGCAGTTCAAAGAAGTTGCTGTAGCAGGTTTCGAAGTGGTCATCAATCTTGCGATGCCGAACTCAGAAAACGCGATACCCGAAGAGGGCTACATAGTAACGGCCAGAAAAATGGCATACGTACACCTCGCCGTACCGTTCGAAGCGCCTACCGTCGAGCATCTGAGATCATTTTTCGCTCTTATGCAGGCATTCGAGTCAAGAAAATGTTGGGTTCACTGTGTCGTGAACTACCGGGTGTCCGCCTTCCTGTATCAATATTTTCGATTGGTCCGGCGCATGGATGAAGAAGAAGCGAGAAAAGTCGTGCTGGAGGAATGGAAGCCCAATGAGGTATGGCAAGAATTCATGGCGCTGGAAGCCAAAGATGTTTGGTTATAACAAGTCGGTCAAGCCGCTCGCCTGCGGCTCGCTCGGACATTCAGTACTCCGCACCTGCTCGGGCATGGCTTCGCCATTGTTTCCCGAGCAAGCGCTCCGTACTGAATGCCGCTTACCTAGGCGTTAGATGCGCGCAAAAGAAAATGAATGCTGGCAAGCCCGTGCCAGTAAATTGGCTGCTGTGTAGCGAGCGAGTTTCGTTATCCCGCAGTAGCGGCTAAAGTGAGCGATTCGAGGCCGCTTTCTTTGTCGGTCAGCGATTATTCGCGGTACGTGGTTGCGGTGTATGCTGATAGCCCGTGGCCCATAATTAGCGAGCGCTTGCGAGATTTTGAATATGGAGGTTGTTTCGCTGTGCCAATAGGAACGTCAGTGCCAATCGTCGAGCGCGGCCATTTCGCGGCCGTGCTCAATGCCAAGCATGCGAGCATTCGTTGTGCTCCGAGCAGCAAACGCTTTTTGGCTTCCGAGTTAACGCATTTCCAAAAGCATCTAACAAGTCGGTCAAGCCGCTCGCTAACGCTCACTCGGACGTTCAGCACTCCGCACCTGCTCGGGTATGGCTTCGCCATCGTTTCCCGAGCAGGCGCTCCGTGCTAAACGCCGCTTAACTGGGCGTTAGGCGTTCATAGAGGTCAGGTCATGGCAAAGGTCGTATTAGAGGGAATTATCGATGTACCGGAGAACGATCTAGAAGAAGTACTTAATGAGCTGCCGAAACACATCGAGTTAACGCGAAGAGAAGAAGGCTGCCTCGTGTTTCGGGTGGATAGAGATGCAGAAAATAGCTCGCGGTTTCGCGTCTACGAAGAGTTTACGAGCAGGCAAGCTTTCGAGGTGCATCAGGATAGGGTAAGGGCTTCTCGCTGGGGGAGAGTTGCTGTGAATGTGCGAAGAAACTACAAAGTGTCAGAGGGCTGAGGTGAAGCGAAGAATCCGGTACGCGCCTAACAAGGCGTTCAAGCCGCTCGCTATGCTCGCTCGGACGCTTTGCACTCCGCACCTGCTGCGCATGCCTTCGGCATTGTTGCGCAGCAAGCGCTCCGCGCAAAGCGCCGCTTAACTGGGCGTTAGCCTGAAGAACGGACATGAAGTATTTGGCGTTGATTGCAGCTTTGGCGTTATCTGCCTGCGAAAGTAGTACCGAATGGAGTGATCCGCCCTATGAGGTAGTGTGGATTGACGTCGAAAGCAACAGATCGCTCTTTTTCAGCCTGGGAGATGGTGGCCTACTTGGTCGAGTAGATCCTGAGATCATAGCGGTTGGGAGTAATGATAGGTACGTAGTTGCAAAACAACAAAGCCCAGGCGCAAAAACAACTTTGTACTACTACATCGCAAAGTTCAATGATGGAGCGAAGCTCAATGGCCAAGAGATTACCGAAGGGCCGTTTACGGCCGAGGAGTTTGAAGCATTGTCGCAAAAGCTAGGTTTGCCCGCGTTCTCTCGCGAGTTCCCGTAGAAGGCTAACAAGTTGGTCAAGCCGTTCGCTACGCTCACTCGGACATTCAGCACTCCGCACTTGCTCGGGTTTGGCTTCGCCATTTTCCCCCGAGCAAGCACTCCATGCTGAATGCCGCTTACCTTGGCGTTAGATGCTATACGGTGAAACAGGGCCCCGTGCTTAAAAACGTTTTCATCGCAGCTGCGCTCGCAGCGTTGGTCGCTTACTATTTCGCGAGTCCGCGTTTTAGCGAACTCGCTTTTGGCGAGCCAGCGCTGAGTATCGAAGTCCTTGATTTCGATTCGAAGGTTGTCGATAACCTTTTCAAATCTGAATATTCGTGGCTGTTAGATATCAGCATCAATGAAGCGCAGTTGTGGTTGGAGAGATTGCAGTTGGGGCCTTACGATGCAGAAGCTGATGGCATGTCACACGTCCCTGAGTACCTGGCAAGAAAATTTGAAAACCTGAAACTACAAGTCGGCAGCTCCGCACTCTACTACCTAGGGGTGGGGGCTAATGGTCGAGAGCACTATCTTGTGGTGTTCGCTAATAGGAAAATGGCAATCTACTATGTGTCAACAGTGTAGGGCACCTAGTATCAAGTTTAAAGTGCAACGATCAGGCGATGCCATCGAAAAGTTCCTCCGGGGTGCGATAGCCATGTCGTTTTCTCGGTCTAGCGTTGATTTGCAAGGCGATGTCGTTGCACTGCTGCTGAGTGAGACCGGCCATGCTGGTTTGCTTCGGTAGATACTGGCGAATGAGGCCGTTGGTGTTTTCATTGGTGCCGCGCTCCCAAGAGTGGTGAGGTGTTGCAAAGTAGAAACGGACGCCTGTTGTCTTCTCGATATCGCGGTAACCGTGGAATTCAGTACCGTTATCGGCGGTGATGGTTTTCATGTGGTAGCCGTGCGCATCGATGAGGGGTATTACACAGCGGTTCAAGGCCTCTTTGGTCCGGTCTTTGAGTTTGCCGATGATGAGGTAGCCGGTTTTGCGCTCGACCAGGGTAACGATGCAATCCTTGGTGTCGTGACCCATGACGGTATCGATCTCCCAGTGACCGATGGTGCGCCTTGCCTCGACGCTAGCCGGTCGTTCACTGATGTGGCGTTTGCCCGCCAGGCGACCGCGGCTATCGTAGGCACGGTAGCGCTTACGTCGGTGCTTAGAAGCGCCGCGAAGGTGTCGGTACAGCGTGCCACCCGCGGCCCTGTTGGCCCAGATGTGCTTATAGATGGTTTCGTGGCTGATCAAGAGGATGCAGTGACGGCGCAGGAAGCCGGCAATTTGTTCAGGACTCCAGCGCTGGCACAGGTAGCGATGAACAATGGCGAAGTGGTCGGCATTGAACTGGGTGTTGCGTCGAGAGTGCGAGCGGCGATGGCGGCTTCGGCCATCGGCCCTGAAAGGCCGGTAATGTCCATCGTTGGGACAAGCATTACGCCGCAGTTCTCGGGAGATGGTGCTGGGCGATCTGCCGAGCTGTCGGGCAATGTGCGCTTGTGACAGGCCTTGCTTACGCAGCGCAGAGAGCATATACCTCTCTCCAGAGGTGAGCTGGTGATACATCATGGCTGATTCCCTTTACTTGCCGGTTCAGAGAAGCAGTCAGTATCCCAGGTCACCTCGCTTATTTCTGGGAGCGTTGCAGTTACTATATGAATTCGCGGCATCTAACAAGGCGTTCAAGCCGCTCGCTAAGCTCGCTCGGACGCTTTGCACTCCGCACCTGCTGCGCATGCCTTCGGCATCGTTGCGCAACAGGCGCTCCGCGCAGAGCGCCGCTTAACTGGGCGTTATGCAAATCAATTCGATAAGGAAATGCGAAATGGAAAAAATCATCTACGTAAAAGCCTATTTTCTACCGGTCGGAAAGGAGGTCACGGTAAAAGTGCCCACTGGAGAAACAAAGAAGGGGCTATTTGGTGGCGATAAGGAAGTAACGCGAAAAGAAAAAAGGTGGCAGCAAACTGGTTGGTCTGATTGCGAGATAGATGGCGAAAGGTTGGCCAACGATCTACAGAAAGCGGTTAGCTCATTGAATCACGATGGGTACGCAGTGAAGTCCATAACGCCACTCACATCAGGGGCGTATCACTACCAGTACCAAGCTGAAGGTATACGTAGTTCGCCCCGGATTTTAGGCAGCACCGAAGCGGTGGAGGGTGGTGCTGGCTTTGGGTACGGCTACGGGTACTCTTACACAGATTCGCTGCTCGTTCATGCGGCGAAAAATGCATAACAAGTCGTTCAAGCCGCTCGCTATGCTCGCTCGGACGCTTTGCACTCCGTACCCGCTGCGCATGCCTTCGGCATTGTTGCGCAGCTGGCGCTCCGCGCAAAGCGCCGCTTAACTGAGCGTTAGGCAAAACAAGAATAAGGAAGAAGAATGAGCGAGGAAACTATTACCCTGTACCGTCCCACAGGTCCTGAGGAGTTGAAGCTCGTATCGGATAGCGGGTATCGAAAATGGCCGCCCAGGCTTCCCGAGCAGCCTATCTTCTATCCGGTAACGAATGAGCGGTACGCAAAAGAAATTGCAACAAAATGGAACATGGCGGATAGCAAAGTGGGTTACGTAACTCGTTTCGAAGTACGCAAGGCTTTCATGGATCGGTACAGCATCGAACAAGTTGGAGCGTCGCACCACACAGAATGGTGGGTTCCTGCAGAAGAGCTTGAAGAACTGAACAAAAATATTGTGGGGCTTATAGAGGTGATCAGTGAGTACAGGGAGAGCGATACCTAACAAGTCGTTCAAGCCGTTCGCTATGCTCACTCGGACATTCAGCACTCCGCACTTGCTCAGGCATGGCTACGCCATTTTGCCCGAGCAAGCGCTCCGTGCTGACTGCCGCTTAACCTGGCGTTAGGTGAATAAAGGGAAAATGCAACATCTTCTGTTTGTCTGTAGCGAGTGCCGGTTACGTAGCCCTACGGCGGAAGAAGTGTTCTCAAAATATGACGGCATCAAAGCTCTGTCCGCTGGAACAAATGCAGACGCAGAAACACCACTAAGTGGCGATTCGGTTGAATGGGCAGATATCGTTTTGGTAATGGAAAAGGCTCATCGAAATAAGGTGTCGAAGAAGTACAAAGAGTTGCTGAAGGGCAAGAAACTGGTGGTTCTTGATATTCCCGATAACTACGAGCGAATGCAGCCAGAGCTGATTCGGTTGCTTCAAGCTAAGGTGTCAAGGCACATCCGACTATGAGGCAACACCTAACAAGTCGTTCAAGCCGTTCGCTGCGCTCACTCGGACGCCCAGCACTCCGCGCCGTTTTGCGCATGGCTTCGCCATCGTTGCGCAAACGGCGCTCCGCACTGGCCGCCGCTTAACTGGGCGTTAGGTGCAGAAGAAAATTGTGTTTCTTGCAATCAAGGCAGTTGCGGAAACTACGGCGCACTCGGCCGAGCGCAGCGGCGGAATTGCCGGTGCAGTGCTAGTCCTCATCGAAGCGCGCCGCTCGATAGCGAAATGAGATCGGTGTTGACCGTACCCCCGTAATCCGAGCCATGCGTGGTGTGGGATTTCCTTGTATTTTGACCCCAAGGAGGTCCCAAGATGAAGCGCAAGCGCTACACAGAAGAACAGATTATCTCGATCCTCAAGGAGCACCAGGCCGGAGCCTCAGTGCCAGACCTGGCCCGTCGCCACGGGATCGTGGAGAACACGATCTACCGCTGGAAATCGAAGTACGGCGGCATGGAGGTCTCGGAAGCCAAGCGGCTGCGGGACCTTGAGCAGGAGAATGCCAAGCTCAAGCGCCTGCTGGCTGAGGCTGAGCTCGACAAAGCCGCGCTCAAGGAGTTGGTGGAGGGAAAGTGGTGACGGCTGCGCAACGGCGACGGGCCGTAGAACACCTCAAGGATCGCCGTTTCAGTGAACGTCGTGCTTGCCGTGTCGTCGGTTTTAGCCGTTCTGCCATCTGGTCGCCGCTGAAAGGTTGCGATGATACGGGCCTGCGCGAGAGGCTCAAGATGTTGGCCGAGCAATACCCTCGCTATGGTTACCCGACGCTGCATGACATGCTGAGGGCCGCCGGTCACGTGATGAATCACAAACGGACCTACCGGATCTACCGCGAAGAAGGGCTGCAGGTGCGCACCAAGCGCCGTAAGAAGCTGACGAGGCCGCGTGTGCCGATGCTGGTACCAGACAAGGTTAATCAGCGCTGGTCGATGGATTTCGTCTCGGATCAGCTAGCCAATGGGCGGCGCTTCCGCGTCCTCAACGTCGTCGACGATTACTCCCGAGAGTGCGTACTGCAGATCGTCGACACATCGATCTCCGGACACCGGGTTGCTCGTGCTCTTGATCAGCTGAGCAGGCCGTTACCGAAAACCATCGTTGTCGACAATGGCCCAGAGTTCACGTCAAAGGCAATGTTCTTTTGGGCGAAGCGTGCCAAGGTGACGCCGCATTTCATTCAACCCGGCAGGCCCACCCAGAACGCGTTCGTCGAGAGCTTCAACGGCAAGTTCCGAGACTACTGTCTCGATCTGAATTGGTTCGCTAGCTTGGAGGACGCGCGCGAAACGATCGATGCCTGGCGAGACCACTACAACGATATCGGGCCACACCGATCACTGGGCAAGAAACCACCAGCCGTGTTCGCTCAGGAAGTGGCCTGATATGCTCAGACTCCCACATCAAACGTGGCTCACTCTCAGGGGTACGGTCAATGCAATCGCAGGTGAGAAGGCATACAAGCGTGCTGGATCATCAGAATGAGAGCCACGCCATCTGGGTGCGAAAAGCGTTCGGTAGATTGGCGAGGAAACACAATGATAGTTGAAATCGGTGAATATGTTCACGTTATTTACAGGGCTTTGTACGAGAACTCTGGTCGTCGTCATTTTGTCGGAGAGGTGCTTGCGACGGAGAGTGCGGTATGTCGTATCGAGGGATACGTGTTTGTTTATGACCAGAAAACCGGCGTGTTCACCAAGAAGGCTGAAAAGCGCGTGACGGTGATCGATCTATCAGAATCCGGCTACATTGTTAACTTAATCGATCGTACGGTTGTGCTCGAAGATATCGTTTACAAATATGAGCAAGCAATCGGGTTAGTGGCGACAGACGGGAAAGGCTTTTCACTGAACATCAATGAATTTGGTGCTAAGAGCTGATTGCATGTCACCGGTAAGGCAGGGTGATCTTCCCGCTGGATGGGTTCGCTTGGGCGCTTGGTGCGCGATGTCTCGTGACGCTTGCCTACGTCATTGCTGTCCAAAGATCGCCCTTAGAGATGCCGTTTGGCAAAGATAATGCTGAAGTGCAACAACGATGCATGGAGGTCTGTCTTGTTGGCTGAAAAGCCATTCAAATGATAGGTGTCTCCACACGGCGGCCGCTGATTCGCCCGAAGGGTCTTCACGGTCAAAGTACTTGGTTCGGAATGGTTTGAGCTAAGCTGCGTTGACAAGTGATCGCTTGATTTTTGAACGCTGTTCTCCCTGGATTCTGATATCAGGGCTTCTGCGCCTTATCGTGCTTGAGATACTTCGGCAAACGACAAGAAAGAGGATGAGTCTTCGGGCTCGGGAATCTTGTGCCGGGAGGCCTATAAGTCGCCTTGCTTCCCGGTAGATCGCGCTGCGACGAGCGCGTGCCCGGTGGTTCGTAGTATTGGGTGGAGGGGCAAACGTAGGATGGAATGGTCGTCCTTGCATTCCGTTCCGGCCTAAACAAAACGCTCCGGATAACCCCGCAACCGCCCGACTGGCAGGTGGTTCGGAACTTGTCACACATGGCTTGGTCATGGTGCCGCAAATATCTCTATGTGCTGGTTTTGTGTTTAGAAACGGATGGCCTGCTTGAACGCCAGGCATGACGAAGCCCCGCCGGCATCCTTGTCAGCGGGGCTTCGTAGGAATTCGCAATCAACCATTCCTTGGTCTTTCGTTGCAACGTTCCCTGTCAACACTAACGATACAGTCGACGTGGCCGCGTGACAAATCGCCTCGTTCCTCAACTCCTCTATCCATTCATGCAACTTGAGAACAGCGGGCCGGTTGCGCAGGTTGTCGTATTCGCTTCATGCCGCACTCTGTATTCTTCAGTGAGTGCAGATTGACTAGCTTCGGATGCCACGCGGCGAGCGTCGATGCTCGGTGCCTAGCGGTTTCGCCGAAGTTGAAGATGGAAGGGGGAATCGGGGCCATTGACGCCTCAGACGTGTTCCTCTTGGGGGGCACACGGAATCTGTCGCGAGCATGCGGGTGGCTGGCAGTGAATCACATCTTCCGGTGCAAGGGCGGTGTGCCGACACTTCGAAAGTCGGATCTGCAGAAGAATAAGCTCTCAGAGTTGATCCTTTATGCCGGACCGGAGTGTAATGGCTCAACAGCACGTGCCGCGATCTGGTGTGTAGAGTGACTTCTTCAGTTTGATCGCCGTTCGCGCCGGGACGCGCGTCTTGCGGAGACCTGCGAATCGATTAGTCCCCGACGCTGATGCTAGACACATAGGGTGAACCGAAAATGATCGATCAGGTGGATTTTTATGCGGCCAAGCTGCGTTTCGAAACCGATTCTGCAGACCTGTTCGCGGCGTTACAAAGCTCAGCAAACATAGCGGTAATTGATGCACGCTCGGTAGAGGCATACGAGCGCGAACATATCCCGTCAGCAATCAATATCCCCCACCGAACGATGACCGAAGAGACCACGGTGCATCTTGATAAGGGCGTGACCTACGTTACCTATTGCGATGGCATTGGCTGCAATGCCTCGACAAAGGGTGCGCTCAACATGGCTAAGCTGGGTTTCGACGTGAAGGAGTTGATGGGTGGACTTGATTGGTGGAAACGCGATGGCTATGCCACTGAGGGTCTGGAGGGTAGGGAAGGGCAACTCGTCTCATGCGGTTGCTAGAACCGGGTGCATCGGACGGGTGCTTCGAGCCTGCTGCTGTGTAGAAGCAAGTCGTTGGATTGCTTCTGGCCACACCGGATAGTAGCTATCGCAATACTCAACGCTGAATGAAAATTCGCAAGTGCGGCAAGGACACAACGTGAAGTGCTAAGAGACTACGACGAAAGGGACTACGTGGCGTGCGAAGCCTTGGTCAACGAGGCTTGGGAGTTCGACCGAAACTTTCGACCGCCATCGCTGGCCGGGCTGGCTCGTAGGATCTATACACGCGGGTCCCTGCTGGAAAGCAATTACAGGCGCGTGGTCGAGGAAGACGGTGCGGTCGTTGGGTTCTTGTTCGGTTACAACGAGTCCGGGAGTCGGGTGAGGAGGAACACGCTGTTTGCGTTATCAATATTCGGGCGCCTTTTCTGCTTGAAAGGCCTGCCTTTCAAGCACAAGAGAACATTTCTTGCTGCAATCTATAACCACGGCTTGAACAGGTCTCGCGTGGTCAAGGGCAAGCGCAGCGAGATCGTGTTATTCGTGGTGAAACGCGATCGTCAGGGGAAAGGGTACGGTAAGCGCCTGGTGTCCGATTTCTTGTCGCATTGTAGGGCTGCGGGTGTCGAGACAGTGGTTGTCGAGACAAATAGCTCCGGCGCAAGCGGTTTCTACGAGCATCAGGGTTTCGTGCATATCGGCGACTTCGATTCTCCACTTCATGAGTATGCGGCACCGGGCGGACAGGCATGCATGTACCAGCGGGCATTGAGCTGACTCTGTCTGGCAAGTCAGCGGGGCAGTCTTTAGGTTGAGCTGCGTAAGCGGCGGTGTGCCGCTATTAGATCTGTATCGATGATCAATGCGTCGCCAGACATGTGGTACGTCCAATACTCGGTGTCGAGATTTCACGATACGTCATAACCCGAGGCAAACATGACGTCAGACCCTGGCACGTATGTTCTGGTATTACATTGCCGGGCTGCGGCATCCGTACAGGTCGGTCGATGGGGCGATCTGCGACTGCACCGCGGCTACTATCTCTATGTCGGCAGTGCGTTCGGGCCGGGTGGTGTACGTGCCCGGGTTGGCAGACACTGTCGCAATGAGAAGTCCCTGCACTGGCATATTGATTACCTGCGCGCATACGCCAAGCTGGTAAATGTTTGGCTGACCTACGACGTGCGTCGACGGGAGCATCAGTGGGCGACCGTCCTTGGCCAGGACGACCGCGTGCAGCCGATACCGGGTTTCGGTTGCACGGATTGTGACTGCGAGTCTCATCTTTTCTACACGAATCATAGGCCCGTGCTGGCGCAGTTTTCGCTGAGTTCCGAGGGCGGACTTGAATGCTTGACCTGCACAGACTTTGCGGATGTGTCCGCCCGATCACCAAGCTGCAGGTAAGCGCCGTGCGGCGGCACCGAAGTGCGCTGGGCGGTAACGAACTCCGCGCTGCCCCTGGTCCCGCGAGGCACCCTGTAGCGGTCCAAATCCTGGCTTCGATGGCCGGCGATCAGCGCGAGTAAATCGACCCGTAGCCTTCTTCGCTCAAGACCTGGCGTACCGCCGGGCGTCGCAGCACCTGCTCGAAGTGACCCCTACACTTGGGCGGTAGCTCAAGACCGACCCGGTCTGCCCAGAATTCGACGTAGAACAACGATGCGTCGGCAATACTGAAAGCCTCGAAGGCGAAACCGCTTTCCGCCAGGGAGGCCTCGACAACCTGAAATGCTGTCGTGACGATGTCGCGGCCTTTGGATTCAACTTCTTCGTGATGATCTGGCGACGCTGCGAAACTCGCGGGCACAAAGATACGTGCGAAACCCTGGCCGTGCAGGGTGTTGACTGCGTAGCTCATCAACTCCAGCGCTTTGGCCTGCTGGTCGATGCCCAGTGGCAACAGACGGCGGCGTGGATGGTGGCTGGCAAGCCACCAGGCTATCGATTGGTAGTCCGTTAGGATCAATCCGGTACCCGTGTCGAGCGTCGGGATCGTGCCTTTGGGATTGATCTGGCGATACCAGGCTTGATCCTGCTCGCCAGCCAGCAGGTCGATGATGTGTGCCTCGAAGACGAGACCGATCTCTTCCAGAAGGATATGTATGCCGGTGCTGCATGAGCCCGGCGTCATGTAGAACTTCATCGCCATGTTCAGGATGACGGGGGACTGGTGGAGCGTGCATAGTCCAACAGCGACTCTTCGATCCCTTCCCAGGCATACTGCGAAACGGCGTCGACGCCGATGGCGGCGAGCTTTTCGGTGGGCCCGTCGCCGATCTTGGCAACGAAAACCGCCTGGCAGTCCTTGATGGTTTCCAGGATCTGCGCCATGGCCGTTTTGCTCGAATGGTTGCCCAGGCAATAGTGTTCGACGTCGCGCTTCTCGACGAAACGGCAGTCGTCTCCCGCAACCTCGTAGATCCAGAATTGCTTGGCATGGCCGAAGTGTTCGCTGATTGCCTTGCCTTCCTTGCTCGCGACCGCCAGCTTCAATGCGTGATCAGGCATAGCTGAAGACATCCATGCCACGGAACACGCTGCAACGCTTGAATACCTCGAGCGATGGCTCGAGTTGCTTGTGGTGACAGTACTTGGCAACCAGCTTGGTCAGGCCTTTGATGTCGCGTCCGCTGGCTTCGGCGAAGGTCTCCGCCAAGGTGTCGATCAAACCCGGTGCCAGTTGCAGCTGGAACTGCTCGGTCATGACTCGCCAGATGCGTCGGCGGTCATCCAGGCCCGGTGGGTGGTATTTGATCATCGCGATACAGCGCGACACGATGGCTTCATCGATATCGTTGACCCGGTTCGTTGTCAGGAACAGCAGGCCGTTGAAGTATTCCAGCACACGCAAGAACACGCCGACCACGGCATTGGCGGCGATGTTGTCGTCACGCCGTTTGATATAGACATCCGCCTCGTCGATCAGCATCACGGCTCCCCAGCGCTGGGCCCGGGTCAGGGTGTCTTTGAGCGCCTGCTCCATCTCGGTCACGTTGAGGCCCAGTTGGCCCGAATGCACCCGGTACAGCGGACGTTTGATGATCTCGGAGTAAACCTCGGCTGTCAGTGTCTTGCCGACGCCGGCAGGGCCGGCGCATAGCACCGTGGTCCCGCCGGATTTACCTTCGACGATGTCGTCCATCAGCATATCCATCTCGGCGGTCAGGATGTCGATGAGATCGGTCTGTTCGGGAGGCAGGATCAGCTTGTCCTTGAGTTCCGGCTCGTACTCGTATGGCTGCATATCGTCCACATGCACCCACAGGTGATGATGCAGTTCGAGATGAAACATCAGGACGTAGCCGTGTACCGGTAGCTCGGTAAACAGGCCTTTGGGAATCTCGCCGTTCAGCGCTTCGGTCGCGTTCTCTACCTGATCGTTGAAGCGTGTGCTCTTGCCGGCGCGGCGCAGGTACTTACCGAGGATATCGCCGGATGAATCGAGGGCCAGGGTACGCTCGGTGAGAATTTCCTCGTCATTCACCATGCGCGCCCAACCGCCGGCCGAAGACAGCACCACGACGTTCTTGCGTGTCCAGTCGGTGTTGCGTCGGTTCGCGGTCGGGTCTTCCGCGAAATAACCCGTACCACGTCCGGAGAACTGCCGACCATAGTCCGCCCGCCAGGCAAAGAAGCGGTCTGCCGACCGGTTGTAGGCATCGATGAGCTCTTCGGTTTCGTGAAAGAATCCTTTGGCCGCGAAGATCTCGGCCACGGTCTTACCGATGATGTCGCGTTCCCTGATGATCAGGTTGACCGTAGCGAGTTTGGCCATGCTGTTGGCCTTCAGGTCGATCAGGATACGCCCCGACTCCTCTTCGCCGGGCGGTGTGAAATCGATGCGGCTGACGAGATAAGCCATCGGTTTGCCGTTCGCATGTGCCTTGAACAGCCAGCCGCGGATCGCGTTGCGTAGCAGAAACTCCGCGATGTCGGGTACCAGGGCTTCGAGGCCACCTTCGTCGTAACGCTCGCCGGGATCGTTGACCGCACGTTGTAGTGCGGCGATCTGGGCCGCGCGCCCGGCCATATTCGGTCCGGCCTGTTCGTATAGGTTGCGCAGAAAACCCAGTTGGTTCGACGACAGCTGCTCGAAGGGGATCTCGGCCTTGTTGCCGAAGCGTAGTTGCTCTTTGAGTCCGGAAAGGTCGGGGAATTCGGCGATCATCGCCTCGACGTTGCAACGCTCTATCTGCAGTTTCATGCGGGCCCATGTCGTACGGCTTGAGTGATTGCCGATGCTATGCAAGCAGTGATCCACAACGCCTATCTCGTTGATTTGCTAGACGCTGCAAGCTGCGTTGTCGGTTAGACGACGGCGTCGCCTGCGTCCGATTGTCGGTAAGCGAACAAACACCACAGTGCGCTTGCGCAGGTTCGGGAGGTTGGCGCGGTGGCCGAATCGGCCATGCCTGCGATATGGTCGGCGCTTCGTGAGTAAGTTGGATGATGGAGTGAGCCCATGTATATCGTGACCAACCGTGTTCCTGTTGCACCGGGTTATGAAGAGATGTTCGAGGAGCGTTTTCGCAACCGTGCCGGACAGATCGACAAGCAGGCAGGCTTTGTCCGCATGCAGGTGTTGAAGCCGGATGCACCGGACACACCGTACGTTGTGCAGACCACTTGGAAAGACAAGCAGGCGTTCGAAGGCTGGGTCGGCTCCGAAGACTTCAAGATGGCGCACAGCAATCCTATGCCGAAAGAGGCGTTCGCCGGCGAGGGCAAGATCGAGATGTTCGAGGTGCTGATCGCGGCCGATGCCGCCAGCTGAGACGGTACCTGGCGCGATGTCGGGCATGGGTTGTCGATGATGTCGCAACACCTTCGCCTTTGTTGGCTATGCGACACGCGATCGACTGCGGTGAGCGACGCTAACCCGCTGTAGCAGCAGTAGAAAAACGCGTTCGGTCCGCTTGGAACGATGTTTGCTCTTCTCCGATGCATAGACGAGTTGTGCAGCGGAGAGTTTGCGTTGAGTTATCAGGATATTCAGCCCGACCAGGTGGAAGAATTGTTGGCGGGCGGCGATGTCGTCGTTATCGACATGCGTGATGCGGACAGTCGCGCGAAAGGGGAGTTTGCCAATGCCGTGGGGCATGGTGAGGACGTGATCCAAGGCCTGGTTCGTCGTCGCAAGAGCGATCCCACGGTGCTGGTGTATTGCTACCACGGCAACCAGAGCCGCGATCTGTGTAACTTCCTCGGCCAGTTCGGCCTCAACAGCCTGTACAACCTCGAAGGCGGTTGGCTGGCCTGGCAAAACTGGCAGGCCAAGCGCCTCGGCATGCCGGGTGTGGCCAACAATTGGCTGCTGTCGAACGGCTTCGATCCGAACAATCTCAACAGCCGCGTTCATGCGGGCATGTCGGCGTTGATGTTGGCGGCGTTGCAGGGCAAGCGCGAGGTGGTCGATGTGTTGCTTGCGGCCGGTGCCGACCTGCGCGCAGTCAACGACGATGACCACAGCGCATTGTGGTTTGCCTGTGTCAATGGTGATGTGGTCTTGGTGCGCGCGCTGATTGCGCATGGCAGCGACATCGACAACCGCAATGTCAATGGCGTGACGTGCAGCGTCTATGCCGCGTCGACCGGCAAGCTCGACGTTTTGCAGGTGCTGGCCGCTGCCGGCGCCGACCTGACGATCCGCACACATGACGGCTATGACGCGCTGGAAAGCAGTTCGACCGTCCCCGTTCTCAAGTTTCTCAAATCCCTGGTGCGCGACAGCGCATCCGATGATGCACGGCAGATGCCTGCGGGCAATGCCGCCATGGCACAGGAATCGATCGCATGAAGACAACCGACAAGATACGCAAGCAACTCGAAGAAAACCCGATCATTCTCTATATGAAGGGTACGCCGGAAGAACCGCGTTGCGGGTTCTCTGCGAAGGCGGCTGCTGCGATGAAGGCAAGTGGTTATCCCTTCGCCTTTGTCGATGTACTCGCGTCGCCGCTGATCATGGAGGCGTTGCCCGAGGTGTCGGACTTTCCCACCTTCCCGCAGTTGTTCATCAACGGCGAGATCATCGGCGGCAGCGATATCGTCGAGGCGATGATGGCCAGCGGTGAACTGCAGCCGATGCTTGAGTCGGCCACTTCGAACGCCTGACCACGGAGACGGCGATGACAGAAGACGAGATCGTCGAGCGTATCCGAACGCTCTATCCTGATGCAGTAATCGATGTGGCCGGCGAGGACTGTAACTTCGAGGTCTATGTTATCAGCGAAGCTTTCGCCGGCATGAATACGCTGCAGCGGCAAAAACCGATCCTTGCGCTGTTCAAGGACGAGATCAAGGGTGGCGCACTGCATGCCTTATCGGTACGTGCCAAGACGCCGGAAGAACAAAACAGCCAAACCGGGCTGGTGCAGATCAAGATGTAGTCGCCGCCCCACAGCCTGCCTGTGGTTTCCCAACTGACGACACTATGGCGTGTCGCCTCTCGGTCGGAGCGCCGTATGGCGGTGGCGCGTTATGCCTCGTCGCGCTACGCGGCAAGCATGCTCAAGCGAGCTTGCTGCGATAGCGTGGGATCGGCTCCAGGTCGGGGTCGACAAACTCGGTGCGTGCGGTTTCGGACTCGAGTAACTGCTTACTGTAGTGGCTTAGCATGATGCCTTGATCCAGAAGCAGTGGATTGCGTTCGATAAATTCGTCCGCACTGTTGCAGCGCTCGGTGCTGCGCATGAAATGGTCGATGGCGAGTACCCACGCCCGCGTCAATGTCTCGTGGTATTTGGTCTTGTCCGCGCCCACCGCCGTCAGCAGCGCCAACAGACTCTGTCTTATCGTCAACCAGACGGCATTCGCATCCATGGTGGTCAACAGACAATAGGCGATCTTGACGTGTTCCCGGTGGCGGAAGAGCCCCGCATCGATACGGCTGTGCAGAAAATCGTCGACGTATTGCCGATCAGCTTGTGACATTTTGTGGTTCATGCCCGATCCCTCCTTTGCCGCGACCCATCCGGGCACCGCCGGTGACAGCGGTGCACGTTCAATCGCGCGCTTGCGCGGCGCTATCCTCTATTGGCTCAGGTTAGTCGACGATCTTGATCTTCGCCTTGACCAGGCGCGCATCCACGTCGGCTTCAGCGTCCAGCCAATCCTGGCGTCCGTCACCGGCGAACCCCTGGGCCTCGCTGCGCAGGTAGGCGGCTTCGGAGATCATCTGGTGGCGCTCTGCCGACGATATGGCGCCGTACACTTTGGCGGCTTTCTTGCTCGTTGCTTTTTTAGCAGTCGACTTTTTTGCAACTGCTTTTTTCTTGCTGACGGCTTTCTTCGCCGATGCTTTCTTTTTGGTTGTTTTCTTTTTTGTCGCTTTCTTCTTTTCGTCCGATATCGTGTCGCTGCCGGATGCTTTCGTAGCGCCTTTCTTCGTCGTCTTGGCCATGGATACCCTCGTAGACGTTCTTAAAATTCTGGTTTAACCCTTGTACCGCCAAGGGCAAGATTTGAACCAACTCTGCGGTAGTCGCTATTTACGGATTTCTGTATTGCATCCACAAGCGGGAACCGGGGGTGCATGCACAGCAATTGTGCGCACGGTCACGGCCGCGCATAACGATGGCGCATTTGAGCGCGCTGAGCTGTAACGAGGCGATCGGGTAGTCGCCTTGGCTTGCCGCGATTGATTCTCAACTCTGTGGGGTCGATCCGCGTTGCGGGCGATATGAAGAAACCAGGATCGTCCATGGGATGGTGGTGCGGACGTTATGTCGCGGCAACCACCGGCGGCATAAAGCGTGACTTTGCGGCTGGTTTGCCTGTTGCTTTGCTCGTTCCGGACACCGGCGGCGCGATGTGCCCTGTCGTATCGCCAGGATACTCTATAGTCATAGGTAGTCAGACGAACGGGATTTTCTGTTCAACTGGACTGCCGCGGTACTTGGTAAGTTAGGTTAATGATGTCCAGGCAGCCGCCTTTCGCCCTCACATCGCCCGTCGCCATCGCCATGCGCTGCGGCCGATGCAGATGAATGAGCCTTCAAAAAAATTCCTTTGCCGTGAACTGGTTAGATCGTCGGGCGTCCGCTAAGCTCAGTTGGACTAGGGAAATACCCACAGGATAGTGGGGAGTCTACCTAAAAGGCATGATCGGCAAATTCGGCTCCTTGTTCGGCGCGCATGCTGCGTTCTCGCGCATCGTGCTTGCGTTATGCTGGCTCTTGGCCGGAAGTGCCGCAGTGCGTGCCGCTCCCGATCGCATCACGATCGCTTACAGCGCCGACGAAGCGCCGGCCAGTTACACATCGTCCACCGGGCAGCCGGCCGGCCGTCTGATCGATTTCTGGCGTCTGTGGTCCGGCAAGACCGGCATCCGTATCGATTTCGTTGCCGCAGGTCGCGAGGCGTCGATCGACTTGCTGCGTCGCGGCGAAGTCGATGCCCACGCCGGCCTAGTCGTCCAGCAAGGGCGGATGCAAGGCCTGGCGCTGACCGTGCCGACCATCGATGTTGAGGCATTCGTGTTCTCTCACCGCACCGTTCAGGGCGTGCGGGGTATCGAAGACTTTCGCGGATTCCAGGTCGGCGTGGTCAAGGGCTTCGCCCAAAGCTATATAGAAAGCCGCCTGCCGGGCGCTGCACTAGCGGTCTATCCCGATCTGGAGTCGCTGTACCGTGGCGCCAAGGACGGCGAGGTCAGGGTGTTCGTTTCGCCGTTGGCCGACTACCGCCACTTCGCCACCACCAACGGCCTGGCCGGTGCGTTCGTGCCTACCTTGGAGCGGCCGCTGTATCAGGTGCAATACCGTGCCGCGGTGCGCGCCGATGATAAGGGATTGTTTACCCTGGTCCAGGCCGGCTTTCGCGGCATGAGCGCCGACGATCACAAGGCAATGGAGCAGCGCTGGGAAGGCACAACGCCGTTCGCCGCATCGGGTGCGTTGACGATTGCAGGCAGCCGCAACCTGCCGCCGTTCACGATGCTCAACGAGGCAGGTGAGCCGGCGGGCATCGGTGTCGAGTTGTGGCGTCTGTGGTCGCAGAAGACCGGGCGGCGGGTTCAGTTTCGGCTCACCGATATTCCGCAATCGCTCAGCGACCTCAAGCAGGGCAGGGCCGATGTACATGTGGGGATACTGCAGTCGCCCGAGCGGAGTGAATGGCTGTCGTTCTCCAGCCCCTACCTGCGTGCGCCCGGCACGCTTTATTACCTGTTCGACGACGGCAAGACGCGCGGCATAGATGATTTTGCCGAAGCCACCATCGGTGTGCTCGGGCCGCCTCCCGACGGCGTCTTCGAGCGCTCCTTGCCCAAGGCGCAACATAAGACCTTCGCCAACATCGGCGACATGATCGATGCCTGCATCAATGGCAAGATCGCCGGCTTCGTCGCCGACCGGCCGTCGACTGAACTTGCGCTGATGCGCGCCGGGCTGCGCGGCGAGTTCAAGGCGATCAAGAGCGACCTGTTCCAGTTGTCTCTGCGCGCTGCGGTGCCGAAAGGCAATGCGGCGCTGATGAACGAGATCGAGGCCGGCCTGAGTGCGATCAGCCGCCAGGAGATGGAAGCGATACTGCATCAGTGGCTGGGCGAGAGCGCCGACTTCGGCATCTACCTGCCGCGTCACGACAGCGTGCAACTCAGCGACGACGAACTCGCCTGGTTGAACGAACATCGCGAGCTGCGGATCGCGATCGACCCGACCTTCGCGCCGTATGAGTTCGTCGATGAAAGTGGACAATACCGCGGCGTCTCAGCCGACTATCTGCGACTGCTCGAGCGCAAGCTGGGGGTGCGCTTCGAACGGGTGCCGACCGTCGGATGGGATGAGTCGCAGGCGGCCGCCAAGGATCATCGTGCCGATATTCTTCCGCTGCTCAATCGCACCGCGCAGCGCGAGGCCTTTCTCAGTTTCACCGAGCCCTACTTTGTATCGCGCCGCGTGATCATTACGCGCGGTTCGCGTGATGACATCCGCGGCGAGGACGACTTGAAACTGAAGACCCTGGCATTGCCGAAGGGCTACTCGGTGAACAACGTGGTTCACGCCAAGGTGCCGGATGCCGAAATCATTGAGGTCGATGATATTGCAGCGGCGCTGCGCCTGGTGTCGGAAGGGGCAGCCGATGCGACCATCCTCAGTATCGGGGTGGCGGGATACTGGATCGACAATCTGGAGATCACCAACCTGCGGATCGCCGGAACGTTCGGGCGTGCCAGCACCTTGTCGATGGGCAGCCGCAAGGACCAGCCCTTGCTTGCCTCGATACTGCAAAAAGGCCTGAATGCGATCGCCGACGATGAACGACGCCGGATACGCCGGCGCTGGATCAACATGTACGGCGATTTCGCGCAGTACCCGGAGCTCGGACTGACGCCGGTCGAACATGCCTGGCTGAGTGAACATTTCGCGGTACGCGTCGGCAGCGATCCCAACTGGCCGCCCATCGAGTTCGTCGACGGCAACGACCAAATGCAGGGTATCGCTGCCGAGTATCTCAAGCTGGTCAGCACGCGTCTTGGGCTCAAGGTTGAGCAGCGCACCGATCTGAACTGGTCCGGCATTCTGGACCAGGCCTACAGCGGCAATCTCGACATCGTTTCTGCGGTTTCGAAATCGTCGGAGCGCGACCGGTACCTCGACTTCAGTCACCCGTATTATTCTGTTCCCTATTTTCTGTACGCACGCGATAACGAAAACCGTATCTCGGGCCTGTTGCATCTCGACGGCATGACCGTCGCGGTCGAACGCGATTTTCATCTGCATGAAGAACTGGCGGTGCGCTATCCCGACATCCGGCTTGCCGTGGTCGACAACACACAGCGCGCGCTCGAAGCCGTGGCGTTCGGTCGGGCCGACGCCTACATCGGCACACCGGCGGTGGCCAACTGGCTGATCGATCAGAACGAGCTGAAGAACGTGGTCGCCATCGCGACGGTGCCGGAGCTGGGCAAGTCCGAGCTGCGTTTCGGGGTGCGCAAGGAATGGCCGATCCTGACGGCTGCGTTGAACAAGGCGCTCGCCAGCATCACGCCGGAAGAGCACCGCGCGATACGTCGTCGTTGGTTGGGCCGCAGCGATGCTGGCACCACGCAGGGGCTGCGCCTGACCGCTGAGGAAAAGAGCTGGCTTGCCGATCATGCCGAGATTCGCGTCGGCATCGATACGGCCTATGCGCCTTACAGCTTCCGCGCATCCGACGGTGAATACCGCGGTGTGGCATCCGACTTCCTGGAACATATCGGTGAGATGCTGGACGTGGAATTCGTCGCCGTGCCCGATCTTACCTGGCAGCAGATACTCGCGGGGTCACGCGAGCGGACTGTCGATGTGATCGCAACGGCGACCAAGACCCAGGACAGAGAGGCGTTCCTCGACTTCACCGATGTCTACATCCCGACACCATTGGTGATCATGACCCAGGTGGGTAGCAGCGATATCACCAATCCACGCGATCTGATCGGACGGCGCGTGGCCTTGGTCGAGGGTTATTCATCGGGACAACGTGTGCTGCGTGAGTACCCGGGCGTGGACCCGGTGATGGTGGCGACGCCGTTGGACGGACTGCGCGCAGTCGCGACCGGCAAGGCGGACGCCTATGTGGGCGTACTGGGTATCAATGTCTACCTCTCCAGCAAGAACGGTATCACCAACCTCAAGGTGGCCGGCCCTTACGAGCTGCACAAAGACGGTCAGCGCTTCGCGGTGCGCAGTGATTGGCCCGAGCTGGCGACGATCATGGACAAGGCGCTGGCGGCGATCCCCGAGACCGAGAAGTTGCGCATCATGCGCAAGTGGGTACCGATCACGATGGCGACATCGACGGCCGGCGATGTGCCGCCCAGGCTCGACCTGAGCGACCAGGAACGCCAATGGCTGGCCGAGCACCCTGAACTGCGGCTGGGTATCGACCCGGCATGGGAGCCGATCGAGTTCGTCGCCGAAGACGGCCAGTACCGCGGGATATCGGCCGAGTTCATGCGTCGCATCGGGGAAATGCTCAACGTCGAGATGCAGCATGTGCCCGATTTGGACTGGCAAGCGGTGATCGACCGCGCCAAGCGCGCCGAGATCGATGTGCTGCCGGCCCTGACGCCATCGCCGGAGCGTCGGGAATACCTCGAGTTCACCAAGCCCTACCTGGTGTTTCCATTCGTCGTTTTCACGCGCAAGGATGCACCGCTGGTTTCGGGCGTATCCGATCTTGCCGGCAAGTGGGTGGCGGTCGAGAAAGGCTATGTCAGCGAAGAGTTCCTGCGACGTGACCATCCGGAACTCAAGCTGTGGCCGGTCGATACCACCGAGCAGGCCTTGCGCGCACTGGTCGTCGGCGAGGTCGATGCCTACGTCGGTAACCTGACCCTGGGCAGTTATCTGATCGACAAACACGGGTTGGGCAACCTCAAGGTCGCTGCGCCAACGCCTTATTCCAACGAGCTTGCCATCGGCGTGCGCAAAGACTGGCCGATGCTGACCGGGATCCTCGACAAGGCGCTGGCGGCAATCGATCAGAATGAGCGCCGCAAGATTCGCCAGGAGTCGCTGGCGATACGTTACGACGTCGGTGTCGACTACACGCTCTTATGGCAGGTGATCGGCGTAGCGGCGGCTGTGGTGTTGCTGACGCTGCTGTGGGTTGCACAGATGCGGCGGCAGAAGGCGGCCCTGGCGCAGGCCAAGCACGAGGCGGAGAAGGCCAACCGCTTCAAAAGCCATTTTCTGGCGAACATGAGCCACGAGATACGCACGCCGATGAACGCGATCATGGGCTTTGCGCACCTGGCGCGCCAGACCGAGTTGTCGGCGCGTCAGCGTGGTTATCTCGACAAGATCCATTCGGCCGCCAATGCCTTGCTCGGCGTGATCAACGATATCCTCGATTTCTCGCGCATCGAGGCCGGCAAACTCGACGTCGAGCGCATTCCGTTCTCGCTCGACGAGGTGTTGGAGAATCTCGCCGGCGTGACCGTCATGCGGGCCGAGGAGAAAGGGTTGGAGATCCTCTTCAATCGCGATCTGGCCGTTCCCAACGGCTTGGTGGGCGATCCCTTACGGCTCGGTCAGGTGTTGATCAACCTGGTCGGCAACGCCATCAAGTTCACCGAACAGGGTGAGATCACCGTGTCGGTGGCCCAGGTGTCGCGCGTCGATGACGAGGTGACATTGCGGTTCTCGGTGCGCGATACCGGCATCGGTATTCCCGAAGAGCAACTGCCGCGCCTGTTCGATGCCTTTACCCAGGCCGACGAATCGACCACGCGACGCTACGGCGGCAGCGGCCTGGGCCTGAGCATCTGTCGTCACCTGGTTGGCTTGATGAAAGGTGAACTGACCGCGACCAGCACGCAGGGTAAGGGCAGCACGTTCAGTTTCACGTTGCCGCTGGGTGTGCCGAACGTTTACGAAGAACGCGGCTGGGTTCCCGATCCGGATCTACGCGGTTTGCGCGTGCTGGTGGTCGACGACAACCCGGCAGCACGGCAGATACTCAGCGATATGCTGACGTCGTTTACGTTTGAGGTGTCGACCGCGGCCGACGGCGAGACCGCACTGCAGATGTTGCACCGTGCCGAAAGTGTGGACCGCAAGCCCTACAGTCTGGTCCTGATGGATTGGCGGATGAACGGCATGGACGGCATGGAGGCATCGCGGCGCATCAAGCTCGGCACCATGCTCGAGCGCCCACCGGCGGTGATCCTGGTGACGGCTTACGGGCGCGAAGAGGTGATGCATCAAGCCGATGCCGTCGGGCTGGACGGCTTCCTGATCAAGCCGGTCAATCCTTCGATATTGTTCGACAGTGTCATCAAGGCACTGGGCGGCAAAGTGCGTGGCCCCTTCTCACCCAAGCCCGCTGCGGCTTCCCCGATGCAGCACCGTCTTGCCGGCGACATCCTGCTGGTTGAAGACAACCTGATCAATCAGCAAGTGGCGCGCGAGCTGTTGGAGAACATGGGGCTGCTGATCCGCACGGCGCGCAACGGCAAGGATGCGCTGGCGATGTTGCAGCGGCATGCCTTCGATCTGGTGTTGATGGATATCCAGATGCCCGAGATGGACGGCTATGAAGCGACTGCGAAGATCCGTGAGATGCCGGCCTTCGCCAAGCTGCCGATCGTCGCGATGACGGCGCACGCAATGACAGGTGAGCGCGAAAGGTGCCTCGATGCCGGCATGAACGATCACATCGCCAAGCCGATCGATCCGGCCGTGTTGTTCGCTACCCTGCAGCGCTGGCTGCCGGCATCGCGCGACAAGCAGGCGTTCGTCCGCGGTGAAGCTTCCAGCTCGCGGCCCTTGGATCCATCCGATGACCTGCCCGGGCAGTTGCCCGGCCTGGATGTGGATTGGGGGCTGGAACGTGTGGGGGGTAATCGGGCGCTGTTCCGACGACTGTTGGGCGAGTTCGTCAGCAGTCACGGCAATGCCCTGGAGGAACTGCAAACGGCCGTGACCGCCGGTGATATGGAGCAAGTCCGGCGCGAAGCGCACACTCTGCAAGGGGTCGCCGGCAATATCGGCGGCCGCGAGCTGCAACAGGCGGCACGATGCCTGGAGAAGATGGCGTTGGACGGACGCCTCGAAGCGGCGGGTAGCCTGCCGAAAGATTTTCGTGAGGCCTTTACGCGGTTGTTTGGCGGTTTGACTAGACTTGGGTCGTCCGACGAGCCACCTGTCGCGAATGCCGCCGCGGAAGCCGGCGACGCACAAGAGCAGGATGTCGGCGCGTTGCTCCGGCAGCTCGAGCAGTCATTGAGCGAAGGAGATCCAGAAGCGGTGCGTCTGGTTCGAGCGTTGGATAGAGCCATTGCAGACCCGGCAATTCGGACGCAGTTGGAGCAGATTATCGCTTTCATCGAGAGTTATGAGTTCGACGAGGCCGTCACGGTCTTGTCGACGGTTTCGCAAAGCCTGTTGGAAAAACAAGATGGATAACGGCAAACCCAAGATTCTGATCGTTGACGATGAGAAGTTTTATATCGACGTTTTGGTCGATCTTCTCAAAGACGACTACAAGACCGTGGTCGCAAAAGACGGTGAGCAGGCGCTGCGCCGTGCTGCGTCGGATCCGCCGCCGGATCTGATCCTGCTCGATATCATGATGGAAGGCATGGATGGCTACGAGGTCTGTCGTCGCCTCAAAGAGAATCCGGCGGTCAGCGAGGTGCCGGTGATCTTTCTCACCGTCAAGAGTGAGGTTGCCGACGAGTTGCGAGGATTCGAACTCGGTGCGACCGACTACATCTCAAAACCGATGAGCCCGCCGATTGTACGTGCCCGCGTGGCCACGCATCTCGAACTGGCGCGGGCGCGCCGGGAGCTGGAACGGCAGAACGTGATCCTCGAAGAGCGGGTGCAGGAGCGCACCGCCGAGTTGGAACGGGCCAAAGATGTTGCGATCTTCTGCATGGCATCACTCGCCGAGGCGCGCGACAACGAGACCGGCCGCCACCTGTTGCGTACGCAGAACTATGTGCGCGTGCTGGCCGAAAAGCTGCAGGATCATCCGCGCTTCGAACACTTTCTGAATCCACGCAACATACGGCTACTGTATAAGACCGCGCCGCTGCACGACATCGGCAAGGTCGGTGTGCCCGACCGGATTCTGCTCAAACCGGCCAAGCTCGACGACGATGAGTGGGAGCTGATGAAGAAACACACGGACTATGGTCATGACGCGCTGCTGCGTGCGGAAGACGAACTGGGCACCACCGACTTTCTTGAACTGGCCCGATCGATGGTGCTCTCGCACCATGAAAAATGGGACGGTTCAGGATATCCCAAGGGCCTCAAGGGCGACGAGATACCGATTGCCGGCCGCTTGATGGCATTGGCGGATGTCTACGATGCCTTGATCAGTCGACGCGTCTACAAGGAACCCTATAGCCACGATGATGCCGTCGACATGATTCGCGAAGGTTCCGGCAAGCATTTCGATCCGGACATCGTCGACGCCTTCGTTGCGTTGCAAACCCAGTTCAAAGAGATCGCGGCCACCTATGCCGACCAGGAAGCCGGCGCCTCGGAGGCCGGGATGCAATAGGTCCCAGGCCGGTCAGGCAGCGTCTGCGTTTGGCTCAGCCGGTCAACGATCGGCGCGCACCGCCTGTAACAGGCGCTGGCAGATGTCGGGGAATGCGTCGTGCACCCGGTTCCAGTTGGGGATGAACGGCGATTCCATCGGATTGGACAGGAAGGTCTCGCCGGCCGACATGACGCTTTGCGCGAACACCTCGATACTGCCTTCCTCTTTGTGGCGGTCGTACTTCAGGCCGTTGATGCGTGCATCGTAGAAATATTGCTCGGTGGAATCGAGTGCGATGCGATAGTACGCGGCCTTGATCGAGCGAAAGTCCTCGCTCGACAGCGTAATGCCTTCGGTCGCCAGCTTGCGGTACAGCGACTTGGCGATCTCCACGCTCATCCGTGTCAGGCCCTTGGTGGCGTCGTCTTCGG
Source organism: Thiosocius teredinicola (assembly GCF_002009425.1). Taxonomy (NCBI): domain Bacteria; kingdom Pseudomonadati; phylum Pseudomonadota; class Gammaproteobacteria; order Chromatiales; family Sedimenticolaceae; genus Thiosocius; species Thiosocius teredinicola. Next base: position 1,050,045 of record NZ_CP019936.1, read on the forward strand.
AGAGGTCCTGGTGCTTGTGGTCGTACTGGTCGGCGATATCGACCTGGCATACGCTGCTGCGCGCCAGGGTACGGTAGACCTCCGAAAGCACACCCACTTCAAGGCCCCAGTCGCTGGGGATGCGCAGCGTCTTGACGAAGTCCCTGCTCAGTGAGAATTCGCCGGATAAGGGATAGCGAAAACTGTCCATGAAGTCGAGGTAGTCGAGTTGTCCGACGACCTTGCGCAGTGCGCGGATCAAGGGTGTCACGAACAGCCGGGTCGCGCGACCACTCAACTGATCGTTGTGTACACGCGAGTAGTAGCCCTTGCAGAATTCAAAACTGAATGCCGGGTTGGCGACCGGGTAGAACAGTCGAGCCGGCAGGCTGCGGTCATAGGTGGTGATGTCGCAATCGTGCAATGCGATCGCTTCGCAATGATCGAGCGCCAAGGCATAGCCCATGCAATACCAGGCGTTGCGCCCTTTGCCGGCCTGCGTCGGTGCGAGGTTCTGCGATTGCAGGTCGGCGTCGATATCGCGCAACCAGGGGCCGTCGTTCCACAGGATATGCACGTTCTGCGGCAGTTCGGAGAAGAATTCCTTGGCGTGCTCGAACTGGCTTTCATCGGCCTGATCGAGTCCGACGATGATCTCGGAGATGTAGGTGGCGTGTTTGAGTTCTTCGACGATGTGAGGCAACGCAGGGCCCTGCAACTCGGAATACAGACTCGGCAGGATCAACGCCATCGGACGGTCGGCGGAGAATGCCTTGAGCTCGGCTTCCATCTCCTCGATCGGCCGGGCACAGAGTTTGTGCAGGGTGGTAATGGTTCCGTTCTGGAAGAAGTCCATCGAATACGTCCTCGTCTTTGTCGACCTTTGGCTGTCCGTTTATTGTCGAAGTAGTTGCAGGATGGCTTGATTCCATCCTGCCGGACCCTGTTGTTCGGTGCGGATCGTCTGCTTTTTGCCGCGACAATCCAGGTGCGTATCATCATGGCGTTTGATGACGACGGCTATGTCGGCCATCTCGAGCATTTCGCGATCGTTCTCGCTGTCGCCAAGGGCGATGACGGTGAGCGGTGTTGCGTCATGCGGCGTATACAGCCGACACATGGTATCGAGCGCCTTGGCCTTGCTGCTGTTGCCCATCAGATGCCAAAAGCGACCGCCCTGGGTCACGCGCAATCCATCGTCGGCGGCCAGGGCGCGAAAGTTTTCCAGGTTGGCCGGCGTGTCGTGCCAAAGAAACGGCTCGCTGCACAGGCGTTGCTTGGCGAGTTCCGCCTGCTCGTGGCTAAGACCGGTGTGCTCGACAACCTGCTCGACGCTCATGTCGCCGAAACCTTCGATCTGCCAGTCGTATCGCGCGCGCTGGTTTCTCAGGAATCGCCGTATCGAATCGATGGGTGTTGAACAGCGGACCACGGCGTGCCCGTTGATGGTTTCCTGGGTGCGTATCTTGAACGGGTAGCTGCGACTCAGCGGAAAGCACAGGGCACAGCCGTTCTCGACGATGACCGGTTGTGGGTTGCCGAGCTGGCGATTGATCTCGGTGACCTCGGCCAGGGTCTTGCTGGTGGCGAGTATCAGCGGGATCGCGCGTTGCTCGACCTCGGCAAGCGCTGGTCCGGCAGCGTCGAAGCTGTAATCGCGATGATCGAGTAAGGTGCCGTCAAGGTCGGTGAAGATAATGGTGTCGCTGGCGCGCATGAGGTTGTGTGCGGTCGTGGTCGATCAGGGCTCAGGGAGTACGCTGACTAAACCAGAAGATGGCGTAGGGTTCCAGTTGCAGCACATCCTGGCTGATGACCGGGACGTTCAGTTCCAGTAGGTCTTCGCGTTGACCGAGGTCGTCCGGTAGCAGATGGGCATTGATGTTCACTGTTTGCGGCGACAGATTGGCGATCACCAGGATGCGTTGACTGTCGTCGAGGGCGATGCGTTCGAAACAGAACACCGCTTCGTCGACGATGTAGATGACCTGCTCGGCATCCGGATGAAACGCCGGCTGCTCGCGTCGGATCGGCAACAGACGTCGATAGAGGGCGAATACCTGGCCGGTCTCCGACTCGGCGTTGCCGATGAGAAACTCAAGTTCGCCTTTATCCCACTTGCGGCGGTTGACCGAGCGCGTCATGCCGGTGCGTTCGACGCCGAGCTTGTCGTTGGGCGTCGCCGTCAGGCAGTGGATGTAGACCGCCGGGATACCTTTGAACGACAGCGAGATGATCTGCGACACCATGAACATCGGGATGTGCCACTGATTGTCTCCGGCCGGATCGCGGAAGGCATCGAAGTAACTGATGTTGAGCTCGTAGGGACTCTCCGTACCGTCCTGGTTTGACTTGGTCGAGATATAGCCGCCGCGCTCACGCATCGCCTCGAGCATGTACTGCACCTCTTCGGCGGGTACCAGGCCTTCGAGCGGACGCAGGCCGACCCCGTCATGCGATGCGGTGAAGTTGAGATAGGTACAGTTCGGCGGTTGGCCGAACTGCTCAAGGCCTTTGGCCCAGGCATTCAGGTAACTGCTCTTGCCGCTGAACAAGGCATGCAGCAGCAAAGGCGGCAGGCTGAACTGGTAGATCACGTGCGCTTCGTCGCCATCGCCGAAATACGCGATGTTTTCGGCGTGCGGCACGTTGGTCTCGGTCATGATCAAGGCTGCCGGCTCGACCAGTTCAAGCACATCGCGAAACAGTTTGACCACTTGGTGGGTCTGCGCCAGGTGGATGCAGCTGGTGCCGATCTCTTTCCACAGGTAGGCCACGGCGTCGAGACGGATCATGCGGGCGCCGCGTCGAATGTAGTACAGCAGGATGTCGATGAACTCGATCAACACGTCGGGATTGGCGTAGTTCAGATCGATCTGGTCGTTGCTGAACGTCGTCCATACGTGGCGCATACCGGTCTGCGTGCGTACACCGCTCAGTACCGGTGAACTGCGCGGTCGCGTGACCATCGACAGGTTGGTCGATGGATCCAGTTCGATGAAATAGTTGCACGCCGGTTCTTCGCCGAAGATGTAATCGACGAACCACAGGTTTTCGCGCGAACAGTGATTCAGCACCAAGTCCATCGTCACATCGATGTCTTCCGAGAGGCGCTTGATGTCCTGCCAGGTTCCCAGGTCCTGCTTCACTGCGCGGAAGTCGGTTACCGAGAAGCCGTCATCGGAACTCCATGGGAAGAACGGCAGGATATGCACCATGCTGAACGCGTCGGATAGGTAGTCCGAGATGAAATTGTGCAGCGTCTGCAGCGGGGGGTGGGTCGACGATTGCACCGAATCGCCGTAGGTGATCATGACCACGTCGCGCTGCGACCAGAACTCCCCCTGCACAACGCGTGTACGCAACTGGCGATGGGTCTTGAGCAGACGCTGTATCCGCCGGTCTATCTCCGCCGCTCGTTCGTCACCGTACAGAAAAGCCAGGCGCGCAACGATGCGTTGCTCGGCCGGCAGATCGGATGGGATGTCGGGGAACGGCAAATCCAGTTCGGCGGTGCTCATGGGCGATTAGGTCGACGCAGTAGCAAACATCATCGCAACGCAGCAAAATCTACGCCACTGATACTGCCCAGTACAGCGGGCTGCCGCTGCCACAAGCCTGCGCGACCGGGCAGTGGCGGCAATGCGGGCTGGAAAGCCGCTGGGCGGGCGTGCGGCGGAGATTCTGCTGCCCTGTCGCGACGTGGATGGGTGCTGGGCGACATCGTAAGGTATTCAACGGCAAGACGTTTCGCCGCCGACCTTCGGCCGGCTTCAGCTTGCCGGGAATCGGCAATGCGACCGCGCGACGATAAGGGGCGTGATCCAGCGCCGCCAGGCTTGTCGACCTGTTCGCAGTTCGGGCGTGCGGGACTTGCCCCATGGAGACCAACATTGTTGCCTATAGTTTGGTTCTCGACGCAATGTTTTGCACCAATTTGGATCGCGACCGCCAGTTCGTGGTTCAAGTGGGCAAAAAGTATCGAAAAATCTGGTGGTAGAAAGCGATCGTGCGGGTGCACAATATTAGAGAAGGCTGTCACAACACTGTGCTCCAGCGCTGGTCGACTTGATTTCATTGAGATGGCTCAATCCCAAATTTCGTCGAAACAATCTAGAATGCTAATAGGCGTTTGAATTGGCTGATTTTTTAGCCGTATTACGATCTGTGAGGAGGTCGAAATGAGAATCCGGGTTATTCGTCTTGCTGTACTGATGGCCGCCGCGCTTGGGGTATCGCAGGTTCAGGCAGGTTACTGGACCGATTCCAGTGGTGAGGTTTGGCGCAACAGTGCCGGCGAATGTTGGCGCACTGGCTCGTGGACGCCAGAAGACATCATCGTGGGCTGCGATGGAAAAGTGGCTGAGGTCGCCGAACCCGAACCTGCTGCTCCGGCTCCGGCTCCGGCTCCTGCTCCGGCAGCAGTCACCACTGAGGCTACCGTGACCTTTGGTTTCGACAGCGCTGACCTCGACCAAGAGGCCATGTCGTCGATCGATACCCTGGTCAACGATGCACAAGGCAAAGGCAAGATCCAGACGGTTCGTCTGACTGGCCATGCCGACCGTATCGGTACCGAGGAGTACAACCTTGATCTGTCGCTGCGCCGCGCGAGCGCCGTCAACGACTATCTGGTCAACAACAAAGGTATCGATCCGCAGGCCATCGAGATCTCCGGTAAGGGTGAATCGATGCCGGTCGTAGGTTGTGAAGGCGTCCGTGGTTCGGAAGCTATCACCTGCCTGCGCCCGAACCGCCGTGTAGAGGTCGATCTGGACCTGTTCTGATCGAACCGACAGGTTGCTCGGGGTAGCCGCCAGTCTACTCCGCGCAACCGACTATCGCTTGTCGGTCCCGGGCCATCCCGGGACCGCACAAAAAAAGCCGAGACCTCCGGTCCCGGCTCAAGAACGGTCTATAGGCGAACGCAGAATCGGCTGATTTCTGCGCAGCCAGCTTCCCTGCCAGCTTTCGCTAGCATTACTCCCCTGTGTGTCGTGAGCATGACGGAGCGCTGAACGCGTTGTGTCGATCTTATTTCGCCCTTGAGACGGCGAGTGGTGCGGGTATGCCGACGGCGGCGTTGCAAGGCGGGGGGATGAAGGGACGGCAAGCGTGGCAGGCATTCCCCCGCGCGAGGGAACACCTGCCTATGCAGCTTGGCGATCAGGCGCCTTCTTTCTCTTTCCAGCGCTCGTAGAAATAGTTGGTCGCTTTAACGAAGCCTTCGACGCTGCCGCAGTCGAAACGCTGGCCTTTGAAGCGATAGGCCAACACCATGTTTTTGGTCGCCTGCGTCTGTAGCGCATCGGTGATCTGAATCTCACCATTGCGTCCGGGCGGGGTATCGCGAATCACATCGAACAGGTCGGGTGTCAGGATGTAACGACCGATGATCGCGAGGTTCGACGGTGCATCTTCGGGACTGGGTTTCTCCACCATGTCCGAGACCACGTAAACGCCGTCTTCGAGTTCGGAGCCGGCGATCACACCGTACTTGTAAACCTCTTCGTGCGGCACCTCTTCGATGGCGACGATGCTGCAGCGGTATTTGGCGTAGATATTTGCCATCTGCATCAAAACGCTGTCGTTCTCACCGACACACAAGTCGTCGGCGAGGATGACGCCGAAAGGTTCACGACCGATCAGGTTCTCGCCGGTCAGAATGGCGTGGCCGAGGCCTTTCATTTCGGTCTGACGGGTGTACGAAAAGCTGCAGTTGTCGATGATGTTGCGGATGTCGGCCAGGTAACTTTCTTTCGACGTGCCGCTGATCTGGTGCTCGAGCTCATAGCTGACGTCGAAGTGGTCTTCGAGCGCGCGCTTGCCGCGACCGGTCACCATACCGATGTTGGTCATTCCGGCTTCCATCGCCTCTTCGACGCCGTACTGGATCAGCGGCTTGTTGACGATCGGCAGCATCTCTTTCGGCATCGCCTTGGTGGCGGGAAGAAAGCGGGTGCCGTAGCCGGCGGCAGGGAATAAACACTTCTTGATCATGGGGGAGGGTCCGTAGTTTCTTTATCGACGAAGCAGGCCCGTCGGGCACTGCGTGGAATCAATGATACGGTGGGTTTGCAACCAAGTCCGGGCGTCTTTCGCATCCTGCTCGAACCACGCCTGGGCCGAGCCTAAGCGAAAGCTGTAGCCCCAGGCGTCCATGTCGGCGAACAGGTGCGATCGGTCATAGCCGGGCAGCTTGTCGGCGACCAGTCCCTGCAGGTAGCACACGGCGTTCTCTTCGGGATCGTCGCCGCCGGCATCGGTATGCAACTGGGCACGCCGTGCGTCATCCATGCAGATGTAGTGGCAGGCCTCGTGCAGCGCCGAGTGGAGCGGGGTGTCGTTGCGTACGAACAGGTGGTTGCCGATCAGCCCGGCTTCAGATTCGCCCCAGTAGGAACCGGGAATGGATTGACCGTCTGCGACCTTTTCTACGTGCAGTCCGTAGCGTTCCAGGATTGCGCCCAGCGCAAGCAGGTAGTGGGGTTCACACAGGGTGACAGCGGTCGACATGTAGCGGCAAACTGACCAACGATGCGGTCAGCGTACCATGCTTCAGCATTGCTCCCAAGGCAGTCCGTGGTAGCGCCAGCCACCGACTGTGCCGCGCTGATGGTTGTCGTCGAGTTCGCCTTCGAAGCCTTCGTCGATGTGGAAGACGTTCTTCAGACCTGCGCCGATCAGGGCGCGTCCGGCTTCGGCTGAACGCTTGCCGCTGCGACAGATCAGGATCACCGGGGCGCAGCCTTCGTCGAGGTCGCACACCGCGCCGCCGAGCAGCAGCTTGCGGATCTCGGGGACGAAATGCGGATTGATGTCCCAGTCCGGTTCGTCGATCCAGGCGACGTGCACTGCGCCCTTCGGGTGCCCGACGAACAGGAATTCCATGGTCGAGCGGATGTCTACCAGCAGGGCGCGTGGGTCATCCTGCAACATCTGGAATGCCTGTTTGGGTGATAATTCGGACGGGTCCTTTTCGCTCATCGCTGGATCTCGCTACAAAACCAAGTTGTTTTTATAGACCAATAAGCCGTGTTTGTCCTCAACGAAAATCCAATCGTCGGTATTGCCGATCATGCGTGACCGATTACTGCGCGGCCTGATTCGCCTGATCGCCCGCTTGCCGCTTACCTGGGTCAGCAGCCTGGGTGCTGCGATCGGGCGTTTGCTGCACCGACTGGACACCCGCGAGGCGCGCACCGCTCGCGTCAATATCGCATTGTGTTTCCCCGAGCTCACCGCGGAAGAACAGCGACAGTATGCGCGCAAGAGCGTCGTCGAGTCGGGGCGCAGCATGGCCGAGATGATCAAGATCTGGGCCGATGACCGCACCGACTGGTACGCCCTGGTCGAAGACGAGGGTTTCGCGCAGGCTGCGCAGTCCCGGTTGGCGAAGGGCAGGGGGCTGATCTTTGCCCTGCCGCATATCGGCAACTGGGAAATGATGGCCTATCCGCTGGCGAGAGTGACGTCGACCACGGCGCTATACCGACCGCCACGGGCGCAGTTCATGGACGACATCATGCGCAAGGGCCGCGCGCGGCCCGGGATCAAACCGGTGCCGACCGACCGTCAGGGGCTAAAGGCGCTGCATGCCGCTTTGCAGCGCGGCGAGGCGATCGTGATCCTGCCCGATCAGGTGCCGAAAGCCGAGGGTGCCTCGGGGGTGATTGCGCCGTTCTTCGGCCATCCGGCGATGACGATGACCTTGATCAGTCGCCTGGCCCGACGCCACGGCTCGCCGGTGATGTTCTGTTACTCGGTATTCGACCCGACGATCGGGCGTTACCGGGTGAGTTTCTTCGACGGCGACGCCGATATCGCCGCGGACTCTGCCGAGCTCGCGGCAACCGCGCTCAACCGCGATGTCGAGCGCTGCGCACGCGAGTTTCCGACCGCGTATCAATGGACCTACCGGCGTTTCGAGATACCCGGACAACGCCGGTCCAGCCCGTACAAGCAGCACAACCGCTGACGACGGCTTTTGCCGACGAATTTCAAGCACATAAGCGTGGCCGAAACCCTCGTTCAACATTAAAGCGCGGCCTCAGCCTGCCGTTACCCGGTGGAGGAACTCATTTCGTATCCAGGGGCAAGGTATGCGTTTTCCACCGGCGAATCGATACATCGGGCGGCTGTTGTTGCTTGCCGTGCTGCTTTGTTGTGCCGCACCTGGGTTCGCCGCGCCGCCGCAGCAGGCGGATGTCCGCGTGCTGATCGATATCTCCGGCAGCATGAAAAAGAACGACCCGAACAATCTGCGTCGCCCGGCGCTGCGCATGCTGAGCGGTCTGCTGCAGCCGGGTACACGTGCCGGGGTATGGACCTTCGCGCATCAGACCAACAACCTGGTGCCGGTCGCCGATGTCGACGATGCGTGGAAAAAAAGCACCAAGGCGCTTTCTCAGCGTATCTCGTCGCCTGGTCAGTTCACCAACATCGAAGATGTGCTCGACAAGGCGTCGGCCGACTGGAGCGGCGAGCCCGACAAGTTCGCGCGTCACCTGGTTCTGCTGACCGACGGCATGGTCGATGTTTCGAAGAAAGCCGAGGAGAGCACGGCGTCGCGTGAACGCATCCTCGACACTTTGCTGCCGCGACTCAAAGCCGCCGGCGTCAAGGTGCACACGATCGCGCTGTCCGAGCGCGCCGATCACGAACTGATGAAGGCGTTGGCGGGTGATACCGGTGGCTGGTATCAGCAGGTCGAGCATGCCGACGAGTTGCAGCGTGTGTTCTTGCACATGTTCGAGCAGGTCGGCAAACCGGATGCAGTACCGCTGCAAGACAACCGCTTCGTCGTCGACGGCAGCGTCAGCGAGGCCACCGTGCTGTTGTTCAGCAAGCCCGACGCCAAGCCGGCCGTGCTGCATTCGCCGAATGGCGAGTCGTACACCGACAGTGACCTGCCCGCGGGCGTGGCCTGGTTCCGCGATCAAGGCTATGACCTGATTACGATCGCCTCGCCGCAGAAAGGCGAGTGGCGCCTCGAGGCGGACGTCGACCCCGACAACCGCGTTATGGTGGTTACCGATCTCAAACTGCAGACGTCGGAGATACCGGCGCACATCGCGGCCGGCGAGACCACGCCGATCGAAGCGAGTCTGTCCAACCGCGGCAAGGTGGTGACGCGTCAGGCCTTCCTGCGTCTGCTGCAGGTACACGCCGCAGCCAATACCGGCGGCGAGACCTCGCCGCTGCCGCTCAATGACACCGGTGAAAGCGGCGATGAAAACGCGCAGGACGGTCGCTATTCGATGCAGTTCGGTGAAACCGATCCGCGCGAAGAGCTCGAGTTGGTGGTGGCGATCGATAGCCCGACCTTCATGCGCGAAAAACGTTTTCGTATGCAGGTGCACGCGCCGATGACCGCCGAGGTTGTCGATGCAGATGGTGCGGCGCAACTGAACGTCGCCTTGCAGACTGCGGTGATGCAGGGCAACAGCGCCGTCACTGCATGGCAACAGGCACCGGACGGCAGCAAGACACCGCTCGCCTTGTCGTCCAGCGGCGAAGACCGCTGGCAGGCGGTGGTCGCGGACCGCGCCTTGCCGACATACGTCCAATTGTCGGGACAAAGCCGCCTTGGCAACCTGGTCGAACGCACCTCGGGCCCGCTGATGGCGCCCGGTGTCGAGCCTCCGCCCGCGGAGCCGGCGCCGGTCGAACAGGAACCGGTCGAAGAGGTAGCGGCGCAAACCGAAGAGCCTGCGCCGGCCGAGCCGCAACCCGAACCTGAAGAGGTATCGGATACCGATTGGATGGCCATCGGTTTGATTATCGGTGGCGTCAACCTGTTGTTGCTGATCGTCGGCGGTGTCTGGTTCTTCCTGCGCAAACGACGTGCCGCTGCTCCTGCGGATGACGGCGACATCGATGCCTTGGCCGACCTCGACGACGGCAACGCCGATGCCGAAGACGCGAAGGAGGACGCCGCATGAGCAGCACGACATGGATGATCATCGGCGCCCTGGTGGCCGAAGTAGTCCTGATCCTGATCGTATTGCTCGGTGCTTTCTGGTTTCGCACACAGGCGGCGAGACGGCGCGATGCCAAAGCGATCAAGACCTTGATCGAGCGCGTGCAGGGCGCGCGCAAAGATCGCGGAGAGGCGATCGAGCAGTATCTCTCGCAGAATGTCGGGTTCGAGGGCGACATGCTGGCCGCCGCCAAGGTCAACCTGTTGCGTGCGGAGCTTTCCTTACTGCAGCGGTTCGCCGCGATCTATCGCAATCGTGACGCCGCAGCCGCCGCGCAGTTCGATATCGACGTCATATCCGTAGTCGGTTTGTACCAGGAAATGGGCGGCCCGGGGGGCGAGGGCGGCGAGAACCATAGCGAGCTCGAGGCGTTGCGCGCCGAGAACGCCGGTTTGTCAGACGAACTGCGAATGACCATGGAAACCATGAGCCGTATGCTCAAGGACTATTCCCACATGTTCGCCAACGGGCCGGAGGGGGCAGAGGCGCCGCCCGAAGTGGCCGCCGCAGCCGCCGCGCTTGCCGGCGCCCAGGTTGCCGGCGACGAGCCGGTGCCGGATGCCGTAGCCGTGGAAGCGCCAGGCGAAGGTACTGAGGAAGCGTCGGCAGCCACAGCCGCTGAGGATGCAGTCGGAGCGGAAGAACAGCTTGCCGACGACGCGGTCGCCGAGGTGGGTGGTGAAGATATCTCGTCCGACGATATCGATGATCTGTTCGAGGCGGCCGACGAGTCGGCGTCTGATGCAGACGATCTGTTTGAAGCGACCGATATCGATGGCGAGCCCGAGCCTGATAACGCGGCGCAACCGTCCGACGGTGATCAGGCGGCGGCAGCCGAGACGGATCTGAGTGCGGTGGCCGACTTGTTGGAAGACATGCCCGAGCAGGTAGCTGACGAGGTGGTTTCCGACGAAGCTGCGGCACCCACGGCGTCTGCCGACGATACCGACCTCAGCGCGGTAGCCGACCTGCTGGAAGATATGCCCGAGGAAGTTGCCGATGCAGCGTCCGAAAAAGCCGAGGCGACAACGGCGCCGGCCGACGAAACCGACCTCAGTGCTGTCGCTGACTTGCTGGAGGAGGAAGCCGCAGAGCCGGCCGATGGTGGCGACGAGGCTGCGGGTGAAGACGATCTGAGTGCGGTAGCCGACCTGTTGGATGCAATGCCGGAAGCGGACAGCGCGCATGACGAAGATGCAGATAAAGCTGTGACCGCCGACGACATCGATGACCTGTTGGAGACGGCCGGTGCGGATGGGGTGACCGATGAATCGGCATCCGATGAAGCGACTGCCGACGTCGACAGTGTGTTCGTCGAGGAGAGTTCAGAGATCGTGGCGCAGGACGACGCCGATGACCTGTTCGGCGAGGACCCGTTCGACCTGGGGGCGTTCGATGACGTCGAAGAAGACACGGAAAAAGACAAGGAAGCGACTGCCGGAAGCCAATAGACGATGGCAGTGGGTATGCGGTACCAAAAAAAGCCCGGCGATGCCGGGCTTTTTTCGTCAGGTCGGAAGACCCCTGTGCTTACTTACGTGCCGACGGACCGTTGAATTCGATGCCGTTGCTCATGTGAGACAGGAAGTATTCCAGGTTGCGGTACTCTTTACCTTGCGGCTTGAACTTCTTCGCCCGCACCTGCTCGTTACAGCCGCCGAAGCGACGATGCAACGTGCCGAGCTCACCCCACTTCGAGCGGTAAACCGGCCAGCCTGAGGTGTGGCCCAGTGCCGGGCTCAGGATGTCGGTACGCACGTGCATACCGGCGCTCTGCATGTGGCAGTGTGCACACGAGAAGTTGAGCTGACCGCGACGTGCAAAGTAGAAGCTCTTGCCATCGTTGTAGGCGGCGAGGGCCTCTTTGTCGTTCGGTACTTCGACGTTGATCTTCTGCCCGCGTGACTTGTACGCCATGAATGCGCCGAGATCGGCGATTGCACCCTTGTTGTACTTCAGCGGTTTCTCGCCATTTGCCTCGCGACAGTCGTTGATCGCCATCTCCATCGATACGACCATTTTGCGCTTGGCATCCCACATCGGGTAGTTCTTGCGTTGCGCAGGATCGTTGTTGAAGCAGCTGCCGTAGCCTTTACCGTTGGCGAAAGGCGTGTTCCACATGGTTTCGCCGGCTTCGATCATCGGTTCGTAAGGCGGGAATTCCTCGATGGCTTCCCAGCTGTCACGAGATACGCGGTCGATGGCGTATACGCCATTGCCGAACTCGTTGAGCGGAACGCCCGGAAAACGCTTTGCGAAGTAATCGCGGTAAGTCTTCAGATCTTCTGCCGGTGACGTTTCAGTTGCTTTTTTGTCTGCCATGACGACCGACGCGCTCAGGGCGCAGATCGCTGCCAAGGCCAGTGATGTCATTTTCATCTATGTTATCTCCTCCCCGATGGATATCCGATAAAAGCCCCGATTGCCGGGGCTTTCTTCGAAAACGCCGTTATTACTTGATCTGTGCCGTTTCCGAATCGGATCCACCCTGGTTGTCAGTCCAGCTGATCTTCACTTCGTCGCCTTTGGCGGCGCCGGTGAAGGCGAACGACAGGTAGGGGTTCTTCGAAATGCCGCCACTCCAGTAGGCGGTCATCACTGTTTTACCGCCAGCCTCGGCAACCACTTCGTTGATGAAGTGAGCCGGGATTGCCTTGCCGGTTTTCTTGTCTTTGCGCAGACCGGTTTCCATCGGGTGCGTCATCAGACACTTGACGGTCGTCTCGTCGCCTTTGATTTTGGCGCGGATCTTGATGCTTTTAGCCATGAATATGTACCTCGAAATCTATCGCTGATGCTCGGTGATTCAGCCGTGGGCCGATCAACCGCCGCAGCCGCCGATGGTGACTTTGACGCTCTTGCGTGCCGACATCAGTTTGCCGCCAGCTTTTACAACAGCGATTACGTCGCCGGTTTTACCCATCTTGATACGGGTAGCGACATCGGGCACCGCACCGGCGCCGAGGTTGAAGGTCGCAACCAGCGGGGTGTTGTTGCCGTCCGCCAGCAGGGCGATCGACTCAACGCCGCTCATATCGGTAGCAACCGATACAGGAACGACGGCGCCGTTCTCAGCGATGTCGGGGGCTTTGATTTTGATCGAGTCGCTGGCGCTGTTCGAGGCGCTGCCCATGGCGGCGCTCAATGCGTCGTCAACGCTCTTTGCTTCGAATGCCGGTTTCGGCCAGGCAGCCAGTACTGCCTGGGGGGTCAGCAGGCCGGCACCAACGGCCACGCCGACGGTACCCGCAGCCAATGAGCCTTTCAGAAAGACTCGGCGTTTGATATTCGTGGTCATCAACATTCTCCTAACGTACGGAATGGTGTTTCAGTCGGGATTTACAGGGTGTAGAGGTAATCGACGACAGCGTCAATCTCGGCTTCGCTCAATGCCTTGTACTTGCCGAACGGCGGCATCCTCGTGCTCGGGTTGTTGGCCGTAGGATCCCAGATCTGTGCGCGCAGCTTGGCACGGTCGGGGAAGCGCGCCTTCATGGCAATCAGGGGCGGGCCGATGTCGCCGGGGCTGACCCCGTCGTCCATCATGTGGCACGCGAGACAGTTACCCTTTTTACGGTCGTAAGCGACCTCTTTGCCCATCTTGACGGTAGCGGCGTCGGCCGCTGCTGCGGCCATCGGCAACATGCTCGCGCCGGCAACCAGGGCGGCCAGGGAGACGGCCGTTGTCGCGAATCTTGCGGTTTTCCGCATCGCCTTTCCTCCTATCACTATCTTCATACTGGTGAGAGTTATTCGTTGTAATGTAGTTGTGATGCGTTCCGATCTACATTGCGATCGATTGCTCAATCGCCGCACCTGCCGGAATCTATCGTTAACCCATATCAGGGCTGAGGGGCTAGCATAATGGATTGTATTGCTTTAGCAAGCGCCCGAACTGCCTAATAATCCCTAAAAAAAAACTGATGGAATAAACTACGGCGTTGCGCTTCGCTTGCGGTCTTCTTCGTCCTGCTCAGCCCTTAACTCTGCCAGTCTAGATTCGAGTTTCGACGATTCGTAAAAGTTCAGTTCGGGACGTTTGAGTGCAATTTCCAGTTGCAGGATGGCGCTTTCGAGGTCGCCGATCCAATAGTAGTACTCTGACAGATACTGGTGGCCCAAAGCCTGTTTGTCTTGGTCACCGGCGGCGCGTGCCAACAATTGATAGACACGCGGTTCCTCGTCACGGAAATCCAGGAAACCCTGTAGTTTTTGCGAGGCATTCGCGGGCTGACCCTGGGCCAGGGCCGTTTCTGCATAGGCGATGTTCAGGGCGTAGCTTCCCGGATGCTTGTCGATGGCCGCGCTCAGGCGGCGCAGGGCATCGGCGCCCTTGCCGCGCCGTGCATCCACTTCTGAGCGGCTGACGATAAATTCGATGGTATTCGGATGGGATCTCATCAGTTCATCGAGCGCGGCCGCCGCGTCGTCGAACTGCTTGGCGCGCAGATGGGCGAGCGCGATCCCGTAGTGCACGGCCGCTTCGCTGCGGTAGCGGCCGTCCTTGAGCATTGATTCAAATTCCTGAATTGCCTCCTGGGGAGTCGGCATCGCCTGCTGCTGCAGCGTGATCCGCGCAAGGTGATAGCGCAGGTCGTCGGCCGTCTGTTTATAGGAGTACTGTTCGGCGCGTCCCAGTGCATCGGCGGTACGGTTCGTGGTGACCGGGTGGGTCATCAGGAACTCGGGCAGCTTGCTGGCATACACCCGGTTGGCCTTACCCATGCGCGAGAAGAAAGACGGCATCGCACGCGGTTCATAGCCGGATTCGGCCAGGATGTCGATGCCGACGCGGTCGGCCTCTTGCTCGTTGGCGCGCGTGAAGTTGATCTGTTTCTGAATCAAGGCAGCCTGCCCGCCGACGGCCGCGGCCGCCGCGGCATCGCCGCCGACGGTCGCGCCGAGCACGATCGCGGCGAGCAGGATGGCGGCGCTGGGGATGCTCATCTGGCTGGTCGATTCCCAGGCGCGCAACAGGTGTTGTTGGGTCACGTGGGCGATTTCGTGTGCCAGCACCGCGGCCAGTTCGCTCTCGGTTTCGGTGGTCAGCAGCAGCCCGGTATAGATACCGATGTAGCCCCCGGGGCCGGCGAAGGCGTTGATCTGCGGGTCATCAATCAGAAAGAAAGAAAACGGCGTGCCTTTGGCCGAGCTGTTGTTGACCAGCTTCTGGCCGAGCGACTGCACGTAGTCGGTCAGCAGCGGATCTTCCATGACCTTTTCCGACCGCCTCACCGAGCGCATGAAGGCCTTGCCCAGATCGCGCTCGCGTTTCGGTGTGATCAATGCGCCGGCCGAATTGCCGAGATCGGGCAGGTCGGTGACATCCGGCGAGCCGATGTTTTCGGGTAGCTCGGTATCGAGCGACCAGGCCGAAGGCAGGGGGGCTGCGAAGAGCAGAAAGCTCAGGACCAGACGGGACAGCAGGGAGCCGGTTTGCGTATTGTTCATGCGCCTCAATCATCGATCGGCGCTTGTGTCGCACCGGATCAGTTCAGTTGTATCCGTTGACCCCAGGGGACGGTTTCCTTCCCCTTGACCAACCAGATAACGGGATAGTTCGGTTCGTGTTCCGGGAACTGGCCTTGTGCATCGGTGAAATACACCAGCAGTTCCGGGTGCGAACCCTGTTCATCCAGCCATTTGAACACCGGGCGGAAATCGGTGCCACCGCCACCGGCAATTTGCGTCGGGCAGGTGAACTCTTCCCAGGGTTCGAATATCCACGGTGAACCCTCAGCCAGATTGGTGTCGCAGGCCAGCAGCGTCACCCTGGCGCGCATCTGCCCTTTGAGCGCCGAGACTTCCGACAAAAACTCGTCCATCTCGTTGCCGCGGATCGAGCCACTGGTATCGATGGCGACCACGATCTCGACCTGCGAGCTCTTCAGCGACGGCAGAATCGCATCGCCTTCGCGTCGCGACGGCCGCATGTAACTGAAGTCGTCGCGCGCCATCGCCGTCATGTAGCGCGCCAGCAGCATGCGCCACGGCAACTGTGGTTGCAGCAGATGATCGACCAGGCGCGCCATGGTACCGCCCATCTTGCCGGCCTGCATCGCCTGCTGGGCTGCGCCGGCGAGACGTTGCTGCCACTGCACCTCGAGTGTCTGGCGCTCTTCGTTGCTCAGCGGTGGGGGTGTGGGCTCGCCGCGGCCGCTCTCATCGCCGTCGCGTTGCTGTTGATCGGTCTGCTGATTGTCGGCCTCGAGCGGCTTGGCGCCCTGGCCTTGGCGTTGCTCGCTCTTCTGATCGAGCGGTGTCTCGCCACCACTGTCGCGGTCGTCCTCACGCTGGCTGTTGTCGCCGCCTTTTCCTGAACTCTGTTGTTCTTTCTCCGGCTTGTCGGGCGCCTTGCCCTGCTGGCCGCCGCCGGACTGGTTGTCCTGGTCGAACAGGTGCTGGTCGACGGTTTCGGTCTGGTCGTTCTCGTCGATCAGCGGATAGATCTCTTCGGCGGTCATGCCGAGATACTGCGGCATCACGTTGCAGTTGGGCGGCGGCGTCAGGCCGTCGTCGAGCAGCAGCGGATTGATCGCGTAGTCGCAGGCCAGATCCCAGCGGTGCTGGATGCGGTGTTGGCGGCGGGCAAAATGCGACAAGGCGCAGTGCAGCGCCTCATGGGCCAGCATGAACTGGGTCTGCGACATCGACAGCGAGTCGATGTATTCGGGGTTGTAGTAGAACTTGCGCGCATCGGTGGCGGTCGTCGCACACCAGTTCGGATCGGCCGCGGCCATCGGCAGGCGCAGCACCAAGGCGCCGAGAAAGGGTTTGTCGAGAATCAGCTTGGCGCGTGCTGCGGTCAGCTTGGTCTCGATCGCGTCGATGTCCATCTGCGCGTGCGGGCTGCTCACTCGTACAGCATCACGTCGGCGATTGCGTTGGCCCAGGTGGCGAACTCCGGCACCTGGAACAGGCTCTCGCCGATCGCCCGGTGCAGGTCCGAAACCAGCATGACGCCCATCTCGCGCTGCGGGAAGCTGCCCGCATAGCGCAGGATGTTGCCGGTGGTCGTCAGCGCCTGGTCGCTGCCCTGGGCGCGGATCGCGCGGCCGACGAGCGCGGCGGCGACGGCATACTGCAGATCGATCTCGTCGGGCATCGGTACCTCTTTGCCGGCCACGATATCGTCGAGGTCGGGCATCTTGTCGAGGCTGTTGACGAACGCGGTCAGCTCGATGCCGGCGGCCGGGCCGACACAGGCCTGCAGTGCGCCCTGCAGCAGTTCGGTGCTGTCGCCGAATTTTTGCAGGCTGCGATGGGCGAATTCCCACGAGCGCGGCGACGGAAAGGCCACCGGGTTGTGCGCCGGGTCGAAATCGAACAGCAGCTCGGGGCGGAAGCGCAGGAACGCGATCACCCGTTCGTCGATGCGGTGCTGGTAGGCCCAGGCGACCCAGTCGTCGAGGTGGGTGTCGACGTCGAAATGCGAGAAGCGGTTGGCCAGCGGGGCAGGCATCGTGTAGGTGACCCCGCGGTCGCCCTGGCGGTTGCCGGCGGCAAAAATGGCCCACCCCTCAGGCACCTCGTACTCACCGAGTCGGCGATCGAGTATCAACTGATAGGCCGCGGCCGACACGCTCGGCGGCGCCGAGGTGATCTCGTCGAGAAACAGGATGCCGTGCTCTCCGTGGCGCTCGCGGTCGGGCAGGAT
This sequence comes from Thiosocius teredinicola, assembly GCF_002009425.1. Classification (NCBI taxonomy): domain Bacteria; kingdom Pseudomonadati; phylum Pseudomonadota; class Gammaproteobacteria; order Chromatiales; family Sedimenticolaceae; genus Thiosocius; species Thiosocius teredinicola. The sequence goes on from NZ_CP019936.1 coordinate 1,067,664, forward strand.
CGCGGGCGCGGCCCATTCGACGAAATCGCCCTTGCGAAACGGGATACCGCGCAGGTCGCTGGGCTCCATCTGCGACAACCGGATGTCGATCACCGGGGCTGCATGGCGTGCGCCGGTCTGGCGGATCATGTCGGATTTGCCGACGCCGGGTGGTCCCCAGAGCATGACCGGGGTGTGGTGTCCCTCGCGGGTACTGGTGAATTCTCGGTCGAGGACGGTTAGCAACTGCGCCGGACGCATTCTCACTCCTTACGCTAAAGCAGGGCGCAAGCATGAAAACGCGAGGCGGCGAGGTCAACCCCCGCCCCCCTGGGGATTCGTCGTTTCCGGCCATCCCCCGGCAAAGCCAATACTCAGGATCAAAAAGTGACTTGTCAGCCTTTAGAAAAGCAGAGTATTCTAATGCCCCTTTTAGAAGCCGCCGTGCCGGAAAATATAACCCGGCAGCAGCCTGTTCCCCGGGCAGATGCCTTAAGGACTAGAAGCCCACGGGTATTGAAAAAGGGACAGGCCTACGAGGGGCAAGAAGTTGGCAAATTTCGGAGACCGGACATGAACCAGTTCTACTACGACGCCGTTACCAAGATGGAAGAAATGGGTGTCGACGAAGAGTACATCCAGGGTTGGCAGGCAGGTTTCCTGCAGAACCCGCAGCGTGAAGAACAGCGTGTGACCGAGGCTTACGAGGCTGGTTACGGCGACGGTGAAGAAAAAAGCACCGACAATTTTGGTAACTGGGTTAAGAGCTGATCGCTTTTCCGGTAATCAATGAAAAAAGGCGGGTGATCCCCGCCTTTTTTCTTGCCTGACTGTTTCGCACCACATCGGTGCGTTCATTCAAACAGGTTTGACACGGCCCGCTTGATCTCGCGGTCGATATCCACGCCGTCCTTGTCCATCACCTGGTCGATCACCCAGCGGTTTTCCTGCGACTCACCCATGATCTGCTGGATCTCGTAGCCGAGGTGGCGCATGAACGGGTAGGAGGGACCGTCGTCGGTGTAATTGAACTCGGCGTATTCCGCGCCGCGTTGGTTCATGCGGGCGATGAAGGGTCCGACATAGTCGCCCGGGCCGAAGATGTCCATGCTGTTGTCGTTCAGGTGCCCTGCCTGGTGCTTGGCCACGGTGATGACCAGTTTCTGCCGGTCGTCATCGCTCAGCTGCAGGCGGGTGGCCGCCAGCCGGTCGACAATCTGCAACTGAAAGATCAGGTACTCCTGGATCACCGCGAACCGCTGCTCGTCGGTTTCGTAGACATAATCCTCGCCGTGCAGATTGATCGCCTTGTCTTTGGCGATGCGCCAGCTGATGAAGGCCAGCGCGCCGGCGATCTCTTCGAGTGAGCGCTCGGCATCGTCGTCATGCCAGCGACTTTTGATTCTCAACGCCACAACCCAATTCTCCTGCCATGTTGTGCGGTTTTGGCGATTGGCTCGCCCGCAATAGTCGAGTATTTTACTTGGAAATGCCGTTTCGGCCACCGTTGTCAGGAGGACGCATGCAAGCCTTCATCGAGTCCGTACAACGCAACTGCGACATCGCCGACGCCCGTCATGGCGCAGACTATGGCATGTGCACCTACCTGCTGAAGATGCGCGAGCTGTATCGCTGGGAACACGGCCTGCCGCTCGGTGCACCGCTCGGCAAGGACGCCGTAGGCGATTGGCTGACCGAACGTGAGGCTCATCTCGAAGGTCTCGAAGAGGCCGATTTCGCCGACATGGTCATCGATGGCGAAGCGATCGACCCGTTCGACGCCGAAGCGGTCAATCGGGCGATCGATGGTCAGGGCCTCGTCTACAGCGCGGGCCTGGTCTACGGGGCGCGTCCGCAGTTCTTTCTGGCCGAACTCGAAGGCGAGCAGCGTGCCGACAATGGCTTCGTGCTGCGCGTCAGCGGACGCGAGTTGGCGCGCTGCCTCAATGCCCCGCCGGCGATGACGCGCGGCTCGACGATTTTTCTGCGACGCGAAGCGTTGCGCCGCTACCTATGGGAACGCTATGAATCCTGGCTGTGGAGCCGGCCGAACAATGCGATGGCCAAAGTCGCTGCGTTTTATCCGTTCGAGACGGCGTTGGAACATGCGCTGGATGCGATGACATCAGCCGAGATGGCGGTGGTTGCGGCACATGAACGCGGCGAGTACCAGGCCGGCCTGTGGCTCGGTGACGAGTGGGACAGCATGCTGCTCGAGCTGAGCCTGACACCCGCCGAACTGATGGCGCGCGCCGTGCGCGATCACCTGGCCGACTGCACACAGACCTTGCCGTTGCTGCTTGAAAGCGGGCGCGAAGCCTCGTTGCATTTCTTCATCGCCAATCTCGGCGCGATGCGCAAGCAGCTGTTCCCGTCGCTGGTTGAAGCCTACCGTCGGTGGGATGAAAGCGGCAATAAACAGCCGCTGGCGGATCTGGTAGCACGCGGCGTCGATCATTGGAGTCAGTTGGCCGAGCAGATGGTGCAGTTGTACCGGCGCGATCCGCAGCAAGTCGCCGGCGCTGTCGCTGAGGCCATCGAACAAGCCTACCTGTGAGTTTGCGGCGCCCGGCGCCGTTTTGCGTCACTGATCGGCAAGTCGGATAATCAAGGTTCAACGCCTTCAACCGCAGTCTTAATCCGCTATGTCCAGCAACCCCTTTCCGATCGAGCGTACGGTCAAGCCGCTCGCCACTTTCCGCGAGGTCCAACCCGGCAGTTTCATCTTCGAGCGGCCGAACACGATCCCGGCGGATTGGTGTGAAGAGATGATCCGGCGCTTCGAGGCCAATCCCGAACAGCAGAATGCCGGGCGCATCGGCCAGACACAGGGTCTGGACACCGAGATCAAGCGCACGATGGATCTGGTGGTTAGCGGACGTGAGGAATGGAAGGATATCGACCAGGTGTTCTTCCGTTGCGTCGGCGCGGCCCTGGCCGAGCTGCGCGAGACCTTTCCGTTTTTCAAAGGTCCGTTCAAAGACATGGGTTACCAGATTCAGCGCTATCTGCCCGGAGAGTTTTATCACTGGCATATCGATGGCGGCAGCCACGAGTTCAGTCAGCGCCAGCTGGTGGTGATCTGGTATCTCAACGACGTGCCCGGTCCGGGCGGCGAGACCGAGTTTCTGTACCAGGACGTCAAGGTAAAACCGGAGCAGGGCAAGATGTTGGTGTTTCCGCCGTTCTGGACGCACGAGCACCGCGCCGCCGAGCTGCACGCCGGGGTCAAGTACATCGCGACCACCTGGGTGGTGTTCCGCTGACATGCCGTCGCTGTTGTCAATCATCGAGTTGGGCGGCTATCCCAACCTGATGCCGCTTTACCAGCGGCTGGGATTCGATGTCGAGGTGGTCAATTCGCAGCGCAAGGCGCGCAGCCTGTTGAAGAAGGCCATGCCGGACGTGATCGTCGCCGAGTACATCTTTCAGTCGGACTTTCGCGACCGTACGTCCAACCTCGAAACCCTGATGGCGATCCTGCAACTCCATCCCGAGGTCAAGGTGATCGTCTTCTACCTGCCCGAACAGCGCGAGAAACTGGCGCTGCTGGAATCGCGTTTTCCGATCTTCGCCAAGGTCGACTTTCCGGTCACGCTGGAGAAGGTCGAAAGCGCACTCAACGCGGCGCTGACCGCCGTGTAGCCGGTCGTCGCCGTCGCAGCACGCCAAGCGATTGTGTCTAAACATTTATTTCATTCAAACGTCACCTAGGTGACATCCGCGCCATCGACACTGCGCCCGTCGACAACCAAACGACAGGTGACTATCGATGCAAAACATCAGTCGATTGCGCCCGCGCAGGGTGCGTACGGTCTGGATCTCGGATGTGCACTTGGGCTTTCGCGGTTGCAGCGCCGATATGCTGCTCGACTTTCTGCATTCGACCGAATGCGAAACCCTGTACCTGGTTGGCGATATCGTCGACGTATGGAATATGAAGCGCGGGCTGTACTGGCCGCAGGCGCACAACAACGTGATTCGCACGATTCTCGGCAAGGCCAAGCACGGCACCCGCGTAGTCTTCGTGCCGGGGAACCACGACGAGGTGTTTCGCGACCATGTCGGCACACAGTTCGGCAACGTCGAGATCGCCGAGAGCGCGATCCACGAAACCCGCGATGGGCGGCGCTTGCTGATCGTTCACGGTGACGAATTCGACAGTGTCGTGACCTGCCATCCCTGGTTGGCCAAGCTCGGCAATCATGCCTACGACTGGCTGCTGGCCAGCAACCGCTGGCTGAACATCGTGCGCCGTCGTCTGGGCATGGGTTACTGGTCGTTGGCCGGATTCCTGAAACACAAGGTGAAGAACGCCGTGAATTACATCGGCGGTTTCGAAGAGGCGGTCGCCCGCGAGGCACGCCGCCAAGCGGTTGACGGTGTGGTCTGCGGTCACATCCACCGTGCCGAGATTCGCGACATCGAAGGCATCGCCTATCACAACTGCGGCGACTGGGTGGAGAGCAATACCGCCTTGGTCGAACGCTTCGACGGCAACATCGAACTGCTGCACTGGACCCAGGCAGCCGAACTTCAATCGGTGGGCGCGGAGGCAACGCTACGCAAGACGGGCTAGTTACTGGCCGTTAAAAAAGGCTGATGACGCTGCAGCCACCCGGGATGAGCCTGACCGCTGCCGGGCGACAAATCGATTTGGGATGCCGGTCACAGCTCGGCCCCGGCTGACTATACTCTTTTGTGGAACAGTTGTTCAGATAACAACAATCAATCGTTCATTCGCTGTTGCCCCAAAAGGAGACGCCATGTCCACCCGACCGACGCCGACGCAGGTCGACCTTCCCGCGTTCGATCAAACACTCGACGTACGCCCGCTGAACTGTCCGCTTCCGATCTTGAGGACCAAGGCCATGTTTGCCGGCATGCAGCCCGGCGACGTACTCAAGGTTCTCTATCAACAGAAAGAGTATGTGCGTGAACTCGAGATGTTCACGCGACAAACCGGTAACGAAGTCATCCATACGGAAGATCTCGGTGATCATCACGCGGCATGGCTGCGCAAGGTCTGAGCTGTCTACATTTTCTGCCCCGATTATCTTTTTAGCGCGACAAATTTAGGTGCCAACACCAAAGCTGTCGACACTTTATGGAGTTCATCTTGAATGATGCGCTGTCTTTGATGCGTTCTCGTGCCTTCATCGACGGTGCCTGGGTGGCCGCCGACGATGGTGACGAGTTCGATGTAACCAATCCGGCAGACGGCAGTGTGCTTGCACGTGTGCCCGATCTGTCGGCGGTCGAGACGCGTGCTGCGATCGAGGCCGCGCATGCTGCAATGCCTTCCTGGTCGGCAAAGCCGGCTAAATCGAGGTCGGCGATTTTGCGCCAATGGTTCGAGTTGATCATCACCCATCAAGACGAGCTGGCAACCTTGATGACCCTGGAGCAAGGCAAGCCGTTGAACGAGGCGCGTAACGAGGTGGTGTACGGCGCCGCGTTTGTCGAATGGTTTTCCGAAGAGGCGAAGCGTCTGTATGGCGACGTGATTCCAGCGCCGACGCGCGACCGGCGTTTTGTCGTTATGAAGCAGCCGGTGGGGGTGGTTGCGGCCATCACGCCGTGGAACTTTCCACTGGCGATGATCACACGCAAGGTGGCGCCGGCGCTCGCGGCAGGCTGCACGGTGGTCGTCAAACCCTCTGAGTTGACGCCCTTATCCGCACTGGCATTGGCCACGCTGGCCCAACGTGCGGGCTTGCCGCGCGGTGTGTTCAACGTGATCACGACGCGCGACGCTGAGCGCGTGGGCGACGAACTCACGTCGAACTCGATGGTGCGCAAGCTGTCGTTCACCGGTTCGACCGAGGTCGGCAAACTGTTGAGCCACAAGTGCGCCGATACGGTAAAGCGGGTTTCGCTGGAGTTGGGCGGCAATGCGCCCTTCATCGTGTTTGACGATGCCGACCTCGACGAGGCGGTCGCCGGCGCGTTGGCCTCCAAGTACCGCAACAGCGGTCAGACCTGTGTATGTGCGAATCGTATCCTGGTGCAGCAGGGTGTTTACGATGCTTTCGCTGCGAAACTGCGTGATGCGGTTGAGCAACTGCAGGTAGGGCGTGGCATGGAGGAGGGGGTAACCCAAGGTCCGTTGATCGACATGCATGCCGTGCGCAAGGTGGAGGAACACATCGCCGATGCGGTGCAGAAAGGAGCATCGATCGTCTGTGGTGGCAAGCGCCACAATCTCGGGGGCACCTTTTTCGAACCGACCGTGCTGCGCGACGTGACGTCGTCGATGCGTATTGCCAGCGAAGAAACCTTTGGACCGGTCGCACCTTTGTTCTGCTTCAAGACCGAAGATGAAGCGATCGCGATGGCCAACGATACATCTTCCGGTCTGGCGGCCTATTTCTATTGCCGCGATGTCGCCCGGGTCATCCGTGTATCCGAGGCATTGGAGTACGGCATGGTGGGTGTGAACGAAGGCGTGATCTCCACCGAAGTCGCGCCGTTCGGTGGGGTAAAGGAATCCGGCGTTGGTCGAGAGGGCTCGCGCTATGGGATCGATGAGTATATCGAGCTCAAGTATGTCTGCATCGGCGGATTGACCAACGCCTGAGCTTGCCGCGCGTTCACTGCGAGCCGAGTTGCACGACGCTGCCTTCGGCGCGCGCTGCAATGCACTTCTGGTAAAGCGACAGCATGCGCTCGGTGGTCGATGGGGCGCTCCATTCCAGGGCCTTTGCGACCGCCTGATCTTGCAGCTCGCCGCGCAGGCGGGCATCGGTAAACAGGCGCTCGACCTTGGCGGCGAAATCGCCGATGTCTTCTTCGGCCACCAGCCCGCCACGTCGGTCACGCATCACCTCTGCAGTGCCCATGACCGCGGTCGAAACCACAGGTGTGCCGGCCTGCATGGCCTCGAGCAGCACCAAGCCCTGCGTCTCGGTGCGCGAAGCGAACGTGAACGCGTCGCCGGCCGCATAGCAATCGGGCAGATCGGTATCGCGCGCCAGGTAGCCGACGAAGCGCACATGATCGCGTAGACCGAGTGCGTCACGCATTTTGTGCAGGTGTTTGGTTGCGGGGCCTTCGCCGGCGATCACCAACAGCGCTTTCGGGATTGTCTTGCGCACCCGGTCGACGACGCGCAACAGAAAGTCGAGGTTCTTCTCGTGCGCCACCCGGCCGACGTACAGCATGACCTTGCGATCGGCCTCGATCTGGTGGCGTGAGCGGAACCGGCTGCCGTCACCATTGCTGAATGCCCCGGCCGGGATGCCGGTCGGTATGACCTCGGCGGGGGTGTCGATGCCGTATCCGCGCAGTACGTCGAGCATGGGTTGCGTCGGCACGACCATCGAATCGACATCGGCGCACTGGCTGCGCGAGAAACGTCGCGCGGCATAGCGCAGTGCCTTGCGCGGCAGCCACGGCAGGTACTTGTCGAGGTATTCCTCGAAATAGGTGTGATAGGTCTCGACCACCGGCAGGCCGAGTTTCTTCCCCAGCCAGATGCCCTCGTAGTGAGCGGCGAACGGTGTGTGGACATGGATGATGTCAAACTCGCGCGCCCGCAGCTCGGCCACCCGGCGGCGTAGTGGGCCGCGTCGCATCAGGCGGTCTTCCGGGTCGACGAACAGGTAGCGCGACGGCACGCGCAGAATCTCGAACTCGTCCTCCAGCTCGCTCGGGTACTGCGGCGCGATCAGGGTCACGCTGTGTCCCTGGTGCTGCAATTCGTGGGCGAAGGTTCGGATCGATGTGGAAACGCCATTGACGCGCGGAAAGTACACGTCGGAGATTTTCAGGATTCGCATAGGTCGGGTATTGCAGCTTTGTCACAAGACAAAACGATGACCGCTACGTGACCGTTGTGCGTCCGGCCCGCCGCCCCGCCTATCGCCGTGGGGGTTGCTTATCTTCCGGTCGCCGACGCGTGCTCACGGCGTATCCCGAAGGCAGGATCTCAAGCTGTCGAGAATCAGGGCTTGGGTGTTGCCCCGAGTTTGCGCGCGATATCGATGATCTGGGCGCGCGGCGGATACGCCTCGGCATGCGACTGCAGGTATTGCTGCCAGGCAGTGAAGTCATCCTGCAGATGGGGATCGGTATGGTGGCAGCCGAGCACGCGCAGGCGGTGTTCGCCGACACGCCACGGGCCTTCGCCTTTGAGCTCACCGCGAACCAGGTGGGCCGCCTCTGCCGGCTTCGACCGATGCCAGTACAGATCCAGGTAGAGCAGACCGTCGGGATGGGTGAAGCCGGCGGCAATAAGCTGTTCGCGTCCGTCCGGGTGGCGCAGCACCAACGGTGCGGTCATGCTGTCGATGCTCGCCATGACCCTGCTGTGCGTCAGCCGCACAGCGCGTCGAAGCGTGCCTTGAAGGCGTGCTCACGCATTGCCTCAGCTTGCGCTTTGTCGGCGATGGCCGGCGAGTCTTCCCAACTGTCTTTGGCATGGTTGTATACCGAGAAGCGGTACTGCTTGCCGACCTTGAAGACCTTGCTGACGTCTTTGGCCGCCTGCGCCATGGCCTGCATCTTGTTGAGACCTTGCGGAATGCCGGGGTGAGCAATTTCCGCTGAGGACGGCGGCGCGTCATCCGTGGCCGCCTGCTCGATATTGATGCGATGGTCGCGTGTTTCGCCGGCGGGGTTCAGCTCGACGCTTTCGACGTTGGGGATGCGCGAGACGATATAGCCGGCCATCAATCGGCCGAGCTTGTGGTCTTCGTTCTCCAGAGCGGTAAACAGTTTGTTGGCCGCTATCTGCGCACGCAGCATCGTGTCGGGCTTTTCGATCCATTCGCGATCGACCTGCCAGCCCTGATCCATGTCGGCATCCATCTTGGCGAAGAAGTCGTGTGCCTGTTCCATGAACGCTTCGGGCACATTGAGCTCCAGTAGCTGGTCATCGATAACCACGTTCAAAATCATCGTGTGTTTCCGTGTCTTGTATACCTGAGGCGTTATTTTACGGAGTGACGGCGGTGCAATACCCGGTCGGCGCATGCGGAATTGCGGCCTTTGCTCAGGAAATCGCTGATCCGTTGAGCCCGGTCAGTAACTCGGGGCGCCACTGGCTAGCGTCGTGCGTTGCGTCGACCCTGACCGTCTGAAATCATGCCAGATCGAAAACGACAACCCATGGTCCCTTACCCATGCTGATTGAGATTCCCGAGCTGTTGAACAGTGCCCAGGTAGAGAAGATTCACGAATTGCTCGCCGGGGCATCGTTCGTCGACGGCAAACTGACGGCCGGCATGGCTGCGGCCAAGGTCAAGAACAATGAAGAGCTGGCGATGCAGCCGGACCTGTTGCAGCGCCTGTATCGCGTGGTGATGGCCAGCGTGGGGCATAACGCGACTTTTCGCAACGCCGCACTGCCGGCCAAGGTGGCCGATTTCATCTTTGCGCGGTATCAACCGGGTATGCACTATGGTGACCACGTCGACGATCCGATCATGGGGCAGGGGCCGAAGTTTCGTACCGACGTGTCGATGACCATTTTTTTGAACGACCCGGCGAGCTACGATGGTGGCGAGTTGGTAATCCGTACGCCGTTCGGCGATCAGCAGGTCAAGCTGCCCGCGGGGCATGCCGTGGTCTATCCTTCCGCCAGCGTGCACCGCGTGGCCGACGTCACGCGCGGCGAACGCCTGGTGGCGTTGACCTGGATCCAGAGTTTCGTGCGCGATGCCGCCAAGCGTGAGTTGCTGTACGAGCTCAATGAATCGCGAGAGCATTTGTTGCGCGCCGACCCGGAAAGCGACGTGACCAAAAATGTCGACCGTTCCTACGTGAATCTGCTGCGGATGTGGGCCGACGTTTAGCCGGCCTGTCTTGCCGGGCCTGCCCGGCGCCAGTCTGACGCGAACCGATTAAAGCGAGAAATCGCGGGTCTTTTGCCACCCGCCGGCGGCGTATCATGGAAAGCCGCCTGAATGGTCGTTCGAGGCTTTTAGTGATGCAGTATCAGCACAAATCGCATGCGCCAATCTATGTCAGCGACATGCGCGCGCTTAGCGAGGCGGTCGGTTTGCCGCACAACATCAGCGTGGATGTGCAACAGCCGGTCATGAACGGCCGTTGGACTTACCAGAGCCACACCGGTGGTTTGTCGGCGCATTGCGTGCAGGTCACCGAGCTTTGCGATCTGAGCAACGCGTCAGAACTGCCCGCTGGAATCAGCTTCAACCTGGTTTTCGATGGAGAAGTCGATTTCTCGTTGAGTGGTCGCCGTCACCGTATGACGGCCTCGGGTCAATCGGGTGCTTGCTGCTCGGCCATTGTATTGGGACGGCCGGAAATTCTGACGCGCTACCTGCGAACCGGTCAGCATGTACACAAGATCAATCTCTTCGTGACCCGCGAATGGCTGGAGGCCCGTTGCGCGACGGGCCAGGCCGTGGATGATCTGGCCTCGCTGTTCCGCAGCCATGGTCGTGTTGTCGCCTGGCGACCGCCAACGTCGCTGCTGCGCATGGCAGCGCAGTTCGCGCGGGAACGGCCGGATGCGGAACGCTTGGCATCCTCGCTCGCATTCGAACAGGCGGCTATCTCTCTGTTGAGTGCCTTCCTCGATGAACTTCAGGGACAGTTGGGGCAGGCGGCATCGCAGGCGCCCGCCATGCGGGTGGCCGATGCGGGGGCGAGCCGCCTCAAGCAGCGTATCGACGACTGCCTGTCGCAATGCCATACCCTGCAGGAGATTGCGGCATCGTTGGGCATGAGCAGCAGCACGCTGCAACGCCGCTTCAAGGGGTCATACGGGACCACCGTGATCGACTACATCCGTCAACGGCGGCTGGAGATCGCACGTTACGCCCTGGCTGTTCAAGGTGTCAGCATTGGCGAGGCGGCGTACCTGGCCGGCTACAAGCATCCGTCGAATTTCGTCACCGCGTTCAAAAAGCACTTCGCCGTTACCCCGGCACAGTTGGTCAAGTCGCATCGCCAGCCGTGAAGCGATCAACGTTTGCCCGCGGCGCTGAAGGCGAGTGCCGTTGCCGGGTAGCGTAATCGCAGCAGCAGGCAGCTCAGCGCCACGACCACCAATACGGTCGACGCAATGACGAAGGCCGGCGGGTAGCCTAAATTGCTGACCAACGGCTGCGTTGCGAGCGGTGCGATGAACTGGCCGAGAAAGTAACTGGTGGTGACCTTGCCCATCACGCGACCGCGTTCGGCCGGCGGCGTTATACCGATGATGAAGTTCGCCAGGTTGGGTCGCATGATACCCAGGCCGCTGCCGACGACCGCGAGGGCGATCACCAGGGTCGCGGTCGTCTGTGTCGTTACCGCTGATCCGATGCCCACGGCGAGCAGCAGCAGGCCGGCCGCCTGCAGTGCGAACGGATCGGCGAGGCGACGTAGCCGGGCGTAGACGCTGGCGACCAGTGCCATCGCCAACAGCATGATCGCGATGTAGCTGCCGACTTCGCTGGCACCGCCGCCGATCTGGCCGACCGACTGGCCCTGCAGGTAGAACGGGAGATGCAGCGGCACCATGTACAGGGCGACGATCTCAACGATGGCCATCAGGTACACGGCGTAAAACCATCTTCTGTTGGTCGTCGGTGGATTGTCCCGCTGCGGTAGGTTGCCCGGACTTTGCCCATGCGGCTCATCGACGTAACGCCACAGACCCGGCACCAACAATATGGCAGCGAAGTACAGCAAGAACGCAAAGGTCCATTCGATATCGGCGAGCACGCCGCCGAGAAACATGAACAGCACGCCACCGAAACCGGTGAATGCCGCCTTCAGGCCGAGATAGCGGGCGCGCTGTTCGGGGGCGTAGTGGTCGGCGATCAGGGTCATGCTCGCCACCGCGATGCCGGCCACAGCGATGCCCAGGCCGATCCGCCCGATCAGGATGGCTCCGAGGCTGTCTTCGAGAAAATAACCTGAGCCGCCGCACAGGCCGTAGAGCAGGGTGGCACCGAGCAGCACGGTCGCTTTGCGCACCCGCTTGAACAGGTAGCCGATCAGCGGTGCCGTCACGGCGACGACGAGCCCCGGTAGGCCGACCACCGATTTGACCAGCAACTCGGCATGCGGCACATCGGCGAACGCCTTGTGCATCTCGGGCAAGGCGGGCGCCATGGTGGCGCCGGCCATGACCGTCAGGGTGCTGGCCAGCAGGATATAGCTGATGCGCATCTGCGCGGCGGAGTCGGTCGTTTGAGTCATGATGCTTCGGGCCCGCTGAGACCTCGTGAAGGTGGGTACGGTGTCTAGCAGCCCAGCGTGGCACCGCCGTCGACGATGATGTTTTCCAGGGTGATGTGGGCAGCGCTGTCGGAGAGCAAAAACACGACAAGGTCGGCTATCTGCGCCGGTTGCGCGATGCGGCGTAACGGAATGCCCAGGCGATGGTTTTCCAATGAGCCCTTGATGACCTGTTCGGCGCCCGAGCCGTCACGCCATAGCTGGCGCTGCATCTCGGTGTCGGTCGAACCGGGTGCGACGACATTGCAGCGAACATTGAACTCGGCCAGTTCGAGACCGAGGCACTTCATCATCTGCGTCATCGCAGCCTTTGATGCCGCATAGCTGCCCATCGCGATGCGGGGAACGTTTGCCGCGTTCGAGCCGACGGCGACCATCGCGCCTTGTCGCCGCTGACGCATTCTGCGCCCGACTTCGCGGGCGAGGTTGAACGTGCCGGTGGCGTTGACCGCCAGCGTTGCCAGCCAGTCTTCGGCCGGCGCGTCGAGCAGTGGCCCCATCCGCAGGATGCCGGCAGAGCTGACCAGGTAATCGATCGGCCCGAGGCGTGCTTCAATCGTGCCGATAGCCTGCGTTACCGCGCCGGCATCGGCGACATCGACGGCGAAGCGTTCCGCATCGGGGGTGTCGTCGAACCGGATATCCAGCTCGGCAACACGTGCCCCAAACTGGCGCAGGCGTTGCACGACCGCTTTGCCGATGCCCTGGGCAGCGCCGCTGACCACAGCGGTCTTGTTGTTGAATTCCTGATACATCGAAACGCTCGCAACGGCTCAGGCCGACTCCTGCTGTGTGACGGTGCGAGCTGCAGCCGGCTTGATCCACCCTTGTTGTGTCGCATGGTGCATGTAGTTGGCAAAAGTCATGCGTTCAACGCTCGGCATCGGCAGGTCAGTGGTATCGACCATGCGTTCAAGCGCGGCGTTGGCGACGCCGCTCAAGGCGGCGCTGCCTGCCAAGGCGGCGCGTTGCTCGAAGAACGCCGCCAGTGCCTGATGATCGGGGTCGTCGGCGTTGCGCAACTGGGCAAGCCACGCCGACAGCGGTGCGGAACGCAAGGGATAATCGAGTTCGCGCAGCCAGGCGAACATCTGCTGCAAGGTGAGGCGCTGCGACGGCACGCAGTTGAACACACCGGAGTTGGTGGTTTGCCGGGCCAGCGAGACCATCGCCAACGCTACCTGATCGACCGGCGTCCAGGGTTCGGCGAAGTCGAACTCGGGCGCGCAGCCGTGATGGATGGCCGCCTGCAGGATCCGCCATGCCAGATCGCCACGGTTGAAATAACCCGAAATGCTGTGGCCGCTGACACGACCGAGTCGGTAGATTGCGACCGGTTGACCCTGTTCGGCTGCCTGCGCCAGTAGTCGCTCGGATGCCCATTTGCTCTGCTGATAGCCGTCTTGCAATCCAGCGTGCCAGGCAACGAAGTCTTCCGGCAATACATAACCGGGTGCTGCATTCATCGCACCGACGGCAATCGTCGAGACATAGTGCATTGGCACTCTTCGTGGCGTCGCGATCTCGAGCAGCGCGCGGGTCGAATCCAGATTGGCGGCGCGCAATGAGCGGTAACTACGCATCACGCTGGTGACAGCTGCGTTGTGCCAGATGGCATCGACCGTATCGCTTAGCCGTTGACGGGTCGGTTCGGACAATCCCAGACCAGTGCGTTCGAGGTCGGCGACGACGACCTCGATACGTTCTGCGTACCGGTCATAGGGCAGGTTTGCGGCGTGCAACGCGTCGCGCAGTTTTTGTCGAGCATGATGTTCGTCGCTACCGCGCAACAGGCAGACGACACGTGCGCCGGTCTGCTCGAGCAACTGGTAGAGCAATTGGGTGCCGACAAAGCCGTTCGCCCCGGTCAGCAAAACCGTGGCGACGTTGTCACTCAACAGGCCGTTGGCTGGCGGGGTGTCGTATTGCGCAACGACCGGGGTGTCGAGTCGACTGTCGTGTTCGACCTGTCGGCGAACATCTTCGTGGACAGTTCCCTGCCGGTCTTCCAACGCCGCGGCGAGTTGTCGCACGGTAGGATGTTCGAACAACAAGGTCACCGGGATGTCGTCGTTGAGCGCCGCGCTCAGGCGGTTGGCAACTTGTATCGTCTGCAGTGATTGCCCACCGAGCAGGAAGAAATCGTCATCGGCCGAGATCGTGCGTTGTCCCAACACCTGTTGCCAGGTGTCGATGATCAGTCGCTCGTGGTTGCTCAGGCTCGCAGCAGCAATGGTTGTGCTGTGTGCCGAGCTTTCGCCGCACATCTCGACCAGTCGGCGTCGATCGACTTTGCCGGCGGTACTTTTCGGCAGGCTCTCGACAATTGCCAGGCTGGTCGGCAGCATCGCTGCAGGTAAATGTGACGCAAGCTGCCGGCGAAGTTGTACCAGCGACCACGCTTTGTTCGATACGACGAAGGCGGCAAGGAACTTGCTGCCATCCGCCTGGCCGACCGCGACGAGTGCGGCTTGATCGACATCCGGCAAGCGTAGTATCGCCGCTTCGATTTCAAGTGGGTTGATTCGGTGGCCACTGATCTTGATCTCGTCGTCGATCCGGCCGCGATAGTCGATATCGCCGCTTGGTGTCAGGCAGACACGGTCTCCGGTGTGGTACACGCGCTGCGGCGCGTTGAGAAACGGCAGGTGCAACGTTCTGAAAGGCTGGTGTGAGAACGTCTCGCCGTTCAGGTAACCATTGGCCAGTCCTGCGCCGGCGAGTACCAGTTCACCGGCGACGCCGGTGGGGCAAAGATGGCCATGCACGTCGAGCACGAATACGTCACGCCCGGGTAGCGGTGTGCCGATCGAAAGTGGCGACTGCGCATTCAGCTGCGCGCAGGTGGCGACCACCGTGGCTTCGCTCGGCCCATAGGTGTTCAACAGGCGGGCGTTGTTCGGATTGACGGCATGCCATTGCGCCAGGCGCTCGGCCTGTGCCGCCTCACCGCCGATGATGACGCAGCGTAGTCGCGTGGGCAGCATCAGCCCGGCGCTGGCACAGTAGTAGACCAGCTCGTGCCAGTACGCCGTGGGTAGGTCGAGCACACTGATCCGCCAGCGGTCGCATTGCTCGATAAAGCCGGGAACGGAAGCGATCATGTCGTCGTCGCGCACGACCAGGCAGGCGCCGCTGCACAGGGTGACGAAAATCTCTTCGACGCTGGCGTCGAAGTGCAGCGGTGCGAATTGCAGCACGCGATCGTTCGCCGCGATGCCGTAGGTCTGTTGCGCGCCGACAACAAACTCCGCCAATGCCTGGTGGCTGACGACTACGCCCTTGGGTTTGCCGGTGGAGCCGGAGGTGTAGATCACATAGGCGGCCGAACGGTCGCTGGTGGAAGCCGGTGCGAACGGTTCAACGACACCGTCAAGTGCAGGGTTGTCGGCGACCAGTTCGACAAAGGCGATCGCCGGTATATCGGTACCGGCCGGCGAAGGTTGGTCGGCGTAGACCAACATACGCGGCTGGGCATCGTCGAGAATCGTGCGGTTACGCAGTTCCGGGCCGTGGGGATCAATGAACACATAAGCCGCGCCGATCATCAATAGCGCGAGACTGGTGGTAACGGCTTCTTTGCCGCGTGGTAGGGCCAGGGCGACGAGGTCGCCTTCCTCGATATCCAGCGCCTTGAGGCGTCGTGCAAGCTGTTCGCAAGCGGCATGCAGTTGCGCGTAGCTCAATTCATTATGACCGTCGACCAACGCCGTTGCGTGCGGGCGCTGCCGTGCCTGCTCGGCGAACAGGGTTGTCACCGGGCGTACCGGTGTGTCGAACGCCGGGCCTTGCAGATACGACAGCTTGCCGAGGTCGGCGCGTAGCGGAGCGTCCGGTTCTGCAATCAACTGATCGATCTGATCCAACGTCTGCGCTTGCAGGTATTCGATGTCGCGTTGGGTGTAGCGCAACGGGTTGGCGTCGAGATCGAAACGCAGGCTGCCATCGGCGTCGACGATGAAGTTGAACGAGATGTCTTCGACCGGGCCGGCCGATAGCGTTCTACTGCGGCAGGTCGTGCCCGCAAAGTGCATGGCACGGTCGAACGGCATGACGTTGACCACCGGGCCGAACAGGCGACGTTCACCGCCGACGGCTTGTAGATCGCGGCGCAGGTGTTCGTAGCGGTAGCGTTGGTGAGGCGCCGTCGCGCGCATGGCGCCGGCCACTTGATCGAGCAATTCGGAGAACACGCTGCTGCGATCGAGGCGAATACGCAACGGGATGATGTTCATGACCATGGCCGGCACGCGCAGGCTGACCGAGCCCATGCGGCCCATGATCGGGATGCCCAGTGTTAGTTCGCCGGCGGCGCGTTGTCGGTACAGGAGGTAGGCGACCAGGCTCATAAAGAAGTTTGGCCAGCCGACGCCGCGCTGCTGGCACAGGTGCTTGATGGCCTGCATCCGCTCAGGCGGGATCAGTGCCGGCGCGTGTACTGCCCGATCGCTGATCGGTGATGGCGTGTCGTTGAACGACACCGGCTGGACGAGGCCTTGCATGTACTGCTGCCAAAAGTGTCGGTCGGCATCGTGGTGTTGTGACGCATGATATTGGCGATCCTCGTCGACGACGTTTGCCAGCGTTCTGTATGAGCGCGCGTTGGTGGTCTCGTCAGGCGTCTGCGCGCCCCGCGCGACGGCATGGTTGTAGCGTTCGATAACGCGTTGTGCGATCAGGTTGAAGGCATAGCCATCGGCTGCGATGTGGTGCACCTGTTGGTACCACTTATAGCGCTCGTCCCCGAGTTTGAACAACACCTGGCGGAACAACGAGCCGCGCGCCAGATCGGCGGTCTGTGCCAACAGTCCACGCATCATTTCGTCGGCACGCTGCTGCGGGTCGCTGGCATTGCTGAGATCGACGATATCGATCTGGGGTTCGGTGATCTTTACAGCCTGTTGCAGATTGTCGCCGTCCTGCCGGTAGACGGTATGCATCGCATCGCATTCCAGCAGCGTTCGGCGCAACGCGGTAACGAACTGGTCGACGTGGAACACGCCACCGATATCGATGACCTCGGCCGCGTTGTACATCGGACTGTCGGGATTGAGCGATTGTCCGAGCCAGATGCCCTTCTGCGCCTCGCTCAGTGGCAAGACAGGCTGTGCCACAGGGTTATGCACGGCGTCGTACTTCGCCAGCGGGTGCGTCGGTTGCAAGGCGCTGTTCGATCAGCGCCCACCAGGTGCCTACACTGGTCGATTCGGCGAGTTCCGTGAAGCTGACATCGGCGCCTATCTCTCGCCAGGTCTCGAGCAGGCTCATCAGGCGAATCGAGTCCAGTCCCAGGTACATCAGGTTATCGTCGTCGCCCACTTCGTCGACGGAGATGCCCAGGCTGTCGGCAATCTGCAGTTTCATCGTCGCGAGATTCAGCGGCAGTTTCGATGGGTCCGACGTGGGGGCGTGAGCGGCGTTGCGCAACATCGCAATGGCATTGTCCAACAACGCCACGACGCCGCAACGCTGAGCGACGTAGTTCAGCGCCATGCTTTGCTCTGCGGCGCTGAAATCGGCGACCGCATTGCCGACAACGAAGGTTTGGATGTCGCTCATAAAGGCTTCGAGACTGGTGGCCAGGATGCCGATGTGTGCGTACACGCCGCAGACGATCAACTGGTCGCGTCCTTCTTCGCGCATGAAGTCGTGCAGCGGTGTGCGCTGGAACGCGCTGTAGCGCCACTTGGTGTATTGCCGGTCGTCGCCGTCGGGTTGTACGCCGGCGTCGATAGCCTGCGCATGGGCATCATCGGCCAAGCCCGTTCCCCAGAAATCGGTCAGCAGGGCGCGATCGTGTGGCGATTGATTGCCGGGTTGTGCCGTGTAGACCACCGGCACGCCGACCTCTTTGCACACGTCGCGCAACCGCCGAATGTTCGGCAGCAGCTCGGTGATGGGTTCGCGGTCGCGATCGTAGAAGTCGAGGAAGTAGTTCTGCATGTCGTGCACAAGCAACACGGCTCGCGCAGGGTCGAGTTGCCAATCGGCGCGGTTGACCGGCGTCGTCTCGACATCGGCGAGGGCATAGGGTTGGATCTTGGGTATGGCCATGGGTGTATCTCGTTGCGGTTGGTCGGCTTGTGCGTGATCAGCCGTTCACGGTGGCGGGTGGCTCGTCGGCCAAGAGGATGCGCAGCGCCTGCTTGTTGATCTTGCCGAAGCTTGTCTTGGGTAACTCTGTGTGGAACTCGAAACGGTCGGGGATCTTGTAATCGGCAAGGCCGCGTTCACTGAGAAAACGGCGCAGCACGGAGGCTTTCGCCGGCGTTGTGCTCTCGGGCTTCGGCACGACGAAGGCACAGGTTTTTTCGCCGAGATAGGCGTCGGGCATGGCGACGACGGCGACGTCATGCACCTGGTGATGCGCCAGTAGCTGGTTCTCGACTTCTTCGGCAGCGACTTTTTCGCCACCACGATTGATCTGGTCTTTGACGCGCCCTTCGACGATCAGGTAGCCGTGCTCATCGAGACGCACAACGTCGCCGGTACGGTAAAAGCCATCATGAGTGAACGCACGGCGGTTGTGCTCGTCGGCGCGGAAGTAGCCACGGATCGTGTAGGGGCCGCGCGTCAGCAGCTCACCGGTCTGGCCGGGCGTCACCTCGTTGTCGTCGGCGTCGACGACACGAATCTCGTCGGCCGGCGAGATGGGGCGCCCCTGGGTATGCAAGACGATCTCATCGGGATCGTCGAGGCGGGTGTAGTTGACCAGGCCCTCGGCCATGCCGAACACCTGTTGCAGCTTGCAACCGAAGGCGGCGACCAGTCGGCGTGCGGGTTCCGAGCCGAACTTGGCGCCACCGACCTGAAGCACCTCAAGGCTTGAAAGATCGTGGGTGGCATTCGTGGCGGCGTTCATCCATACCAGCGCCAGCGGCGGTACCAGGGCGGTGATGGTCACGCGATGCTTGGCGATCAGTTCCAACGCCTTGTCGGGGGCAGCAGTTTCCGCCATCACGACGCAGCCGCCTGCGTACAGGGTGCCGAGTATGCCGGGTGAACTGTGAGGAAAGTTGTGTGCGGCGGGCAGAGCGGCAAGATAGACCGACTGAGGGTGCAGGCCGCAGATGTGGGCACTCTCACGCACGCTGTAGTAATAGTCGTCGTGGGTGCGTGGGATCAGTTTGGGGATGTTCGTCGTGCCGCCCGACAGTTGTAGCAATGCAATCGAGGACGCATCGACGCGAGGTTGTTCGATGGGTTCGCGATACAGACTGTCGAGCGCGACCAGATTGTTCGCTTCGCCGTCGATGATGGCGTATTGCAGGGGAGTCTCTGCCAACAGCCGGCGCGCCAGATCTCGGTAGTCGACCTGGCCAGCTTTGTCGGTCGTGATATAGGCCTTGGCGCCACTGATCGTGCAGAAATGCGCGAGTTCGAGTAAACGGTGCGCGGGCAGGGCGTATACCGGCACCGCGCCGATGCGGAACAGGGCGAAGATCACTTCGACCAACGATCCGCGGTTCGGCAACTGCACCACGACCTTGTCCTGGTGGCCGATACCCAGTGCAGCGAAGCCGGCGGCCAGACGATCGACGCGGCGGTCGAGTTGTGCGTAGGTCCAGCAGCGCTCGTTGTCGACGAGCGCGGTGTTGTCTGGAAAGTGCTCGAGCCCGCGCCGCAGGATGCGGTCGAGCGGTTCGCCCGTCCAGTAGCCGGCGCTGCGGTAGCGCGCAGCGCTCTCTTCATCCCACGGGGTGAAGTCGGGCCCGTTCACGAGGTGGTCAGCGGTAATCGGTTCGGAGGATGTCATCAGATGCCGAGCGCCTGACGCATGGTGTTGAACTTGGCCTCGGTTTCGTGAAACTCCTTATGTGGATCCGAACCGTCGACAATGCCGGCACCGGCATACAGGCGGATCGCCCGATCGCTGACCTCGGCGCAACGAATGGTGACCACCCACTCGCCGTCGCCGCGGGCATCGCACCAGCCGACCATGCCGGTGAACAGGTCGCGGGCGTGCGGCTCGATCTCGGCGATGGCGCGCGATGCGGCCGGTGTGGGATAGCCGCATACGGCGGGTGTTGGGTGCATCGCCAGCGCGAGTTCCAACGAGCTGGGCAGGTTGTCGTTCAGTTCGCCTTCGATGCGGGTCGATAGGTGCCACATGGTGCGCGTGGTGATCAGCGAAGGTTCGGCCGGCACGTCCAAGGTCTTGCAGAATGGACGCAAGGCCTGTTCGATCGCCCGGATAACCAGCGCGTGTTCGTGGCGGTCTTTTTCCGAGGCGAGCAATTGCTCGGCGTGCCGGCGGTCGATTGCGGGATCGTCGCTACGCGGTTCCGAGCCGGCCAGCGGATTGGCGATGATCTTGTTGCCACGGCGCGAGATCAGCAGTTCAGGGCTGGCGCCGATCAGGGCGCGGAACGATTGACCGGCGTCTTGCTGAAGATCGATCGCAAAGGTGTAGCCGTGTTTGTTCGCGGCTTCGAGGTTGCGCACCAGCGTGGCCAGGTCTGGGGTTTTCTCACAATCGACATGCAGGGTGCGCGATAGCACCACCTTGTCGAGTTCGCCGCGGGCGAAACGTTGCAGCGCCTGTTTGACGCCACCCAGGTAGGCTGCCTGCTCAGGAAAGCTCGATACCGAAAACCGGCCCAGTTCGACGGCATGCCGATCGGCCTGCGATGCGCGGTCAACCGATTGGGTTTTGACGTTGGTGCTGACCCGTAGGTAGTTCTTCTGGGCGATATCGAACGGGATGGCGCCGACCACGATGGCGTCTTCAAAGCCCAGCTCGCTGGCCAGGCGGAGGGATTCGCTCACTTGCTGCGACAGGTCTTTCATGCCGGTCACGAGCAGCGATGCAAACGGTGGCTGGGCTAGTAGTGCCTGGCTGGACGATGAAAAGAACACCGATGCGCCGCCCTGGTACTCGTCGACCAGACGTGCGGGTGCTCGGAAAATGTCATTGGCAACAAGTGTTTCGCGCATTGATTCAGTCCTCTGCAAACGCGGCATGTGCCGTGGGTGTTGCTGATCTGAAGAGCACGGCACCCGGCGGTGGCCATTGCTTGCTTCGGTAATACAAATCGCAATCATTCGTATTTACAGAATGGATTTAAGCAAACGGGGCGAGGGCTGTATAGGGAAAAACAGTTTGCTAAACAGGCAAAACGTTATGCGGAATCGCCACCCGACCACGACCCGCGTCGGTCGCCCGGCCGAGGCTTAGCTCATGAGTCGACGGGGAAATACTTGAACGACGGGGTATCGGCGGCGCTGCAACGGATGGCGACGCTGAGCAGGTGCGACTCGCTCAGTTGTCGGTGGCGAAAGTGCCAGAGTTGGGGATGTGGTTCGATGTTGTGAGGCGCCGATAGCGAGGCAACATCGCCTTCTTCTGCGGCAAAGATCAACGCGTGCGTCGGAAAGCCAATGCCGATGCCGCGCGCCTTGACGTAGGCTTCACGCAGCGTCCAGCCGATGTAAAAGGCTTGCAGGTGTTGCGTCCCGTCGAGTGTTTCCAACGCCGCAGTCTCGGCCGGCGAAAACATGCGGGCCGCGACCCCTTCGATATTGCGTTTGGCTTCGAGACGTTCGGCATCCACTCCGCAATCCATGGCCCGCGTCACCACGCAGGCGGCGAAGCCGCGCGTATGGGTGAGATTGAAGCGCAGGTTCGGAACTGCGGCGTTGTCGATCTCCGGGCGCCCTTTTTCGGCGATTCGAAATAGCCACTCGTGCGGCTGTAATGCGGCGTACTTTGACAGTGTTTGGCGCAACAGCAGATGTGATTCGAGGTAGAGGAAACGGTCACGCTCGAAACGAAACCGCGAGTAGCGCGCCTGTTCGTCGGCCGACAGGGTCGCCAGCCTGTCCGGGCCGACAGGCGTTTGCGCCGGCGCAGGAATCTCGCGATACCAGATGTGGGCCTCGTTGTCGGCCAGTTCAAGCGGCATGACAAAGGTGGGTATGTTGCAGGCGCGGCGGCATGCCGTCAGTCTGACATACCCGCCGGGCATTCTGCTGACCGGTGCCGTAAAGAAAAAGGCAGCCCGCGGGCTGCCTTTTTGCAACGTTCCCGTCGGGAACGCGTGCGCTGCTCGGCGACTCAGTAACCGCCTTTGCGCGCAACGTAGGGCAGGCCGGCGATGCGGTTGCCCTGTTTGCTGGGTGCGCCGGGGAACAGGTTGTAAAGGTCTTTGCTGCTGACCTTCTTGCCCCAGACCTTGCCCATGTCTTTGTTGATCTGGCGTTCCATCGGCTGGTTGCCATTATTGTCGAAGAATTCTTCGCGCAGGTATTTCAACACATCCCAGTGTTCCTGGGTCAGTTCGCCCATGGTGTCGTCGGCTGCGGCGAGCGCCTTCGCCACGTCTTCGTCCCATGCGTTCGGGTCGACGAGGTTGCCGTTGCCATCGAGTTCGACCGATTTACCGTTCACGTCCAAAGCCATGTTGTCTGCTCCTCTTTGAAATGACGAGTGTTGTTTGCATGTCTGCCCAAAGCTCGTTCCGGCAAGCCCTCAGCCACGCAATTCGACCTCATCATGTGTCCAGCGTTGGCGGGGAGTCTCCGTGGCAGCGGATGCCACTGGGGAGATTCGCCGGGCGGCTTGGCGAGCCCTCTCATCGACTGTCAGCGTTGCCGCGATCTATGCCGGGCCGCTGAAATCTGGCGGGCGATTGTATTTGAATATCAGGATTTGTTAAACCACCGGCATTTTGGCGTCTGTTCGCAGTTCGCGGTTCAGCTGTCGTCTTCGGCCTTTTTTACCGCCTCGATGCCCTTGTGCGGGATCACGATGCCACACCCCATCCGGCGCAAGGGGCCGATGCCTTCTTCCTGCAATTGCACCGAATCGTCGGCGCTCAGGTCGGCGATCATGATGCTGCGCGTCTGGATCGGGCCTTCGGGTCCGGCCATTTCCGCGGTCTTGCCACACAGGGCCTTTTTCACCCGGATACCGCGGTCGGCCAGGTGCGAGACGATGCGTTGCAGGAAGGCGTTTTCGTCGTCTTCCTCGCCCGGTTCGAGCGCGACGTGACGTGCGAACACCGTGCTCTGGCTCGACAGCTTCTTCTGCTTTGGCTTGCCGATGGTCATCTCGCAACCGGCCACGTCGATCTGTGCGCCTTCCAGTGCCTGTTCGACGGCAGCGATGTGTTCACGCGGTACGCGCAGCGTCAACTTGGTGCGGCGCGACAGGATCAGTTTCTGTCCCAATTTCGGATCGGGGCGCTCCCAGCCGTTTTGCGATCCGGCGAGATGGATCGTGTGGATGCCGAAACGATCGTCGTCGATCGCCGGCAAATGCGCCTGGATGGCGGCAGACAGATCGTGTGCGTGATCGACCGGCAGTTCGCGGCAACGGATGTCGAATACCAGGTCGACGATGTCTTCCGGCACATCCAGTTTTTTCGGTTTGTCGTCTTCTTGCCAGAACATGGGGCCTCCCGCGCGGCAGCGTGCCGTGCGCTTTCAATCAGTTCGACGGAATCTGCGCCTGCAGTGCGTCACGATCGAACCACCATTGATCCTGCACCAGCACGTCGACCACGTTGCGCAGGCGTACCAGGAACTTGTCGGGATCGTTGAGCTCGAGCTTCTCGACCCACAGGTCGAACTGGTCCTGGGTTTCGACCTCGCTGTGGCGACGCGCCACTTTGCCGAGCAGTTGCTGGGCAAAGAAGCCGAGCCGTTCCTTCTCCGGGCCTTCATCGGCGCGCACGTCGGCCAGGAAACAGGCGGTGGCCGCAGCGACGGCGGCGCCATCGGAATCGTCCGGCGTGTCGTCGACCACGCGGCTCAGCAGGTTGACCGAAACTTCCGGGTCGATCGGAAAGGTCACACCCAGCCAGATGCCGTGGCCGAGGGCGATCAGGGAATCATCCTGGTCGCACTCATAAAGTATGTTGCAGGCATCGGCTGCCGCCTCCCATTCCTGCTCTTGCAGTAGGATGCCCAGCGCGGTGTAAGCGATAGGCCAGGCCTCGTCGCCGCGTTCGAGAATCTGCAACGCGCGGCCGATTTCCAGCTGCAGGCCGGCACGCTGCATGGCCGAGGCGTTTTCCGGCAGTCGCGCGAGCTGCTCGCGCAATTCAACCAGTTCGCCTTCGAGCTGGGCCTGCTGGCCGAGTTGTTTGCGCAGCGAGTCGGCCGCGGTGTCTTCGAGTTCGTCGGGCTTGAAGAATTCGACCATCGTCTCAGTACCTGCTGTTGAACGTGGCTTCCAGCTGGTCTTCCCAGTCGGACGGCGTGTCGGGGAAGGGCGGTTTGACATCGAAGCGCAAAAACATCTCGCCCTGACGGGCAAATTCTTTGACCGCATCCTTGAGTTCGTCGAAGTTCTGGAGTTCCTGATTGGCGATCAGGATCTTGCTCAGGTACAGCATGTCGTTCATTTCTCCCGCGGTACCGGCAGGCGCTGGTAATAGCGCGCCCGGTACATCAGTCTTTTCGAGCCGGCGCCGGGTTCGTCGCGGAAACCGTCGCGGCGGTGCAGCACATTGTTGCTGATGATGCCTTCGCCGGCGTTCAGGCGATAACGGAAGATGTGGTCATCCCCTCGCTTAAACAAGTCCAGCAGAAAAGCGGCGGCTTCACGGGTGGGTGCATCGTCTTTCCAGATGACGTTGCGCTGGCGCGCTGAATAGCGCATGTGCAGGCTGCCGTCGATCGGCGACACCGAGAACACCGGTCCGCTGTGGTCGGGGCGGATCTCTTCGCCCTGTTCCGTGTTGCTGGGGATGGTAAAGGCATCGGGCGCCATCAATGCCTCGATCCATTCCGGGTTTTCGTCGCGCAGGCGGATATACGCGATCTCGTGATCCATGATCTCGTTGGCGCCGCCCTCCGCTGCGGGCTGGGCGCAAAACAGCAGCCAGGCGCGCACCTGGTGTTGGCCGGCGTTGTAGTAGCCGTCGGTGTGCCATCCGAGCGGGCGGTTGGTGTAGGGGATATAGATATGATCGGTGTCGGTGGGTTTGACCGTGATGGCGGTCAGGCCGCTGTCTTCGGCACACAGGTTTTGATCGAGATCGAGCAGGCCGAAGCGTCGGCCGAGCGCACGCAGCGCAGATTCGGTCTGGCCGAGCGCCTCTTTGATACGAAAGAACGCAAAATTGCGCCGCTCGCAGGTCGACAGCAGTGTCTGCTGTTCTACGCCTTGCAGATCACCCGGGTCATTGATCTCGACCACGGCCGGCAGACCGGTTTCGGCCAGTTTCTGCTCACGCCAACGCTGATACGCATCGTCGTCGTTCAGCGCAAATGGCGATGAGTCTGCGGGGATGGCGTACATGCTGGTATTCATAGTCAAACTCGCGTGTCGGCTCACGCGCCCGGTCCGAGGAGTAATTAGTAGTTTAGAATACTCTAAATCAGCGCTGGCAGTACCGCAGGTCAAAAGAATCCGCGAATCAGATGCCTGCATTGGATTCGTTGATGCGGGGTTAAAACCCGCATATCCCCAAAGGGATAGATGCTTATCCCCTCTATCCCCCAATGGTGGAGTATGGGAAAGGGCAATGGTCCCCTAATATTAGCCACCGTTGATAGGGGGCATGTCTATCGGGCATCTGCACGGGTCCTGCACACGGTTTGCCCTCTTCGGAACAGTGACCCCAGGATCACGTCGTTCGGTCGATGCAATCGGCTCGGCGACAGCGGGATTCCGCCAAATACGAACGATTAGTCAGGAGAAACAGCGACATGGCAATCGACCAGTATCCAACACCTATGCTCGACCAGCTCGAGGAAGGTCCGTGGCCGAGCTTCATCAGCGGCATCAAACGCCTGCGTGACCAGCACCCGGAACAGCGTATCAATGAGGTGACCAATTCTCTGCTCGGTCAGCTCGAACACTCTTATGAAACCCGCAAAGGGTACTGGAAGGGTGGCACCGTTTCCGTCTATGGATACGGTGGCGGCATCATCCCGCGTTTCTCCGAGGTCGGTAAGGCCTTCCCCGAATCGAAAGAATTCCACACGCTGCGCGTTCAGCCGCCGGCGGGTAACCACTACAGTACCGGCATGCTGCGCCAGCTCGCAGACAGCTGGGAGAAGTGGGGCTCTGGTCTGGTGACCTTCCACGGTCAGACCGGCAACATCATGTTCATCGGTACCAACACCGCGAACACCCAGCACTTCTTCGACGAAATCAACGACTACGGATGGGACCTCGGCGGCGCCGGCCCGTGCGTACGTACCGCGATGTCCTGCGTCGGTGCGGCACGTTGTGAAATGTCTTGCACCAACGAGCAGAAGGCACACCGTCTGCTGGTCAACAACTTCACCGACGACGTGCACCGTCCGGCTCTGCCGTACAAGTTCAAGTTCAAGGTCTCGGGTTGCCCGAACGACTGCCAGAACGCCATCGAGCGTGCTGACTTCGCAGTCATCGGTACCTGGCGCGACGACATGAAAGTCAACCAGGACGAGTGGAAGGCGTATGTTGGTCGCAAGGGTCGTCAGCACACCATCGACAACATCATCAGCCGCTGCCCGACCAACGCGCTGTCGCTGAAAGACGACGACTCGCTGGAAGTCAACAACAAGGACTGCGTGCGCTGCATGCACTGTCTGAACGTTGTGCCGAAGGCGCTGCACCCTGGCGACGACCGTGGCGTGACCATCCTGATCGGTGGTAAGCGTACGCTGAAGATCGGCGACCTGATGGGTACCGTAGTCGTTCCGTTCAAAAAGCTCGACACCGAGGAAGACTGGGAATCGCTGGTCGAACTCGCCGAAGAGATCATCGATTTCTGGGCAGAGAACGCCCTGGAACACGAGCGTTGCGGTGAGATGATCGAGCGTATCGGTCTGGTCAACTTCCTGGAAGGTGTCGGCGTCGAAGTCGATCCGAACATGGTCAACCACCCGCGCGAATGTTCTTACATCCGTATGGATGGTTGGGACGACGAGGCAGTCAAGTGGTTCGATCGTCAGGCCGAAGCGTCCTGATCCAGATCTAGACCGTTTGGTTAAGAGAAATCTACCCCGCGGGCGGCCGTAACAAACGGTCGCTTCGCAGGGAAAGCTTTACGCGAATAGCCCCGCTTTTTGGAGGGAAAAATGGCGAAAGAAATGCGCGAGCCGATCGAGACAGGTTGTCCTGATCCGTTCCAGTACATGCACCCCGTGATGCGTCGCAACTTCGGTTTGTGGGCGTACCACGAGCATCCCCGTCCCGGCGTTCTGCTGCACGTTGCCAAAAACGGCGACAAAGTCTGGACCATCCGTGTAGGTACCCAGCGTATCCTCGACGTGTTCACCCTGCGCACCCTGTGCGACATCGGCGACACCTACGGCGAAGGCTACGTTCACTTCACCATCCGTTCGAACATCGAATACATGGTTACCGACGAAGCCAAAGTCGATCCGCTGATCAAAGCGATCGAAGACGCCGGCTTCATCGTTGGTGGTACGCAGAACTCCGTCACCATGATCTCGCACACCCAGGGCTGGTTGCACTGCGACATCCCGGGCACCGACGCATCGGGCGTGGTCAAGTCGATGATGGATGAGCTGATCGACGAGTTTAAACAGGCGAACATGCCGAACCGTGTGCATATCACCACCTCTTGCTGCCAGATCAACTGTGGTGGCCAGGGCGATATCGCCATCAACGTTCAGCACACCAAGCCGCCGAAGATCAACCACGATCTGGTCGCCAACGTGTGTGAGCGTCCGTCGGTTGTTGCACGTTGCCCGGTAGCGGCTATTCGTCCTGCCATGGTTAACGGCAAGCCGTCGCTTGAAGTCGACGAGAAGAAGTGCATCTGCTGTGGTGCCTGCTTCCCGCCGTGCCCGCCGATGCAGATCAACGACGCCGAGCACACCAAGCTGGCCATCTGGGTTGGTGGTAACCACTCGAACGCACGTGGCAAGCCGACCTTCCAGAAGCTGGTTGCAGCGGGCATCCCGAACAACCCGCCGCGTTGGCCGGAAGCAACCGCCATCGTCAAGCGCATCCTGAAGGCCTACAAAGAAGGCGCACGTGATTGGGAGCGTATTAACGAGTGGATCGAGCGTATCGGTTGGCCGCGCTTCTTCGAGGAAGTCGAGCTGCCGTTCACCAAGTACCACATCGACAACTGGCGTGGTGCTCGTAAGAGCTTGAACTCTTCCGCTTACATCCGCTTCTGATAGCGGATCGACAGACGAGGTCATACGAAGCTATGAAATTGGCAGTACAGGTAAACGAGGGTCCCTACCAACATCAGGCGACCGACTCGGCATACCACTTCACCAAGGCAGCTCTGGAAAAGGGCCACGAAGTATTTCGCGTGTTCTTCTATCACGATGGCGTGCTCAACGGCACCCGTCTGACCACGCCCCCGCAGGACGATCGCAACATCGTCAATCGTTGGGTGGAGTTGGCAGAGAAGTATGACCTCGATCTGGTCCTCTGCGTCGCCGCGGCCCAGCGCCGCGGCCTCGTGGACGACGGCGAAGCCGAGCGTAACGGTAAGGACGCGACCAACATCGCGCCGAAGTTCCGAATCTCGGGTCTGGGTCAGCTGATCGAAGCCGCCATCCAAAGTGACCGTTTGGTCGTGTTTGGTGATTAAGGGAGTCCGCCACGATGTCTGATATCAAGAAGTTCATGTATCTGAACCGTCGCGCTCCTTACGGCACCATCTACGCCTGGGAGTCGCTCGAAGTTGTCCTGATCGCTGCTGCATTCGACCAGCAAGTCAGCCTGATGTTTATGGACGACGGTGTGTTTCAGCTGGTCAAGGGCAGCAACACGTCGGAGTCGGACATGAAAAACTTCATGCCGACCTACCGCACGCTGGGTGATTACGGTGTTCGCCACATGTTCGTCGACAAGGCCTCGCTCGAAGCTCGCGGTCTGACCCAGGACGACCTGATCGAGGTTGCGTGGGAAGACTTCGAGACCGAAGAAGAGGTCGACAACATTGTCGAAGTTGTAGATACGGAGCAGGCCACCAAGCTGATGGCCGAGTCCGAAGTCGTATTCAGTTTCTGAGGTAATCCGATGGCTGATTTGCTCACTGTTAACAAATCCCCGTTCGAGAAGAATTCGCTGGAAACGGCGATCAAATATTCGACAGCGGGTTCAGCGATTCTGCTCATCGAAGACGGCGTCTACGGCGCAATGAAGGGCAGCAGAGCCGAGAGCATGGTCAAAGATGCGATGGCGGACAAAAAAGTCTACGCCCTCAAATCCGACCTGATGGCACGCGCAATTAAAGATGACCGCATTATCGATGGTATCGAGGTGGTCGACTACGCAGGATTCGTCGATCTGGTGGAAGCCAACGACAAGGTACAGGCTTGGCTGTAAACGCCGGGCTGTAATTGCAAACTCTTTCGGAGAGGAGATAGATATGCCTATCGAAGTAAATGGTAAGTCGTTTGAAACCGACGAAGAAGGTTACTTGGCGAACATCAACGAGTGGGAGCCCGGCGTTGCCGAGGTGATGGCGAAGGAAGATGAACTGGAGCTCACCGATGAGCACTGGGACATCATCAACTTCCTGCGTGAGTACTACGAAGAGTACCAGATCGCTCCGGCTGTTCGCGTTCTGACCAAAGCCGTTGGTAAGAAAATGGGTAAGGACAAAGGTAACAGCAAGTACCTGTACGGCCTTTTCCCGTACGGCCCGGGCAAGCAGGCTTGCCGTTACGCTGGCCTTCCGAAGCCGACCGGCTGCGTCTGATCGCAGACTGATCTTCCGGGCGGGCCTCGGGGCCCGTCCGGCCTATCTAACGAAGAGAGGTTTTCGGAAACATGTCGTTTCTGACGATCGCATTTGCCGCACTGTTTTATGCCGCTACCTTGTTGCTGGTGGTGGGTTTGGTTCGTCGCATCATGCTGTACTGGAAGACTCCAGCACCGCTGAAGATCCCGACGACCCCGGCGCCCGTCACCCAGAGTGGCGTGGTCATGCGGATGTTCCGAGAAGTGGTTTTTTTCGAAAGCCTTTTCAAATCGACCAAGTGGACCTGGCTGTTCGGCTGGGTGTTTCACATGGCGCTGTTCGCCGTGCTGTTTCGCCACTTGCGTTACTTCACCGACATCCAATGGCTGATGGCGATCGTTGCGTTCGTCAGCCCGCTGTTCAAGTATCTCGCATTCGCAATGATCATCGGCCTGCTGGGCTTGTTGGGTCGCCGCCTGTTTGTTGATCGCGTGCGCTACATTTCTGCGCCGTCCGACTATCTGATGCTGCTGTTGCTGCTGTTGATCGGTATCAGCGGCGCGATGACAACGTTCGTCGCCCATACCGACGTGGTTGTGGTCAAACAGTTCTTCCGCAGCCTGATGTACTTCAATTTCGGTGATATGCCGAACCTGCCGACCGACCCGTTCATCCTGGTGCACCTGTTCCTGGTTGCCCTGCTGATGATCATCTTTCCGGTCAGCAAACTCCTGCACGCCCCGGGTGTGTTCTTCAGCCCGACCCGCAACCAGGTCGATAACCCCCGCGAGCAGCGCCACGTCGCCGATTGGGCGCGCAAGCTGGAACAGTAAGACGGAGCAAGGTCAGCGAGCATGGCAAAAGCAGATTTTGAAATCCCTGAGCTGAAAGAATATCCGGAAGTGCCCAAGGTCGTGCCTGGCACGATGGCGCACAGCCAGCCTTTCATCGCAAAACCGGAGTTTCAGGAGCCGCTGGGCTTCCCGGGCGAATTGCCCGAGGATTGGCACGATAAGGCCATCAGCGCGATGGGCGACCTGCTCGGAAAGTACCGCTCACTGCAGGTGTATCTCGATTCCTGCGTGAAATGCGGCGCTTGTACCGATAAGTGTCATTACTATCTCGGTACCAAAGATCCCAAGAACATGCCGGTCGGTCGTCAGGACCTGCTACGCAAGGTCTACCGTCGCTACTTTACGTTTGCCGGCAAGTATTTCCCGAAGCTGGTGGGCGCTGAGGATCTGACCAAAGAAGTCCTCGACGATTGGTACAGCTACTTCCACCAGTGTTCGCAGTGTCGTCGCTGCTCGGTATTCTGCCCTTACGGCATCGATACCGCCGAGATCTCGATGGCTGCACGCGAAATCATGGACCGCATCGGTGTCGGTCAGAAGTACTGCAACGAAATCATCGGCAAGGTCTACAAGATCGGTAACAATCTCGGCCTGCCCGAGGCAGCTCTGGCGGATACGCTCGAGGGTCTCGAAGAAGACGTCGAGGAAGATACCGGTGTCGCGGTCAAGTACCCACTCGACGTCAAGGGTGCCGACATTCTGCTGGTTACGCCGTCGGCCGATTTCTTCGCCGAACCGCACGTCGATGGCCTGATCGGTTACGGCAAGGTCTTTCACGAAGCGGGCGTATCCTGGACTCTGAGTTCGAAGGCATCGGAAGCGGCCAACTTCGGCATGTTCATCGGTTCATACGAGAACATGCGCCGCGTGTCGATGCGTATTCGCGAGGCTGCACTCGAGTTGGGCGTCAAGCGCATTATCTTCGGTGAGTGTGGCCACGCCTGGCGTGTTGCCTACAGCTTCCTCAACACCCTGGCCGGCCCGTTCGATTTCCTCGATCCGAAGTATCCGGTGCCGCAGCATATCCTCGAGTTCACCTGGAACGAGATCCAGAAAGGCACGCTGAACATCGATAAATCCGCCAACGACGACATGGTCCTGACGTTCCATGATTCGTGCAACGTTGCGCGTGCGTCGCGCATGGGTCCCGAGCCGGGCGGTCAGTTCAAGATTCCGCGTAACGTCATCAAGGCTGTTTGCAACAACTTTTACGACATGGCGCCGGAAACGATCCACGAGAAGACGTTCTGCTGCGGCGGGGGCGGTGGTCTGCTGACCGACGACCTCATGGAGCTGCGCGTGAAAGGCGCCAAGCCTCGCATGGAGGCGCTTAAGAACGTCATTGAAGAACACGGTGTGACCAATATGGCGGCGATCTGTGCGATCTGTAAGTCGCAGTTCACCAAGGTTCTGCCGTATTACGGACTCGACATGGACATGATTGTCAGCGTCCACCAACTGGTTTCGAACGCCATTATCTTGACTGGGCAGACCAGCGAAGATGATGACGATGAATCGGCAGACGACGCAGCATAAGCACTGCGCCTCTGTTCAAAAATACAACCGATCCCACGGGATCATCTGGGCATGAAAGTAAGGAGAGTTTTAGATGGCAACTCCTAGCGATGAGATGAACACCAAACTCACTTGGCGCCGTTTCGAAGATGGCGAGAACAAATGGGATTCTTTCACGGATAAGATCTTCAACGAAGATACTTCTCACAAGTGCCCAACCTACGTGCACAAAACGCCACCATGCCAGGGTAGCTGCCCGTCGGGTGAAGATATCCGCGGCTGGCTTGCCGTTGTGCGCGGCCAAGAAAAGCCGGTCGGCGACATGGCGATGGGCGAGTACGCTTTCCGCCGTTCAACCGAGGCCAACCCGTTCCCGTCGATGATGGGTCGTGTATGCCCGGCGCCTTGTCAGGACGGATGTAACCGCAACGAGGTCGAAGACTTCGTTGGCATCAATGCGGTCGAGCAGTGGATCGGCGACAACGCATTGTCGAATGGCTACAAGTTTGAAGTGGGTCCGACCAGCGGTAAGAAGGTCGCCATCATCGGTGGCGGACCGGCCGGTATGGCAGCGGCCTATCAGCTGCGTCGCAAAGG
The DNA here is from genome assembly GCF_002009425.1 of Thiosocius teredinicola. Classification (NCBI taxonomy): domain Bacteria; kingdom Pseudomonadati; phylum Pseudomonadota; class Gammaproteobacteria; order Chromatiales; family Sedimenticolaceae; genus Thiosocius; species Thiosocius teredinicola. The sequence goes on from NZ_CP019936.1 coordinate 1,100,425, forward strand.
TCACGCTTCGACCGTCTTCGAGTCGCAGGCTGAACTCGGCGGCATGATGCGTTACGGCATCCCCAACTACCGTATTCCGCGCGACAAGCTCGCCGGCGAAATCCAGCGCATTCTGGACATGGGCGACATCGACGTGCGCACCAATACCCGCGTTGGTAAGGATGTGACGGTCGAGGAACTCGAGAAAGACTTCGATGCCATCCTGTGGGCTGTCGGCTGCTGGACTGGTCGTGGCCTGCCCGTGGCGGGCTGGGAAAACACGCCGAACTGTGTGTCGGGTGTTGCGTTCCTCAAGGCCTTCAACGAAGGCCGCATGAAGGTCACCGCATCCAAAGTTGTATGTGTCGGTGGTGGTGATACCTCGATCGACGTCGTTTCGGTTGCGCGCCGCCTCGGTCATATCGAGCAGACCAACCCGACTGATCGCCCTGAGCTGGTGGTCAACGATGGCTTTGTCGCACATGACACGGCGGTCACCGCGGCTGCGCAAGGCGCCGAGGTCACGCTGACCTCGTTGTTCCCGAAGAGCAACATGACGGCTGCCGAGCACGAAGTTCACGACGCGCTTCACGAAGGTGTAACCATCCTTGATGAGGTTATGCCGGTTGAAGTGATCCTCGGCGACGACGGACGTGCCACCGGTCTGAAGATTGCACAGTGCCAGATGGTCGACGGTCGCCCGACGCCGGTTGAAGGTACCGAACAGGTGCTGGAAGCTGACCTCATCGTGTCGGCGATCGGCCAGGGTGGCGACCTTGGCGGTCTCGAGGTTCTCGACAATGGTCGTGGCCTGATCAACGCGGATAGCTTCTACCAGGTCCCGGACCGTGAGAAGCACTTCGTCGCTGGCGACATCATTCGTCCGCACCTGCTGACCACGGCGATCGGCCAGGCATCGGTTGCCTCGGATTCGATCGACGAATACCTGCAGCACAAAGAGCACAAGAAGCGTCCGAAGGTTGATGTCCATCACTTCGACCTCGACAAGAAGCTGGAAGAGGCCGGATTGGCCCCCGACCACTTCGACGCGATTGAGCGCGGCGACATGCGCGGTACTTCGAGTGGCAACTGGGCAGTGCACAACTACGAGGATCGCTCGTTTGCAGAAGTCATTCCGCACGATGAGCTGTTCTTGGGTCACTTCGCCTACACGCCACGCATCGCGCGTAAAGAAGAAGTGCCGTCGGCTGACGATGTGCTGGGCCACTTCCACGAGCGCCTGATCGGCCTCGACGAAACGCAGGCCGCGGAAGAAGCCAAGCGCTGCATGAGCTGCGGTATGTGCTTCGAGTGTGACAACTGCGTGATCTTCTGTCCGCAGGATGCCGTATACCGCGTCAACAAGAAGGAAGCGACCACAGGTCGTTACGTCGCGACCGACTACGCGCGTTGCATCGGCTGCCACATCTGTTCGGATGTCTGCCCGACCGGCTACATCAAAATGGGTCTTGGCGAGTAAACCAAACCAGCAGGGGCCGCAGTGGCTATGAAAGGTAAGTTTGGCTTGGGTCTGGTCATGGCATTGTGCCTGACCCTGTTCGCAGGGTTCGGCGCTCCGCATGCCGGTGAAGGTATCGAAGGCAGCTCTAAAGCGGCCAAACTGGATGCCTGTGTTGAGCCCACCGACTATATGCGTCGCAATCATTTCGAGTTGATCAAGCATCAACGCGATATCACGGTGCATGAGGGTGTGCGTGCCACGGATTACAGCCTGGCCGGTTGTGTCGACTGCCATGTGCGCAAAGATGCACAAGGTCAGCACGTCCCGGTCAACGCGCCCGGTGAGTTCTGTTCGGGGTGTCATCAATACACCGGTGCCACGCTGGACTGCTTTACCTGTCATGCCACCAAGCCTACGGGGAATGGACAATGAGTCAGCAGACTGACCATTTGGCCGACAAGGCGCGCCGTCAATTTCTGACCAAGGCAACCGGCGTCGCTGCGGCGACCGTGGTTGCGCCCGGCGTATTTCTGCACTCGGTCGGCAATGCCGCACCGCGTGAAGAGCCGGTAAACGATAGTGTTCGATGGGGCATGTTGATCGACACCAGCAAGTGTGCAGACGGTTGCAATGACTGTGTTGCCGCATGCGACAAAGAAAATGGTCTCGATCAGCTGATCAAGCCGGAGGGGGCTAGTGAAGAGCAGTGGGATATGCAGCGTCCGCGCTGGATCCGCTCGGTCAAACTGAAAAATAATCTGACCGGCCGAGTCACTACACTGCCGATGATGTGTCAGCACTGCGAACATCCGCCGTGCGTGGATGTCTGTCCGACGGGCGCTTCGTTCCGTCGGGCAGACGGCATCGTCATGGTTGACCGTCATACTTGTATCGGATGCCGCTATTGCATGATGGCCTGTCCGTACAACGCGCGTTCTTTTATCCACGAGAACGTGCAACTCAAGCCGACGGCGACGCCGCGCGGCAAAGGTTGTGTCGAGAGCTGCAATCTGTGCGTCCATCGCCTGGACAACGGGCTCAACACAACGGCTTGCCAAGAAGCTTGTGACAAGGGCGCCATCGTATTCGGTGATCTCAGGGATCCTGAAAGTGCTGTTTCGCAGGCGTTGGCCAAGTACCCGGCAGTGCAGATTCGCGCTGACCTGAAGCTGAACACTGGCGTTCGTTATACCGACGTCTGATCGTTTTCCGGAGAGTTATTCGGCAATGAAGAAGATTCACTACCGCGAATGGGGCATCGACAGTCCGCGTTACTGGGGACTGCTGGCGGTATTGGCGGCGATCGTGGCGATCGGCGGTTTTGCGACCTTGTTCATGGAGCACGAAGGTCACTGGGTAACCGGCATGACCAACCAGATCGTCTGGGGCACGCCGCACGTGTTCGCGATCTTTCTGATTGTCGCTGCATCCGGTGCATTGAACGTTGCGTCGATCGGCTCCGTGTTCGGACAGAAGATGTACAAACCGTTGGCGCGGTTGTCGGGGCTGATGGCGATCACCTTGCTGGTGGGTGGGCTGATCGTGCTCGTGCTCGATCTTGGCCAGCCGAGCCGTCTGATCGTGGCAATGACGACTTACAACTTCAAATCGATCTTCGCCTGGAACATCTATCTGTATGTCGGTTTTATCGCAATTGTCGCGGTGTACCTGTTTACAATGATGGAACGTAAGGCCAACGATTACAGTAAAGGCGTGGGTGTGCTGGCTTTCGTCTGGCGTCTTGCGTTGACCACTGGTACGGGTTCTATCTTTGGCTTCCTCGTCGCCCGTCAGGGTTACGATGCCGCGATCATGGCGCCGATGTTCATCATCATGTCGTTCGCCTACGGCCTGGCGCTGTACCTGCTGGTGCTGATGTTCACGTTCAATACGGATTCGCGCCCGCTTGGCGACAAGCTGATCCGTCGCCTGAAAAACCTGCTCGGTGTGTTCGTTGCAGCGATCTTCTATTTCACCGTGGTTTACCACCTGACCAATCTCTACGGCACCGAAAACCACGCCTACGAGGCATTCATCCTGCGCGACGGTGGTGTGTATACCTGGACGTTCTGGATCGGTTGGGTGTTGCTCGGCATGATCGCTCCGATGGGTATCCTGTTCCATCCGGCACTCGGAATGCAGCGCGGTGCGATCACGATTGCGGCGCTGTTGGTGGTCCTCGGTGGTCTGTCGGCGATCTACGTCATTGTTATCGGTGGTCAGGCATTCCCGATGAGCATGTTCCCCGGCTACACGGTTGTCGAATCGGGCTACTACGACGGCGTCAACGGCATGGCCCGGCATTACTCACCGTCGCTGCCGGAGTTCCTGCTTGGGCTGGGTGGGTTTGCCTTGGCTTTGCTGGTGACTTTTATCGGCGTGCGCATCATGCAGTTCCTGCCGTCGTCCCTGTCGGACGATGTTACCGACCCGCACCATGCAAGCTGATCGACTGAACTTCTAATGAATGGAGGCGGGGCGGCTGATACAGTCGCCCCGTTTTCGTTTGTGGGCCGCCCATGAAGCACCTCTACCTCTCTGCAGCACACAAGTCGTCGGGCAAGACGACGCTCAGTATCGGTCTGTGCGCTGCACTGCGCGAAGCGGGTGACGTCGTCCAGCCTTTCAAGAAAGGGCCCGACTATATCGACCCCTTGTGGCTCGAGCAGGCGGCGGGGCGCGCTTGCTACAACCTCGATTTCTATACGATGGAGCGCGAAGAGATCAGCGAACTGTTCGCGGCCAAGATGCAGGGTGCCGATTTCGGGTTGATCGAAGGCAACAAAGGCCTCTATGACGGCCTGGCGCTGGACGGAAGCAATAGCAACGCCGCGTTGGCGGCACAACTGGATTCGCCGATTATCCTGGTGCTCGACAGCCAGGGCATGACACGTGGCATCGCGCCGTTGATTCTCGGCTACCAGGCGTTCGACCCGTCGATCCACATCGTCGGTGTGATCCTCAACAAAGTCGGTGGCAGCAGGCACGAGGCAAAGCTGCGCGCGGTGATTGAGCATTACACCGATGTCCGGGTGGTGGGAGCGGTGCAACGCAGCGATGAACTCGTCATCAACGAGCGTCATCTCGGTCTGGTGCCGAGCAACGAACTGCAAAGCAGTCAGGCGCACATTGGGCGGATGGCGCAGATCATTCGCGACCAGGTCGACCTCGATGCGGTGCGCGGCCTGGCGGGTGAGTCCGAACTCGCTATGCCATCGTCGCCGGCGGTCGATCAGCCGCCCGGCCGTGATCCGGTGCGGATCGCCTTTGCGAAAGACTCCGCGTTCGGTTTCTACTATGCGGGCGATCTGGATGCACTGCGTGCCGCAGGTGCCGAGCTGATTCCCTTCAGCCCGCTGTTGGACTCGCAATTACCCGACGCCGATGGCCTGTTTTTGGGTGGTGGATTCCCGGAAACCCACATGAACGCACTGCAGGAGAACGCCTCCATGCGCAACGCGGTCGCGGCGTTCATCGAACGCGACGGCCCCGTATACGCAGAATGTGGAGGGTTGATGTATCTGTGCGACCGCCTGACCTGGGACGGAAACACGCGTAAAATGGTCGGCGTGATTCCGGCATCGATCACGATGCACCCTAAGCCGCAAGGGCGCGGCTATGTCAGATTGCGCGAGACGGGCGCCCACCCATGGCCGCTGTCTGTCGACGGGCGCGAAGCGATATCGGCGCATGAGTTTCATTATTCCGCGTTGGATCGCGTACCCGAAGGGATGCAGTTTGCGTACAAGGTCGAGCGTGGGTACGGGCTCGACGGCATACATGATGGGATCGTGTACCGGAATCTGTTGGCGAGTTATGCGCACCTTCGCGATACCCGTTCGCACCCCTGGGCGGATCGCTTCGTCTCGTTCGTGCGCGAACGTCGGAACACCGCCTGAACGGCGCTGTATCCGACGCACAGGAGAGGTAATAAGAGATGTTCAAGGTAACTCCACAGGCCGCCGAGCAGGTCAAATCAGCCGCAGAGCAGGGCGGTACTGCCGGTATGGCGTTGCGTTTGGCAGCCCAGCAGCGACCCGATGGCAGCATCGACTACCGCATGGGATTCGATGAGGTTACCGAAGACGATATCCGATTCACCTCAGAGGGCGTACAGATCGTGATTGCGCCCGAATATGTCCCCCTGCTCGACAGCGCCACGCTGGATTTCGTCGAACTCGAGCCGGGCGAATCGCAGTTCATATTTCTCAACCCGCAAGACCCCACCTACGTTCCGCCTGAACGGGGCTGAACACAGCGCCGTCGTCGCACGGCTTCGTGATCATGGAACTCTCGTCTCAAGACACGCTGCGTTTGAACGTGTTGCTGGCCAATGCGCCGCAAGCGATACGCATCAACGAATCCACGATGACGGTGTATGGGCTGTCGGAGAAGGGTGAGGCGCAGATCCAACTGAACCCGACAGGACGCGAGGAACAGTACCTGAAGCGGGTGAAGGAACTGTTGTCCGGACACGTGCTGGGTTCCCCCGGCGGCTATCCCGTGTATCTGCAGCGTTGGACCCGCATGGGCCAGATGCGCGACGACAGTCTCGAGCAACTGCTGCTGCTCGGCGAGCCGGAAGCGGTGGTCGCCGCCGTGTGTGCGCCCGGTCTCACCGACGAACTGGCGCGCCGTGCCTGGTGGGCGATGGAAGACGCGAGCAATGCGCGCCATATGTTGCGCAAGCAGGCGGTGGTCGACGGTGGCATGGGACCGGTGCTGGCGGCGTATCTGGTCGAGCACCTGCCGTTTGAGACAGAGGCCGAACAGCAGATCGAGACGGTCTTCCTGGTATTGCAGCCGGGACTGCTCGATCACGAGCAGATCGATGGCCTGTGGCGCAAGGCGCAGCGCAAACCCGCCTATTACGTTGGCTTCCTCGCTGCGCGCCCGCGCATCCTGCCGTTGGAAACCCGGGCGCATCCGCTGCACGCCCAGGTGACCGACCGGCTGGCGCAACTGGCCGCATCGGGCAACTCGGTTGCAGCACTCCTGGATTTTGTTTTGTCGGCCGCCGGGCAGGCGTTTGTCGAGACGGTCTTCAAGATCTTCGACAAGCCCTCCAACCAGGACGTGGTGAATCTCACCCTGGACACGATCGCGGTCAATTTCGCCGGCGCCAGACCGGAAGGTCGCATCGACGCTACGCTCGAACAACTGCAGGCAGAAGCCACAGGCTGGGTCGAGGCCGATCCGGCTGCCGGCGCGCTGTTGCAGGTGCCGGAGGTCGATGCGGAGGTGGTGTGCGCGCTGCGGATATTGTCAGGTTTGAGCTACGGCGTGGTGCGCCCGGTGTTCGGCGACAGCACGGCGATCGGCAGCCTGATGCGGCGCAAAATCCAACCGGTTATCGCCCCGCTACTCGAAGAATTTGGCAGATTACGGGCCAAAAATACCCCCTAATCGATTGAATACTGACCACAAAATAACTTAGCTTTTTACTCTGGTTTGAAGCGGCTATACTTCTTTCGAGATATCCCATTTGGGGGGTATTCAATCCGGAGGAGCTATGGATCGTTTGTTGAGTCTCTCGCAAGCCGCACGCATGGTCGGTGTACCGCGGCGGTTGTTGCAGCAACACATCCAAGAGGGGCGCATCAATGCGTTCGAGGGCCACATCCGCATGTCCGAGCTGCATAAGGCCTATCCGGATGCGGACTCGGACCGGTCGGGGATGGTGGAGAAGGTCAAACGCATCCAGGAGGCGGCCGTTTTCAAGGCGACCCGGGACGGCGGGCGGGCCAATGTCGACCACCTGGCCAGCGAACTGCAGCGGGCACGGGTGGAGATCGCCCGGCTTCAGGACGAGGTGGACAGCTACCGCCAGTTTGCCGCCGAGGCCGAAGAGCGTTTGCTGAGCCTGCAGGAACAGTGCGACGCACGCCAACAGATGATGCTCGGAACCTTGGTCGGTTGGTTCATGAACCAGACCAAGCAACGCGAAAAGCACTGATATTCCGCGTTGCCTGACCGTTCGCGCTTGGCGTCGCGCCGTGCCGGCGCTACAGTCGTGCACGCATGTCCAGCAGAATCCTCGTCAGACCCTCGGGCCACGCTTTCGAGGCCGAACCCAGCGAAACGCTTCTTCAGGCAGGCCTGCGTGCCGGCCTGAACCTCGACCACAGTTGCGCCAACGGTAGCTGTGGCGAATGTAAGGCGCGCCTGATCGAAGGCCGGATCGAGCCCGCCTGCCACCATGATTTCCGCCTGACCGAAGCCGAAAAGCAGGCCGGCGTTTTCCTGTTGTGCAGCAACCGCGCCGACGGCGATGTCGAGATCGAGGCGCACGAGGCGGGAACGGCGGCAGAGATCGCCGAACAGCACGTCAGAGCCAAGGTCAGCAAGGTGGAACAGTTGCAGGACGACGTCGTGCAACTGACGGTGCGAGCGCCGCGCAGTGGCGGCATGAGTTTTCTCGCGGGGCAGGGCGTCTTGCTGCGTTTCGATGGCATGAAACCGCAACTGCTGTCGATCGCCAGTTGCCCCTGCGATGCGATCCAGCTTCGGTTTCATCTGCGCCGGCACGCCGGTGATGCCTTCAGCGATTTCGTATTCAACCGGCTGCGTAAGGGGCGCGAGGTGATTCTGCAGGGCCCGGTCGGGGGCTTCACCTTGGATGAAGACTCGACGCGGCCGATGGTGATGGTGGCTTGGGAGTCCGGATTTGCGCCGATCAGCAGCCTGGTCGACCACGCGATACAGAAAGACGAGAACCGCTCGATCGATCTGTACTGGCTATCGTCGATACCGCGCGGCCACTACCTTTCAAACTATTGTCGCGCGTGGCGTGATGCCCTCGATGACTTTCGCTATCACTCGATTGACCTCGAACCGGCCGGCGACGACCGGATGGAGCACGTAGTGCAGCGTCTCGTGCGGCAACACGCACAGGGCGCATCACACGATTTCTATCTGGCAATGCCGGGTGCTAGCCTGCGCAACATTCATGCTGCACTGACTGAGGCCGGGGTGCCGGGCGCGCAAATTCACTGTCAGGCGCAGGAAAAGCCCTGATCTCAACATCGAATGCGGTGGCGGTGCCGGCGATCCTCAACCGACGCGGTTCAGCACCCTGCGCCGGAAGCGCACCCCAAGCCGTTCACAGCGTTGTTCGCACGCAGCGATGTCGACGCCATCGAGCCCGTCGATTGCCGTGGCGGTGACATCGTTGATATACCGCGGCGCCAAGGCTGTGAAATCGAGTACGTCCTGATAAGAGCCCTTCAGCTGCGGCCGACAATGACGGTCGTATACCGTTTCGTTTTGTGCATTCAGGGAGATCGACAGTGCGTCGATGTACCGGCTCAGTTCGGGCAGCACGTTGCGCTTGTGCACGCGGTTGGCGAGACCGTCGGTGTTGACGCGCACCCGGCCACCGCGCGATTTGATATATCGCGCCGTTTCCAAAAGTATTTTTAAGCGCAACGTGGGTTCGCCGAAGCCGCAGAACACCACCTGCTCGTAGCGGCAGGGGTCGTCGATCGATGCGATGATCTCGTCGAGGTTGGGCCGATGGTCGAGCGCAAGATCATAGTCGTGCACCTGGTGTGAGCCATTGAACTTCGGGCAGAAGGCGCAGCGCAGTGTGCAGCGGTCGGTGATATTGAGATACAGGCTGTCGCCGATCGTGTAGCTAAGAGTTTGTTCGGTCATTGCGCGGGTACAGCAGCGATCTCTGCAATGTAACCGTTTCGTCGCGGCATCGCTTGATGGCGATCAACCAGCATGCCGGGCGAGGGTGCGAAAAGGCGGGGCAGGAGCCAGCCGTCGGCGTTGAACCGCCGACGGCTGAAACCTTGATCAGAGGGTGGCCAGCCAGTTGGCGATGGCTTCGATTTCCTCATCGCTGACGGCCGCCATGATGCCTTTCATCGCGGCGGTCTGGCCGTTGTTGCGCGCGCCGCTCTTGATGTCTTTCATCTGCTGGATCAGGTAAGCCGCATTCTGGCCGCCGATCTTCGGATACATCGGGGTAATCGGGGCATCACCGTTTGCGCCGTGGCACGACATGCAGGTCTTGCTCTGGTAAAGCTGTGCACCATCCGCCATTGCGCTGCCGGCGCCGAACACCATACCTACTGCCACTACGGCGCCGAAAAGCGATTTTTTATTCATCATTCGAGATTTCTCCATAAGGATCGGTTTTTGTCGACTTAGATAAAGGGGCGCAGCCCCGTGGGTATCCTGATACCAATTTACGACTGATTGTTTGATCGTCTTCGCACGGTAAGGGTTCCCGGCAAGGTGGACATGAGTCCGCCAAGTCGTCCCCAGTCAGCCTTATTAGCGCTTAACTATGCAGTAAACGTCCTTGAGCGGCAAACCATCTCAGCGGGAACCGCGCACCCGGCAATGCCCGCCACAATCGGGTCGGTCGAAAATGGCCGGTTTTTGACGTTTTTGCCTCGTGAAACGGTCGTGTGCCGGCCTTGGACGGCGCATGCTGAGGGGGCCGGGCGTCGAGACAACGCCGTGCAGCAGCGCCGCGCCGGCCTCGACACGCCTTGGCGGTTGTAGCCGCCGGGCTAGTCCCGAAAATACGCCGACTTTCGGCAACTTTGGGAAGCGCCTGCGCATATTCTCATTTCAGCAGACGATGATGCCGTACGTGCTGAATAGTCGTTCCTGCCATCACCATCAGAGGCTTGCTGTCGGCCCTGATCGCCATGATCGCCGCCAAAAAAGCTGACCAATTGACGTTGGTCAACTGCCAAGAGTCTGGTCTTGAGCGAGATCAAGTTTCTGCGCCTGCGCTGGTTCTAGCCTTCACTCATTGCCACCGGCCCAGACTTTTTGCCATCACCTTCATGACAGCAATCGACACTTCCCGTCGAGCGTTCTTGCGCGGCGAAGCCCGGATTGCCGACGCCGGTACCCGCATGCCGTTTGCCGTTGCAGCGTTTGCCGACCAATGCCGTCGTTGCGACGACTGCATCAAGGTGTGTGAAGAAGGCATCCTCGTTCAGGGCGATGGTGGTTTTCCCAGCGTCGACTTTGCACGTGGCGGCTGTACGTTTTGCGGTGACTGCGCTCGGGCTTGTACCCATCAGGCGCTCGACCCCGCCGTAGCGCCGGCGTGGTCGCTGATCGCTGTGGTCGCCGAAGACTGCGTGGCCCGCAACGGGGTTACCTGCCGGTCTTGCGGCGAGGTTTGCGAGGCAAGGGCCGTTCGCTTTGCCTTGCGGGTGGGTGGTCCGGCGGTGCCGGCCATCGATGCCGCCCAATGTACCGGCTGCGGATTTTGCGTGGCTGTATGTCCAACACAATCTATTCAGATGAGGGAAGCGGCGTGAGTGAGTACCACGTGTGTGGCGTGTTGTTGATGTCGCGGCCGGAACAGGTGGCCGTGATCGCGCGGGCCCTGGATGAGATGCCGGGCGTTGAACTGCATGCCAACGACGGCGGGCGCATGGTCGTGACGGTGGAAGGGGCCCGTTACAGCGATTGTGCCGACACCATGACGGCATTGGCCACGCTCGATGGCGTTGCTTCTTCCTCTCTCGTTTATCACCAGATCGATACCGAAGACACTTCGGAGGAGTCCGAACAATGAAACAGACACGCCGCGACTTCATCAAGACCAATGCGATCGCAGCCACCGCGGCCGCGGCAGGCATCACCATTCCGGGTGTTTCAGCCGTTGCGGCCCCGGCGGACAGTACGATTCGCTGGGACAAAGCTGCATGTCGTTTCTGCGGCACCGGCTGTTCGGTACTGGTTGGTACAAAGGAAGGCCGCGTGGTGGCCACGCAGGGTGACCCGGATGCGCCGGTCAATCGTGGCCTCAACTGTATCAAGGGCTACTTCCTGTCGAAGATCATGTACGGCAAGGATCGCCTGACCCAGCCCTTGCTGCGCAAGCGCAACGGCGTATATGACAAAGAAGGCGATTTTGAACCCGTCTCGTGGGACGAAGCGTTCAACACCATGGCCGACAAATGGAAAACGGCGATCAAGAACGATCTGGCCGCGAACCAAGGAAAGCCGCCCGAAGAACTCGTTTCGAGCGTGGGCATGTTCGGCTCTGGTCAATGGACGGTCTGGGAAGGCTATGCGGCGTCCAAGCTGTACAAGGCCGGCTTCCGCTCAAACAACATCGATCCCAACGCCCGCCACTGCATGGCGTCGGCCGTCGGCGCGTTCATTCGCGCATTCGGCGCCGATGAGCCGATGGGCTGCTACGACGATCTCGAACATGCCGACGCGTTCGTGCTGTGGGGATCGAACATGGCCGAGATGCACCCGATTCTGTGGTCGCGCCTGACCGATACGCGCCTGACCAAGCCGGGGTGCGAAGTGCACGTGCTGTCGACGTTCGAGCACCGCAGTTTCGAGCTTGCCGACAACGGCATGATCTTCAAGCCTCAGACCGACCTGGCGATCCTCAACTACATCGCCAACTACATCGTGCAGAACGATGCGGTTAACTGGGACTTCGTCAATCAACACGTCAACTTCACCAAAACGCCGACCGACATCGGTTATGGCCTGCGCCCCAACGATCCACGCGAGCAGGCGGCGAAGAACGCCGGCAAAGGCAAACTCGCCAAGATCGATTTCGAGGAATATAAGAAAACCCTCGAGCCCTACACGCTGGAGTACGTATCCGAGCTTTCCGGTGTGCCGGCGGATCGACTCGAGGCGCTGGCCAAGATCTACGCCGATCCGAACAAGAAGGTCGTGTCGTATTGGACCATGGGCTTCAACCAGCACGTACGCGGCGTTTGGGTGAACGGTCTCTGCTACAACGTGCACCTGCTGACCGGCAAGATCTCCGAGCCCGGCAACGGTCCGTTCTCGTTGACCGGTCAACCCTCGGCATGCGGTACCGCTCGCGAGGTGGGTACCTTCGCGCATCGCCTGCCGGCTGATCTTGTCGTCAAGAAAAAGCCGCACCGCGACTTCGCTGAAAAGGTCTGGCGACTGCCGGAAGGCACCCTGCCGGGTAAGGTCGGCTATCACGCGGTATTGCAGAGCCGTATGCTCAAAGACGGCAAACTGAACTGCTACTGGGTTCAGTGCAACAACAACATGCAGGCCGGTCCGAACATCAATGACGAGATCTATCCGGGCTGGCGCAATCCGAAGAACTTCGTGGTGGTTTCCGACCCGTACCCGACGGTGTCCGCTACTGCTGCCGACCTGATCCTGCCGACGGCGATGTGGGCCGAGAAGGAAGGCGCCTACGGCAACGCCGAGCGCCGCACGCAGTTCTGGCGCCAGCAGGTCAAAGCGCCGGGCGAGTCTCGCTCCGACGTATGGCAGGTGGTCGAGTTCTCGAAATACTTCAAGGCCGAAGACGTGTGGCCCGACGACCTGTTGGCAAAGATGCCCGAGTACCGTGGCAAGACCCTGTTCGACATCCTGTATGCCAACGGCCAGGTCGACAAGTTCCCGAAAGAAACTGTCACCGACGATCGCGGCAACGCCTACGACAACGATGAGATGGAACACTTCGGTTTCTATCTGCAGAAGGGGCTGTTCGAGGAATACCGCATCTTCGGCACCGAAGGGCCGAAGAAAGGTCACGACCTTGGCGAATTCGCGGCCTATCACAAGTCGCGCGGGCTGCGCTGGCCGGTGGTCAACGGCAAAGAGACCCTGTGGCGCTATCGCGAGGGCTACGACCCGTTTGTCGAAAAGGGCAAGGGCATCCAGTTCTACGGCAATGCCGATGGTCGCGCCAATATCATCACCGCGCCCTACGAGCCGCCGGCCGAGGCGCCGGATGCAGAATACGATCTGTGGCTGACCACCGGCCGCGTGCTAGAGCACTGGCATTCCGGTTCGATGACGCGTCGCGTTCCGGAGTTGTATCGCGCCGTGCCGGATGCCGTGGTCTACATGCACCCCAAGGATGCTGAAAAGCGCGGCTTGAAGCGCGGCATGTCGGCCAAGATCACCAGTCGTCGCGGCGACATTGTGTGCCGTGTCGAAACGCGTGGACGCAACAAGCCGCCGGAAGGCCTGGTGTTCGTTCCCTGGTTCGATGCCAGCCGCCTGGTCAACAAGCTCACGCTCGATGCCACCGATCCGCTGTCGAAGGAGACCGACTTCAAAAAGAACGCGGTCAAGGTCGAGGTCGCATAGCGGTACCGGGCGTATCCAGGCAGTCAGCGAGATAGGCAATGGCAAAGGGTAAAGACCAGCACGGCAAGGTCGATCCGGCGCGGCGTCGGTTTCTGACCGATACGCTGCGCACCGCGGTCGGTGTCGGCCTGGTGGCGATGACGCTTGGCGTCTATCAGCGCCAGGCGCGCGCCTTGCCGGCTACTGCGATCCGTCCGCCCGGCGCCGGTGATGAGCAGGCGTTTCAGGCTGCCTGCGTGCGCTGTGGTCTGTGCGTTCGTGATTGTCCGTACGACACCCTGAAACTGGCGCAACTCGGCGATGAGGTTGCCCTGGGCACACCCTATTTCCATGCTCGCGACATTCCGTGCGAGATGTGCGACGACATACCGTGCGTGAAGGCCTGCCCGACGGGTGCGCTCGATCCCGCTCTCACCGAGATCAATGCAGCCCGCATGGGACTGGCTGTTGTGGTCGATCAGGAGGCCTGCATTGCGTTTCAGGGTTTGCGCTGCGAGGTGTGCTTCAACGTGTGCCCGGTGCGCGGCAAGGCGATTACGTTGAACTACCAACACAACGACCGCAGCGGCAAACATGCCTTGTTTATTCCGGTGGTGCATTCGAAAGATTGCACCGGCTGCGGCAAGTGCGAGAAGTCGTGCATTCTCGAAGAGGCGGCGATCAAGGTGTTTCCGCTGGCGCTGGCCAAAGGCATGCTGGGCAAGCACTACCGTCTTGGCTGGGAGCAGAAGGCCGATGCCGGCAAGGCGCTGGTGACGCCGGACGCCCCGCACCAATACAACCTGCCTGAAGGTATGCGATACGAACACGGTGGCAAAGGCCTGGTGCCAGAGCAGCAGCCGGGCCAGCAGGGCGTGCCACCGTTCTCAGATAACCCGCTCGATACCCTCAATCGCAAAGGAGGGTTGTGATGAAACCCGGCGAGCGTCCTGGGCAAGAGGCGATTGCCAGCAAGGGGTGGATCGGTGCGCACCGTTATCTGATCCTGCGGCGTTTGAGCCAGCTCGGCATCCTGGCGCTCTTTATGGCCGGCCCCTGGCTCGGCTACTGGATCGTGAAAGGCAATCTGGCATCCAGTCTCACCCTGGATACACTGCCGCTGACCGATCCGTTGGTCGCATTGCAGATGCTGTTCGCCGGACATTTGCCGGAAGCCGCCGCGTTGACCGGGGTGTTCATCGTGCTGGTGTTTTATCTATTGGTCGGCGGGCGCGTCTATTGCAGTTGGGTTTGCCCGATCAATATCGTGACCGATACCGCCGAATGGCTGCGCATGCGTTTGAATATCAAGAGCGGTGCGCAGCTCTCAGAGAAGGCAAGGTACTGGTTGCTGGGTGCGATTCTCGTCGTTTCCGCGATCAGCGGCAGCATCGCCTGGGAGTTGATCAATCCCGTGTCGATGGTCTACCGCGGACTGATCTTCGGCATGGGTTTGGCTTGGGGCGTGGTCGCGGCCGTGTTCCTGCTCGACCTGTTCGTCGGCCGGCGTGCCTGGTGTGGCCATTTGTGCCCGGTTGGGGCGTTTTATGGCCTGCTCGGCGAGGGCGCTGTGCTGCGCGTGGCCGCCGTGAAGCGTGAGGAATGTGACGACTGCATGGATTGCTTTGCGGTGTGTCCGGAGCACCAGGTGATCAAGCCGGCATTGAAAGGGGCGGACAAAGGCCTCGGTCCGATCATAGCTTCGGGGCACTGCACGAACTGCGGGCGCTGCATCGATGTGTGTACCCGTGACGTATTTACCTTTACCACGCGTTTTTCACATCCGGCTACGGTTCCGGCAGCCGTGAATAACGAGCGCGATGCGCCGCGGCGTTCGCAACCTGAGATAACGAAAGCCGAAAGACAATCGGCAGGATGAAGAAAGATGACTATCGATCAATACAGCAAGTTAGGTGGCTCGCTATGAAGAACCCGCTATCACTATTTTACCTGTTGGTTGTTGCCTTGTTGTTCGCTTCGAGTGCCGGCGCCGAGGTGAAGTCGCTGCGCGGCGATGCGGCCGTTGATTCCAACGCAGACACCCAGGCGGCTGAACTCAAAACCTATTACAAGGATCATCAGCCATTGCAGCGCGATTACCTGCAACAACCGCCGCTGATCCCACACCAGATCGACGGATACATCATCAACGTCAAGCACAACAAGTGTTTGAGTTGCCATAGCTGGAAGAACTACCGCGAGCACAACGCAACCAAGATCAGCCAGACGCACTTCGAAAGTCGCGATGGCGCCGTGTTGTCCAACGTCTCGGCTCGGCGCTATTTCTGTACCCAGTGTCACGTTCCGCAGGTCGATGCCAAGCCGCTGGTCGAGAATACCTTCCAGCCGGTCGACACCATGCGAATGAACTGAGCGGTACTGCGGGGAGTTAGGAATGACCTATAAACAAAAGGCCGGTGGTTTTGCGCTCGGCGCATTGCTGATCGCCTTCATCGTCGGCATCCTGTTCTGGGGTGGTTTCAACTGGGCGATGGAGATGACCAATACGGAAGAGTTCTGTATCTCGTGTCATGAGATGCGCGACAACGTGTACGAGGAATACGTCCAGACCGTCCACTACAACAACCGGACCGGCGTTCGGGCGACGTGCCCCGATTGTCACGTGCCGAAAGAGTGGATATACAAAGTTAAGCGCAAGATCCAGGCGACCAACGAGCTGTACCACAAGGCGCTCGGCTCGATCGATACGCGCGAGAAATTCGAAGCGAAGCGACTGGAGTTGGCCCGCCACGTGTGGGACGCAATGAAAGAGACCGACTCGCGCGAATGCCGCAACTGCCATGAGTTCAATTCAATGGACTATGTGAAGCAGGGGCGTCGCGGACGCAAGGAACACCAGGAAGGATTCGCCGAGGGCAAGACCTGCATCGACTGCCATAAAGGCATTGCGCACGAACTGCCCGACATGTATGAAGAAGACAGCAGCGCCGTGTTGAACCGGCACTGATCACCTGCACCGGGTCACCCGCCGGCAATTGGCGGGTGACCGTTATCCCCAGCTTTCGATCTTCAACGCTTGCGCCTGGAACGTTTGCGTACCTGGTAGGCCGCTACGTCGCGCATGATCTCTGAAAAGGGGGCGGCTTCGAGTTGACCAAACCTCGCCTCTGCGCGCGCCAGGGCATCGTTGATGTCTTTGATTTCGCGCTCACTCGGTTCCTGCGCGCTCTCGCCGGCCAGCACACGTAGCAGGCCGCGCATGCCCCCGACCTGCAGGCGAATCGCCTTGCCATGCGGCAGCAAGCGGCGTTCTTCTTCGGTACGCAATGCGAAGCGTGCCTGTTCGCGCAGCAGCTCCAGCCACTTCAGGCAGCGCGCCTGGCCAGCCTCGTTGTTGCAGTGAACGCCTTCGCGCTCGGCGATACAGAAACGTTCGGCTTCGCTGCAGTTGCACTGGTTGGTGAGCACGCCTTTCTCGAAGGCGCAGTAGATCTCGTTGACTTCACGGTAGGTTTCGCGGAAGGCATCCTGGTCCATGGGTAATGGGAAGGCCGGGCGGTCGTGCGGCCTAGCGGCGGCTGTCTTCTTTGAAACGGTGGATCAAGCGGCGATCGCGCTTGTTCGGCTTGGTTGCGGTTTGCAGCGGCGTGGCCTGACGGGCGGTGCGCAGTTGCTCAAGCATCTGTTCGCGTCTTCGCTGACTCTCATCGGTTTCGGTATAGAAGCCGCGGGCTTCCGCGGCAGGGCGACGTTGTTTGGGCAGTACGCAGACTTCGATGTCCCAGGTCAGCCCTTCTTTGTTGATCTCAAGCCGGCTGCCGACACGGATATCCTTGCCGGGTTTGGTGCGCTGGCCGTTCAGATGCACCTTGCCGCCTTCGATCGCCTCGCCGGCGAGGCCGCGGGTTTTGTAGAAGCGTGCGGCCCACAGCCATTTGTCGAGACGCATGCGTTCGGTGTTGTCAGGCATTGCTTGCTTCAACACGGGAGGCAGCCGGCATCGCCCGAATGACGATGTCGGCGCCTCGAATCGATCCTAGCCGGCAGGAGTACAGCATAAGCCGGGATTGCTCGGATCAGGTCGGCGCGTCTTCCGACGAGTCGCGCGTGTGTGGGGTGTCACCCGGCATGCCGGCCGCCACCAGGCCGAGCATCGGGTCGAGTTGGCCCATGGCGTCGAGTTCCGCCATGTCGTCATAGCCGCCAACGTGGTGATCGCCAATGAAAATCTGTGGTACCGTTCTTCGGTTGCTGCGCTGCAGCATTTCGCTCATCAGACCGTGGTCCAGATCGATGCGCTTTTCTTCCCAGTTCATCCCTTTGCGTTGCAGCAGCATTTTCGCGCGCACGCAATAGGGGCACATCGCGGTGGTATACATGACGATTTCCGGCATGCTGTTCTCCTATGAATGGCTATTGTCATCGTAGCAACCAGCGATCGTCGGCGAAACCGGGGATTTACCCATTGGCTGGCCGCGGTTTGGGGGCTTCGCGCCGCCTCACCGGCTCGCTATGATCCAACCCATTAAGCTGCCAAACCGAGATTCGCCATGAAAGAAGCCTCACCGCGCACGATTCGCCTCAAGGACTATCAGCCGCCCGACTACCTGATCGAAACGGTCGATCTGAGTTTCGACTTGCGTGAACAAGGAACGCGCGTCGTTTCGCGCCTGGCGATCAAGCGCAACCCGCAGGGGAAGGGAGGGGCGCTCAAGCTCAATGGCGAAGGCCTGGAGCCGGTGTGGACGCGACTGAACGGCAGCGAGATGTCGGCCGATCACTATCGGATCGACGAGGAGTCGCTGACCTTGCTCGACCCACCCGAGGCCTTCGTGCTCGAGAGCGAGGTAATCATCGCGCCGGAAAAGAACACCGCGCTGGAGGGTTTGTACCGCTCGGGCGGTATGTTCTGCACCCAATGCGAACCCGAAGGATTTCGCAAGATCACCTGGTTCCTCGACCGGCCGGACGTGATGGCCTGTTTCACCGTGCGCCTCGAGGCCGACAAGGCGCAGTACCCGGTGCTGTTGTCCAACGGCAATCCACGCGAGTCGGGGGATTTGGCCGATGGTCGCCACTATGCGGTCTGGGACGATCCGATTCCCAAGCCCAGCTACCTGTTCGCGCTGGTCGCCGGCGATCTGCGTTACATCGAAGACAGCCACAGCACGCCTTCGGGCCGCACGGTTCAACTGCGTCTGTACGTTGAACCGGAGAATATCGATAAGTGCGACCACGCGATGCGTTCTTTAATCAACGCGATGCGATGGGATGAAGAGAAGTACGGTCGCGAGTATGACCTGGATGTCTACAACGTCGTCGCGGTAAACGACTTCAACATGGGCGCGATGGAAAATAAGGGGTTGAACGTCTTCAATTCCAAGTATGTGCTGGCGCGGGCGGACACCGCGACCGATACCGATTTTCTCGGCATCGAAGGCGTTATCGGGCACGAGTACTTCCACAACTGGACGGGCAACCGCATCACGTGCCGCGATTGGTTTCAGTTGTCGTTGAAGGAGGGCTTCACGGTCTTCCGCGACCAGGAGTTTTCGGCCGACATGGGTGCGCGTGGTGTGAAGCGGATAGAAGACGTGCGCATGTTACGCGCACATCAGTTCGCCGAGGATGCCAGCCCGATGGCACATCCGATCCGCCCCGACAGCTATATCGAGATCAACAACTTCTACACCCTGACGGTCTACGAAAAAGGCGCCGAGGTGGTGCGCATGCAGGCGAACCTGCTCGGCCCCGAGCTGTTTCGCAAGGCAACCGACCTGTACTTCGAGCGGCACGATGGCCAGGCGGTCACGACCGAGGACTTTGTGCGCTGCATGGCCGATGCCTCGGGCAAGGATCTGGGCCAGATGCAGCATTGGTACGACTATGCCGGCACACCGCAGGTGAAGGTGCAATCCGAGTACGACCCAGAGGCACAAACCTTCGCGCTGACCTTCGAACAATCAGTGCCCGATACCCCTGGGCAGACCAATAAACCGCCCTTTCTGATCCCGATCGTGACCGGTCTGGTGGGTGCCGATGGTGACGATCTATCGGTATCGCTCGAAGCGGGCGGTGAAACCGCCACCGAGCACACGCTGCAGCTCACGCAGGCAAAACAGCAGTACGTCTTTCACGGGGTCGCGCAGAAACCGGTCCCTTCACTCCTGCGTGGCTTCAGTGCGCCGGTCAATCTCGATTACGGCTATGCCGATGATGACCTGATGTTCCTGATGGCGCACGACAGTGATGGCTTCAACCGCTGGGATGCGGCGCAGACACTGGTTCGGCGTGTGTTGCTCGGCATGGTCCAGCAGTACCAGGATGGCGTCGAGATGCTGGTTCCCGACGGCGTACTCGAGGCATTCCGCCGCAGCCTGCTCGACGAGCAGGCACAGCCGGCGCTCGTTGCCGAGGTGTTGGCGCTGCCGTCGATCGGCTATCTGGGAGACTTCATGGAGACCGTGGACATCGACGGTCTGCACCTGGCGCGTGAAACCTTGCGTGCCATGATCGGGCGCGAGTTGGATCGCGAGTTGAACGACACCTATGCGGCGCTGCAGGAGGCAGGCGAGTATCAACCCACGCCGCAGGCCATCGGTCGTCGCAGCCTGAAGAACCGGGTTCTTGGTTATCTGGCATCGGCCAGCCTTGCGGGCGAGGAGTTATGTCGCCAGCAGTACCTCGCGCAACACAATATGACTGATGTGATGGCGGCGTTGGCGTTGATAGCCGACGGTGATCACGCAGCGCGCGAAGAGGTGCTGGCCGATTTCGAGTCGCGCTGGCGGCGCGATGCCCTGGTGATGGATAAATGGTTCGGTGTGCAGGCGATGTCGAATCGCAGTGACACCCTCGATCGGGTCAAGGCGCTGATGCAACACCATGCGTTCTCGATGCATAACCCGAACAAGGTGCGGGCGCTGATTGGCGCCTTTGCCAACGCCAACCCGGTACGCTTTCACGCCGCGGATGGTTCGGGCTACGAATTTCTCAAGAAGCGCGTGCTGGAACTCGATCCCGCCAACCCGCAGATCGCGGCCCGCCTGGTTCGTGCATTGTCGCGTTGGCGTCGCTACGACGAGGATCGTCAGGCGAAGATGCGAGCGGTGCTCGAAGCCATTGTGGCTATCAAGGTGTCGAAGGATGTTTACGAAATCGCATCGAAGAGTCTCGATGGCGGTTGAGATGCCGGCGTCGCGTGTTCTCAATGGGGCCGGCCTTTGACTCAAGCCGCAACTGAGCGCGTCGCCGATTGGCGAGAGGCGCTCAACCCGCCGATCTACCTTGTCTCGATACTGCCCGGTCTGGGGGTCTGGTGGTTGGCCCGGGGTGATGTGCAGTTCACTCTGGGGCTGTTGTTGGCCACGCTGGCGGTTGTGCTGGTGCAGCATGCGATCAATCTCTATAACGATGCGGCTGACTGGCGGCTGGGTGCGGATACCGAGAAGCACGATTCGTGGGTGCGTGTTCACGACCAACGGCCGTCGGTTGCCGTCGTGCACGGCACTGTCGCCCTGCTCGTCGGAGGGCTGCTGGGTATTGTCGTGCTGTGGCTGCAGGACCAGCTGTGGTTGATGGCGGTCGCGCTGCCAATGGTGGGGCTCGGGTACCTCTATAACGCCGGAGAAAAACCGCTGTCGTACACTCATCTCGGTGAGTGGGTGACGGGCCTGTGCTACGGCCCCGGCGTGTTCGGTTGTCTGTGGCTGGTGGCCGGGCGCCCGGCCGACGCCTCTTGGGTCGCCGGCAGTTTGGCGTTCGCTGCGTTGGCGGTAGCGCTGCTGTTGTCGCATCAGCCGCCGCAGATCGAAACCGATCGCCGAGCCGGCAAGTATTCTTTCGCCGTGCGCTATGGTGTGCGCGCAACCAGGCTGACGGCACGCGTGCTGTTCACTGTGTTCGTCGTCGCGATGCTTGCCGGTGCCGCGTCCCGGGATGATTCCGTGGTGTGGTGGCTGCACGTGGCGGTCGCGGCAGTATTGATGGCCTACGTTGCTTCTGTCGGCATCAACCCCAAGACCATTCTGCTGAGCGCGAGCGCGTTCGTGTTGTCAGGATTGGCTGCCATGCACCTGGGCACTATCTAGCTCACCTTGTGCACCTTTCGGTACTGCATAAATAGATCGATTTGAGTTATCCGTCGAGGTTGTCTAGGGTGGCGGATATGAGACTGGGTTGCCGGTAATTTCATGGCTCTGCGGCTGTTGCGTAGTGGTTGTGCGAATCCGCCGCTGGCGTGGTCATTCCCCAATAGCCGAAAGGAGCTACATCATGCAAAAGCCGAAGTCAGGCGACACCGTTCGCGTGCATTACACAGGTACCCTGGATGACGGGACCGAGTTCGATACCTCGCGCGGCCGCGAACCGCTTGAATTTGCGATGGGAAAGGGACAACTGATTGCGGGGTTCGAGAATGCCGTGGCCGATCTTGGTGTTGGGGAGAGCTGCAAGGTCACGCTTCCGCCGGAAGAGGCGTATGGCGAGGTCAACCAATCCATGGTTCAGGACGTGCCGCGCGAGTTGATGCCGGAAGGCGTGGAATTGCGCGAGGGTATGGTGTTGCAGGGGCAGAGCCAGGAGGGCCGTGTCGATAACTTCACGGTCGTGTCTTTCACCGAAGAGACGGTGAAGCTGGATGCCAATCATCCGCTCGCCGGCAAGTCGTTGACCTTCGACATCGAGTTGATCGCGATCGTTTGATGTCTGAGCAGCTGTGATCGATTCCCAGCGATATCGGTCACAGCTCAATCCCGCCATTTCCGTCCGTCCTGGTCACTTTCTCCTTTACACAAGCCGGGTTAACACGGCGCCCCATACTGCGCGAAAATTCCCAAAATTCAGGTGTTGGAGAAGAGTTTGATGGAACCACTGGTGCTCCTGGTGGACAACGGGTCGCGACGTGCCGAGGCCACGTTGAGGCTACGCGAGTTGGCTGCGGCCCTCTCCGTGAAGCTAGAGAGGCCCGTGGCGCCGGTGTCTCTGCAGCATGCTGACAAAATACCTGCCGTCGAGTTGGGTGGTGAGCCTGCAAACGTCTTTGCCGAATATGTGCAAACGAGGCTGCAAGCGGGATGCCGAGAGTTCATCATATTGCCGCTGTTCTTCGGCGAAAGCAGGGCCCTGACCTCGTTCATTCCCCAGCAGGTGGCGCTACTTGCGCAGACGTATGGCGCTTTCGGTGTGCGCGTGGCCGACGTGATCTCGCCGTTGCCCGCTGGTGAGTCGCGTTTGGTCGACATTGTGGCATCGCATATCGGGAAAGCAGCAGAGCATCTGGATCGTTCGATGACTCACGTCGTTCTGACCGATCACGGCTCGCCTACGCCGGTCGTGACCAATGTACGCAAATGGGTTGCACAGCAGCTTGCAGAGCGGCTTGGTGGCGGGATCCATCTCACGCAGGCAGTGATGGAGCGCCGCGAGGGCCCCGAGTACGACTTCAACGGGCGACTGTTGGCCGACGAGCTCGATCACATCGCCTCGAGCGATGATCAGGCAAGGGTTGTGGTCGCCATGATGTTCTTGTTGCCGGGTAAGCACGCCGGTGACGGCGGCGACATAGCGGAGATCTGCAGTGCTGCTACAGAGCGCAACTCCGGGCTTCGGCTGCAGGTATCCGCCCTGATCGGTGATCATCCTCTGTTGGTCGATATCCTGGCAGACAGGTTTGCAACTGCTGCTCGACGCTAGCGATATCATTGCACCGCAGTGCCGGCGGTCTTGGTAGAAGGGAGGCTTGTGTGGTCGCGAGCATACGAAAAGCGGAGACCATCGATTGTGAGGGGATTCGCGACATCCATGTGTCTGCGTTCCCTGAAAACGAGAGCGGATTGGTCGCGACGTTGGCGGAACGGCTGCTGACCGAGCGTACGTCGCCGGAAACGATCAGCTTGGTTGCCGAGGTCGACGGTCATCTGGTCGGCCACATAGCATTCAGCCCATTGGCGATGGAGTCCAACGCTGCTCGGATTGGATATGTACTGGCGCCGCTCGGCGTACGACCCGAGTATCAGGGGGCCGGGGTCGGGGTAAAGCTGGTGGAGGCGGGCAGGCAGATGCTTTCAGATAACGGTGTCGACATGCTGTTCGTGTACGGCGATCCGGCGTATTACGGCAGGTTTGGTTTCGATGCCGATTTGGCCAGTCACTTCCTGCCGCCGTACGAATTGACGTATCCGTTCGGTTGGCAGGCGATGGCTTTGCGGGACAGCGTATCTGATGTGCAACCTTGCACGCTCTCATGCGTGGCTGCGCTGCGCGACCCGGCACTGTGGTAAGTGCCATGGTTGCGTGTTGCAGTTCCCGGGTGCAGCCCAGAGAGAGGTTGTGATCGGGATGCGAAGCGACTGTGCCGTCAACGTTTGGCTTATTCGCCGGTCGTCTGAATGAAAAGAATCCTGTGGTGGTTTGTTTTATCGGCCATGCCGATGATCTCGTGGGGTGATTCATCCGTGGACTGGTTTCGTCTGAAAGAGATAACGACGTATCCCTATCAAGCCTCAGCAGAGAGGGTTCACTTCATTCAGTCTGCCGGCATGCAGATACAGACCGGTATGGATGTGTCTGAGGTCGTCGATATCCTGGGTCCGCCAGACGAAGTGCGAATACTGTACGCACCGGTCAAGACGGCCGCCGAGCCGGTCGGGCATTCTTATTGGTATGTGGTTCGCAGGCTCGCACCGAGCGGCAGCGCTGTGGAAAGGCAGGAGCAAGCAGTGCGCGTTATTTTTGATGTAAATGCCAAGGTGACGCGCGTCGATGGGATCGGTCTGCTGGATTAGGTGGCGGATTGGCTTATGCTCTCTGTTACGAACACAAATTGAACCAACGTTACCTTTGTAATGACCCGATTCGAACGGGCGGCTACCACCGGTACAGTGGACGCAATTGATATGAAACGTATTGCCAGTATATCGGCGTTGTTTTTGCTGTTGGCAGGTTTCCCAATCGGGGCTGCAGGCGGCGAGAACGACACCGACAGCCGATTGAGTTTGCAGCTGACACCGAGCGAGGAGAATCAGTTCCTGTCCGAGATGCGCCAGATGCTGGCCAGTATCCAGGGCATACTCGCCGGAATAGGCAGCGAAGATCGCGAGTTGATCGCGCGTTCAGCGAGGACATCCGGCAACCGAATGGCGCGCGCGACGCCAGATACTGTGCGGCAGAAGTTGCCTGAGGCGTTCAAGGAGTTGGGCGGTCCGACTCACCTGATGTTCGAAGAGTTGGCGATTCGTGCGGAAACCGACGATATGTCATCGTTGGCCGAGTTTACCGGGCAGTTGATGCATCAATGTTTGAATTGTCATGCGAGCTTCAAGACCAATTGAGCGCATCGGCTCAGCTTTCTCTTGTACCTGTGTCGCAATGAGGACTGATAGCCATGACGTCGGTGCCGGGGAACTGATATGAAAATTTGGGTAGACGGTGATGCCTGTCCGGTGGTGATCAAAGAGATCTTGTTCAGGGCGGCCGAGCGGACGAAAGTTCTGGTCACGGTGGTTGCCAACCAGGCGGTGCGGATACCCCGTTCAAACTTCGTGCAAATGCTTCAGGTGCCGCGTGGTTTCGATGTCGCCGATGAGGAGATCGTCCGCAGAGTCGACGCCGGCGACCTCGTGATCACGAGCGATATCCCGCTGGCGGCAGATGTCATCGACAAGGGCGGCGTTGCGTTGAGCCCTCGAGGCGAGCTGTTCACCAAGGACAACGTCAAAGCGCGACTCAATATGCGGGATTTTCTCGACACCATGCGCTCCAGCGGTTTCGACACGGGTGGGCCGCCGGCACTCAGCAGCAACGACAGGAAGGCGTTTGCCGACCATCTCGATCGCGTGCTGACCAAAGCGACGGGTGGCAATTGATACAGGCTAGGCCGATCGGGAGAAAAGCATGACAGAAGACAAGAAGTCCTGGTGGCACACTCTCCCGGGTGTGTTGACCGCATTGGCCGGCGTAATTACCGCGGTCGCCACATTGATCGGTGTGTTGAGCAAGATCGGTGTGTTTGACGAACCGGGTGCTCAGCAGACCTCGTCGACGCAGGTATCGGTCACCGAATCCGGCACTAACACACCGGTACAGACGACCGACGGTTGGGCAATTATCGGTAAGCTCAAAAACGGTCGCTTCTACGATCTCAAGTTGATGGTTCACGAAGATGCACCGGCCATTGGCCGGCGCTACGATGTCGTGGAGGATTTCCGGGTGGTGCAGAAGCGTTACTCCGACCGCGAGGAGCAGGGACAGGTGATCACACTCGGCAAAGTGCAACGCGGCGATTCGGTGGAGATTCTCGATATCTATGCAAAAACGCCCAGCAGCCAGGCCGTGCCGGTATGGGCGAAACTCCGCGCTGCTCTTCACCAGCGATGAACTGCGGGCATCGGTGCATGAGCGTGCGCGCTATTGCCTGGAGTTGAACCGGGCTGCCGTACCGCCGGAGATTGATTGGCAGTAAATGGCGGTCAAAGCCTTTTGCGAAGGCACGCTCCTGTAGGTTTTCCGCATGCAGAACAAGATTGTCTGCACGGCAACGATTGACGCTGTCGAATGGTGTGATGTCGGCAAGGTCTGCCGATAAGATAAAGAACACTTCGATCAGGAACTGAGCCTCGCTAGGCCATGGAACACTTCATCGACTATGCGACCGCAAGCACCGGCCGAATGGTGGTTTTGGCCGCGGGGCTGTTGCTGGCAGTCATTGCGTGGTGGAAGCTGGTCCGCTCGGATTGCCCGCTTATCCTGAAAATACTGGCCTTCCCGATACCACTGATTCCGGTTATCGGAGCCTTCATCGTGCTGTGGACACTCAGTATGCCGGCACGCCAGTCGAAAGACCTGCGTGCCGCGATGAATCACTATGGTCAAGGTGGCCGCTTTATCGGCAACGGATCCGGTGAATTCACCTACAGTGATCCGCCGGACGAGGCACCGGACAGGCCGGTGAAGTTCAAGCCTTTGTTCTGGCGCAGAAAGCGACGTCGCTGATCGCCTACCGTCGTTGACCGGGGGCGGCGCTGTGCGTCATGCAGCCCCGGACAGCGCGCAGGACGTTGTGTCGTTCAGCGTTTGACGCAACGTCGCGCTGATCAACCAGTGTTCCGGCACATCTTCTCTCCCTGGTGTCTCAGCGACCACCCGCACCATCCATCGCTTCACCGACGCCCGATACGGCGGCATCGCCGCACGCGTCAGAGGGGCAAGCTCTCAGGAAATCCTCAGAGTTGGGTTGTTAACGTTTGCAACACAACGATTCCGAGGCGGGAATCCCTAGCCTACCCAGCCGGCGGCAGGGTGTGAGCTGGGCTTCCCGACGATAATTTCCGTGAGGTGACCCAAGTCATGGCTCTCTTTGATTCGTCGCACCGCGCCGGCCGTGTGGCTCTCGTGTACTCCCTGGTTGTCGCTGGGGCAACGCCGACGGCGGTGCGGTCGGCGCAGGCCGTCGATGCGATCGAGGTCATCGGCGTTACGCCGCTGCACGGTACCGGCGTGCCGGCCGGCGAGTATCCGGCAAACGTCCAGACGCTGACGCGGGACGACCTAGAGGACGGTGGCCTGGATGTTACCGACTCGCTGAACCGCAAGCTGAGCAGCGTCACGCTGAATGCCGCACAAAACAATCCTCTGCAACCTGATGTGCAGTATCGCGGCTTTACTGCCTCGCCGCTGCTTGGACTGCCACAAGGTATCGCGGTGTACGGCGATGGCGTGCGGCTCAACAGTGTGTTCGGCGATACCGTTCACTGGGACATGATCCCGCAGCACGCCATCGGTAGCATCAACCTGATACCGGGTTCGAACCCATTGTTCGGTCTCAACACCTTGGGTGGTGCCTTGTCTTACCGAACCAAAGACGGATTCACGACAGATCGGAGCCGCGTATCTGTGCTCGGCGGATCATTTGACCGCTGGGAGGTTGCGGCAGAGACCGGTGCGCAACACGGCGAGTGGGCCTATTACCTTGCGCTGTCGTACTTCGATGAAGAAGGGTGGCGCGATTATTCGCCGTCGACCGCCCAATCGTTGTTCGGCAAGGTGAGCTGGCAGGCGGGTGTATCGCGTCTGGATCTCGGCATCAACATTGCGGACTCCGACCTGATCGGCAACGGCGCAACGCCGTCACAACTGTTGGACGAGGATCGCGAGGCGATCTTTACGCGGCCTGATCAGACCGAAAACGAGTTGTTCGCGGTGACGCTCAACGGCGAGACAGAGTTGAATGAGAACACGTTGCTGGCCGGCAATATCTATTATCGTCAGCACGACATCTCGACGCTGAACGGTGATGACTCGGATATCGAGGAATGTGCGCTGCCGGCCAACGCCGGACTGTTATGCATTGAAGATGACGGTACTGAAGAGGTCGTCGAAGATCCAAACGGCAACCCGATCGCAGCCTCCGAGGCGCTCGAAGGCGCAACCGTCAACACCTCGCAGACCGATCAAGACAGCTTCGGCATGACGCTGCAGGCAACCTTCCTGCACGACCTTGCCGGTCACGAGAATCAACTGATCGTGGGTGGAGCATGGGACGAAGGTCGTGCCCACTACCGCGCCAAGACCGAGCTGGGTTCGCTCGATGCAACGCGCCTGGCGGTTGGTGGCGGTGTGTATGACGGCGAGTCGTTCGTCGATGTGAAAACCAGAACGCGCAGCTTTGGCCTGTTTTTCTTTGATTCGCTGCGCGTGAGCGACGCGCTCACCTTGAACCTGGCTGGGCGCTGGAACAGCACCAACGTGGAACTGGACGACCAGTTGGGAACAGCCCTGAACGGTGATCATACCTTCAGCCGGTTCAACCCCTCGATAGGCGCCAGCTATGCACTCAAGCCATCGGTGACCCTGTATGGCAGCTACAGCGAGTCCACGCGGGCTCCGACGCCGGTGGAGCTGACCTGCGCCGATCCGGACGACCCCTGCCGCCTGCCGAACGCCTTTGTAGCCGATCCGCCGCTTGACCAGGTGGTTGCCAAGACATTCGAACTCGGCGCGCGGGGCCGATCGGGCGGGATTAACTGGAACGTTGCTGCGTTCACCACCACCAACGAAGACGACATCATCTTTATCTCATCCGGCGCACTGACCAGCGAAGGCTATTTCGACAACATCGGCGATACGCGCCGCCGTGGCATCGAGTTGGGCGTTTCCGGTAGCGCGTTCTCGGACCGTCTCGACTGGTTTGCCGGCTACACCTATCTCGACGCCACCTTCCAGAGCGACTTCAGGGCGCCGAGCGAGAATCATCCGCAAGCCGTTGGCGGCGAGATCGCCGTCGAGAAGGGCGACCGCATCCCAGGTATCCCGGAGCATGTATTCAAGGTCGGTGCCGACTACAAGGTGACGCCGGCCCTGTTGTTGGGCGGTGAGGTTATCTACGCGTCGGATCAGTATCTGCGTGGTGACGAATCCAATCAGCTCGACCCGATCGATGGCTATGCCGTAACCAATCTGCGCATGCGTTACCAGGTGAACAAGACGTTCAGCGTTATTGCGCGCGTCGACAACGTGTTCGACAAGGAATACGAGACATTTGGCGTGTTGGGCGAGCCGGACGAGGTTCTCGGTGCAGCCTACGACGACCCGCGCTTTCTCGGCCCGGGGTCGCCGCGTGGCGGCTGGATCGGTGTTGAGGCGACGTTTTAACGCGCGGGCAGGGTGCGATGCCTGCTTGTTTAATCGTCGCAATCCTTCGCCACCCACTGTGATGACATGAATACAGACAAGCTATTGCCTTTCTTATCGGACTCTACGTTGCTGCAAAGCGGTGGCCCGGTTGTCGTCATCCTGCTCGTCATGTCGATTGTGGCGACCACCGTGATACTGGTGAAACTGTGGCAATTTCTGCCGTTCGGTATTGGTAGCGCAGCTGCCGTTCAGCGCGTGTTGAAGGCATGGCAGGAGGGAGATCGGAAGCTCGCCCTCGAACATGCGCGGGCGGGTCGTCAGCCGGTGCAGCGTGTCCTTGTTGCCGCGATCGATGCGATGCTTGCAGGCAGGCATGACGCGTTCGTCCGCGAAGAAGCGGAGCGCGTTGCTGCCGAATTGCTCGAAAGGCGGATTCGTTACCTGCGGATCCTGGAGGTGATAGCCGCATTGAGCCCATTGCTCGGCCTGTTCGGCACCGTTCTTGGAATGATCGATGCATTTCAGGCGATGGAAAGCGCCGGTCGCCAGGTGGACCCGGCCGTTCTGTCGGGTGGGATATGGCAGGCATTGTTGACGACAGCCGCTGGGCTGGCCGTTGCGATGCCGGTCGCCGCGGTGCTGAGCCTGTTCGAGGGTTCGGTTCATCGATTGCGCCATCAGATCGAGGACGCTTTGACCCGGCTGGTGCTGAGCGCGCATGGGCAAGATCCAGCAGGCGCATGAAGATCCAGATCGCGCACCCACGTCGGCGCAGTTTGATTGGGCTTACGCCCCTGATCGACGTCGTTTTCATTCTGCTGTTCTTCTTCATGTTGGCGTCCAGTCTCGACAACTGGCAGGGGATGGATTTCCACCTGGGTGGGACGACCGCAACACTGCCGCCAGCGCAGGACACGTTGCAGTTTGTCGTCCACCCCGGTGGAGC
This sequence comes from Thiosocius teredinicola, assembly GCF_002009425.1. Lineage (NCBI taxonomy): Bacteria > Pseudomonadati > Pseudomonadota > Gammaproteobacteria > Chromatiales > Sedimenticolaceae > Thiosocius > Thiosocius teredinicola. Next base: position 1,130,475 of record NZ_CP019936.1, read on the forward strand.
GGTCGAACGCAAGGATCAACGATTCGGTCTGTCTGCTTTCATTGCGTACGTTGAATCGCAACCACCAGACACTACGATTGTGCTGGTGCCGGCGGCCGACACTCCGCTACAAGACCTGATCGGCGTCGTCGATGCGGCCCGACTGGCAGGGCTGCAACGCGTGGTTTTCGGCTTGCGCGAATGAAACTCGAACTGCCCGACAAGCACCGCTATCGTCCAGCGTCCGACGATCAGACGCTGGGACTTATCAACGTCGCGTTCCTGCTTCTGGTTTTCTTTTTGATGGCTGGAACCTTAACGCCGGCTGAGCCGTTTGATCTCGATGCGCTCCTTATCGCATCGGGAGAGCCGGGCAAACCCGACAGCGACCAGCTGTTGGTCGCTGCTGACGGACGTATCGGCTATCGGGGAACCGTTCATACGCTGGAGGCGTTGTCTGCGGAAATGTTTGCGCCGTTGGATGGCGTCTTGACGGTCAGGGCCGACCCCGAACTCAACGCGCGGACGATGCTGGGGTTGATTGCCAAACTGCGGCAGCTTGGCGTACGCGACATTCGCCTGGTGGGTTTGCCGATCGTGACAAGCTAGTTCGATACCTATCTGCGCTCAAATCTATGCCGATCTCCGCGACAACTATGCACTGGCTATTCGCCTTCGTTGCTGCGTTGATACTGAACCTCGGGATACTGCAGAGCCTGGAACCCGATGTGGCTCACTCGCCGGCTGGCGAAGGACCTATCGCCCTGGATATTGCCGTCATCGCATTGCCGGCGGATGCACCCGAGGTGAGCCAAACCGACGATGCCCTACGCGAGAGCGCAGAATCGGCGGCATCAGAGGCCCAGCAAACAGCCCCGCAAGCCGAACCCGAACCGTCTCCGCCACCTGAGCCACAACCACTGCCGGTCGAACCCATTGCTGATCCCGACATACAGCAGGTCCTGCCGACGGAGCGCCAACCCGAGGCAGTGCAAGAGGCTGAGAGGAAATTGCCGAAATCCTTGCCCAAGCCCAAGCCCAAGCCCAAGCCCAAGCCCAAGCCCAAGCCCAAGCCCAAGCCCAAGCCCAAGCCTCCAGCTAAGCCAGACGCAGTTCAGCAAGCGAGATCGCAAACGGTCGAATCACGAAGTCAGGCACCGACAGCCGCGGCACCGTCGTCGAGCCAGGCTAAGAGAAGCCAAGAGGTTGACGTTCGCAAGAGCACATCCAGACCCTCGGCGGAGGTGACTGGGCGTTACACTCAGCAATTGCGGGCCCGCATAGAGCGCGGCAAGCGCTATCCGCGAAAAGCGCTGATGCGCCGAAAGCAGGGAACCGTCACCCTGCGCCTGTCGATCAATGCGAGCGGATCCTTGCTAAGCGTTGCGGTGGTTGCCACTTCCGGGCACCAGGTACTGGACGAAGCAGCCGTCAGGTTGGCAAGAGAGGCCGCGCCTTTTCCGAATTTGCCGGCCGGCGAACCGGTGCCGTTCGAGGTCACGGTACCGGTCGTTTACCGCTTGCGATGATCGTCCCAGGCTGTTGCCGGTTTCTCAGGACTTACTCATAAACTGCAACCTATCCTTGTTGCGTCCCCCCAAGGTGGCTCGTGTCATTGTGAGACGCGTCAGTTGGACGCCTCGAGATTGCGGCCGGCGATTCGCCGGCCGTTTTTTTTGTTAACCCTGGCTAGACGGCCAGCGGGGATAGATCGAGTTTGAAGCCGGCGCCACGGACCGTGCGGATGAAGGGTCGCTGGCAATGGGCGTGCATCTTCTTACGAAGGTATCCGACATAGACATCCACGGCGTTGTCCGAGATGTCGCTGTCCGCGCCCCAGGCGCACTGAATAATCCGTTCCCGCGAGACGACCTTGCCGGCCTGTTCTGCCAGGCACACAAGCAGCTGGAATTCGCGTTCGGTCAACTCGACACGTTCGCCATGGCAGAACACCTCGCGTGCCCCGCGATCGAGGCGCATCGCTCCATAGTCCACCACGTCATCGGTGTCGGCAGCGCCGCTGCGGCGAATCAGGGCCTTCATCCGTGCAAGCAGTTCGGCGAAGGCAAATGGTTTGGTCAGATAATCGTCGGCGCCGGCTTCGAAGCCGTCGACTTTGTGCTCGACGCTGTCTCGTGCTGTGAGCATCAGCACCGGCGTGGTGATCTGCTGTTCGCGCAAGCGTCGGCACAGTGCCAGGCCGTCGATATCGGGCAGCATCAGATCCAGCACCAGTGATTGGTATCGCCCGGTGAATGCAAGATCGAGTGCCTGATAGCCTTGCTGCACCCAGTCGACTTCGAAACCGGTCTTGCGCAGTCCCCGTTGGATCATCTGGCCAACGCTGGAATCGTCTTCACACAGCAGTAGTCTCGTCATGGTTCGTCCAAGCGATTGAGTTCGATGGCCACCAGTGCGCCTTCTTCGGTGTTGCCGATCTGAATGTCCGCGTCATGTTGTTTGATGATCCAATGGGCGATGGCCAGACCCAGGCCGGCGCCTCCACGCATCCTTCCTCCGCTCGTTTGGTAGTAGCGGTCGAAAAGGTCCGGCAGGGTGGGGTCGTCAAAACCGGGCCCCTGGTCGAGTATCTCGATGCGCCAGGCATCGTTCCTCTGTATGAGCACGACCCTCACCGTATTTCCCGGCAGCGAGAACTTGACCGCGTTGTCGATCAAGCCAAGCAGACATTGTCCCAGCCAGCTCGGGTCGGCCATGACGCGTGCAAGCTTTACGTCGTTGCCGACCTGCACGTCGATCGCCACCTGCTCGATCTCGGCCAGCCCTCGTGCCTGGGTGCATACCTCTGCGACCAGCTCAACCAAGTCGACGGGTTGCAGCTCGAGCTGTAACTGGCCGTCCTCGGAGCGCGCGAGTAGCAAGAGATCCTGCACCCGCCGCCGCAGGTACGCAGCATTTGCACTAATGCAACGCAATGACTGTGCCATCTCGGGATCGATCGCGTCTGCGTCCTGCAGGGCCAGTTCGGTTTCTCCTATGATGGCGGTCAGGGGCGTGCGCAACTCGTGGCTTACGTTGGCGAGAAAACGCTTGCGGCTGTCGTCGATGGATTGCAGCCGCTGATTGGAGCGATTCAGGAGCTCGGTTCGCTCGGCGACCCGGTGTTCGAGTTGTTCGTTGAGTGTCTCCAATTTGGTACGGTGGTGTTCCACGCGCTTCGCCATACGGTCGAAATGGCGTGCCAGCAGCCCCAGTTCGTCATGCCGAAATGCGCCCAGGTCGCGCCGCGTGCGCCCAGAGGAGAGCGCCGCAGCGGCGCTGATGATCTCGGAGATGGGTGATGACAGCACACGCCGTACGTGCCACACCAGAAATACCGCCAAAAACAGGCAAGAGAAGGCAATCGCGACGCCTGTCGCGAGCAGTGTGCCGCGCAGCTCGCGCATGCCCAGGTCGACGGCCGCGATTTCCCTTTTTTCATCGATCACCAGTCGGGCAATCACCGGTTCAATGTGTTGTTTCACGTGGCCAATGAGTTCGGCCGTGAGACCCTTGATGCCGGCGACCTGGCTACCAGGCCCGCCATCCAGGGTGAACACCGTCGGGTGATCGAACAAGGCCCGCGTTTGTCGGCGCAGTTCGGCGGTGCGATCGAACTCGTCGTTTTCGCGCGCGCGCTCGTCGTCTGTTGAGATCAATGCGACTTCGCTGCGCAACACGGTATCGAATTCTTCCAGCAGCGTATCGATGCGGCGTTCGGCGTCCTGGAGAATGGGGTCTGACCGTCCCGGCGTCATAGCGCTGGCGCGAATCACGACGTAGGCATATATCTCGCTCGAAAGACGCGATGCCAGTTGCAACTGGGTATGCGACTTATCGGCGCGTTGCAGGAAATAGGATGCGCGCTGAATACCGAGGCTGGCTGCCACGGCCATACCGAGTATCAGACATGCCATGATTCCCAAGGCCATGGCGATCTGCCAACGGATTGAAATGGCGCGCCGTCGCATGTCGGCATTGTGGAGGTGTTGCCCGATTGCGTCGAGGTCTTCCGTCGATCAGCGTTGCAGCGAGCGAACCGATGGGGTTGCTGGTCGGCCGGCCGGTGACGCCGACAGCGATTGGCAGGGCGTCGACCGATGGTTGTTCAGGCAGTGGTCGCAGTCGGCCCGTCGAAAGGCCAGTGAACGGTCGGCCGGCTATTCGGGCGGGACGGCATGGAAGGTATACGTAGCGCCGGCTGTCAGCGATGCCCCGTATCGCTGGATACGCTTATTCCTCGGCTTTCTTCGCAATCGGCACGATGGTACTCGGCGCGACTTCGATCAGCTTCAGGCAATGCTTTTCGTCGGCGGAATACTTCGTCAACGCACCAACGTGACAGTTTCTTGCGGCCTCGACGCCGATCGAAACGATCTCTCCGCAGGTGATGCCGCGGAAGTCGATCTCCTGGTATTGCGATGCGGTCGGCTTGATGTACGAATAGCCGCGACTGACTGTTTCGAAAGGCAGCTTTTCACCCTTGTAGGCGGTGAAGCGCAGTACCAGCGTGCGGATCTGTGCTTGCAGATCATTTTGTAGCCGCAAGCCGAGGCGACAACCGCGCGCCAGGTCGGACTTTTTCTCAAGCGTCAGCATTGCGACGGGGTCGCCTTCTTTTTTGCCGGACTCGGTTGCCTCACTCCACTTGCCGTTGTCGTGCAGGATCACCTTGCGCCCGTCGGCCGTGACGGCGGTGGTGTCGGCGAAGGCAATCTGGGCAACGCCCAAAAAGACTAAGATTCCGATGAGGCGGTGAGGCATGGGGTACTCCAGTACAGGTTCTTCGGCTGCAATGCTCGCACGAATCGGGTCGCCATTTGAAGTTTGATCGGCGCCGCCCGGCGGGCGAAAGAAAAAACCGCCTTCCCCGGTCACACCTGGAGCGATTACCAAATGTCGGGAGGACAAACCATGCGCGCACCCATCATATCGACAGCATTCCTGATCTTTACGGCTACAACGCCGGCGGTGGCCGAGCGGATCGCGATTCCGGCCGGCAGCTTTCATATGGGGTGTTCGGTGGGCGACCCGGCGTGCGGCGATGACGAGGGGCCGGTAGGCGGCGTACGCGTCGATGTACCCGCATTTCTGCTGGATCGCAACGAGGTCACGGTGGCGGAGTTTCGCGCCTGTGTCGCCAGCGGCGACTGCAGCGAACCGTTGACCAACCAGCGCAACCAGTATTGCAACTATGGCCATGCTGAGCGCGATGAGCATCCTGTGAATTGCCTGGACTGGGGGCAGGCGGTTGCCTATTGCCAGGCCCAGGGCGGTCGTTTGCCGACCGAGCCTGAGTGGGAATACGCCGCGCGCGCCGGCTCGAGCAGCCGTTATCCGTGGGGAGAGGCGGTCGACTGTTCGACGGCGATTGTCGATGAGGTGAGCCCGGATGCGTCAGACCGGGAACCCGACGGTTGTTACACCGATGCCACCTGGCCGGTCGGTAGCCGCGCCGCCAATGCCTTCGGCCTGTTCGACATGCACGGCAATGCCGGTGAGTGGACGGCAAGCTGGTATGCGCCGGACGCGCTCACCGCTTACTACGCCAAGGGCGATCTCGCCGGGCCCGCCGATGGCCGGCAGCGCGTGGTGCGCGGCGGTTCGTGGGATGAAAACCGACCGAACCTGCGCAGTTCCTTCCGCAACGTGAAGCCGCCGGAACAGGACGGCGCGATCTATGGCTCGGTCGGATTCCGCTGCGCGGCCGACGCGCGCTGATCTCTCAGTCGTATTTGTAGTGTTTGACCTCGCGTCGCCCTGACTCCGTTTGGTGGCGACCCAGGTTGCGCTGCATGATGATGCCTTCCATCTTCCAATCCAGGCCTGCCAGATCGATCGGCGGATAACGGTCGTTCAACGCGATCAGGCGTTCACCCTCGTCGTCTTTCCGGTACTGGCGGAACCAGCGAACCCCCTCGACCAGCGCCATCACGTACATGCCGTGCTGGCACCAGTCCGCGGGCTCGATCACGACCACGCATTCGTCGGGGAACTCGGGTTCCATACTGTCGCCGATCACCTGCAGCGCGAACGGTTCGGAGTTGCTGCAGCTACTTAAAGGATCGTTCATCGGAGGCTTTTGCATCACGGCTACTCTGGTAAGCTGATGATCCCGCGCCGCGGGAAATCACTGAAATTGCAGAGAATTCTATCATGGTGCATTCGGGGGGCGTGGCGCCCCAAGTCCACAAAGATCGGCGGGATTGGCACAACCTCAAAGGTATGTTGCCGTTTTTGTGGGAGTTTCGTGGCCGCGCCCTGTTTGCCCTGTCGTGCCTGGTGTTGTCAAAGGTCGCCAATGTCGGCGTGCCGGTCGTCCTAAAACACATCGTCGAGCATTTTGAGCGGGTCAAAGACGATCCGGCAATGCTCGCCGCCGTGATGCCGCTGGCCCTGCTGGTCGCCTACGGTGCCTTGAAACTCAGCTCTTCGCTGTTCAATGAGCTGCGCGACGTGGTGTTCGCCAAGGTGCGTTATCGCGCCATGCGCCGCCTGTCGACGCGCGTGCTCGAACATCTGCACAAACTTTCGCTGCGCTTCCATCTCGATCGCAAGACCGGCGCGGTCAGTCGCGACCTGGAACGCGGTACGCGTTCGGTCAGCACGATCCTGAACTACATGGCGTTCAGCATCCTGCCGATCGTGGTCGAATTCGGCCTGGTTGCGATCATTCTGATCCGGGACTACAGCTGGGTGTTCGCCGCCGCGATGTTCGGTTCGGTTGTGGTGTACGTCGCCGTGACCTTCGCGATCACCGAATGGCGCATGGATTTCCGCCACTACATGAACCGTCTCGATTCGGAGGGCAACACCCAGGCCTTCGACAGCCTGATCAACTACGAAACCGTGAAGTACTTCGGCAACGAATCGATGGAGCTGCGGCGTTACGACGGCACCTTGTCGGAGTGGGAGCATTGGGCGGTCAAGAGCCAGACCTCGATGTCGATGCTCAACTTCGGCCAAGGCGCGGTGATCGCTCTGGGCGTGACGTTGGTTATGTACCTGGCGATGCGCGGTGTCGCATCCGGCGAGATCAGCATCGGCGACCTGGTGCTGTTGAACGCCTTCTTGCTGCAGCTTTTCATTCCGCTCGGTTTCCTCGGCATCGTCTATCGCCAGATCAAGTATTCGCTGGCCGACATGGACCTGGTCTTCAAACTGCTCGAGCGCGAGCCGGAGATCACCGATAAAGCGGGTGCTGCACCACTGCAGCTCGATGGCGGCAAGCTGCGCTTCGAGTCGGTCGACTTCGGCTATCAGCCCGACCGGCAGATTCTGTATGCACTCGACCTGGACGTACCGCCCGGGCACAAGGTGGCCGTGGTTGGACATAGTGGTGCCGGCAAGTCGACCTTGGCGCGACTCGTCTATCGCTTCTACGACGTCGATGGCGGCCGAATCACCATCGATGGACAGGACCTGCGCGATGTGACCCAAGACAGCCTGCGCGCGGCGATAGGTATCGTGCCGCAGGATACGGTTCTGTTTAACGATACGATCTACTACAACATCGCCTATGGGCGCCCGCAGGCAACGCGCGAAGAGGTCGAGCAGGCGGCTGCAATGGCGCATATCAAGGCCTTTGTCGAAAGCCTGCCGGAGGCCTGGGAAACGCGCGTCGGCGAACGTGGTCTGAAGCTCTCGGGCGGCGAAAAGCAGCGTGTGGCGATCGCCCGTGCGATTCTCAAAGACCCGCAGATCCTGATCTTCGATGAGGCAACCTCATCGCTCGATACGCGCACCGAGCAGGCAATCCAGGAGACCTTGGCCGAGGTCGCCGCGAAGCACACGACGTTGGTTATCGCACATCGCCTGTCGACCGTGGTCGATGCCGACCAGATCCTGGTGATGTCTGCGGGGCGGATTGTCGAGCGCGGTACGCATGCCGAACTGCTCGCCGGGAACGGAATCTATCGTGAGATGTGGGAGCTGCAGCGCAAGGAGCGCGAGCAGGAGCAATACGATCAAGCCGAGGCGGATTCAGCGTGATGCGTCGGGCGTTCTACAGGGTAGATATATGAAGATATATCTCGTCGGTGGCGCCGTGCGCGATCGGTTGCTCGGCCTGCCGGTCGTCGAACGCGATTGGGTGGTGGTCGGCGCAACGCCGAGCGACATGCTGGGTCGAGAATTCAAACCCGCCGACAGCGTCTTTCCGGTGTTTCTGCACCCGGATACCGGCGAGGAGTACGCATTGGCGCGACGTGAGACCAAGAGCGGTGAAGGCTACCGCGGTTTCGAGGTGTATTGCGGAGCCGATGTGTCCTTGGAAGAAGACCTGCGTCGGCGTGATCTGACGATCAATGCGATGGCGCAGGATGACGATGGCGGGCTGATCGACCCGTTCGGTGGGCGTGACGATCTCGATGAGGGTCGTCTGTGTCACGTGTCACCCGCTTTCACCGAAGACCCGTTGCGGGTCATTCGGGTGGCCCGATTCGCCGCCAAGCTCGGCCGTTTCGGTTTTCGGGTCGCACACGATACCCATCGCCTGATGAAAGAAATGGTCGGGCGCGGTGATATGCAGCATCTGACCGCCGAGCGCGTGTGGCGCGAGATGATTAAAGCGATGGCGACCGATCAGCCCTGGCGATTTTTCGAGGTACTGCAGCGCTGTGGTGCGCTCGAAGCCTTGATCCCCCGACTTGCAGCTGCAATGGGCAGCCCGGGCTCACACACGGAGGCGGCCGATAGTGCGCCGGTCGCCGCATTGAAACGGATAGTGCCTGCGACCGACGATCCCGCTGAGCGCTTGGTTGCGGCACTCTGGGATTGCGCATCGAGCGAACGAGAGGTCGCAGCTGTGGCCGAGGATCTGCGCGCAGACCGCGACGTCGCCACGTTGCTGCGCAAGCTATCGTCGGGCAGGCCGCTGTGCGATGCCGCGACACATGGCGATATCGACGCGCTGATGCGGTTGATCGGCACCTGGCGCGGCTGGAATCACGATCGGGATTTCGAACGCCTGGTGCGCATCCACGATGCCCAGGCCGAGCGGCCGATATTGGCGCCGCTGCTCGACGTGGCACTGCCGGCAGCGCAGGGCGTCAGTCCCGCGGCGTTGCAGGCGCAAGGCTTTGCCGGTGCCGAACTGGGCAGGCAGCTCGATGTGCAACGGCGTGACGCCGCGCAGCAAGCCCTCGAACGTGCCGGTCTGGTAACGTAGGCGGGCTGAAGGGGGTTCAGGGATACCAAATGCAGGCACAGGGCGAGGAAATCACAGACGCGACAGTGGGCAGCCGCATTCGACGCATCGTTACCGGTGCGCATCTGGTCGTGCCGCTGCTGGTACTGGGGCTGGGCCTTATCCTGATCGTGCTGGTGAGCGTTGCGCTGTTTGTCGGCAGCTGGGATCCGGTCGCGTTGATCCGGGTACTTGCCCTGGTGGCGGTCGGTACGCTGCTGGCGTTCGCCATCGGTCTTTATCGGTTGCGCAGGGAACTGATCGAGCCGCTTGCCCGGTTGGAGGAATCGGTGTCGCAGGTATGCGCCGGTGAACCCGGGGCCAGCCTGGCATTGAACGACACCGGTGTGCTGGGTGCGATGGTCAGCGACCTGGACAGCCTCAACGAAGAACTCAGCGAGTTGTACGAGGACATGGACAGTCGCGTATCGCGTCATACGACACGGCTTGCGCAGAAGACGGCCTCGCTGAAGATCCTGTACGACGTGGCAGCCAGTATCAACCAGGCCCAGGATCTCGAAGAACTGCTGTTGCGCTTTCTGCGCGTGCTCAAGGAGATGGTCAACGGGCTTGCGGCCACTGTGCGGCTCGAACAACCGGACGGTACGTTGCGTGTGGTCGGTTCGATCGGCACCAACAACGAGGTGCTGCGCGAGCGCGAGATGCTGCCGCTGGCATTGTGCGTTTGCGGCAAGGCGCTGTCGCCGGGCGATGTACTGTGCGACAACCCGGCCATGCACTGCGTAAAGCAGCTCAAGCGTGTGATGTATGGGCCGGGAGAGACCGAGATGGTGACCGTGCCGCTCGATTATCACGATGAGCGTCTCGGTATGTATCACGTCTATGTGCGTAAACCGGGTATCTCCGGGCGCGAGGATATTCTCGAGCTGCTACAGACCATCGGCAGCCACCTCGGGATGGCCGTTGCCAAGCAGCGTTCCGACCGTGAGGCGCGTCGTCTGTCGATCATGGAGGAACGCACGACGCTGGCCCACGAACTGCACGATTCGCTGGCGCAAACGCTGGCCAGTCTGCGCTTTCAGGTGCGCCTGCTCGAAGACCTGTTGCAGCAGGAGACCGACAACGAAGCCGCCTGCAAAGACGTGCAGCGCATCCGCGGCGGCCTGGACGAGGCGCACACCGAGTTGCGCGAGCTGCTCAACAGCTTTCGCGCACCGATCGACCAGCGTGGCCTGGTGTCGGCGCTGGAAAAGGTGGTCGAGCGTTTTGGTCGCGAGACCGGTATCCACGTGTTGTTTCAGAATGAGTGTCGTGAACCGAGCCTGTCGTCTGCTGAAGAGATGCAGATGCTGCGGGTGGCGCAGGAATGCCTGGCCAACATCCGCAAGCATGCCCAGGCACACACGGTGCGTGTCCTGCTGAGCTGTCGCAGCAATGGTCTGTACTCGCTGCTCATCGAAGACGATGGCGTGGGTTTCGAAGATGCCGCCAAACAGGGCAGGCCGGGCGAACATATCGGCCTGTCGATCATGGAAGAGCGGGCGCGTCGCTTGGGTGGTAATCTGCGCATCGAAAGTGAAATAGGCGAGGGGACCCGGGTGGAGCTGACCTATCAACCGCAGAACGACACCGGCCGTGAAGCCAGGCGGTGGATCAGCTGATGCGCGTCTTGATGATCGATGATCATGCGCTGTTTCGCATGGGGCTCAGCGAGCTGTTGGAGCGTCGCGGTATCGAAGTGGTCGCCGCGGTTGGCGACTGTGAACAAGGCATTGCAATGGTCGAGGCGCAGGCGCCGGATGTGGTGTTGCTCGATATGCGTATGCCGGCGATGAACGGTCTGGAGGTTCTGCAGGAACTGCGGCGACGCAAGGTGAGCATGCCGGTGGTGATGCTGACCACCAGCCGTGAAGAGTCCGACGTGGTCAACGCCCTGCAGAACGGTGCGCGTGGTTACCTGCTCAAAGACATGGAGCCGGACGACCTGATCAGGGCACTTGGCGACATCGTGGGCGGTCAGACCGTGGTTGCCCCGGAATTGACGATCGTTCTGGCGAAGGCGGTACAGGGTGAGGTATCAACGTCTGCACCGAGTCATCGGGCATTGGCCGAGCTGACGCCGCGCGAACTGGAGATTTTGTGCCACCTGGCCGAAGGGCAGAGTAACAAGGTGATCGCGCGCAACCTGGGTATCTCCGATGGCACGGTGAAACTGCACGTCAAGGCGATACTGCGCAAGCTCGATGTGCACTCACGCGTCGAGGCCGCGGTGATCGCGGTCGAAGAGAATATTTGCGGACGCGGTGGCGACGCAAACTGAACGCGCCGACACGCTTCGCCGGAGTGGTAGATGAAACGATTTTTGGAACTGGTCCGCGACTGCCTGACCGATGTCAAAGAGCTGATGCCGTGGGATCTCGAAGAGCGCCTGCAAGAAAACAGCGACATTCTGCTGGTCGATGTGCGCGAGCCCTACGAGTTCGATGCGATGCACATAGAAGGATCGCTGAATGTGCCGCGCGGCATCCTCGAATCGTCGTGCGAGTGGGACTACGAAGAGACGATCCCCGAACTGGTCCGCGCGCGCGATCGCGAGGTGGTGATCGTGTGCCGCTCCGGTCAGCGCAGCGTATTGGCTGCGCATTCGATGCAGGTGCTCGGCTTTAGCAATGTAGCGTCTTTGCAGACCGGCCTGCGTGGCTGGAAAGACTATGATCAGCCGCTGGTCGACAAGGACGGCAACGATGTCGATCTCGATTTCGCCGACGAGTATTTCACGCCGCAGGTCGGCGAAGACCAGCTGCGTCCCAAAGACTGGGACGGCTACTGATCGGGCATCAAAGCTCGGTGCCGGGGGTGACCGGCGATGTCGCGCCTTGCTCGGAATGTTCCGGCGTCTTGAACCACGACAGCTTGCCCTGCAATTCGACCACGTTGCCGACGATGATCAAGGTCGGCGGCTTGGGTTGTTCGCGCTCGACCAGTTCCGGCAGCGTTGCCACGGTGCCGGTGAATACCCGCTGTTGATGTGTCGTGCCCTGCTGCACCAAGGCTGCGGGCGTGTCGCCGGGCATGCCATGCGCCTGTAGTTCGCGGCTGATCACCGGCAGGCCCTTCAATCCCATGTAGAACACGACCGTCTGGTTCGGCTGGGCCAGCTGCGTCCAGTTGAGGTTCATCGTGTTGTCTTTGAGATGGCCGGTGACGAATGTCACCGACTGGGCATAATCGCGATGGGTCAGCGGAATACCGGCGTAGCTGGCGCAGCCCGCAGCGGCCGTGATGCCGGGGATGACCTGGAACGGCACGCCCTGGCTGGCCAGCGTGTCGATTTCTTCACCGCCGCGACCAAAGATGAACGGGTCGCCGCCTTTCAGTCGCACCACGCGTTTGCCCTGTTTGGCCAGATCGGCCAGCAGTTGGTTGATCTCTTCCTGACGCATCGCGTGATTGTCGCGTTCCTTGCCGACATAGATGCGTTCGGCATCGCTGCGCGTCATGTCGAGCACGGCCTTGGCGACCAAGCGGTCGTAGACCACGACATCGGCCTGCTGCATCAGGCGCAGTGCGCGGAACGTCAGCAGGTCCGGATCGCCGGGGCCGCCGCCGACCAGGTAGACCTCTCCCATACCCGGTTGAATATTGCCTTGGCCCAGCGCGTTTTCCATCAGCACCTCGGCCTCTTGCATGTGGCCGGAGAACACCCGTTCGGCAACGCTGCCTTGCAGCACCTGGTCCCAGAAACGGCGACGGTCGGAGGGCTCTTTGAAGGTCTTCTTCACCCGGTCGCGGAATCGGCCGGCGAGTTCGGCAAGTCGGCCGTAACCGGCAGGAATCACCGACTCCAGTCGCGAGCGGATCAGGCGGGCCAGCACCGGCGAGGTGCCGCTGGTCGACACCGCCGCGACGATCGGCGAGCGGTCGATGATCGACGGCATGATGAAGCTGCCGTCTTCGGGGTGGTCGACGACATTGACCGGGATGCGCAGCATGCGTCCCGCTTCGGCCACTTGGTGATTGATGTCTTCGTTGTCGGTTGCCGCAATCGCCAGATAGGCCTCGTCGAGGTCGCCATCTTCGTAACCGCGGGCGATGTGCTCGATGCGTCCTTCATCGCGGAACTTCGCCACGTTGGCGCACAGTGCCGGCGAGATCACCTGCACGTGGGCGCCCGCACGCAACAGCAGAGCAATCTTGCGGGTTGCAATCTCGCCGCCGCCGACGACGACGCAGAACTGATCTTTCACGGAAAGAAATATCGGTAAATGTTCCATTTATCAGTATTTTCCGGCTCGAAACGGCCTTGGATTATGTCGCCGATCGGCGTGCAAATTGACTATATGAGGAAATCATAATATACTATTCCGATCGTTTTTTCCCAGACAAATTGTGAGGGGTGCCGATGTTAGTTAAAGAGATCGACGCGTCAGAACTCAAAACCCGCCTCGAAGCCGGCGATGATATTGCACTGGTCGATATCCGTAGCGACGCCGAGATCGCACAAGGCATTCTGCCCGACGCCGAGCACCTTGCCATGCATCTGATCCCCCTGCGGATGCACGACCTGCCCAAAGATAAAGATGTCATCTTGTACTGCCGCAGCGGCGCACGTTCGTATCACGCGTGCAATTTCCTCGGCCAGCAAGGCATCCACAATGTTATCAACCTGCGTGGCGGCATCATCGCATGGGCACGCGAAGGCTATGAAATTGCTGCGCCGCAGCAGCGCCGCGCCGGCATGATGTGATCCTTGCGTTTCTTAGACGCTTAGAATATAAGGATCAACCACTTTTCACCTACCACAACGACAACATAGAGCATCCTGGAGGTTGCCCATGGCTGATTTCGACGAAGAACTGGACGCAAGCGGTCTGAACTGTCCGCTCCCCATCCTGCGCGCGAAGAAAACCTTGGCGGGTATGGAAGCAGGCAAGGTCCTGCACATCATCGCCACCGACCCGGGTTCCGTTAAAGACTTCGAAGCCTTTGCCCGTCAGACCGGCAATGAACTGATGGAGTCGAAGGAAGAAGGCGGCAAGTTCCAGTTCCTCATCAAAAAGGCCTGATACAAGGTTCTGAGGCAGATTAACTTCCTTACGTTAGGAGGGTGCAAAGATGGACGAGAAAAAACTTGCCATCATCGCGACTAAAGGTTCGCTGGACTGGGCTTATCCGCCCTTCATTCTCGCCTCGACCGCGGCAGCATTAGGTTACGAGACGGAAATCTTCTTTACCTTCTATGGCCTGCAGCTGTTGAAGAAAGATCTCGATCTGAAGGTAACGCCGCTGGGTAACCCCGGCATGCCGATGCCGATGGGAATGGACAAATGGTTCCCGACCCTGCTGACGGCACTGCCCGGTATGGAAGCCATGATGACTTCCATGATGAAGAAGAAGATGGCCAGCAAGGGTGTCGCCAGCCTCGAAGAGCTGCGCGAGCTCTGCCAAGAGGCCGAAGTGCGTTTGATCGCCTGTCAGATGACGGTGGACCTGTTCGACATGGATTCATCGGCATTCATCGACGGTGTCGAATATGCGGGAGCCGCCCGCTTCTTCGAGTTTGCCGGCCAGTCGGACATCTGTCTGTACATCTGACGCCGGTGACCGTCTTAGCAGACGGCACAATGCGAGCAGAACAAAAAACCCCGCCATTTCGGCGGGGTTTTTTTGTGCGCGATGCGGCGGCGAAGCGCCGCTGGATGGGCTTGCTCAGAACTGGTAGCGCGCTGCCACCGAAAGGATGTCGACGCTCGAATCGTAGCTGCCGATCAGTGCACCGCGGGTTACGTCTTCAGCTTCCAGCCCGGTTTTCTCGATCTTCGGGTCGTTGATGAACAGGTGGGCATAGCCGATGTCGATCTTCAGATTCTTGCTCGGCGCGAAACCGGCACCCACCGTCAGCCAGATGCGATCGGCGTCGGGCAGTCGGGCGGTACGGGATTCTGCGTCACGGATCGGCGATTCGTCATAGGCGACGCCGGCGCGGTATGTCCAGCTCGAGCCCGAGGGACTGTACATGGCGCCGAACGACACGCGGTTGGTGTCTTTCCAGTCGAATGTTGTGACGCCATCTGGCAGGCCGTTCTCAAACTCGAAACGCAGTTCTGGAATGCTGCTCCAGCCGGTCCAGGTGTAATCGGCGACCAGTGCCCACTCGCCATTCAACTGGTGGAATCCGCTGACCGATACCATCGCCGGCAGATCGACATCCGCCTCGACGTCCGTGTTGGAGAATGTGCCCGCGAGCGCGGGTGTGGGCAACGTGAATTTCGCGTCGCCTTTGATGTTTTGCTCGACCTCGGAACGGTAATGGATGCCGACGCGGGTACTTTCAGACAGTTGTACGAGCATGCCGAGGTTATAACCGAAGCCCCAGCTGTCGCCCTGGACCACCACGTGACCATCGGCCTGCCCGGGGAACACCGCACCCAGGCCGCCACCTAGGCCGCCATCAGCCAGGGGTATGAGGTTGAGTGCGCCGAAGTCGATCGCGTTGGTGAACTCGCCCTCGAGGTACATCGCACTTATGCCGGCCGACAGGCTGACCTTGTCGCTTGCCTTATAGGCGATCGAGGGGTTGATGTTGATCGTTTTGACCTCTGACTTGATCGCGTGGTAGCGGCCGACCCAGTCGTCGTCGTACTCGGTCTTGAGGCCGAACGGGGCGTTGATCGCCAAGCCGACCCACACGCGGTCATTCAACTGGTGCGTGATATAGCCGTGTGGCACGGGGGCCAGCTCGCTCGCGTCGCCGCCGTCACTTCCTGTGATCGCAGCACCCCCCAACAACGGTGAGAACGTCGTCCCCTCGTTGTTGAACTCGGTCTGTGGCAGGATCAGGTGTACCGCGCCGCCGGCATTCGTGCCGGGTAGGCGGGTCATACCGGCGGGGTTGAAATACAGCGTGTCTACCGATTGTGCGGTTGCCGCCGCCCCTGCGTAGGCCGTTCCCATGTCAGAAACGCTTTGTTCGATGAGCGCAAAACCGGCCGCCTGGGTCAGCTGCGAGCAGCTCAGGCCGACGGTGCCGGCGACGAAAAGGGTCTTGATGGACGGATGGGCTCGCAGGGTCTGCGCCATAGACAACTCTCCTTGAATCAACTGAGGTAACCGCAGGTCTGATGAGTAATTTTTTGTGCCTGCTTAGGCCGAGAGGCTAGGCTATAAACGAAAGAAAAGCTAGCTGTACAACCGTCTGAATATGGACGCGTGTCCGAGTGCGAGGTTCGCAGTTCACCGTGAAATGTCCCGGCAGACTTTGCAGTATTAACTGGCTATAATATAAAACTCGCTTATCGAACCACTGAGAGTATTTGAGCTATGGCCGACCGTCGGTTGCAAGTCTTCCATACAGTCGCGCGCCTGCTTAGCTTTACTAAGGCTGCCGAGACCCTGCACATGACGCAACCCGCCGTGACCTTCCAGGTTCGGCAGTTGGAGGAATATTTCAACACCCGCTTGTTCGACCGTACGCATAACCGTATCAGCCTCACCGAGGCCGGCGCGCGCGTCTATGAGTACGCTGACAAGATCTTCGAGTTGTACGGCGAGATGGAAAACGCGGTGCGCGAGATGACCGGTGAGATCAGTGGTTCACTGACGATCGGAGCGAGCACGACGATCGCCGAATATATGTTGCCCGCGCTGCTGGGTGATTTTCGCGCCAAATATCCGGACGTGAGCATTCATCTCAAGGTCGCCAATACCGACGGCATCGTATCGATGGTCGAGAACAACACCATCGACCTGGGCGTTGTCGAGGCGCCGGTCAGCAACAAGAACCTGGTGGTCGACGAGTGTCGCCGCGATAACCTGGTCGCCATCGTGCCCCCTGGTCATCCCAAGGCGGGGCGCAAGCAGATCTCGCTGGATGAGTTGCTGGAGTACCCGTTCATCTGCCGCGAAGAGGGTTCGGGTACGCGCGAGGTCATCGCCGAGCACATGAACCAGAACTCCAACTGCCAGCGCTGCATGGATGTCGCCATGGAACTGGGTAGCCCCGAGGCGGTTAAGGGTGCCGTCGAAGCCGGCATGGGCATCTCAGTGGTTTCCAATGCGACGATCCAGAAAGAACTGCGCCTGGGTACCCTGGTCGCCATCGATCTGGATCCACCGCTCGAGCGTCCTTTCTCTTTCGTGCACCAGAAACAGAAGTTCCGCGTGCGTGTCATGGAAGAACTCCTGGATTTCGCACGCGCTTACTGCGAAGAGCATCGCGACAGCTAGGTGCCGGTCGGCGTTGCGCCCGATCGGGTTCCCGATATGCTGCCACCCAAGCGAATGACATCCGGCCCTCAGCAACGACTGCTGAAGTTGTTCAAGCGACTGGCGCCGGCGCAGCAGGAGTGTTTGCTGAACTACGCCGAGTTTCTCACGCAGCAGGCCCCGCATGAGCACACTGGTGGCCGCAGCGTCGAGCGCATGGAGCCGTTGGATATACCGCGGCCCGATGCGGAGTCCGTGATCGGTGCGATCCGGCGCCTGTCTGAAACTTTTCCCATGCTCGACAAGAACGATCTGTTCCATGAAACCTCGGAATTGATGACAGCGCATGTCATGCAGGGTCGTTCGGCGAACGAGGTGATTGACGAATTGGAGATAATCTTCCGTCGTCACTACGAGCGCATACAATCGACATCCGAACAAGAAGGGTAGGCTGGGCGAGAACGACGTTCTGAATGTCGTCGCATGCGTCGTCGCGTTACTATCCAGATCTAATGATGTTTGCCGGATGCGTCGGCAGTTTGTTACCGTCCGGTGGCTGGGCACGATGTCCCGGGGCCCTGAAGAGCAACGCTATGCGACTTATCACAGACTGGTTCAAGCGCACCTTCTCCGATCCACAGATCGTGTTTCTGACGTTGGTGCTGGCGATCGGTTTTGCGGTCGTACTCACGATGGGCGACATGCTGGCCCCGGTGCTCGCCAGTGCGGTGATCGCGTACCTGCTCGAAGGCCTGGTCGTGATACTCGAAGACCGGGGGCTGCCGCGTTGGATCTCGGTCACTCTTGTATTCGTCGTGTTCGTGCTGTTCCTTGCGCTGGTTCTGTTCGGCCTGATGCCGATGCTGTCCCGCCAGGTTACCGAACTGATCCAGCAATTGCCGGTCATGATCTCGGTCGGTCAGCAGGCCTTGATGACCCTGCCAGAGCGCTTCCCCGATGTGATCTCACCCGCGCAGGCGCAGGAGATACTGGATGGGATCCGCCGTGAGATCGGCAGCTATGGGCAGGAGGTGCTAACGATGTCGATCTCTTCGGTCGTCGGCGTGCTGACCATCGTCGTCTACCTCGTTCTGATGCCGATGCTGGTGTTCTTCTTTCTCAAGGACAAAGACATCATCGTGCGCTGGTTCAGCAACTTCATGCCGACAGAGCGCAGCCTGGCCAACCTCGTTTGGCTGGAGGTCGATCGGCAGATCGCGAACTATGTGCGCGGCAAGTTCTGGGAGATCATCATCGTGTGGGCCGCGAGCTTCGTGGCTTTCTCGTACTTCGGCCTGCAGTACGCGATGCTGCTGGCTGTCATCGTCGGCCTATCGGTTGTGGTGCCCTATGTGGGCGCGACCGTGGTGACCTTCCCGGTGGTGTTGGTGGCATGGTTCCAATGGGGCTGGGGACAGGATTTCATCTGGGTGTCGGTCACCTACCTGATCATCCAGGCGCTCGACGGCAACGTGTTGGTGCCGCTGCTGTTCGGGGAGGTCGTCAACCTGCACCCGATCGCCATCATTGTCGCGATCCTGGTGTTCGGTGGGCTATGGGGATTCTGGGGCGTGTTCTTCGCGATCCCGCTGGCGACGCTGGTCAACGCGGTATTGCGTGCCTGGCCGGCACGCAAACCGCTTCCCAAGCCTGCTTGACGATCAGCCGCGGATCGGCCGATACCGGCTTACGACTTGTTGGTCTTGATGCCGAACGGCACGTATGCTGGACACCAGCCGATGGCCGCGGTGAACAGCGGGACCAGACCGATAGCGCCCAGCCAGTTCTGTTCGACATATCCCCATGCAATGATGGCGATGCCTGCAATTGCGCGGATCGCGCGATCGACGGTACCTACGTTCTTGCTCATGCTCTTTCTCCTGAAAACGTGTTCGGCGTTATGACACGCTTAGAGTAGAGAGCGGCTGCGGCGGTGTCAGTGACTAAATCACATTGACTGGGAGACCGAATGAAGCGCATCTGCGTCGCCGAGTTCGATGCGCCCGCGGCTCAATTGCAGCAGCCCGCGCTGTTCGAAATCCTTGAGCATGCGGCTGACGACCTCGCGTGACGTGCCGAGGTCGGCGGCAATCTTCTGATGTGTCGCCTGCAGCACCGGCCCATGGTGTTCGGCGTGGTCGGCAAGGTATTCGCCCAGGCGTTCATCCATGCGTCGAAAGGCCACTTCTTCGACCAGGCTGATCACGTCGCCAAGGCGCTCGGCCAGTAGCTTCCAGAGAAACTGTCGCCATACCGCCGATTCGCCCATCCACGTCGTCACCTGACGTTGCGGGATCAGCACCGCTTCGAGTTCGGTCTCGACTGTGGCATTGGCCGGGAAGCGTTCGCCGCTGAGCATGCACGACGCAGTCAGAATGCAGCATTCTCCCGGCTCAACCCGGTACAGCGTGATTTCGCGGCCTGACTCGGCCAGCTTAAATACACGTGCTGCGCCTGAGACAACCAGCGCGAGATGGTGGCACTCGTCGCCTTCGTAGCAGATGTTGCAGCCGCGCTCCAGTTCCACGGCGGCTGTGGCGGTCGTGATCCGTTCGCGCAACCAAGCATCGGCAGCAATGTTCGGAAAGTGGCGGTTGAATGCACTCAGTTGCGCGCTGTCGAGCATTGCTCAGATGACGACCTGCGAGAAGTCGTAGTCCATGTCTTCGAGCGCCCGCTGAATGAAGTTGCCTTGCAGATAGTCGGCCCCGGATGACCAGTGCAGGTCGATACTGCGCGGGTCGTCGATGTTCGACACGATGACCTTGGCTGAGGCTTCGTGCGCCTGGCGGATGACGCTGCTGATCACGGCGCGGTCGGCCTTGAGCAGGCGAGGGGCTATGTTGATGTAATTGGCGTGCAGGTACTTGAGCACCTTGAACGCCGCATCCTTCTCAGGAAAGCGCGACAAGGAAACCTCGATGTCCATATCGCGCAGCCGCCCGATGTTGCGCTTGGCGGCTTTCAGGTCATGCGAGATGTCCGGCAGGCGGAAGTCCAGGACCAGGCCGGTGCCGTTGGAACGCTTCTGGTGCAGTTGCTCCGAGAGGTAGTCGGGCAGGCGGCTGTCGAGTGCGCTGTACACCGACTGATGCGCGAAGATCTGCGTGCGTCGGCCGGTGTCGCGGCGCTTCTTGAGGATGTCGATAGCGTGGTCGAGTATCCAGTGGTCGAGATCGGTGGCCACACCGGCCGCGTCGGCAGCCTCGATCAATTCACGGTCGCCGAGCAGATCGCCCTCGGCATTCGCGACCCGCAGCAGGATTTCGTAGGCCTCGCTGCCGCGCGTCTGCAGGTCGAGCATCGGCTGATACTGGACGATGAAGCTGTCGTTGTTCAGCGCGTCGCGCACCCGATCGCGCAGTTCGTTGTCAGGTGCGGCCTTCGGTTGCTTCGTTGTTTCGGCGAAGATATGCGTAACGATGCGGTTGCCGCCTTGTGCGCCGGCCTGATCGCAGGCTGCCTTGGCGCGGTTCAGTATGCCGGTGGCGTCGTCGTAGCGTTCGCTGATCACGCACAGGCCGATACTGCCGGTCGGCGAGGTATCTGAAGAAAAGCAATGATCGGAGAGCTGCGACAGCAGGCGTTTTGCCAGCCCTTCGATGCCGGCATTGGTGTCGCGCTTCAACAGCACGCCGAAGGTGTGTTCGTCGATGCGTGCCGCCACATCGCGATCGCCGATCGCATCCATGATCACGCCACCGAACTCCGCCATCAGGTGATCGATGCCGCCGATGCCCAGCTGCAGTTTCAGATCAGGCAGGTGATCGGGGCGAACGATGACAACGGCCGACACGCCGCTCTTGTCGTTGGCGTCCAGTACGCGGGCAACGCGATCCAACAGGTGCTTGCGTGAAAACAGGCCGGTCACACGGTCGCGCTTCGGCGGTTGCCCGGTTGCACTCATCACCTGGCGCGAGCGGCGGATCCGGCTTTCGACCACGGTCAGCAGATGTTTCGGGCGAATCGGCTTGGCAACAAAATCGTCACCACCGACGCTCAAGGCATCCAGTTGCTTGTCGGTGTTCTGCTCACCCGACAGGAACACGATCGGTACCGCGACAAACTCCGGCAGGTCACGGATCACCGTGGTCAGCTCCAGGCCGTTGACCTCCGGCATGTAGATGTCCATCAGGATCAGGTCGGGCTTGAAGGTGCGTAGCTGGTCGATCACTTTGACCGGCTCGGTAACTTCGAGCGTTTCGATGCCGGATTTCTTCAGGATCGATCCGGCGAATTCGGCCTGGGTGGGGTCGTCCTCGACGATCAGTACACGGAACGGCTTGGTTTGTTCAGGACGCATCAGGTCGCGGATCTGTTTCGCGACGATCGGCGCATCCAGTGGAGCCACGAAGAATCCGTCGCTGCCCGCGCGGATAGCCTCGACACGCTGTTGCAGCGCCGATGAATCGCTGACCACCAGCAGCGGGATATGCTGCGTGCCCGCATCGCGCGCCTCTTCGAGATCGGACGCTATCGCCTGCAGGTCATTCAATTTGGCGGCATCGGCGACGATCACCTTCGGTCGCCGCGACCGCAATACGTCCAGCAGCTCCCGGCCGCGAGCGAAGTATTCGACCTTGCAGTCGAGCTTGCCCAGCGCCGTCGCCAGGTCGGACGTGATGCCGGTCTGGTCGCCAAGCATGAAGACGGCGACTTCGGTGGTCGCGGGGGCGCTGGGTTTTTCCTGCTCGCTGGCAGTGCACAAGTCGGATGCCGTTCGCAGGGCGCGAAGCAATCCGCTGATGGCGTCCACCTGCGCCTCGCCGGGCTCGATATCGGCGCCGACAAATGAACTTAGGTAGACTTCGAGCGAGAAAACGCTTTCGTTGAGTTGAAACAGGCCGAACGTCTTGCTCGACTCGGAGATCTCCTGAACGCGCTCGTACAGCGCATCGAGTTGTCGTTGATCCCAGTTGCCGTCGCTGATCTTGGCCCAGATGTCTTCGATGGCAGCCACCCGCTTGGGCAACTGCTGAACGAACGCATCTTTGTCTTTGATCTTCGCTGGGGCTAAATCGTCCGGCGATGGCGCCATGAGGTACAACCCTTATTCCTTGCCGAGTAACACGGTTCCGGCGCCTCGCGAGTTGGCGCGGGCCGGATTGCCACGATAGGCTATCACCGCGTGTTCTGCCACAATCATACATCCTAACGCGCTGTTTCGATTAAACAATACAATGATCTGGCGCATCGCGACGTTGTACCGAGGAGATCTTTCAATCCGTGACCCCTTTGGACGGGCATAACGCCCCCCCCACCGCCACTGAAAATGCGCCTGACCTCGGGCCGGCGCTGGAGCAGATGATCGGTATCGACAACCTGCGTCAGGCTGTCCGTTTGGCCGGTCTGTCCGGCGGGGTGTTGCTGATTCTGGTGGCGTTGGTCGCGCAGCTCGGTTCAGCCGAGACGCACCTCGGCAGCACCTGGTTGATGTGGGCCACGGCGCCGGCGTTGATTGCTGCGTTCGGCGGTCCGGTCGTCGGCAGCAAGTTCCTCAGCAGGCGCTCGCTGGGAATTTGGCGGGTGGTGACCCTGATCGTTATGACACTTAACGGCAGTGCCTGGTGTTTCGCCACAGCGATCGCGGTCGGGCCGTCGACGTCGTCTGCGGTGATGCTGGTGGTGGCTACGCTGGCAATGGCGTTTGCGCTGCTGCCGATGTTGTCCTGGGCGACCGGGCTGGTTATCCAAATGGTGGTGCAGCTGTTCTGCATCGGCCTGTTCGCCATGATCTCGGGTTATACCGGCGGGGCGTTGTTGCTGCCGCTCGGTCTATGGTCGGCGCTGGCCTTCCTTGCATTGATCGCAGCGGTGTATGCGCGCCGGGTCGATATGACCAAGGGCGACCTGCACTTTATGCGGCTGGAGTCTTCCGAGCTGCAGAAGCAGGTCGACGACACCCGCTCGCGGCTGCGCGAGACCGAGCGTCAGCGCTCGACGCTCGAATCCGAATTGAGCGAGATCCTGAACCTGGCCGAGGACGCCAATCGCGCCAAGACCGAGTTTCTCGCGACCATGAGTCACGAGATCCGCACGCCGCTCAACGGCATCCTGCCGATCCTGGAGATGTTGCACGATACGCAACTCAACAATGAGCAACTCAAACTGGTGCGCACCGCGCAGAGTTCGTCGCGTCACCTGTTGCGCATCATCAACGATATCCTCGACTTCGCCAAAGTGGAGTCGGGCAAGCTGCAGCTGGAGACTATCGAGATCGACGTGCGTGACCTGGTGCGCGCGATCATTGAATTGATGAGCGGCAGCGCAGGCAATCACAATCTGAAACTCAGCGCCAGCGTGGCGGATGATGTGCCGAGCGTGGTGCGTGGCGATCCGATCCGCTTGCGCCAGATCCTGATCAACCTCATCAGCAACGCCATCAAGTTCACCGAGGAGGGTGGTATCCGCGTCGAGGTGTCGCGCGGGCATACCAGCGAGAAAGAAGTCGAACTGTTGTTCGCGGTGGCAGACACCGGTATCGGCATGACGCCGGAGACCGCCGACCGGCTGTTTCAGTCGTTCACCCAGGCCGACGCATCGACCACGCGCAAGCACGGTGGCACCGGGCTTGGCCTGGTGATCTGCAAGCGCCTGGTCGAACTGATGGGCGGACGCATCGGCGTGCGCTCGGCGCAAGGGCAGGGGTCCACCTTCTGGTTCCTGGTGCCGCTGCGCAAATCGGTCATGGAAGTGCCGTCGGCACGCCGCGACCTCAACGGCGTGCGCATTCTGACCCTGATCCCCGACAAGGACATCGGCTCACGCGTGTCGGCCCACCTGCGTAGTTGGGGGGTTGCCGAGGAGTCGTCGTCCGACGCGGGCGATGCCTTGGCGAAACTGCACTCGACGTCACTGCTCGGCGAGTCGTGGGTGTTCGAGGCCGTGCTGATCGATGGCAACGGCATGGAAACGCGTTTGCCGTCGCTGTTATCCGAAGTCCGCAGCATCGAGGCGTTGCGCCGCGTGCGCATCATCGTTGCGGTGCGTTCGGAAAAGCTCGCACACCGGCTCAAACGCGAGTTCGGGGTGCTGGTCTTGACCGACAGCGTACGGCCGGAGCCGCTGCGGCGGGTGCTGTATCGCTTGTTCGACGTCGAGAGCCGCCATTTCGGCAATACCGATCCCGGCCCGGAAGAGATCTACGACGACCTCAATGTGTCGACCAAGGAGGTCGAGCTCAGCGCCATTCAAGAGGCGGCTGCCGGTGGCGAATTCACCGGCAAGGTGTTGTTGGTCGAGGACAATCCGGTCAATCTCGGCGTCGTACGCAAGGCGCTGTCGAAACTGGGTCTGCAATGCATGACCGCTGCCGATGGCCAGGAGGCATTGCAGCAATACGATAAACAGCGGTTTGACCTGATCTTCATGGATTGCCAGATGCCGCTGATGGACGGCTACGAGGCAACCCGTGCGATCCGCCAGATCGAGAAGGAAAAGGAACGGGTGCCGACCCCGATTGTCGCCATGACCGCCAACGCCATGGCCGGCGATCGCGAGAAGTGTTTCGCCGCCGGTATGGACGACTACCTCGCGAAACCGATAAACCTTGAACAACTGCACAGTTGTGTCTCGGGTTGGTTGGCAGCATCGGCAAAGTTGGTGCAGCAGGCGGAATCGAAGACTGCACCGATCCCTCAACCTCAGATCAAGGAAGAAGCCGTGCTCGATGAAAGCGTGCTACGCGAACTCAAGGAAATCATGGAAGACGACTATGTCGACCTGTTGCAGACCTATCTGCGCAATGCGCCGCAATTGCTGGCCCAGGTGCGCGCCGCGATCACCCAAGGCGACGTCAAGGCCATGCTGATACCGGTGCACTCGCTCAAGTCGAGCAGTGCCAACGTCGGCGCGGTCAAGCTGTCGGAGCTGGCCAAGGAGACGGAAAAGCTGGTGCGCGCCGGCAACTTTGTCGACGCTGAACGCTCATTCCGGGCGGTCGATGCCGGCTATCGCGACGTCGAGACCGCATTGCAGCAGCACGTGGCGCGGGCCACGGCGGCGTAGCACAGTCGTTCGAAGACTTATCAAAGCGCGTCTGACGCGAACTCCGCGAGACGCGAGCGCTCGCCGCGCATCAGCGTGATATGGCCGCCGTGCGGCCAGTGTTTGAATCGATCCACCACGTAGGTCAGGCCCGAGGTCGTTTCGGTCAGGTACGGCGTGTCGATCTGCGCTACGTTGCCGAGGCACACGATCTTGGTGCCGGGCCCGGCACGCGTGATCAGGGTTTTCATCTGCTTCGGCGTCAGGTTCTGCGCCTCGTCGAGAATGATGTACTTGTTGAGGAAGGTGCGGCCGCGCATGAAGTTCAGCGAGTGGATGCGGATGCGTGAACGCAGCAGATCGTCGGTTGCAGCCCGGCCCCATTCGCCACCTTCGGTCTGGGTCAGCACTTCGAGGTTGTCCATCAGGGCGCCCATCCACGGCGTCATCTTCTCTTCTTCGGTACCCGGTAGGAAACCAATATCTTCGCCGACCGGCACGGTGACGCGCGTCATGACGATCTCGCGGAAGCGATTCTGATCGAGCACCTGAGAAAGCCCAGCCGCCAGCGCCAGCAGGGTCTTACCGGTGCCGGCGGTGCCGAGCAGCGAGACGAAATCGATGTTCGGGTCCATCAATAGGTTGAGCGCGAAGTTCTGCTCCCGGTTGCGCGCGCTGATCCCCCAGACGGCATGCTTGTTGGAGCGAAAGTCGTTGACGATTTCGATGATGGCATCGTCGCCGTCCTTTTCGCGCACGATGGCTTCGAACGGCGGATCGCTTTCCATGTACAGGCACTGGCTGACGTACCAGTCGACCGTGTCGGGGCCGGAGATACGGTAGAAGGTATGGCCTTCTTCCTGCCAGGAGTGCATGTCCTTGCTGTGTCGATCCCAGAAGGCCGCCGGGAGTTCCGATACGCCGCTGTACAACAGGTTAACGTCGTCGAGTACCTGATCGTTGTGATAGTCCTCGGTGTGGATACCGATCACAGCGGCTTTGATGCGCAGGTTGATGTCTTTGGAAACCAGCGTGACGTGACGATTGGGTGCCATCTCGGACAAGGCGACTGCGGTACCCAGAATGTTGTTGTCCGGTGTGTTGCCCGGCAGGGTCTGCGGCAGTACCGCTGGCTGCAATTGGGTTTGGAAGAACAGGTGGCCGCATTGTTCGTCGTCTTCGCCGTTTGCGCGGAACTTGCCGGTGCACGGCAGCGGCAGGCCGGAATCGATGTCTTTCTTCGATGCCGAGGTCATCAGTTCGTCGAGGAAGCGGCTCACCTGGCGCACGTTGCGTGCGACTTCGGATGTGCCCTTCTTGGCGCGGTCGAGTTCTTCGAGCACGACCATCGGCAGGAAGATGTCGTGTTCGGCAAAGCGAAAGATCGAGGTCGGGTCGTGCATCAGCACGTTGGTGTCGAGAACGAAGAGTTTCTTGTCGGCGCGAGATTTGATGCCCATGTTGCTCCGGGAGGGAAGTAGGATGCTTACTTCTTGAGAGACTTGACCGCTTCGAGGACTTCGTCGACGTGGCCCTTGACCTTCACGCCGCGCCATTCCTGTCGCAGTTTGCCGTCGGCGTCGATCAGGAAGGTGCTGCGCTCGATGCCGCGTACCTGTTTGCCGTACATGTTTTTCATTTTGATTACGCCAAAGGCATTACACAGGGTTTCGTCCTGGTCGGCGACGAGGTCGAACGCAAAATTCTGCTTGGCCTTGAAGTTGTCCTGCGCTTTCAGGCTGTCGCGCGAAGCGCCCAGGATGACGCACGACTGGCGTCGGAACTTGGCGATGGCTGCGGTGAAGTCGAGACCTTCCTGGGTGCAGCCGGGGGTGCTGGCCTTGGGGTAGAAATAAAGCACCAACGGCTTGCCGCGATAGTCGTGCAGTGTGGCGTGCTTGTCGCCGGTCAGATGCAACGCGATTTTCGGCACCTTCTTGCCGATGCTGACGTCCGTCATGATTGAGATACTCCGTGGGCGCTCTCAGCCTTTGATGGGTTCGAGCACCGCGTCAATGTTCATGCTGTCGCAGAAATCCATGAATTCGTCGCGCAGCGCCGCGATGTGGATGTCGGCGGGAATGCCGATGTTCATACGCACCGAAAACATCGGCGTGCCGGTGTGTGCGGCGGCGTAAGAACTGGTCGTCATATCCTCGATATTGATGTTCTTGTCGGAAAAGAAGCTGGCCAGGCTGTACACGATACCCGGGTGATCGAGCGACACCACGTCGACGCCGTAGGGCAGCAGGTTGGCTTGGCCGCTGCGTTCCTCGGTGCGCTTGGTGGTGATCGTCAGATCGAGTTCGCTCTGCAGTTCGGGTACCAGGTCTTCGAGTTTGGCCAGTCGGTTCCACGGGCCTTCGACCAGCAAGAGGATCGCAAACTCACCGCCGAGCACCGTCATGCGGCTGTCGGTGATGTTGCAATCCAGCTCGAAGATCGCCTTCGACAACTGGTTGACGATACCGGGCCGGTCGTTACCGAGTGCTGAGATGACGAGATGGCTGTTCTTGGCTGGCATCAGAGGTGGTGAACACAAAATGGCTTGGACAGATACGAGTGTACTGCCGCCGTTTCGCCTTGTCTCGGTCGATTGACGATCTTTGCCGACGCGGTGCGCTCAGTCGTCGTCAATCGCTGCGTCGCGCAGTGCCTGTGCGGCGGACTCGGGGCTGACGGTGCTGACGAACAGGCCCGAGCCCAGCTCGAATCCGGTAGGAATGCTGGTTCGCGGACAGATCTCCAGGTGCCAGTGGTAGCTGTCGCCGCAGTCGCTGTACTCGGGGCCATGCGGTACGGAATGCAGGAAGAAGTTGTATTGCACGCCGCCGACCACCTTCTCGAGGCGGCTCATGGTGCGTTGGAGCACGCGCGCGAAATCCGCGAGTTGTTCGCGCGTCGCCTTGAGGAAGTCGGATTGGTGCTTGAGCGGCAGGATGTGAATCTCCCACTCGAAACGGCTGGCGAATGGCTTGATCGCCACGAAATGCTTGCCGCGCTCGACCACGTACTGGCCGACATTGATCTTGCGGCGGATCTCGCCGGAATCCCGGTCGTAGATGGTCGCTTCGTAGGTCAGCGCTTCGTCGATCAGTGAACAGAACACGCAATGGCTGAACTTGCGGCGGTACTCGCGGCTGTGTTGCACCTCGTTCTGAACGTTTTCAGGCACGACCGGCGTGGCGATGATCTGGCTGTGGGTATGCGGGATGCTGGCGCCGGCCGCCGCGCCGAAGTTCTTGAACACCAGTACGTACTTGAGTCGGGTATCCGAGGCGTACAGTTCGGCCATGCGCTGCTGATAGACCGAGAACAGGTTCGCCAGGTGCTCGCGCCCCATCTCGTGGACTGCGATGCCGTGATTCGGGTTGTCGATCACGACCTCGTGTCGGCCGTAGCCATCGATCACCTGCTGTAGGCCGAAGGCGAGATTCTGCTGCTCGCGGTCATCGCCCAGCACCGGGTACAGGTTGGGCACGATGCGGATCTCCCAGTCCTGGCTGTCTGGGTAGGCCTTGATCTCCGGCGGGGTGCGCTCTTCGTTGCCGTGACAGAACGGGCAGGTTTCGACTACCGCGCGTGTGTCGCGCTCGACCCGTTCTTCAGCCTTCTTCGGCCGCATGCCGCGCGCGGTGGCGACCAGCACGGATTCGGTCGGTACGATCGGGTTGATGCGTATCTCGCGCACACTGTCTTCAGAACCACTCATCGGCCATATCCCCTTGTCGAGTCGGGCTTTTTCTACTGGTGTGCGTTAAGCCGCTCAAGCTGACCCTATTAATGGGGGCATTCATTCGCCCGCCCGCGGCGGCGCGGTTGGCAGCCGAAATCGCGTCACGATAGAATGGCGCGCTTAGTTTCCATCGGAGCCGTCGGATGATCCAGGGCAGTCTGGTCGCCATTGTCACCCCCATGCACCCGGATGGCCGGATCGATGAAGCGGCGTTTCGCAAGCTTATCGACTGGCACATCGAGCAGGGTACCGATGCCATCGTGGCGGTCGGCACCAGCGGCGAGTCCGCCACGCTGGACGAAAAAGAACACTGCGAAGCGATCTCGTTGGTGGTAGAGCACGTAGCCGGGCGCCTGCCGGTGATTGCCGGTACCGGCGCCAACTCGACCAGCGAGGCCATCGCGCTGACGGCTTGCGCCCGCGAGGCTGGCGCCGACGCCTGTCTGCTGGTCACGCCGTACTACAACAAGCCAACCCAGGAAGGCCTGTACCAACATCACAAAGCGGTCGCCGCGGCCGTTGATATCCCACAGATTCTGTACAATGTGCCCGGCCGAACCGCGGTCGACATGCTGCCCGAAACCGTTGCCCGCATTGCGGAACTCGACAACGTCATCGGTGTCAAGGAAGCGACCGGCAAGGTAGAGAGGATCACGCAGATCCGCGAACTGTGTGGCCCGGACTTCGCGATCTACAGCGGTGACGACGCGACCGCGCGTGAGGCGATTCTCGCCGGCGCCAACGGCGACATCTCGGTGACGGCGAACATTGCACCGGCGGCTATGCATGCGATGTGTGCGGCCGCGCTGGCCGGCGATCGCGACAAGGCGGCAGAACTGGATGCGCCGCTGGCGGGCCTGCACCAGAAACTGTTCCTCGAGTCCAATCCGATCCCGGTGAAATGGGCGGTGGCCGAGATGGGGATGATCGAACGCGGTATCCGCCTGCCGTTGACCTGGTTCGCGGACAGGTATCACGATGAACTGCGCGCCGCCATGAAGCACGCAGGCATACTATAAGAACCGACCAGAGAGCGTTGCCACGGCAGCGTCGCAGGATTTTCAAGCATGATTAAAACGTTGTCCCGTCACGCTGTCCTTGTGCTGTTGAGCGCCGGACTGGTTGCCTGCAGCAGTTGGAGTGCCGACAAGGTGCTGCCCGACAAATCAGTCGAGTACAAGCGCGAGAAGCAGGCAGAACGCAACCTCGAATTGCCGCCGGACCTGACCTCTGATCGCATGAATGATCGAATGAGCGTGCCCGACAACTTTGGCGGTGTGTCGACCAGCTACTCGGAATACGTGACCGACCGCAAGTTGCGTGGTGTAGACGAAGGCGCGCGGCGCGTATCCGACGGCAGCGTCCTGCCGCAGATCCAGGGTTTCAAGATCGTCAACGATGGGGGCGTACGCTATCTGCTGGTTCAGTCGCCGGTTGAAGAAGTCTGGCCGCGCGTGATCGATTTTTGGCAGGAGAACGGCATCCTGATGCTCGAACAGGATCCGTCGGTCGGCGTCATGCGCACCAGCTGGTTGGAAAACCGTGCGGAGATCAAACGCGACATCGTCACCGACACGATCCGCAGCGTGTTCGACGGCCTGTATGAAACCGGCACCCGCGACCAATACCGGGTGCGGCTCGAGCGTGCCGGTAATGGCGGCGCTACCGAGGTTTATATGACGCATTTCGGCATGGAAGAAGAGGTCATCCAGTCTGCGGGTGGCTCCGGTGTCGAGAATACGGTTTGGGTGCCGCGCGAACGCGATCCGCAACTCGAGGCCGAGATGCTGCGTCGCCTGATGGTCTACCTCGGCGCCGCCGATGAACGTGCGCGCACGCAGTTGGCTGCGCGCGGCGAGCAGGAGCCGACGCGTTCTCAATTGCTGAATACCCAGAATGGCACCGTGTTGCTGATCGACGATTCGTTCAGTCGGGCATGGCGTCTGGTCGGACTGTCACTGGACCGCGTCGGTTTCGCGGTTGAAGATCGCGACCGATCAGCCGGCATCTACTATGTTCGTTACAACGACCCCTCGAAGCAGGCAGCGGACAAGAGCTTCCTGCAGAGCCTGGCGTTCTGGTCCGATGACGATGAAATCGACAAGGACAATCGTTACCAGGTCAAGGTCGGCACGCGCAACGACCAGGTGGCGGTAGCGGTCGCCGATGAACAAGGCAAGCCGGATAACTCGCCGACTGCGGTACGTATCCTGACGCTGCTACAAGAGCAGATTCGCTAATCGACGATGGCGTTTCGATTTGCCTCGCTCGGCAGCGGCAGTCGGGGCAACGCGACACTGATCGAGGCTGGCGAAACTCGCATTCTCGTCGATTGCGGATTCGCTGCGCGGGAGTTCGTCGCGCGCTGTGAACGGCTGGATTTCGATCCCGCCGCGCTGAGCGCCATCCTCGTCACCCACGAACATGGCGACCACATGCGCGGCGTGGGTGCGGTCGCACGCAAGTTCGGTGTGCCGGTGTGGATGTCGCACGGTACCTGGCGCGCCGCAGAATACGGTGCGATCAAGACGCTCAACCTGTTTGCCGGTCATGGTGGCGCCTTTCGTCTCGGCGATGTCGATATCCTGCCGGTACCGGTGCCGCACGATGCGCGCGAACCTACGCAGTTCGTTTTCAAGCATGGCGGGGTACGTTTCGGTCTGCTGACTGATCTGGGCAGCATCACGCCGCGCGTCGTCGATGCGTTCAATGGCGTCGATGCGCTGCTGCTCGAATGCAATCATGATCCGCACATGCTGGCCAATGGGCCCTATCCGCCGAGCCTCCAGGCACGCGTCGGGGGCCACTACGGTCACCTGAACAACAAGCAGGCGGCGGATTTTCTGCAACAGATCGATCACACCCGCCTGCGCCACCTGGTCGCCGGCCACCTGAGCGAGAAGAACAATTCGCCCGATCTGGCGCGATCGGCACTGGCGTGCGTATCGGACGACATCTGTGACTGCCTCAGCCTGCTGATCCAGGACGAGGCGAGCGATTGGTTCGCGATCCTTACCTGACGCGGTAGGCGCGCTGAAGTATCATTCAAAGTTTCCCAGTAGTCTCTTGTGCCCCGGGGTATCCATGCTCACATTGCGCGGCGCGCCCGCCCTTTCTGACTTCCGCCTGCAGAAGATTCTGGCCCGCCTGACGCCGCTCGTCGGCAGCGGCGTGACCGTCCAGACGACCTTCATGCATTTCGTTGAAACCGACGGCGAACTGAACGCCGGACAACGCGCGGTACTCGATAAGATTCTGGAGTATGGCCCGGCACACGGTGAGGCCACCGCGGGAGGTGATCTGTTTCTCGTGGTACCGCGGCCCGGCACTATCTCGCCGTGGTCGAGCAAGGCGACCGACATCGCGCATAACTGCGGTTTGACGAACATCGTGCGCATTGAGCGTGGTATCGCCTACTGGCTGCATGGTGTCGTGCTGGATGCGGCGCGGCGGCAGGCGATTGCGGCCGAACTGCACGACCGCATGACCGAGATCGTGCTCGAGGATATGGATCGTGCCGACGTGCTGTTTCAACACGCGGAACCGAAACCGTTCACCAGCGTCGACGTCCTGGCCGGCGGCCGTGAAGCGCTGGCGAAGGCAAATACCGAACTGGGTTTGGCTTTGTCGGATGACGAAGTCGATTACCTGGTCGAGAGCTTCACGGCGCTGGGGCGCAATCCGAGTGACGTCGAATTGATGATGTTCGCCCAGGCTAATTCCGAGCACTGCCGGCACAAGATATTCAACGCGAGTTGGACGATCGACAGCGAAGATCAGCCACACTCGCTGTTCGGCATGATTCGCAACACGACCGAGCAATCGCCCGCGGATGTGTTGTCGGCGTATAAGGACAATGCTGCGGTGATCAAGGGCAGCGAGGGTTACCGTTTCTATCCCGATCCGCACAACGGTATCTATGGCCGTCACGACGAAGACATCCATATCCTGATGAAGGTCGAGACGCACAACCACCCGACCGCCATCTCGCCCGACCCCGGTGCGGCAACCGGCTCGGGCGGCGAGATCCGCGACGAAGGCGCGACCGGCGTCGGTGCCAAACCTAAGGCCGGCCTGTGCGGCTTTTCGGTCTCGAATCTTCGCATTCCCGACGCGGAGCAACCGTGGGAGCATGACTTCGGCAAGCCCGGACGTATCGTCAGCGCGCTCGAGATCATGACCGAAGGCCCGATCGGCGCCGCGGCGTTCAACAACGAGTTCGGGCGTCCCAATCTGCTCGGCTATTTCCGTACCTTCGAAGAGCAGGTGCCGGCGGCCGAAGGTGACGAACTGCGTGGCTACCATAAACCCATCATGCTGGCCGGTGGCCTGGGCAACATCCGCGCGGCACATGTCGAGAAGAAGCCCTTCCCGGCCGGTACGCCGCTGATCGTCCTGGGCGGCCCGGCGATGCTGATCGGACTAGGCGGCGGCGCCGCCTCGTCCATGGCGTCGGGCACCTCGGCCGAGGATCTGGACTTTGCCTCCGTGCAACGCGCCAATCCTGAGATGGAACGGCGATGCCAAGAGGTGATCGACCGTTGCTGGCAACGTGGCGCGGACAACCCCATCCTGTTCATCCACGATGTCGGCGCCGGTGGTCTGTCGAATGCCTTGCCGGAACTGGTGCACGACGGAGAGCGCGGCGGAAACTTCGAATTGCGCGAGGTGCCGAATGACGACCCCGGCATGTCGCCGATGGAAATCTGGTGCAATGAGTCGCAGGAACGCTATGTGCTCGCGGTGGCTGCAGACCAGCTCGACACCTTCAAGGCGATCTGTGAGCGTGAGCGCTGTCCCTTTGCGGTCGTCGGCGAGGCGACCGACGAGCAGCACCTGACACTGGGTGACCGACACTTCGACGCCAATCCGATCGACATGCCGATGAGTCTGCTGTTCGGCAAACCGCCGCGCATGCATCGCGACGTACAACGTCTGCAACCTGCTCTCAAAGAACTTGCGCTCGACGGCGTTACCGCAGCCGCTGCCGGTGAACGTGTATTGCGCCTGCCGACGGTTGCCAACAAAACATTTCTGATCACCATCGGCGATCGCAGCATCACCGGCATGGTGGCGCGCGACCAGATGGTTGGTCCCTGGCAGGTACCGGTCGCCGATGTCGCCGTGACCGTGGCCGATTTCGACGGCTACCGTGGCGAGGCGATGAGCATGGGTGAGCGCACGCCGCTTGCACTGCTGGATGCCGCCGCATCCGGGCGAATGGCGATCGGTGAGGCGTTGGCCAACCTGGCGGCCGCTTCGATCGACAGGCTCGGCGATGTGAAACTTTCCGCCAACTGGATGGCGGCCGCAGGTCACCCTGGTGAAGATGCTCGCCTGTACGAGACGGTCAGCGCGGTCGGTCTGGAGCTCTGTCCGGCGCTCGGTATCGCGATACCGGTGGGCAAAGACTCAATGTCGATGAAGACGGTCTGGCAGCAGGGCGACGAGCGTCGCGAAATGACGGCACCGTTGTCGTTGATCATCTCGGCGTTCGCCCCGGTCAACGATGTGCGTCGCACGTTAACGCCACAGTTGCGCACGGATCGTGGCGATACCGACCTGGTGCTGATCGACCTCGGCCAGGGACGCAATCGCCTCGGTGGCTCGGCGCTGGCCCAGGTGTACCGACAGATCGGCAACCAGGCGCCGGACGTGGACGATGCGGCGTTGCTGAAGGCCATGTTCGACGCGGTGCAGGACCTCAACCGCGAAGGCCTGCTGCTTGCCTATCACGACCGTTCCGACGGCGGGCTGTTCACCACCTTGTGCGAGATGGCGTTCGCCGGACGCTGCGGGCTCGAGATCGATCTGGCCGGGCTCGCGCAAGATGATCTTGCCGTACTGTTCAACGAAGAGTTGGGCGCTGTGCTGCAGGTGCGGCACACCGACAGCGACGATGTCATGAACATGTTGGAGCAGGCCGGTCTGGGTACCTGCTGTCAGCTCATCGGAACCGTTGTCGAATCCGATGTGATTCACATCCGTCACGGCGAGCGGCATATCTTCGAAGACCGGCGCTCGAATCTGCAGCAGATCTGGTCGGAAACAACCCGGCATATGCAGGCGCTGCGTGACGATCCGGATTGCGCCGCCGAAGAGTTCGCGCGGATCACCGAAGCAGACCCGGGTCTTTCGGTAAAACTCACGTTCGACGTGAACGACGATATCGCGGCACCGTTCGTCGAAACGCGCCGGCCCCGAGTGGCGATCCTGCGCGAACAGGGCGTCAACGGCCAGGTCGAGATGGCTGCGTCGTTCAGCAAGGCCGGATTCGAGTGCGTCGATGTACATATGTCCGACATCTTGAGCGGTCGGGTCACGTTGGATGACTTCCAGGGTCTGGCGGCGTGCGGTGGCTTCAGCTACGGCGACGTGCTGGGGGCCGGCGAGGGCTGGGCCAAGTCGATCCTGTTCAACTCCCGTGCTCGTGACCAGTTCAGTGCCTTCTTCGACCGCCAAGACACCTTCAGCCTCGGCGTGTGCAACGGCTGCCAGATGTTGTCGAACCTCAAGAGCCTGATACCGGGGGCGGACCATTGGCCGCATTTCGTGCGCAACCGCTCGGAGCAGTTCGAGGCCCGGTTCGTCATGGTCGAGGTGGCCAAGACACCGTCGGTCCTACTCGACGGCATGGCCGGTTCGCGCATCCCGATTGCGGTCGCACACGGCGAAGGGCGCGCAGAGTTCGGCAACGATGTGCATCGTTCCAGTGCGCAGCCGTTCGTCGCCATGCGCTATATCGAAAACAGTGGCGATATCGCCCACCGCTATCCCGCCAATCCGAACGGTTCGCCGGACGGCATCAGCGGGCTGTGCAGTGCCGATGGCCGTGTGACCATCATGATGCCGCATCCCGAGCGCGTCGTGCGCGCGGTGCAGAACTCCTGGCACCCCGACACCTGGCTCGAAGATGCGCCGTGGCGTCGCCTGTTCCGCAACGCGCGTCGCTGGTTGGGCTGATATGCAAGACGCCATCGAAGATCTGCAGGTGAAGTTCGCCCACCAGGAACTCGAGTTGGAATCGCTCAGCAAGACGGTGATCGAGCAGCAACAACTGATCGACCGCCTGCGCGACGAACTCGAGCACGTGAAAAATGTACTGGCGGAACTCAAACCGTCGCCGTTGGGCGAAGCGGGCGCGCCGGAACCACCGCCGCCGCACTACTGATGGTTGGGCTGTTCACGTGATTGCTATTGACCTCGCCAAACGCGTGAGCTCCGCGACATGACATCGCCGCAGCAACGCATCGCGCTGTACGCCGTCGTTGTCTTCCTGAGCTCGGCACTGCTGCTCGTGCTCGAGATCGTCGCGGCGCGTCTGATTGCACCCTATGTCGGCGTGTCGTTGTACACCTGGTCGGCCGTCATCGGCATCGTGTTGGCCGGCCTGTCGGTCGGTAACGCGCTCGGCGGTGCCTGGGCCGACCGCCGGGCGACCGCGGGCGCGGCCGGTGGCGTCCTGCTGCTGTCCGGGCTGGCCTCGCTGGCGGTCCCGTGGATCTTGTGGCTCATTGCCAGTCGGCTTGAACACATCGAACTGTCGATCCTGAGCACCAGCCTGGTGCTCGTGATGGCGCTGTTTCTGCTTCCGGCGATCCTGATCGGCATCGTTACACCGCTGCTGACGACGCTGGCGTTGGCACAGAGTGAGCGTACCGGCCATATTGTCGGCATGATGCACGCGCTGAGTGCAACCGGCAGCATCATCGGCACCTTCGCTGCTGCCTGGTGGCTGATTCCGGCACTCGGATCGCGCAATGTGGTGCTGGCCAGCGGTGTATCTCTGTTTCTCTGCGGTCTGGTGTTGATGACGCCGTTGACCGGACCGAAGCGGTTGACGGCAACGGCGGTTGCCTTTGCAGCGGCGATAGGCCTGGGGATCTCCACCTGGTTCAACCCGGCGTTGGCGTCTCCCTGCGATCACGAAAGCAGCTATTTCTGTATTCGCACGATCGACGAAGGCGAGCACCCGACCTTGGGCAAGGCACGCAGCCTGGTGCTGGATCATCTATTGCACGGCACCAACGTCGAGAACGATGGCACCTATCTCTCTGCGCCCTACGTGCAGTTGATGCAGGAACTGATGTGTCGCCACCATCATGACAAGGCATCGCTCAAGGCGTTCTTTGTCGGCGGCGGCGCCTACACGCAACCGCGCGCCATGTGGCTCGCGAGTATGCCGGTCGACATTACGGTTGCCGAACTCGATCCGGTGGTCACGCAGATCGCCCGCGACGAATTGTTTCTCGACGACGGCGACATGCGCGTTATCCACGGCGATGCGCGCGCCGTGCTGCGTCGCTTACCCGCGGGCGAACGTTTCGACATCATCGTCGGCGATGCCTTCCACGATGTTTCTGTGCCGTACCACCTAGTGACACGAGAGTTTGCCGAGCTCCTTCACGCGCGCCTCACAGACGACGGCATCTACGTGTTGAACCTGGTCGACACCTATCCGGACGGGCGACTGGCCATGGCGATGATGCGCACGCTGGGCGATGTGTTTGCCCACGTCGATGTCTGGCTGCACGAGGTTCCGTACGAAAAGTCACGCGTCACTTACGTGCTCAGTGCGTCGAAGAAACCTACCGAGATCGTCGGCGTGCCCGATGAGTTGAATGCGGTGACTCAGCCGCGTCGCCGTTGGTTGCGTGTCACCCAGCGCCTGTCGACCGATATCGA
Source organism: Thiosocius teredinicola (assembly GCF_002009425.1). Classification (NCBI taxonomy): domain Bacteria; kingdom Pseudomonadati; phylum Pseudomonadota; class Gammaproteobacteria; order Chromatiales; family Sedimenticolaceae; genus Thiosocius; species Thiosocius teredinicola. The sequence goes on from NZ_CP019936.1 coordinate 1,168,214, forward strand.
AGCGCTCGGCACGGTCCCGATCCTCACCGACGACAATGCACCGGTCGAACAGTTGATCTCGTCACTGTTCACTACAGGGATCGGCCAGTAAGCGGCGTAGCACGCTATGCGTCGGGTATCTCGATGTAGTCGGGTGACAGGCTGCCGCCGGACGCGGCGCTGTCGAGGGTGGCGCCGGTCGTGCGGCGTAGTCGTGCCTCGACCAGCGCGGCGGTGATCTGCGTCTCATCGAGGACGCAGGGATAGAGCGGCAATTGCTCGGCCAGGCGCAAGGCATGTCGACAGGCCGCGGTTTCGAACTCTCTGCGCTGTGCATTGCTGAGTGTCGGTAACTGCAGCAGTGCCGGTGCCTGCCAAGCCAGCACCTGCTCGAACAAATGCGCCAGTCCGTCATCGAGTGCGTTGGCGTCGAGGTAGAACTCGGCGAAGGTGTCGGCCGCGAGCGGCGTTTCTCCTTTCGCCGCTGCTCCGCCAGCGTGGACGACCGGGGTGCCGCTGCCATCGGCATGGCGCTCGAACCACATTGCCTGCGGTTGTTGGCCGGCCAATCGGTTGACCGCGTCATGCAGCGTGCGCGATTCGGCCATTTCGGCCATGCACAGTTGTCCCGGCGTCCAACGCAACACCACCGGCGGCTCGAACTCGGAGCTGCAGCTTGACGCAATCAGCGCAAGCGGCAAACGCGACTCACCGTGCAGCAGCCAGTATTCGAACCGGTCGGTCAATGGGAAGGGCAGTTGGTCAGCATGGGCTTGCACGGCTGTCAGCAGCCGTTCGCCTTCGTGTCTGACCTTGGCATCGAAGGTGGGTAGCCGGATCGGTGATCGCGCGAAACCCGCCGCTGCCGACCAAGTACCATATTTGACGTCGGGGATCGTGAGTTTCTCACCCTCGAAATCCGCCAGATCGTCGTAAAGGCATTCGCCACGCACGTATAGCGTCCATTCCCGGCCGTCGGTGGTCACGGCATCTGCCCATTCGGTCACGACCGAGTGCATGACGCCGCGAAACGGGCTGAGCATGCGTTGTCCAAAACAACGCGCGGCAGGGATGTCGGTAGCGCTCGACATGCCACTTTTGTATTACGCTGGGACTTCGAACTCAAGTCGTGGTGGGGCCCAGATCAGCACATGGCGCGAAAAAGATGCTCGGTCTGCCGGAGAATTCGTCTGGTTTTGCTGTCAGTGTTACTGGGTGGCAGCGCCGGATTCGGCGTGCTCGCCTATGGTGGGTCGCAGGAATGGTCGATGATGGCCACGTTCTTCGGCGCATTGGCTCCGATTTTGTGGCAGGTGAGGCGAAACCGCGTCCGTCCCGGGGATTCATCGTGAAATGAAACCGCGCGCCGGCAGGTCTCATTGCGAACAAGCGCTACAGGTGTAACACATGCTGATCAAAAAGCCGTCAGACGTCAGACCCTCGGAAATCACCTCGCCTGAGGTCTATGCCAAGCGCCGCGAATTTCTCAAAGCTGCCGCCGCGTTGGGGATCGGCGCTGTAGCATCGGGCCCTGCAGGTGCCCTGGTCAAGCCTTCCGGTTCAGGCACGCCGATCCCGAACGTGATCGACACGGCCTACGGCGACAAGTTGGAGCTGACGGAATACGAGCATGTGACCACCTACAACAACTTCTACGAATTTGGCACCGGAAAAAGCCAGCCGGCAGAGAACTCCAAGGACTTCAAGACACGTCCCTGGACCGTTGTTGTCGACGGCGAGTGCGAAGCGCCCGGTGAGATCGGCATCGAGGACATCCTCAGTAGTATTCCGCAGGAAGAACGCATCTACCGGCTGCGCTGCGTCGAGGCCTGGTCGATGGTGATTCCCTGGGTTGGCTTCCCGTTGAGCAGCCTGCTCAAACGCTTCAAGCCGACATCGAAGGCCAAGTATGTGGCGTTTGAAACGTTGGTCGACAAGGAGCGTATGCCCGGCCAGCGGCGTGCAGTATTGGACTGGCCGTACCGCGAAGGCTTGCGTATGGATGAGGCAATGAACCCGCTCGCGATCTTTGCGACAGGGCTGTACGGCGAATTGCTGCCCAATCAGAACGGGGCCCCGTTGCGTTTGGTCGTGCCGTGGAAGTATGGCTTCAAGAGCATCAAGTCGATCGTGCGTATCTCGTTCACCCAGACGATTCCGGAGACCACCTGGTGGAAACTGGCGCCGCACGAATACGGCTTTTACGCCAACGTCAATCCTGAGGTCGACCATCCACGCTGGAGTCAGGCCAGTCACCGTATCATCGGCGCCGGTCTGTTTTCGAGTAAACAGCCGACCATGATGTTCAACGGTTATGCCGAGCAGGTAGCCGATCTCTATCGCGGAATGGACCTCGCCAAGTTCTACTGATGTCTGCTGCCGTATTACCCGATCGATGGCTGAGGTTCGTGGTCAAACCATGGGTGTTTGTACTGTGCCTCGTGCCGTTTCTGATGCTTGCTTATGGCACGGTGATCGGTGATCTCGGTGCAAATCCTTTGGAGCGCGTGACCGATGTGACCGGTCAGTGGGGATTGCGATTTCTGCTGATCACCTTGGCGGTTACGCCGTTGCGGCAACTGACGGGTATGTCGCAACTCCTACGCTTTCGGCGCATGTTGGGGCTATTCGCCTTCTTCTATATCTCACTGCATTTTCTGACCTGGGTCTGGCTCGATCAGCAGTTGAGCTGGGGCAATATCGTTGCGGATATCGCCAAGCGGCCGTACGTCACGGTCGGTTTTGCGGCGTGGCTGTTGCTCGTGCCGCTCGCGGTGACCTCGACCAAGGGCATGATGCGTTGGCTCGGCAGGCGTTGGAAGTCGCTGCACAAGCTGATCTATCTGATCGCACCGTTAGGCGTGTTGCACTTCGTTTGGCTGGTCAAGGCCGATGTGCTTGAGCCGGTGATCTATGGTGGGATTCTGGTGGTACTGCTGGTGCTGCGCCTTAAGCCGCTGGGTGGGTCGCGACAGCATCGTGTGGGCACTGCCTTCAAGGGAAGTTCTGCAAACCAACTCTGAAAAGCGCGGTAGCCTAGTCGTCGGCCGGAATCGACGAGTCAGCTTTCTCGATCACGAAAGGTCTCGCTTTAGCGATCGTCGCTATGGCGATAGGGGAGTATCCGATGAGGTCTTTGATATGTATCGCGCGATTAGTGCGAGCAGTCCCGCTAACTCTGTGCAGGATGGCGATAGTTCGACCAGCGGTAATGCTGTGGTGCGCTCACCACACCGGCGCGTACCGGGTTGATTCCCATTCAATGACCGTATGCGGGAAGATTGGACTCAGAATCGACAACGTTTGACTCAAAGCGCCGTCACCGTTTCAAGTACTCTGGTCCCTTGATGTTGTTCTGATCTTGATCCTGGCGATGTATCGTCGCCGTGGCTACGCTTGGTGACGTTTTCTACAGACGAAGAACACCGCTTCGCTTACGGCGGGCATCACGCTGTACCTCTGTTCCTCAACCAAGCCTGCACCGTCGATAAGCTGATTTACTTCATCACTTGATAGCGGGAATGCCGCCGGCGCCTGATTACGAAGCATTTTCTTCAACGCTCGACGCGCACGATGATAGCCGGTCACTACCGATTGATTGAATATAACCGGACCATCGGTCAGCTTGGCCACGGCCGAGAGAAAATCGATCTGCTCCGACAATGGGAAGTGCATCAGAACGCGAGCGCAGACTACTGCGTCGACGTGCAAAGCATCGCCATGCAGGTCATGGACGTCGGAATGGATGGTCGTGTATCGATCGCCGAATGGGGCAAGCTTGCGTTCGGCAACATGCAGCATCTGGGGCGAAATGTCCGCGCCCACAACTCGATGTCCCATCTGCAACATCTTCTCGGCCAGCCGCCCTGTACCCGTCGGTGCATCAAGAATCAGGGAGTCGTTTGGGAGCGCCGACAGCGCTTTTCCGAGGGCGTTCTTTTCGAGTCGGTCGAAAACACGGCCGGCCACGCTGGAGAACCGGGCCTTGTCATAAGCCTCAGCCACGGCGATATCTTTGTAATGCTCTGAGGGGTCCCAGTTCTTCCGGTATTTACCCCCGCTAGCCTGTTCCATCGTGCAACTCCCTGCAAGAAAAGCCGATCTTGCGTTCGATTATTTCATAGCGACTCATACAACACTATCTGGGCCGGGTACTTCAAAAAGGCGCCGACATCAGTGTGCGTCGCGGTCAATCTGGTGTGTCAGAGCGATAATCTGTTTCCTCAGCCAAGAGGCCTGAAGCCTGCCTTTCCACGAACCGCGCAGTCGCTCTTCGCTCCAGTGACGAAGGTAATGATGCAACCGCAGCCAGCGCAAAGCCTCTTCGGGAAAGTCATATGGCGGCTGGCGGTAGGCTTGAAGAAAAATCCGTACCCAATTCTCCGTTCGCCGCATGTGTCGGATGCCAAGCGGATGAATGCCGAGCAGACGTAGGTTGTTGACGAACTGCGCCACATCCATGACTTGGGGGCCGCGGGCGCCGTCACGGAAGTCGATGCCTGCTACACGCTCCGCCCCGAACAGAAGGTTCGCTGGTTTGCAATCGCCATGAATGATCCCCGTGGGAACTGGTAGCTCCTGCAGCTGTTCAGCATCAGCGAAGAACTGGCGGATAACGGCATTCAACCGGGGGTCGTTCTCATAATGTACTCGTACGCGATCAAGGGCTCGGCGGACATTTCTTAGCTTCTTATCTACGTCGATGGGGGAAGGCGTCGCCACATTGATGCTGTGAAAAGCCCGGAGCCACTGACCAGCCATTTCGACCGAGCGGTCTTTGTCGTACTTCGGATCGTCACCGGCGAGCAGTAGTCTTCGCAGATCCGGTCCATCGACGTGCTCCATGAAAATCGTTTGTTCGGGAAGGTCGTAACCGATCGCACGTGGCACACAGAAATACGGGTCGCGAAATGACTCACCAATCTCGACGAGTGATCGGTATTGACGGTCGGCGTCGTGCGTATTGACGCGCTTGACCAGGATGTCGGATGGAAGCGTTTCGCCGCTGACGCGGAAGAGGCTGGAATTGTTGGTGATGGCCAAGGGCTTTACAGATATGCCCGTTGGCTGACGCAGGTCGAAGTGGCGGGCGACGAGCGACAATACCTCGCTGTCGGCGCTAGATGTGCCTTTCGGTTTTGTCCACGCCGCGAGTCCGGCCGCAATTCTTCCTGCAGCTGGATCGGTAAATGGAATTCTCACCGGTACTGCCTGGCGATTGTTGCCAGCATGATGGCTGGCACTCCGCGAGGAAGCATCTCGTGTCCTTTTGAGATTTGTGACAGATAAACTATAAATTTATTTCATTTTTTTGACAAACAGAGTTGGATTGGTCCGACGGCTGCGACCTCGTGGATGATGAATGGGGTCGCTCGTCCCGCCCGCGGTGGTAAGGGGCGATGATTTCAATGGATTGATTGGAAAGGGACTTTCTCGTCCGTCGTCGTGCGAAGTGTCGTTGTAAACCGACTCGCAGCGCTCGCCCTCGGGTAGCGGTTGTTTGATCTTGAGGTCTGCGTGTGGTGGCCGCAGCCGAGCGGGCGCGCCGCGTCCTGCTTACGTCCGCTGGTGCCTTTTCGAAGGCGATTGTTGAGGTAATTGGACCCCTTGACCCTCAGGCTCGGCGGCATTCCGAGCGACGACTGAGAACGCCCGTTGGTGTAAGGTCGACGGCCAACTCCACGCGAATCGACGCAGTGCAATCCGCATGAATGTTTTTCGAGCTTGGCGGCAAGCCGCCACGACCACCCGTCCCACGTCACGCCCGCTGCCTGAGTCATCAATATGACGACGAAGGCGACGCTGATCATCACCTTTGCCATGGCCGCAATTTACTTCGCCATCGGTTGGGTTGGTCACGATTGGGCGATTCGATACGTGGTCGATAGCCTGCAGCTAAAGTTCTTTGCCACATCGGTGGCGGAGTCTTTTCGGTCCCCATTGTTTGCTGGGCTATCGCTTGGACTTGCAGGGGTCGCCGTTGGCTTCGGTGCGTGGTTTGGCGGGCGGTCATCGATTGCGCGGCACGTCGGATTGCTGTTGGTGCTCGGCGTGATGTCGGCGGTGGCTGCCGCCTATTGGCTGACTCGCCTGCGACAACGGTTGTCCGACCTTGCGACTCAGGTCGCCGACCTGCCGGACACTTTGCTGCCGTTGTCCGCCTTGTCGCTTGATGAGGTTGGGTTGTTTGCCAGCGCCGTCGTGCTAGGCGCCGCGGGTGTTGCTGCGTTGCAGCAAAACTTGGCCGCCAGCGGCTGATGTTTCGCTGTGACTTCGTGGCGGCCAGTCGGCCACCAAGCGCGTTATCTGACCGTCGGTAAGAGGTTGAAGCGTATTAACAACCGCTTATTTTTCTTAACTTAACTTGGTCTGTATACTCCCGCGCAAACCGAGGACTCACAGACACAGAAAGAGTTCACAAGGTGGATGGAGGAACGCCCCTGCTTGGGGCGTTTTTTTTGCTCTGCATTCTGGCAGCAAGGGATAGCGGGCCATTTATCGATCGATCGACTTGGTCATGAACAAGCTGCAGTCGGCCGGACTGAATCCCGCTGCGCGATAGACCGACTGCGCGCGCGGGTTGTCTTCGCGCACTTCGAGGGTGACCCGACAACAATCGAGTGAACGTGCGAGATCGACGATCCCTTCCAGCAGTATCTTGGCGACCGATCTGCCGCGCCACGTCGGCAGTACGGCGATGTCGTGGATATTCAGCAACGGCTGCGCGCGAAACGTGGAGTAGCCGAGAAAACAGGTCGCGAAGCCAACCGGTGCGGCGTCGATTTCGGCAAACAGACCATGCGCGGTTGGATGGCTCGCCAGGTCGCCGGGCAGGCGCTCGCGGACTTCATCCGGCAGCGCAGTGCCGCCACCCATCGGATCGCGCGCATAGGCATCGAGTAAATCGACATACTGTCGAGCATCGGCTGGGTCGTCGAAGCGGATGCGTCGTACGGTCACTTCTTCAGTCATGTCGACCTGCCTGATCGACGGCAAACTGACGAGCGACCCGTCCGCTGCGCGAACCGCGTTGGCCGGCCCACTGCACTGCGGCCAATCGTGTCGCTTCATCGTCGCAGCTTCCTGCATCCAGCTGGGCCAGCCAGTGCTCGACGATCTGCAGGTACTCGTCCTGGGTGAACGGATAGAACGACAACCACAGGCCGAAGCGTTCTGATAAGGACACCTTCTCCTCGATTGCCTCGCCGGGGTGGATTTCGCCGTCGACCTGGTGCACGTCTAGGTTCTCGGCCTTCATCTCGGGCAACAGGTGACGACGATTTGAACTGGCGTAGATCAGCACGTTGTCGGCCGGTGCAGCGATCGAACCTTCGAGGACCGCTTTAAGGGATTTGTAGCCGGCGTCATCGGCCTCGAACGACAGGTCGTCGCAGTACAGCAGGAAGCGCTCCTGGCGGCCTTCGAGTGTTTCGACGATCTCCACCAGGTCGACCAGATGCTCCTTTTCGACTTCGATCAGGCGCAGGCCTTGATCGACGAAGTTATTGAACACCGCCTTGATCAGGGTCGACTTGCCGGTGCCGCGTGCACCCCACAGCAGCACGTTGTTGGCCGGCTTGCGCGCGACGAACTGTGCCGTGTTGCGCACCACCTCGGCTTTTTGTCGCTCCATGCACAGCAGGTCTTTGAGGTCGACCCGATGTGGATGGCGGACGGGCACCAGCCGTACGCCGCGCCGGTCGTGGCGCCAGCGGTAGGCATCGTAGGTCCAATCAGGCGGCTGCGCGCGGCCGTCTATCTGGGCCTCCCAGCGTTCCAGCAGACGGTTGGCCCGGGCGAAGAATTGGTCGGCATCGGTCATGTTGAGCTCCGCATACGGCGATTCAGGAACAGCAGTCCTCAAGAAAAAAACTTTCGGCCGATAAAAAGACTTGATACTTCAGAATATACTTATATACTTCACAAGTGTGGCACTGGCGACAGAAAGGTCGTCGATGCGCGCTAAGCAGTACAAAGGATTTAAACATGAAACTGATCATCGCAATGGTTGCCATGCTGGCTACGGCACATGCGTGGTCCTTCTGGGGCTGGAACGACGCGAGTGGTTTCGGCAGCGGTTACAACAACGGCTTCGCTGACGGTATTGGCGACGCCGATTTCACGTTCGATATGACGTTCTCGGCCTCGATGCGTGGCAACGGGTATGGATCGGGTAACGGCAACGGCCACGGATACGGCTCGGGACACGGCTACAACCGCTATGTCCCTTACTATGGCGCGCCTTACGGTTATCTACCCCCGATGCCGCAGCCGGGTGCTCCGGCGGCACCGCAGGCAGAAGCGCAATAGATCGAAAAGCAGTGTGGTTACCGGCGTAGCGGCCGGTGATGCAGAAAGGCCCCGATACTGATCGGGGCCTTTTTGTTTGCGTCGACTGTGCTCTTGGGGGGAGCTCAGGCGTCGATGCGCTTGTACTTGATGCGATGCGGGTTGATCGCCTCGTCGCCAAGCCGGCGTTTCTTGTCTTCTTCATAGTCGGCAAAGTTGCCTTCGTACCAGACCACTTCCGAATCGCCTTCGAATGCCAGGATGTGGGTCGCGATGCGGTCGAGGAACCAGCGATCGTGCGAGATCACCACTGCGCAGCCGGGAAAGGCCAGCAAGGCCTCTTCAAGCGCGCGCAGGGTTTCGACGTCGAGGTCGTTGGTCGGTTCGTCGAGCAGCAACACGTTGCCGCCGGATTTCAGCAGCTTTGCCAGATGTACGCGGTTGCGTTCACCGCCGGACAGGTCACCGACCTTCTTCTGCTGATCCGAACCACGGAAGTTGAAACGCGAGCAGTATGCGCGTGACGGCATCTGGAAGTTGCCGACCGTGATGATTTCCTGATCGTCTGAGATCTCCTGCCAGACGGTCTTTTTGTCATCCAGTGAATCGCGGCTCTGGTCGACTGCAGCGATTTTGACGGTGTCGCCGATGCGCAATTCGCCCGAGTCAGGCTTCTCGTCACCGGTCAACATGCGGAACAGTGTCGTTTTACCCGCGCCATTCGGGCCGATGATCCCGACGATGCCGCCTTTCGGCAGGTTGAAGGTCAGATCCTTGTACAGCAGTTTGTCGCCAAACGATTTTTGCAGGCCGTTGGCTTCGATCACCAGGTCGCCGAGGCGTTCGCCGGGCGGAATGTAGATTTCGTTGGTTTCATTGCGCTTCTGGAAGTCCTGGTTCTGGAGTTCTTCGAATCGGGCGAGGCGGGCCTTGCTTTTTGCCTGACGCCCTTTCGGATTCGAGCGAACCCACTCCAGTTCTTCTTTCATGGCCTTGATGCGGCCTTGTTCCTGCTTTTCTTCCAGTTCGAGGCGGTTCTCTTTCTGTTCCAGCCAGGATGAATAGTTGCCTTCCCACGGAATACCGTGGCCGCGGTCGAGTTCCAGAATCCAACCGGCAACGTTGTCGAGGAAGTAGCGGTCGTGGGTAACCGCAACCACAGTGCCGGAGTAATCGTGCAGGAAACGCTCGAGCCAGGCGACGGACTCGGCATCCAGGTGGTTGGTCGGTTCGTCGAGCAGCAGCATGTCGGGTTGCGACAGCAGCAGTTTGCACAGCGCCACACGACGACGCTCGCCACCCGAAAGCTTGGTGACATCGGCGTCCCAAGGGGGCAGGCGCAATGCATCAGCCGCAACGTCGAGTTGACGCTCGAGGTTATGACCGTCCGATGCCTGCAGGATGTTCTCCAGTTCGCCCTGGCGTTTGGCCAGTGCGTCGAAATCGGCATCCGGCTCAGCATAGGCGGCGTATACCTTGTCGAGCTCGGCCTGCGCATCGGTAATGTGACTTAGGGCCTCTTCAATATTGCCGCGTACATCTTTGTTCGGATCGAGCTGCGGCTCTTGCGGCAGATACCCGACCTTGATTCCGGGCTGAGGGCGGGCCTCGCCATCGATATCGGTATCGACTCCTGCCATGATGCGCAACAATGTCGATTTACCCGCGCCGTTCAGGCCGAGCACGCCGATCTTGGCGCCGGGGAAAAACGACAAAGAGATGTCTCGCAGAATCTGCCGTTTCGGCGGCACGATCTTGCTGACGCGATTCATGGTGTAAATGTATTGGGCCATAGCGATTGGCTGCCTCAAACTGCTCGGGTGCGAAGGTAGGCGATTGTACACAGGCCGACCGGTTTTAAAAAAAGGTCGGCCTGCCGCTAGCGTGCAAATGGGCATTCGATCAGGAAAAGTGTGATGAGAGGCGCTGCGGATGCTGCAGACGATAAGCCGATGAAACGCACAGCGTTTTTGTTTGCCTTGGTCGCGGTCGGCTTGTTCGGTCTGTTGCTCGGTGGGTGGTTCACACCGGGGTTCGACCTGAGCGCACAAGGGCAGCCACCTGCACCGCAGACCGAAACCGTTGCGGTTACTGGCGTCTCGCTCGTTTCGGTCGCACTGCTGCTCGCTGCGGTCCTGATGATCGTCGCTTCGTTGGCGCTGCTATGGCAGGTTCGCCGTTTGAAGGCGGACAATGGCACGCGCGATCCGGCCACCGGCCTGTATCGCCAGTCGTACGTCGATGAGGCGGTTTCCAACCAGATGGCGCGCGACGATCGCAGCGGGCGCAGCCAGCTCGCGGTAGTGCGCATCCAGATCGATTATCTCGACGATGTTGAGCGTCGCTACGGCGAACAGGCGGTAGAGACGCTGATCGAGTTCGCCGGTCGCCAACTGCGTGGCCAGACGCGCGAAGGCGACCTGCCGGTGCGCGAGCACGATGGCGGCGATTTCACCGTGTATCTGCAGTGCGAGGAGCTGACGCAGGCCGAGGCATTCTGCCGGCGTCTGGCGATGATGTTGTCGCGCGAGCAGCTGGAGTTCCGCGGCGATATCGTCAAGATCACGGCCAGCATGGGCGTGGTGTTGCGTGAGCCGGGTGAGCCGCTGACCGATCTGCGCGAGCGCGCCGGGGCCAAGTTGGCGGAAGCGCGAACTAACGGCGATCACCGCCGCATTGTCGCCTGACCTTCGACCTCAGCGACGCTCGAACACCGCCAGTTGCAGCGAGTGCAGAAACGGCGACCATTCGCTGTGATGGTGAAGGGTGAAACCTTCTGCGGCGAACGCCGACACCATCTCGTCGCGCGACGCCGGATGCTGCCGTATTGGTTTGCCGCTGATGCGGTTGCGGATACGGCGTCTCACGGTGGCGATCGACCAGGGTGAGTGGTACGACATCACCACGTAACGGTCGGCAACGCGGCACATCTCTTTGATCATCTCGCGACGCTGGGCCGGGTCGGCAAAGTGATGCAGCAGACGAAAACACAGGACCGCGTCGAAAGTACGGTCTGCATAGGCCATGTCGAAGACATTCTGTGCCTCGATTCTGACGTGAACACCGGCTGCTTTGACCTGCTCAGCCGCGACTCTCAGGGCAGCCTCACCGAGATCGACGCCGGTGACGTCATAACCCTGTTGTGCCAACCAGATCGATGCGCGCCCAACACCGCACGGTGCATCGAGTACCGTGTGGATCGGCGCGAGCGAATCGAACGCCGCTTCGATCAGCCGCATCTCCTTGCGATGTTTTTCAGGGCGACGCTCGAGGTAGGCCTCGGCTTTTTCAAGGCTATGCTTGACGCGTGGCGCGTAGGACGGGTGATCGTGAGAGCTTGCGTGCATTGTGTCGTTTCGTTCCGCCGTTTTGGGGCTTTAAACCGGCCCTAACGACACGATGAACGCAATGACTTAAACCAAGCTTAAAACCGGCACTGCAGCCGGTGGCTGTGCTATTCGGCTCGCCAGACTCAGGCGTTTTGCTCGGCGTGAAGCTCCGCGGCTTGCAGCGTGTTTTCCAGCAAGGTGGCGATGGTCATCGGTCCGACGCCGCCGGGCACCGGTGTGATCCACGAGGCGACCTCGCTGACCGGGCCGGTGTCGACGTCGCCGCACAGCGTGCCGTCATCCAGCCGGTTGATGCCGACATCGATCACAATCGCGCCCGGTTTTACCCAATCCGCTTTGACGAACTTCGGAACACCGACGGCGGCGACGACGATATCCGCCGCGCCGACCTTGCCGGCCAGATCCTTGGTCTTGCTGTGGCACACGGTGACGGTGCAACGTGCCATCAACAGCTCGAGAAACATCGGTCGGCCGACAATATTGGATTGCCCGATGATGACCGCGTCCTTACCCACCAGATCGATACCGGTGCGTTCGAGCATCGTCATCACGCCTCTCGGCGTGCACGGGCGCAGGATCGGCTGGCGCAGCACCAGGCGGCCGATGTTGTACGGATGAAACCCATCGACGTCCTTGGTCGGCAGGATGCGCTCGGTCACCGCATCTTCGTCGATCTGCTCAGGCAGCGGAAGCTGCACCAGGATGCCGTCGACCTCGTTGCGGCCGTTCAGCTCGTCGATCAGTCGGAGGAGTTCGTCCTGGCTGGTCTCCTTGGGGAGTTCGATCAGTTCGGAATGGAAGCCGACTTGTTCGCAGGCCTTCTGTTTGTTGCGCACATAGACCTGGGATGCCGGGTTTTCGCCGACCAGCACCACCACAAGACCCGGAGCGCTCTGCCCGGAGGCGAGCCGCTCGGCGACGCGGTGCTTGATCTTTTCGCGGAGGTCGGCGGCGATGGCCTTGCCGTCGAGAATCTGTGCGCTCATCGGGTTTCCTGCTGTGCTGTCCGGCAATTCGAGGGGCAAACCGGCATGATACCAGAGTGCCTCGCCTCGATTGACGCCATTGTGGGCCGCCCGTATCATATGGCGCCTTCGCAAATTGGCGAAGACCTATTCGGGGTATAGCGCAGTCTGGTAGCGCGCCTGCTTTGGGAGCAGGATGTCGGGAGTTCGAATCTCTCTACCCCGACCAGATTTGAGTGTTGCTGGCGGGCCATGTGCAATGCCCGGCTGGCAGCACGGTAGGGCGAGAGAGATGAGAACTCCCGAAGGGAGTTTGATAAAAAACGACAGGACGTCGTTTTTAACGGCCGCAGGCCGGCCCATAGGGCGAAATGCAGGAAGTATTTCGTAGAAAAAACGACAGGACGTCGTTTTTGACGGCCGCAGGCCGGCCCGCAGGGCAAAATGCAGGACAGCATTTTGCAATCTCTCTACCCCGACCAGATTTAAGTGGTGCCAGCGGGCCATGTGCAATGCCCGGCTGACAGCACGGACCAATTTTCGGGTACATTCCTGAATACGGCCCCGATAGCTCAGTTGGATAGAGCAACGGACTTCTAATCCGTAGGTCGGGGGTTCGAATCCTCCTCGGGGCGCCATTCATCCCGCGGGGTGATCGCAAAAACAGGCTGAACGGGCCTGGTTCGATGCACGCATCGAGCAAAACCGGTTCAATGGTGGGCGTAGCTCAGTTGGTAGAGCCCTGGTTTGTGGCACCAGTGGTCGTGGGTTCGAGCCCCATCGTCCACCCCATACATCGCGAGACAAGCGGCGGCCGTCAGGCGCCGCTTTTTTCGTTTTCGGGGCCGCCGACACCCCATTCCGGCCGGGTTGACGGTATCCCTGTTCTCCATCAGACTTTCCGTTTCCCCGGGGCCTTTTGGCTGCTCCGGCCGAGCGGCCCCGTACAGGGGCCGTTTGCATTTTGAATACACGCGAGACGAGGTGGTCGATGTTCAGCAAAGACATGAAGATTGAAGGCTACGATGACGAGCTTTTTGCAGCCATCAAAGCCGAGGAGCGTCGGCAGGAAGAACACATCGAACTGATCGCCTCCGAGAACTACACCAGCCCGCGCGTGATGGAGGCCCAGGGTTCGGTGCTGACCAACAAGTACGCCGAAGGTTATCCGGCCAAGCGTTATTACGGCGGCTGTGAATACGTCGATAAGGCCGAGCAACTCGCTATCGATCGTGCCAAGAAGCTGTTTGGCGCCGACTATGCCAACGTGCAGCCGCACTCCGGCTCGCAGGCCAACTCGGCGGTGTTCATGGCGCTGTGTCAGCCGGGCGACACCATCCTCGGTATGAGCCTGGCGCATGGCGGCCACCTGACGCATGGCGCCAAGCCGAACTTTTCCGGCAAGATCTATAACGCCGTGCAGTATGGCCTGAATCCGGAGACCGGCGAGATCGATTACGACGAGGTCGAGCGACTCGCGCGTGAGCACAAGCCGAAGATGATCATCGCCGGTTTCTCGGCCTACTCGCGCATCGTCGATTGGCAGCGCTTCCGCGCCATCGCCGACGAGGTCGGAGCCTACCTGTTCGTCGACATGGCACACATCGCCGGTCTGGTCGCTGCCGGCATCTACCCGAGCCCGGTTCAAATCGCCGACGTCACCACGACGACGACGCACAAGACCCTGCGCGGCCCGCGTGCCGGCCTGATCCTGGCCAAAGCCAATGAAGAGGTCGAGAAGAAGCTCAACTCGGCGGTCTTCCCCGGTGGGCAGGGCGGCCCGCTGATGCATGCCATCGCGGCCAAGGCGGTAGCGTTCAAAGAGGCGATGGAGCCGGCGTTCGTCGAATATCAGAAGCAGGTCGTCAAGAACGCGCAGGTCATGGCGCAGGTGTTCATGGATCGCGGCTACGATGTCGTATCCAAGGGTACCGACGATCACCTGTTCCTGGTCAGCTTCATCGAGGCCGGCCTGACCGGTAAAGACGTCGACGCCTGGCTGGGCGCGGCCAACATCACGGTCAACAAAAACGCCGTGCCCAACGATCCGCAATCGCCGTTCGTCACGTCGGGTATCCGTGTCGGCACGCCGGCCGTCACCACGCGTGGCTTCGGCGAAAACGAGTGCCGCGACCTGGCGGGCTGGATGTGCGATGTGATCGACGCGCGCGGCAGTGATGAGGTCATCGCCAAGGTCAAAGACAAGGTGTTGACCATCTGCAGCAACTACCCGGTCTATCGCTGAGCCTCAGCGGCACAAGCTGCGACCGGATGACGAGACAGGTCGGGAACTGAACGATGCGTTGCCCCTTCTGCGGCGCCCAGGACACCAAGGTCGTCGACTCGCGCCTGCACGGCGACGGCGACCAGGTGCGGCGTCGCCGTGAATGCACCGTTTGCAAGGAACGCTTCACGACCTACGAAGGCGCCGAGTTGAACCTGCCGCGGGTGGTCAAGAGCGACGGGCGGCGGGTTATCTTCGATGGGCGCAAGCTGCGCGCCGGCATCGAACGCGCACTCGAAAAGCGTCCCGTTTCGACCGAGGCCACCGATGCCGCCATCAATCACATCATGCGTAAACTGATGGCCGGCGGTGAGGCCGAGGTGTCTTCGCGCAAGATCGGCGAGCTGGTCATGGATGAGCTCAAGGGCTTGGACCAGGTCGCCTTCGTGCGCTTTGCCTCGGTCTACCGCCAGTTCGAAGACGTCAACGCGTTTCGCGAAGAGATCGAGAAGCTGGAGAAGCAGCTGTCGCCCGAGGCGCGGCGTCACCAGCTCGACCTGCTCGATCCGGAAAAATGACCGCCGTATTTAACGACGACGATCATCGTTACATGGCGCGCGCACTGCGCCTGGCCGAACGCGGCCTGTACACCACCGATCCCAATCCGCGCGTCGGCTGCGTGCTGGTGAGAGACGGGCGGGTGGTCGGCGAGGGCTGGCACCGCAAGACCGGTGAGCCGCATGCCGAACGCATCGCGCTGGCTGCCGCCGGCGATGCCGCACGCGGCGCCACGGCCTATGTCACGCTCGAACCGTGCTCACACCACGGTCGCACACCGCCGTGTGCCGATGGCCTGATCGAAGCGGGCGTGGCGCGCGTTGTCGCGGCCATGACCGACCCCAATCCCCAAGTCGCCGGTGACGGTCTGCAACGCCTGCGCGATGCCGGCATCTCGGTAGATGTGGGCCTGCTCAAAGCGGATGCCATGGCGCTCAACCCCGGTTTCGTCAAGCGCATGACAAGCGGCGTGCCGCTGGTGCGCTGCAAGTTGGCGATGAGCCTCGACGGGCGCACCGCGATGGCCAGCGGCGAGAGCAAATGGATCACCGGCGAGGATGCGCGTCGCGATGTGCAATTGCTGCGCGCGCGCAGCAGCGCGGTGCTGACCGGCGTATTGACCGTCATGGCAGACGATCCGTCGATGAACGTTCGCCTGCCGGTGGCTGATCTGCCGGGCGTCGAGTCTGAAGCCTATCTGCGTCAGCCGCTGCGCGTCGTGCTCGATACCCGGCTGCGCACCTTGCCGCGTGCCCGCCTGCTGCAACTGGCGGGCGACGTACTGATCGTCTGCGGTCAGGGCGCGTCGCAAGACAGCGAAGACGAACTGCGTGCCGCCGGTGCCGACGTGTTGCGTCTGCCGCAACTGGGCGGACGTATCGATCTGACGGCGTTGCTCAAGGCGCTGGCGCAGCGCGGTATCAACGAGTTGTTGATCGAGAGCGGCGCCACGCTCGCCGGCAGTGCCCTGTCGGCAGGCATCGTGGACGAGTTGATCGTGTACATGGCGCCGCACCTGATGGGGGATGCCGCGCGTGGCCTGGTGCACCTGCCGGGTATCGAACGCATGGCGCAACGGGTGGCGCTTGAGTTTGCCGATGTGCGCCGGGTCGGTGCCGACCTGCGTCTGACACTGCGCCCACTGGCGCGCGATTGATCGAGATCGTCTGCGCCGCGTCGAACGCGTAACATTCTTTTATCTCGAGCAGTAACGCCGGAGGCAGTCTATGTTCACGGGAATCATCCAGGCCATTGGCGAGGTCGCCGATCTGCAGCAGCGCGGCGGCGACGTGCGTCTGCGCGTTCTGACCGGCAAGCTGGATCTGTCGGATGTCGAGCTGGGCGACAGCATCGCGGTCAATGGCGTGTGCCTGACGGCGGTCGATCTGCCCGGCGACGGT
Organism: Thiosocius teredinicola; assembly: GCF_002009425.1. Lineage (NCBI taxonomy): Bacteria > Pseudomonadati > Pseudomonadota > Gammaproteobacteria > Chromatiales > Sedimenticolaceae > Thiosocius > Thiosocius teredinicola. The sequence goes on from NZ_CP019936.1 coordinate 1,184,979, forward strand.
TTCGTGGCCGACGTGTCGCGCGAAACATTGTCATTGACCAGCCTCGGCCAGCTCGGCTCAGGCAGCAAGGTCAATCTGGAAAAGGCGTTGACCCTGGCGACGCGCCTCGGTGGTCATTTGGTTAGCGGGCATGTCGACGGTCTGGGCAAGGTCGTCGAGCGCCACGACGATGCGCGTTCGGTGCGGTTTTCGATCGAGGCGCCGACGGAGTTGGCGCGCTACATCGCACACAAGGGTTCGATCACGGTCGACGGCACCAGCCTGACTGTCAACGCCGTCGACGGTTGCCGTTTCGAACTGAATATCGTGCCGCACACCCTGCAGGAAACCATCATGGGTGGCTATGGCGTCGGCAGTAAGGTCAATCTCGAGGTGGACCTGGTGGCACGCTATCTCGAACGCCTGTTGCTCGGCGACAAGGCGGCCGAACCAGGTGCTGGATCGATCGACATGGACCTGCTGGCGCGAACGGGCTTTCTTAAGGGCTGACGCGCAGCCTGCCAGCCCGTCTAATCGTGATTCGGAAGTTGGCCGTTGTCGGCCGAGAAGCGATCGAGCGCGACCTGGGCCCAGTATTCACCGGCCGCGATCACCTCTGCGGCACGGTAGAACTCGTGTGCCCCACAGGTGTCGATCGGGATCTCGATCAACAGGTCCGGCGGGTAGGCGGCGAGCATGCAGCGCGCGATGCTGGCCTGCATGGCGTCGAGCGATAACAGCGCCGTATCGGTGATCGACAGGTTCGGCCCTTGCTCTGTCTCGTCGTTGTCGAAACCGAGGCGTTCCTGCAACTGGTCGATGAACTCCTCGATCTTCTTCTGGTAGCGGTGTTTCTCCCTGGCGGGTTTCTGCGGCGTTTTCATTTCCCGTCTTTGCAGCCGGTTGCTGCCGCCCATGTGCTTCGGTACGCCGGACAGGCTCACCGCGATCACCGCGTCGGTCGGATCCTGCAGCGTTGGGGCGATCGGCACCGGATTCAGGATGCCGCCATCGAGCAGGGGGCGGCCGTTGATCATGTGTGGTGTCATAACCGTGGGAACGGCAATCGACGCGCGGATGGCGTCGAACAGGTCGCCCTTGGTCAACCAGACCTCTTTGCGTGCGAGTACGTCGGTCGCAACGATCGTCAGCGGGGTCGGCAGGTCTTCGATCTTGTGACGGCCGACGAAATCCTGCAGCGTCTCCATGATCATCTGGCCCTTGAGCATACCGGCGCCGCGCCAGGCGATGTCGAGATAGCGCAGCACGTTGAATTCGGTCAGTTCTTCGACCCATTCGGCATACTCATCGAGCTTGCCGGCGGCATAGAAGCCGCCGATGAGTGCGCCGATCGAGCTGCCGGCAATGGCACCAATCTTCCAGCCGTTGCGCTCCAGCGCCCGGATAACGCCGATGTGCGCCAGGCCGCGCGCGCCGCCGCTGCCGAGGACCAGCGAAATTGTTTTCTTGTCGGATGTGTTCACAGCCGTTCCGGTGTCTACCTGGGGTGATCATTGCGCTGGCACGATCGGTATTGCACGCCGTTGCCAGGCAAGTCTTATTGTCTCATGGGCTGCATGCAGCCGGGCAGCGGTTTCGCGGCTATGTAACGGCTCGTCTCTTGCCGTTATCGACGCCGCACGCCGCGTTTCAAGCAACGCGTTGGTAGGTGGCGAGCAGTAGTTCGCCGGCCTCGTCGAGGTCTTTGCCGTAGGCCACGATGCCGTCTTCGTGTCCGCCCATCGAGAAGATGCCCTTGGCGGGTGCGCCATCGGCGCGCACCAGGCGGTCGACTTCGGCTGCCATCGCGGGTGTGCCGTAGCCGGCCGTGGGGTCGGTCTGTGCCAGCCCGAGTCGCTGTGCATTCGTCCAGATCACAGGGGTGTGGACGTGGATCACGGCATTGGCATGCGGCAATGCCCGGTAGATCTGGCCATGCGTCATCGCCTCGGACGAGGGCGGGGTGGGGCCGCTTGCCGACAGGGCGTTGGCGTCGATGTCGAAATCGTGCACCCACGCAAGGTCCTGATCGCTCAGCCGGTTCTTTCCGCCGGTCTGGGTGCCGGTGATGATGAAGCCGTGCGCGATGCGCAGGCTGATGTTGCCGTAGGCGTAGCCGCCGTAGCGACCCCGCGACTGGCCGATCAGCTCGCGTGCGCGGCAGCGGCCAAACCAGTCGAACAACGGTTTGAGGTCGGCGTCGGCCGGTAGCGGGCCGGGCCGGTAGTCGAGTTTGTACTGGATGACGCCCTCAGATTCTGTCATTGGGGGTGGCTCTACTGTTAAACTGCACCGTTTGCCGAATTCGTCGCATTATCATGGCTCTGAATACTACTGAAGAAATCATCGAAGACATGCGCCAGGGCCGCATGGTCATCATCATGGATGATGAGAACCGCGAAAACGAGGGCGATCTGATCCTCGCGTCGGAAAAGACCACGCCCGAAGCGATCAATTTCATGGCCAAGTACGGCCGCGGCCTGATCTGCATGACGCTGACCAAGGAGCGCTGCCGCCAACTGCGTCTGCCGCTGATGGTCAACAGCGACGATCAGCTCGCATCGACCAACTTCACCGTGTCGATCGAGGCCGCCGAGGGCGTGACCACCGGCATCTCGGCCGCCGACCGCGCCACCACGGTGCTCGCCGCGGTCAAGGCCGATGCCCAACCGCAGGACCTGGTCCAGCCGGGCCACATCTTTCCGCTGATGGCCCAGCCCGGCGGGGTGCTGGTGCGTGCCGGCCATACTGAGGCGGGCTGCGATCTGGCGCGCCTTGCGGGGCTTTCGCCGAGCTCGGTGATCGTCGAGATCCTCAACGAAGACGGCAGCATGGCGCGCCGTCCCGACCTGGAGAAGTTCGCCGCCGAGCACGATCTTAAGATCGGCACCATCGCCGACCTGATCCAGTACCGGATCAAGAACGAGAAGACCGTCGAGCGGGTGACCTCGTGCAATCTGCCGACCAAGCGTGGCGATTTCCAGTTGCTGGCCTACCAGGACGTGATCGGCAACGACATCCACCTGGCCCTGGTCAAAGGCGAGATCAGCCCGGACCGACCGACGCTGGTGCGCGTGCACGTGCAGAACAGCCTGTGCGATCTGTTCGAGAGCACCCGCGACTGCGGCTGGCCGCTGCGCCGGGTCATGGACCAGGTGTCGGAAGAGGGCGAAGGCGTTATCGTGGTGCTGCGCAATTACGATACGGCGCGCGATATCGTGCATCGTATCCAGGATTACAAATGGCACGGTGTGGACGATCAGATCCCTGATCGCAGAAAAGGCGACGACGATGATCTGCGTACCATCGGCGTCGGCGCACAGATCCTGGTCGATCTGGGGGTGCGCAAGATGCGCGTGATGAGCGCGCCCAAACACCTGCATGCCTTGGCCGGCTTCGAGTTGGAAGTGGTCGAGTTTGTTAGTACCGAGTAGCTCGGCGCGACAGGCGTCGAAGAGGAAATCTGCATGAGTATCAAGACGATCGAGGGCGGCCTGACCGTCACCAATGCGCGTTTTTGCGTGGTAGTCGCGCGCTGGAACAGCTTTGTGGTCGACAGCCTGGAAGCCGGCGCGATCGACACCCTCAAGCGCCACGGTACGGCCGAGGAAGATATCACCGTGGTGCGTCTGCCCGGTGCCTTCGAGATGCCTTTGGTGCTGGAAAAGATCGCGGCGAAGGGCGAGTTCGATGCCATCGTCGCCCTCGGCGCCGTCATCCGCGGCGGCACGCCGCACTTCGAATACGTTGCCGGCGAATGCGTGAAGGGCATGGCGCAGGTCACGCTCAAGCACGGTGTGCCGATCGCGTTCGGTGTGCTCACGGTCGACACGATCGAGCAGGCCATCGAGCGCGCCGGTACCAAGGCCGGCAATAAAGGCGGTGAGGCAGCGGCATCGGCCATCGAGATGGTCAACCTGCTGCGCGAACTGTAAGGGGTAGCGGGAAGTGAGCCGGCAGCGCAGCCGCGCACGCAGTCTGGCCATCCAGGCGCTGTACCAATGGCAGATGGCCGGCCAGGACATCTCCGCCATCATCAACCATTTCATGATCGAACAGGACGCCAAGAAGTTCGACACCGATTATTTTGCCGAACTGGTGCGCTCGGTGCCGACCCGTCTGGCCGAGTTGGACGCGGCGCTGGCGCCGTGTGTCGACCGCTCGCTCGAAGCAGTCGATCCGGTCGAGCGGGCGATTCTGCGCCTGGGTGCCTATGAACTGCTCGAACATCCCGAGATTCCTTATCGCGTGGTGATCAACGAGGCGGTGGAACTGGCCAAGACCTTCGGCGCCGAAAAAGGCCATCGCTATGTCAACGGTGTGCTCGACAAGGCCGCACGCTCGCTGCGCCCGATGGAGGCAGCGTCGCGGCGCTGACAGCCGGGCTTGGCCGAATCCGAGTTCGACCTGATCCGACAATTCTTCGCCGACGCCACGCCGGCACGTGATGACGTGTCCCTCGGCATCGGCGACGACTGCGCGCTGCTGCAGGTGCCGGTCGGCAAGGAACTCGCCGTCAGCATGGATACCCTGGTCGAAGGTCGGCATTTCGTCGCCGGTGCCGACCCCGAGGCGCTCGGCCACAAGGCGCTGGCGGTCAACCTCAGCGATCTGGCCGCGATGGGTGCCGAACCTGCCTGGGTGACCCTGGCGCTGACCCTGCCGAATGCCGACACCGGTTGGCTGGCCGCCTTCATGCGCGGATTCAGTCGGCTCGCTGCTGAATACGACGTCGACCTGGTCGGCGGCGACACCACTCGCGGGCCGCTGAGTATTACCGTGCAGGTTCACGGTTTTGTCGCGCCCGGCAGTGCGCTGCGGCGTGCGGGTGCGCGCCCCGGCGATCGCCTGCTGGTCAGCGGTACGCTGGGCGACGCCTCGCTGGCCCTCGCGCAGCTTCAATCGGGCAGTAGCGCCCCTGATCCCGCGCTGCAGCAGCAACTCGACAGGCCCGCGCCGCGCGTGACGCTGGGGCGGTTATTGGCAGGCCGGGCGAGTGCGGCAATCGACATCTCCGACGGCCTGATCGGCGATCTGCGACACATCTGCGCGGCGAGCGGGGTGGGTGCGCGCATTGACCTGGCGCGACTGCCGCTGTCGGATGCTGTTCGCCAAGCCTGCGATAATGGCGACTGGCGCCATCCCCTGGCCGGGGGGGATGATTACGAACTGCTGTTCAGTGTCGCCAAAGCCAAGGTCGCCGATCTGCTGGCGGACTGCCGCAAGGCCGGGCACGCGATACAAGAAATCGGCGTGCTGGTCGATGAACAAGGCATTGTGCTGGTCTACCCGGATGGCCACGAAAGCTTGGAGACCCCCGATGGGTTCGACCATTTCCGATCCTGAAACGCTGCCGAAACCGACCCCGGGAAACCCGGTGCATATGCTGGCGTTCGGCCTGGGTGCGGGCTGCACGCCCAAGGCGCCGGGCACCATGGGTACGATTCTGGCCGTGGCGTTCTATCTGCCGCTGTCGCATCTGTCGCTGGTTACCTACGGCGCGGTGTTGGCCGTGGTGATCGGCGTCGGCATCTGGTTGTGTGACAAGACCACCCGCGACCTGGGCGTACACGATCACCCCGGCATCGTGTGGGACGAGATCGCCGGTTACCTGGTGACGATGTTTGCCGCGCCGGCCGGCTGGTTGTGGATCGTGCTGGGTTTCGTGTTTTTTCGGCTGTTCGATATCTGGAAGCCCTGGCCGATCGGTTGGCTCGACCGTCAGGTCGGCGGTGGGCTGGGTATCATGCTCGACGATCTGGTGGCGGGGGTCTTCGCGGCTGCCTGCCTGCAACTGTTGGCGTTGTGGCTATGACGGTGCGGCTTCACCTGTTGGCACTGGCCGCCGTCGCGTTGCTGGCGGGTTCGGCCTTGGCCGGCCCTTCGGTTCAGGTTTTGGCCCTGTTCCCCGACAAGGCGATGCTGGACATCGATGGCAAGCGTAAGGTGCTGGCAGCGGGTCAGACCGGGCCTGCCGGGGTGCGTCTGATCAGTGCCTCGCCGGCCAAGGCGGTGGTTGAGATCGATGGCGAACGCCAGGAACTGAAGCTGGGTTCTCGCATCAGTGCGAACTACCAGAAGCGCGAGCGGCGTGAGATCCGTATTCTGAAAGACCCGCGAGAAGGCTACTTCGTCGACGGTTTGATCAATGGTCAGCCGGTGAACTTTCTGGTCGATACCGGCGCCACCAGCATCGCGATGAGTGAGCCGCAGGCCGAGCGCCTGGGTTTACAGCACCGGGTCGACGGTCGGCGTATCGGCGTGTCTACCGCGTCCGGCTTCGCCGAGGGTCACGAGGTGACGTTGCGTTCGCTATCGGTCAACGGTGTGCGTTTCGACAATGTGCGCGCCGTTGTGATCAGCGGCGATAGCCCGCGCAACGTGTTGCTGGGCATGAATGTACTCAAACGCTTCGACATCGATCAGCGCGAGAATCTGCTGATCCTGCGCACCAAGTACTGAGCGGCGATTTACTCGGCGGCTTTTTGTTCCGCTTCCTTGTCGCGCTCGATCAGGGCGTAGGCAGAGTGATTGTGGATCGACTCGAAGTTTTCCGCCTCGACGGTGTACGCGCAGATGCGGTCGTCGGCGTTCAGGCGGGCGGCCACGTCGCGCACCGTGTCTTCGACGAACTTGGGGTTGTCGTAGGCACGTTCGGTCACGTACTTCTCGTCCGGACGCTTCAGCAGGCCGTACAGTTCACACGAGGCCTCTTTCTCGACCAGGTCGATCAGTTCTTCGATCCAGACGAAATCACAGGTGCGCACAGTCAGCGTGACGTGTGAACGCTGGTTGTGTGCGCCGCGATCGGAAATGGATTTGGAGCACGGGCACAGGCTGGTCGTCGGTACGATCACCCGGATGTACATCTCGGGCTTGCCGTTGCGGATCTCGCCGATCAGGGTCACTTCGTAGTCGAGCAGGCTCTGTACACCGGAGATCGGTGCCTTCTTGTTGACGAAGAAGGGGAAGGTCATCTCGATATGGCCGCGCTCGGACTCGAGGCGATCGACCATTTCGCTGAGCATCTCCTTGAACGATTCGACCGAGATCTCGCGCTCGTGACTATTGAGGATCTGGACGAAGCGCGACATGTGTGTGCCTTTGAAATTGTGCGGCAGAAACACATACATGCTGAACGTGGCGACCGTGTGCTGTTCACCTTCGGTGCGGTCTTTCACGCGTACCGGATGGCGAATGTCTTTGATGCCGACCTTGTTGATGGCAATACGGCGGGTATCCGCGCTGCTCTGCACATCTTCGATCTCGGCACCGATTGTCGGTTTCGGATTGGCTACGGTCATGTCGAGTTCGCGGGACCCGGTCCCACCTCAATAGTTGAGTGATTTTCTCAGAATTATATCTGCCGCCGGCGTCACAACAAAACACCGCAAAAGGTGTGGCGGAGCCGCGTATTATCGCCCGCTAATGGAAAAGACGCCATCGCTATGTTTTGGGGGCGGATTAGTGGATCGGGGGCAGGCCCTGCCGACGTCCGCTAGCGCTTGCGGCCGATGATGTAGCGCGCCAATTGGCGCAGCGGATCGGCCGTTTTGTCGAACCCGGCGATGTTGTCGAGCGCTTCGTCGATCAGCCGGGCCGCCATGTCGCGTGCGCCGTCGAGGCCGATCAGCGCCGGGTAGGTGGCTTTGTCTGTCGCGGCGTCTTTGCCGCGGGTTTTGCCCAGGACAGAGGTCTCGCCCTCGATATCCAGCACGTCGTCATGCACCTGGAACGCCAGGCCGATGCAGCGGGCGAAATGTTCGAGGCCGGCAAGCCGGTCGTCGTGCGAGGCACCGGCCGCATAGGCGCCGAGGCGCACGCTGGCAACGATCAAAGCGCCCGTTTTGTGGATGTGCAGCGCTTCCAGCTGGGCCAGATCGATCTCCTTGCCGGTCGCCTCCATGTCGAGCGCCTGGCCACCGGCCATGCCGCGCGAACCGCTGGCATGAGACAGTTCGGCCAGCATGCGCAGCCGGTCGTGATGATCGACGCACAGGCTGTCGTCGTTGCACAACACCCTGAACGCCAGGGTCTGCAGTGCGTCGCCGGTCAGGATTGCGGTCGCCTCGTCGAAGGCTTTGTGGCAAGTGGCCCGGCCGCGCCGCAGGTCGTCGTCATCCATCGCCGGCAGGTCGTCGTGCACCAGCGAATAGGCGTGGATCAGTTCGACCGCGCAGGCCGCGCCGTCGAGGCATTCGGGCTGCGCGCCGAACGCCTGACCCGCGGCATACACCAGCACCGGGCGCACCCGCTTGCCGTCACCGAGTGTCGCGTAGCGCATCGCGCTGTGCAGCTTAGTGGGCTGTGTCGAATCGGGGGGCAGCCAGCTATCCAGTGCGCGTTCCACACGCACCCGGCAATCGCCGAGAAAGACCTGGAAAGCCGGATCAAGCGTCATTGTCGAACGGCTCGGTGGGCGCGTCGGGGGTATTGGCAGTGAGGATCTCGACCTTCTGCTCGGCCGCCTGCAGTGCCTGCTGGCAATGTTTTGTCAGCGCTATTCCGCGCTCAAAGGCGCCGAGCGACTCGTCGAGCGTCATCTCGCCGCCCTCCATTTTTTCGACCAGGGCTTCGAGCTCTGCGAGCGATTCTTCGAACGATGCCGGTTCGGTTTTCTTCTTGCTCATGCCGTTTCCTGTCAATGTGACTAAGCTAACGCAACGGAGCGTCCGGCGTAAACCCGACGGATGCAAGAAGGCGCCTTCGCGCGGTAAAATCGCCGCCATGACAAATACACTCGGATTTCGATGGCTGGCCGCCGTTATTACCGTCGCCGGCTTCACCTGTTTAATGCCTATGAACGCCGCGGCGAAGGATCTCATCATCGATCCTTATTACGAATACCGCGACGAAGTCAGCAAAGGCGAGTTCGAATACGACGACAGCCAGGACATCCCGTGGATCGAGAATGAGACGGAAGTGCTGGCGGTGCCGCAGCCGGACAATCTGAGCCAGATAAAGCTCGACCAGCTGCCGGAAGGCTTCACCCTGTTCATCGACAAATCGCGGATCGATGTCAACGAGAACGACGATGTGATCCGTGTCTGGTTGTGGATCCGTAGCCAGTCCGGTTCGGAAAGCGGAACCTTCGAAGGTTTTCGCTGTGCGACCGGTGAGAACAAGGTCTACGCCTACGCCAATCCGCAGCGCGATCCGCCGGTCACCAAGGCCAAGCGGCCGCGTTGGCAGTTCGTCAACGCCAACCGCAACGGCAACTACCGCTTCGAACTGATGAAAGACTATTTCTGCGGTATCCGCGGAACACGTACGGCAGGTGAGATTCGCGATTACCTGACCGGCGAGTTCCGCCGCGAATATTTCATGTCCCAGTAATCCACGCCCACGGGTATCCCTAGAACGATGAGCGCCTATGACGCCTCGGCCATCGAGGTATTGAGCGGACTTGAGCCGGTACGCAAGCGTCCCGGTATGTATACCGACACTACACGCCCCAACCATCTGGCGCAGGAAGTGATCGACAACAGCGTGGATGAGGCGATCGCCGGTCACGCCAAGAAGATCGAGGTAACACTCTACAAAGACGGCTCGATCGAGGTTAGCGACGACGGTCGCGGCATGCCGGTCGACATCCATCCGCAACAAGGTATTCCCGGGGTCGAGGTCATCCTGACCAAGCTGCATGCGGGCGGCAAGTTCTCGAACAAGAACTACCAGTTCTCGGGCGGTCTGCACGGGGTAGGCGTGTCCGTCGTCAACGCACTGTCGAAGCACCTCGAAGTGTGGGTCAAACGCGACGGCAAGGAATACAACATCGCGTTCGCCGACGGCGATAAAAAGTCGGACCTCGAAGAGGTCGGCAAGGTCGGTAAGAACAATACCGGCACACGCATACACTTCTGGCCTAATCCGAAGTATTTCGACTCACCCAAATTCAGCGTGCGCCAGTTGTGCCACCTGCTGCGCGCCAAGGCGGTGCTGTGCCCCGGCTTGCTGATCCGTTTTCAGCAGGAAGGCGAGGCCGAGGCCGACGAATGGTGTTACGAAGACGGACTGAAAGACTATCTGTGTGATGCGCTCAGTGGTTTGCCGATGCTGCCTGAAGAGGCCTTCGTCGGCAGCAGCAGCGGCAATGATGAGGCCGCCGATTGGGCGCTTGCCTGGCTGCCGGAAGGCGGCGAAGGTGTCGCCGAGAGTTACGTCAACCTGATTCCTACAGCGCAGGGAGGGACGCACGTCAACGGCTTGCGCACCGGGCTGACCGAGGCGGTGCGCGAGTTTTGCGAGTTTCGCAACCTGCTGCCGCGCGGCGTGAAGCTCGCCCCCGACGATGTGTGGGCCAACGTCAGCTATGTGTTGTCGGTGAAGCTGGTCGACCCGCAGTTCTCCGGTCAGACCAAGGAGCGGTTGTCGTCGCGTGAATGCGCGCCGTTCGTTACCGGGGTGGTCAAGGATGCGTTTGGCCTGTGGCTCAACCAGCATACCGAGATCGGCGAGCGGATTGCGGACATGGCGATCAACGCCGCGCAGGCGCGTCAGCGCGCCGGGCGCAAGGTGGTGCGCAAGAAGGTGACGCAGGGGCCTGCGCTGCCGGGCAAGCTGGCGGACTGCCTGTCGGACGACGCATCGCGCACCGAACTGTTTCTGGTCGAGGGCGATTCGGCCGGCGGTTCGGCCAAGCAGGCGCGCGATCGCAACTTCCAGGCGATCATGCCGTTGCGCGGCAAGATCCTGAATACCTGGGAGGTCGACTCGGCCGAGGTATTGGCGTCGCAGGAGGTGCACGACATCTCGGTGGCGATCGGTGTCGAGCCGGGCAGCGATGATCTTTCCAAGCTGCGTTTCGGCAAGGTCTGCATCCTGGCCGACGCCGATTCCGACGGTGCGCATATCGCGACCCTGCTGTGCGCACTGTTCGTGCGCCACTTCAAAAAGCTCGTTCAAGAAGGGCACGTGTACGTTGCGATGCCGCCGCTGTTCCGCATCGATGTCGGCAAGCAGAAGTTCTACGCGCTCGACGACCACGAGCGCCAGGGCGTGCTCGATCGCATCGCCGCCGAAAAGGTCAAAGGCAAGATCAGCGTGTCGCGTTTCAAGGGGCTGGGCGAGATGGACCCGGCGCAGCTGCGTGAGACCACCATTCATCCGGACACGCGTCGTTTGGTCCAGTTGATCGTGGAGTCGGGTGACGACACCAATCAGATCATGGACATGCTGCTCGCCAAGAAGCGCGCCTCCGACCGCAAGGCCTGGCTGCAGGAGCGCGGCGATCTGGCCGACGTATCGTGATGGCGGGCGCCAAATCGGCGCTTTCTGACCCGCCTCAAGCTATTAGGTCTAAACTTTTCCATCAGTAGCCGCTAATATTGCGATGCAATAAATGCTGACTTGCGGGTTTGAAGGATGAGTTTGCGACGTTACCTGGTCCTTGCGGGCGCCCTGTTGTCGGGGATCGGCAGCCCCGCGTTGCTGCTGGCCGCGCCCAACGGCCAAGCGTTGTATGAAGAACACTGCAGCGCCTGTCATCAGATGGAAGGCCAGGGCGGTATCGGTCTGCCGCTGATGAATGCCAAGCTCTCGGATGTTTCCGACCTGTACCTGCGCAAAACCATCCGTCTGGGGCGCCCCGGCCGCGTGATGCCGGCCTTTCAGAAGATGAGCGACGCACAGGTCGATGCGATCGTGAAATTCCTGCGTGACAGCTCCGGTACGGTGGCGCGCACCTTCACCGACGAACCGGTCGTCGGTGACGCAGCCAATGGCGAAAAGCTCTACACCGAGAACTGCGTGAAATGTCATGGCGAAGATGGCAGCGGTGAAGGCGAGGGTACCGGTGTGACGCTGTCGCGCGAGCGCACGTTCCTCGTCATGCCTGCCTCTATCTCCAACAGCGGATTCCTGGCTTCGGCGTCGGATCAGATGATCAAGCAGGTGATCATCAATGGTCGCCGGCTCTCCGGCATGCCGTCGTTCGGCCATGATCGATTGCAGGAATCCGAGATCAACGACCTGGTCGCCTATGTGCGCTCGTTCGAAGAACAGGAACGTCAGGTCGAGGCGCTCGACGAAGATGAACGTCCGACCCATGTCTACGAGTCGCCGTACGACTTCGATACCACCGTGAGCAACGTCAAGGCTGCATTGACCGGTGCCAACTTCCGCATCTTCCCCGACCGCTACATCGAGCAGGGCCTGGTCGATGAGTTCAGCATGAACACGCGCCAGGTTGGCGTGCGCTTCTGCAACTTCAACGTGATGTACGGCATGTTGAAGATCGAGCCGCGGCTCGGCACCGTGTTGCCCTGTCGAATCAGCATTCTGGAGCGCAAGGACGGCAGCGTTCTGCTCGTCGTGCCGAATCTGCGTGTCGTCTCGCGCTGGTTCAACAACGATGAACTGGTCGGCCTGTGGGACCGCATGGAAGAGACATTCACTGAGATCGTCGACGAGGTGACCCTATGATCCGTCGCCTGAGTTTCGTTTGCTTATTGCTTGGCGCATTGTTCATTCCTGCGATTGCGCAGGCGGACAATATGCTGATGGGTCGGATGCCGCTACGTGCCGAGATCGTTCTTGAATACCTCAAAGAGAGTATCGAGGAACACGGCTACACGATCGCGCATCTGCAACTGTGCGACGGCGGCATGAAAGATTTCGGCTACAAGTCGGACTTCTATCGCGTCGTGTTTTTCGGTAAGGCCGATGAGGTGCGACACCTCACTGAGAAATACCCGGAAATCGTGTCGTACCTGCCGTTGAAGATGGCGGTGATCGCCGAAAAAGATGAAACACTGCTGGCGATCATGAACCCGGAGGCGCTCGCGCCTTACTTCCCCGGTCAGGAGATGCAGATCCAATTGGGTCGTTGGCACAGCGATCTCGTCAGTATCTTCGACGAAGTCCGTCGCGAGACCGCCCAGCACAAACCGATCGGCCAATAGACCTCTGCCGTACGCCATCCCCCGGCGCTCGCAATGAGCGCCCGCAGCCGCCTTGGTTGCTGTTTTGACGCTTTGTCCTAATATTTCTGAGGGATTTCGTTAACAAGTCTGGCGAGAGGGGAGCGACAAGCGTGGGCGCGCGACGGTTACCAACAGGCACACGGGTGTGCCGGTCGAGCTGACGGCCACCGCGCAGTCATCGTGTTTATACCTTCAATCAACGCCCGACTGCCTGCCATCCTCGGCCTGTTCCTGACGATAGGCTGTTCATCCTGCGTGGTCGCTGAACCCGTCGCCATCGCCAATTCGTCTGTTGGTTTGGATGCCGTGTCGCTGAATACCGCGCGCCTGGTGTTCAGTCACCAGCTCGCACAATGGCCAAACGGTACCGAGGTACGCGTTTTTGTGCTGCCCGATAATCATAATGTTCACCGGACGTTCGCCAAACACACCCTGAGTCTGTATCCACGACAGCTCCGGCGGGTTTGGGATCGCCAGGTGTACACGGGTACCGGACAGGCGCCGGAAACGGTCGCCAATGAGCAAGAGATGTTATACAGGATTGCCACAACGCCAGGTGCCGTCGGGTACCTGTCGAGCGAGATGATCGATGAAACGGTACACAAACTTTCTGTTCGCTAGGGCTGTGCTCGGGCTCACCATCGCCTCGGTGTTGGCCGGCGTGCCCGCGGCGTGGGCGGAAGGCAGTACGGCCAAGGACGACATCCAGGTACACGGTTTCATTACGCAAGGCTACGTCGATACCAGCGACAACAGTTTCTTCGGCGACAGCGAGGACGGCAGTTTCGAATTCACCGAGATAGGGATCAATGCATCGTACAAGGTCACGCCATCGCTGCTGCTGTCCGGCCAATTGCTGTCGCGTCGTGCCGGTGACATGTATGATGGTTCGCCAACGGTTGACTACGCGTTGATCGACTGGAATTTCGAGAATACCGAAGACCACTCGTACGGCGTGTTGGTCGGTCGGGTCAAGAACACCCTCGGCCTGTACAATGAGACCCGCGATGTGGCGTTTACGCGGCCGAGCATCTTTCTACCGCAGCAGGTCTATTTCGACGCGGTGCGTAACTTGTTCCTGTCGTCGGACAGTGTGCACCTGTACGGCAAGTGGCATACCGACCTCGGGCAGTTGCACGTAAACGTCGGTGTGGGCCAGGGGTCGGTCGACAAGAACGTCGAGATCTCCTATCTGGGCACCGACTTCGGGGGAGAACTGGAACCGCGCGGCGCATCGTACCTGGCCAGTGCGATGTTCGAGTCGGCCAGCGGCAGCTGGCGGTTTGGCGTGAGTGCCGCCAAGAGCAAGATGGAGTTCGATCGCGACCGATTCGATCCGATCGGGTCGGGTGATCTGGATTTCCTGTATTGGGTGGTTTCCGCTCAATACAACGCCGAGCGCTGGAGCCTGACGGCCGAATACATGGAAGAGCCGGTGGATTTCGATAATTTCGGTCCACCGCTGGATCTCAAAGACAGTACCGTCCAGGGGTACTATCTGCAAGGGAGCTATCTGATACGTGATGATCTGGAGTGGGTGGTCCGCTACAGTGAAGGATACAGTGCAAAGGACGATCACCGTGGCCGCGAACAGTCAGCACTTTCCGGAGGCTTGTTGCCGCCGTCCAACTTCTTTCAAAAGGATTGGATGGTTGGATTGCGCTGGGATGTCACACCCAGCTTCATGCTGCGTGCCGAGTATCAATGGAGTGACGGTACCTGGACATTATCGACCAGAGAGAATCCCGACCCGCTGGCCAGAGACCGCGATTGGGAGATGTTTTCGTTCCTCGCCTCGTATCGCTTTTGAACGGGATCGCTGATGGACGAACAACGCGAGGAGCGTCCGCAGAAGACGCCACGTTTTGTCAGCCTGAAGTGGAAAGTGGGCATCGTTGTCAGCGTGGTGCTCATCGTCGTCAATTCGCTGATCATCTACGTCGCCTACCGTCAGTCGAACGAACAGTTCTTTCAGCAGAAGCGTGACCTGCTGCATCAGCAGCAGCGAACCATCTCCGGTTTGCTACAGCGTGACTATGATTTGCTGACCAGCTTCGCCAGCTTTATTCCACTGCTCGGCGATCATTCGCAGGCGGCCAGCGAAGACGAACGCTTGCGTGCCGTTCTCGACCGCCATAGCGCTTTGTTGGGTCTGGAGTGGGGCATCACTTCGCTGTCTTTCTTCGATAGCAGCACGCGGCTGCGTTATGCCTGGGCGAGCAACTATGATCGCGAAGGGCATGCGCGGCTCGCCCGGCAGGCCGCCGAAACAGACGCACCGGCCGGGCGTATCGACTGCACACAAAATTGCGTGCTGACACTTGCCGTACCGCAACTCGAAGGCGCATTGCGCGGCGGTGTGTTGGTGTTGAGCCGTTCGATCGCCGACGGCATCCTGCACTTTCAGCGACTGTCGGGTTCCGAGGTCGCCGTGCTGGTACAGCAGCCAAGGCAGGCCGACTCTGCCGGGCAGAATCGGCAGCGTTATCTTGCACGCTGGCAGGTCGCGGTGCCGGCACTGTCGCACCCGGCCATCACCTACGATGTGCTGCAGTTGCTCCAGCAACGTTATACCTTCGACGAACTGACCGACGAGACGGTGTTTGTCCAGCTCCGCAACCAGTGGTTTGCCTGTCTGCTCGGCCATGACCGGGCGGCCGGCGAGGGCACGGCGTTTCTGGTGGTCAGTCCGATCAGCAACGACCTGGCGCAACTCGATCAGGCCAATCGCATCATCGTGATTGCCGGTGTGTTTGGTCTGATCGCGACCGGTGCGATCCTGATGCTGTTCCTGTGGAAGCCGATGAACCGCATCCGCCAGCTGGTTACCGCATTGCCTGCACTCGGACGAAGCAAGTTCGAAGCGTTGCGCGATGCCTTGCCGGTGCGCAGCGGCAACATCGTCGCCGACGAGATCGATGTGGTGGTGGACTCGGTACAGCATCTTGCCGACGATCTGGAAACCGCGCTCGAGGCGCGTACCGAGGCCGAGCAGAACCTCGTGTGGCTGGCGGATCACGATCCGCTGACCAACCTGTTCAACCGCCGGCGGTTCCAGGAGATCTTCGATCGTATCCTGGCGCTCGGCGTGCGCTATCAGCGCACCGGCGCCTTGCTGTTTCTCGACCTCGACCAGTTCAAGTTCGTCAACGACCTGAGTGGCCACCAAGCCGGTGATGCCTTGTTGTTGCTGGTGTCGAGCGCCCTGCGCGATACGGTACGCCACTCCGACATCCTGGCCCGCCTCGGCGGTGATGAATTCGCCCTGGTGCTGCCGGAAAGCGGCGCCGAAGAAGCGATCTACATGGCGAACAAGTTGCAGCATGAGATGAAGCTGCTCGATTTTTCGTCCAGCGGCCGGATGCACAAAGTGAGCTGCAGTATCGGTATCACCTTGTTTCCCGATCACGGCAAGAACCTGAACGATCTGCTGGCCAACGCCGACATGGCGATGTATCAGGCCAAGGAGGCCGGCGGCGGTCGCTGGCATATGTACTCGCCCGATGAGCTCGCCAAGGAACTGCTGGCGTCGCGGGCGAAGTGGCGTGAACGCATCAACCAAGCTTTGATCGAGGATGCATTCGAACTGCATTACCAGCCGATCTACGATATTCGTGAACATCGGGTCACGCGCTATGAAACGCTGGTGCGCATGCGCGACACCAAGGGCGATCTGGTCTTCCCCGACAACTTCATTCCGGTCGCCGAGCAGTCCGGCCAGATCCACGAGATCGACCGTTGGGTTATTCGCAAAGCCATCGACCGCATCACCGAGAACACCAAGCTGTCGCTGGCGGTCAACCTGTCGGGCCGCGTGCTCGATGATCCTTCGCTGCTGGTCTGGTTCCAGCGACAGCTTCAGGAAAGCCGCATCGATCCATCCAACCTGATCGTCGAAATCACCGAAACCGCAGCGGTGGCCAATGTGCAGGATGCGATTTCGTTCATGCGCGAGATCAAGGCATTGGGCTGCCGTTTCGCGCTCGATGATTTCGGCAGCGGTTTCTCCTCGTTTGCCTATCTGAAGCAGCTGCCGGTCGACATCGTCAAGATCGATGGCGCCTTCATTCAGAACCTCAAGAGCAGTGAAGAAGACCAGCTGTTCGTCAAGGCGTTGACCGATGTGGCGAAGGGGCTGGGCAAGGTGACGGTGGCCGAGTTTGTCGAAGATCTCGATACCTTGATCCTGCTCGAGGCATTCGGTGTCGATTTCGCCCAGGGTTACCACATAGGCCGGCCGTCGCCTGAGATGGCTGTCGTGCTGTGAAATTTGCTTACCGGCGTGCGCGCGCTGGTGCACATGTCGCGGCACCGTTGCCGTACAGCGACTGCCTGCCTGATGTCCGACCATCACGTTTAATGCCACGATCACAGTAAACGCCATGCAGTCTCCCGCAACACCCATCGTTCACGACCTTGTGTTGGTTGGCGGAGGTCATGCGCACGTCGCGGTCTTGAGGCGCTTCGGCATGCAACCGATGCCGGGCATTCGTCTTACCTTGATTACGCGCGATATCCATACCCCCTACTCGGGCATGCTGCCCGGCTATATCGCCGGACACTACGACTACGACGATTGCCACATCGATCTCGCACCGTTGGCCAGGTTCGCCGGTGCACGCTTGATTCATGCGACGGTCGATCGCCTCGACCTCGAACGCAAGCTGGTGTTTGCCGGTGATCGGCCGGGCATTCGCTACGACGTGCTGTCGATCAATATCGGTTCGCGGCCGCAGACGATCGGTGTCGAAAGTGCGCAAGACCACACCCTGCCGGTCAAGCCGATCGACCGCTGGCTTGCGGCCTGGACGCGATTGCAGGAGAGGGTGGCAACGAGCGATGGGCCGTTTCGTATCGCCATCGTTGGTGGCGGTGCCGGCGGCGTCGAACTGGCGCTGGCGACACAATATCGATTGACGCGCATGCTCGAACGTCAAGGCGACGACCCGGGCCGGCTGCAGTTCATGTTGATCACTGCGGCCGACGAGGTGCTCGATACCCACAGCGCCGGGGTGCGGCGACGCTTCCGGCGAGTGCTCGAGCAGCGCGGCGTCGGTGTGTACACGGGACGGCGTGTCAGCCGGGTCAGCGACACTTGTCTGGCGGACGACAGCGGCACCGAGTATCCGGCCGATGCCGTGATGTGGGTCACCGACGCGGCGGCGGCCGCCTGGCCCGGTGAGGCCGGCTTGGCAACCGATGAACACGGATTCATCCGACTGAATTCGCATCTGCAGTCGCTCAGCCATCCCGAAGTCTTTGCCGCCGGCGATATCGCGGCGATGATCGATCCGCGGCCTAAATCAGGCGTGTTCGCGGTACGCCAGGGCCCGGTGCTGACGGAGAACCTGCGACGCTACATCGCAGGCGATCCGCTGAAGGTGTATCACCCGCAACGCGACTTCCTCGGCCTGATCAGTACCGGAGACCGCTACGCCGTCGCGTCGCGCGGTCGCTGGTCACTCGAAGGCAAGTGGTTGTGGACGCTCAAGGATGGTATCGACCGTCGCTTCATGCAGCGGTTCACCGAACTGCCGGCCATGCCTGCATTGGATGTCTCTGTGAAGTTGGGCGGCGTCGCCGATCAGCAGGCCATCGAAACGTTATCGGCCGCAGCGATGCGTTGCGGCGGTTGTGGGGCCAAGGTCGGCAGCGACACCCTGGCGCGGGTGATCGAACAGCTTCCACCACAGCCGACCGCTGCGGTCGAGATCGGCCTGGATGCCCCGGACGATGCAGTCGTGTTCCGCGTGCCCGAGGGCAAGGCGTTGGTGCAGAGCGTCGACTATTTTCGCGCATTCATCGACGACGCCTTCGTGTTCGGCCAGATCGCGACCAACCATGCCTTGGGGGATGTGTTCGCGATGGGGGCCGAGCCGCACTCGGTATTGGCGATCGCGACCGTGCCCTATGCGGCGGAGGCGGTGGTGGAAGATACCTTGGCCAACCTGCTCGCCGGTACGCTCGAGATGCTGGCACATACCGGGGCGGTGCTGGCCGGCGGCCATTCGGGCGAGGGCAGCGAGCTGGCATTCGGCTTGGCGGTCAACGGCCTGGTCGATCCCGACGCGGTATTGCGCAAGGGCGGGCTGCAGCCGGGAAACGCCCTGATACTGACCAAACCAGTTGGTACCGGCACCCTGTTGGCGGCCGATATGCGAGGGCGCGCCAAGGGGCGCTGGATTCAGGCGGCGATCGACAACATGCTGCTGTCAAACCAGGCGGCAGCACAATGTCTGCGGCGCTACGCCGTCACGGCCTGCACCGACGTGACCGGCTTCGGCGTTGCCGGTCACCTGGTCGAGATGCTGACTGCGTCCAACGTAGCAGCGCGACTGCATATCGATCGCCTGCCGGTGTTGGGCGGCGCGGCAGAAACGGTTGCGGCCGGGATCTTTTCTTCGCTGCAGCCGCAGAATATCCGGCTGCGCAGGGCGGTCGCGGATGTCGAGCAAGCCTCGCGCAATCCGAAATACCCTTTGCTGTTCGATCCGCAAACCGCCGGCGGTCTGCTCGCGGGTGTACCGGCAGACAAGGCCGACGACTGCGTTGCCGCGTTACACGAGCTGGGCTATGCGTCGGCCTGCGTCATTGGCGAGGTCAAGCCGATGGTTGCTGGATGCCAGACGATAGAGATCGATTGACCAGGCTACTTGCTTGCGCTGTGCAATGCGACGATGCCGAAGGTGAGATTGTCGAACGTTACGTCGCGAAAACCGGCGTTTTCGATCTCGCGTGCAAACTGCGTCTGATCGGGGAAGTCGTGCACCCCTCGTAGCAGGTAGTCGTAGGCGCTGCGATCTCCCTTCGTGACCCAGAGGGCAATGAGCGGCACGCACAGGCGCATGTACGCCAGGTAGGCGCTGTGTACCAGGCGGTTGGGTATGCGGGCGGCTTCAAGACAGAAGAATCGGCCGCCGGGTTTGAGAACGCGATGGGCGGCGGCGAGGACATCGTCGCGGTTGCAGATCTTCATTGCGAAAGAGATCGACAGGATGTCGACCGATTCGTCGGCGACTCCGTCGAGGTCGTGGGCATTGAGCTCGCGATACTCGCACTCAACGCCGTTGCGCAGGGCTTTGCGCTCGGCCACTGCGAGCATCTTGCTACACAGATCACCGAGCACGATGTGCTTGTTGGGCCTTGTGCGGGCGGAAGCGTCGAGCAGTTTGGCGACGCGAAGTCCGATGTCGCCCGTACCCGCTGCCACGTCGAGAAGATTTTCGCCGGGCGTGGCGGCGATCACCTTGGCGAGTGATGATTTCCAGTAACGATGGGCGTACAGGCTGAACAGGTCGCATAGCAGATCGTAGGATTCCGCCATGCGGCCGAAGATATCGTCGGCGGCATCGAACGACGCGGCGTTCTTGGAGTTGTCGGTCATGCTCTGCACCTCCTGTGTGCGCCTTGTTCCCCTGCGGCCGGGCAGTACCCGAAACGGGTCACCTGTGCCGATCTATCCGTGGCTTGTCGCGTGATCCTGCGAGACCTGCCCGTTCACTACCGGCGACCCAGCGCCGTGGTTTGTCGAAAGAATCGCTGAGCATTGTCCCAACGGATCGCCTTCGCCTTATCGGCGGGTAATGTGTCGAGCCAGTTGCGATGAAACGACAGGAATCTGTGCAGTTCCTGCCAACCCGTGTCCGGTTCATCCCAGGGGTTGAGTTGTTCGACCGGCCAGACCGGATCGGAACCTACCATGAATCGATCGGCGTGTTGCACAATCAAGGCACGCCATTCCGCTTTCAACTCGCCTTGTTCATCGACGATCGGATTGCCGCGATGTCTCCAGGGGTCACGGGCCGAAAGCTCGGCCTGCACGTTCGGACAACCGTCGAGGACACGTTCGACTTCTGCCGGGCTCAGCATGGAACCGGCATGCGCCCACAGAAAGCGTGTGTTCGGGAACGCCTGGCACATCGCCAGCGTGTAGTTGGCGCGTGAGAATTCGGTGTGAATCAGCACCGGCACATCGAACTCGGCGGCGAGTTCGAACAGACCGGCAATCACCGGGTTCTTCCAGTGGCTGATAAAGCCACCGATCATGTGCACCTCGCCGATGCCGCGATACTCGCCCGACGCCAGCGCTTTGCGCACGCGGCGCAACAGTCCGTCGTCGTGGTGCCAAGTCGACCATTCGCCCGGGATACGGTACAGGCCGTAGATCGGCACCACCGTTTCCGGGGCGAGTTCATGCAGTTCGAGCGCGAGTTCAGGCGGTGTGCCGGTAACCACTGCCAGCCCGACGTTCTCCTGTCGCAGAATGCCGATCGCCGCTTGCGGAGAAGTGACTTCTTTCTGATTCCACTTCCAGTGCAGGTGTATATCAGCCAGCGGTGGGGCCGCCAATAGTGCAACGGGAGACAAACATAACAGCGCGCCAAGTATCCAGCGGCGTCTTCGACGGTTCGACATATCGTGACTTCCTCGTGGATCGGAATATTGGCTAAGGTTAGGCCATGAGATTGCCACAGCAACATGGGATACCCAACCGGCTTGGTGCTGTGCTGCTCGCATTGTCGGTCGCGGCCGGCGGCGCGATCGCGGCCGGGCAGGATGCCGACGATTGGCCGGATTGGGTGGACGAACAGGAGCGTATGCGGGCCCGCATTGCCCAGGTCAACGAAGGCGAGCTGGCTTTCCTGCGTGGTAAGCCGGCGAATGGTGTGCATCACCACGTCAACCGGGTGGCGATCAGCGAACAGTCGCTGCGGGATGGTTGGGTGGTGTTGGAGCAGTGCCATGACAACCTGGATCGGGTACCGATGGCGGAGATCATGTTCAACCCCAAGCGACTGCGGGCACTCGACGTCATCAGCTCGCGCAATATCGATGCGGCCTATGTCGAGGGCAATACCGTGCAGTTGCGCGGTGTGAAAGGTGATTCACAGGTGTGCGTGCGCGCCGAGACCCAGGCCCTGCACATCGTTGGAGACGGGGTGTTCGAGCTGCGCAACGGTCCGTTCATGCGACGCTTTCTCGATGGCTACTACCCACTGCATCTGTCGATGCGGGTCGATTATCCGGTGTCGCTGGCGCTGGCGGATTTCACACCGGAAGCCCAGCCGGGCTTCAGCGTCGTGCAACGTCCGGGGCGGGTAGATGTCGAGGCCTTGTTCGAAGGCCAATTGCGAACCCGGCTGCGCTTCTTTGCGGACTAACGCGGCGATCACGCCGCTACTGGCCCGAGCGCTTACAAATTAAACTCCTATTTGCGCGTGCCGCTATGCTGGCATGAACGCAACCACAGCCACTGAATTTCTGCGCCGCATCCCGCTGCTGGCCACGCTGCCCGATTGGCAGTTCGATCTGGTGGTCGAGGCCGCCCAGCCGGTCGAGGCACAGGAAGGCGCGACATTGATCACCCGCGGCACAGACGACGGCTTTACCTACTTTCTCACGCACGGTGATATATCGCTCGACTCTGCCGACGGTGTGGTGCGCCAGATCGAGGTGACGCCGGAAACGCGCATCCAACCCGTCGCCAACCTGAGACCGCGGATGTTCGGTGTGACTGCGCTGAGTCGGGTACAAGCGGTGCGCATCCCCGACCTGGTACTCGCCGCCGCCGGTTTCGACCATCCGTCGCAAGAGGATGGGGAAGCCGCGACGGCCGACGACGCCGGCAAGCAACAACGCGATGAGATCGACAGCAAGCTGGGTTTTCGACTCTACCAGGACCTGCGTGCCAACAACCGCGTGCTGCCGACACTGCCCGACCTGGCGTTGGCGGTACGCAAGGCGATCGACGCTGAAGAGAGCGACGCGCGCAAGATCGCCCGCCTGGTCGAGACCGACCCGGCGATGGCTGCGAAATTGGTAAAGGCCGCGAACAGCGCCATGTATGCGGGATCGGGCAATGCCAAGACCTGTTCGGCGGCGGTCGTGCGCCTGGGTATGGATACGACCAAGCAACTGGTACTGACGTTCGCGCTCAAAGACGTTTTCAAGAGCCGCGACGAATCGAGCCGCCGGCAGATGCAGGCCCTATGGAAACACAGCGCCGAGATCGCCGCGCTGTGTTTCGTCATCGCCCGCGAGAGCGGTCTGGTGCAACCGGAAGAGGCGTTGCTGGCGGGGCTGGTGCACGACGTCGGCATCATCGCGATCCTGAACTACGCGCAACAGTATCCGCAGCTGATGAACGATCCGCACCTCGTGCAGCAGACGATCAAGCGTCTGCGCGGCGAACTCGGTGCAATGATCCTGCGTGATTGGCGATTCTCACCGTCTGCCGTGTCGGCCGCGCGCGATGCCGAGAACTGGTCGCGACGCCACCATCGCGAGGCAGACCTCAGCGATCTGTTGATCGTTGCGCAGTTTCATGAACGCCTGCGGTACGACAAGGTGGACGAATTGCCGCCGATGCAGGAGATCTCGGCGATCCATCGCGTGCTCGGTGACGAGGCGTCGGTCGAGAAGAGTCACGAGTTGTTGCGCGCTGCGCGCGAACACATCGATGAGATGCAGAGCGTGCTGAGCAGTTGAGACGGCGTCGCGCAACCAAGGGGCGCGCGATCCTTCAATCCAGCGGTTTGCGAAAGAACACGACGCGCTCGGTTTCCTCGAAACCCAATGCGCGGTGCGCGGCCTGGCTGACGGCGTTGTCCAACAGCGCATCCGAGGCCATCTCGGTACACCCCAGCGATTTCACCCAGTCTTCGACACGCGCCACCAGGCGCCTTGCCACCCCTGCTTGTCTGGCATCTTCGCTGACGTAGATCCCCTCGAGAAAACCGACGGGCAAGGTCTCGGTGCCGTTGACGAAGTCGTAGCGAATCGACGCCTCGGCAAAGCCGAAGGTGTCGCCCGACGGCGATTCGGCGACAAACGCCGCGAAGCGTTCCGGGTTGGCACACCATGCCCGCATCTCGTCCAGATGGGTGGCTTCCGGGCAGCTTGGCCAGAGCATTTTGCGCAGCGATAACCAGCCCGGTTCATCGTGTGAATAGCAACGTCTGACGGTGATTTCTACATGGTTCATGGCGTGGCGAAACGCGCTTGCGTTGGAGTGTGCAGATGCATGACATCATGACAGACACGCGTTACGCTTGCGCGATGGAAGTTCGCATCATCCCGGTCACGTCGTTCGAGCAGAATTGCTCCCTGTTGTGTTGTGAGTCGAGCGGCAAGGCCGCCCTGGTAGACCCCGGGGGCGACCCGGAGCGCATCAAGGCCGCGATTGAAGAGAGCGGTTTCACGGTCGAGAAGATCTTCGTGACCCACGGGCACTTCGACCATGTGGGCGCGGTGAAGGTACTGGCGCGCGAACTTCAGGTGCCGATAGAAGGTCCGCAGGAAGACGATCTCTTTCTGCTCGAAACCCTGCCGCAGTGGTGCAGCCAGTTCGGGTTTCCACCGGGCGAGAGTTTCGTGCCCGACCGCTGGTTGAAGCAAGGTGACCAGATTGCCTTCGGTGACCAGACGCTCGATGTGCACCATTGCCCCGGCCACACCCCCGGGCACGTGATCTTTCACCATCGACCGACCAGGATCGCGATCGTTGGCGACGTGATCTTCAAAGGATCGATCGGTCGCACCGATTTCCCAAGGGGCGATCATCCGACCTTGCTGGCATCCATTCGCGAGCGTATCTGGCCGCTGGGTGACGACGTCACGCTGTTGCCCGGTCACGGGCCGACGACCACGATTGGCGACGAGCGCCGCCACAACCCCTTTGTTCAAGGCGGCTACGGCTGACAGCCTGCAAGCGGATATAGAGCGCGTCGATGAGTGGGCTGGAGATGCTGGCTGCCGCTGCAGCGGTGTTCGCTGCCTACCTGGTGCGAGGGGTATCGGGTTTTGGTTCGGCACTGATCGCGGTGCCGCTGCTGGTGCATGTGTTTCCGCTGACGTTCGTCGTGCCGTTCATGGCCGTGATGGATGTGATAGCGGCGGTGTTTCTGACCGGCGCCGGGCTGCGCGACAGACGGGTGCGCTGGCGTGAGGTCGGCTGGCTGATTCCGACCACGGTTGCAGGTATCGCGATCGGCCTGCTGTTGCTGGTGGGTATGGATGGGCAGGCACTGCAACTTGCCCTCGGCATCTTCGTTGTGGCGTTCGGTCTGCGCAATCTGCTTGGCCTGCAGGCGCACAAGATCGTGTCGCCCTGGTGGTCCATCCCGGCTGGCCTGGTAGGCGGCGGTATCGGCGCAGTGTTTTCGACCGGCGGTCCGCCGTACGTGATCTACCTGAGCCACCGGCTTGCCGACAAAGGCGAACTGCGGGCGACCATGTCGGCCATATTCCTGCTCGATGGCAGCATCCGTATCGTCGGCCTGTTGATCGCCGGGTTGCTGCTGCAGCCGCAACTGGGCTGGTTTCTGCTCGCCGGTCTACCGTTGATGGCCGCCGGTTTGTATGTAGGTCATCACATCCATGTCGGTCTCAGCCAGCGCCAGATGACGATCGTTGTCGCCCTCTTGCTGCTCGTCAGTGGCGGTTCGTTGATCTACCGGATGTTGCCGGATTTCTGGTAGGCGGTCGTCAAGCGATTGCCGGCTGCAGCGTGCCGTGCAGTGCGAACTTCGCAGCGCTGTGCGAAAGTGTGTCGCAACGAGTCAGCGATTGGGGCGCACCCGGTGGATATCAAAGTCATAGCCGTAGTTGTAACGATTCTGTTGGCGATCACCGGTTATCTGTACAACTACAGCCAGAACCTGCTCTCTGAGCGGCGCAAAGAGCGCCTGAACCTGCTCAATCGACAACTCAACGACTTCTACGGGCCTTTATATATCCTGACGCAATCGAGTCGGGCGTCGTTGGTCACCTTGCGCCAACGGCTCGGTGGTGTGCAGGTGTTCAAGGACGCCAAACAGCCGACCGATGCCGAGCTCGACGAATGGCGTGTCTGGGTCAAAGCGGTGCTGATGCCGATCAATGAAAAGATCGAGACGGTCATCGTCAACAACGCGCACCTGATCCGCGAATCGGAGATGCCGCGTTGCCTGCTGACATTCATGTCGCATATGTCGAGTTATCGCGCCATCGTCAGCAAGTGGGATGCCGGCGATTTCAGTGAGTTTCTGTCACCGATCGAATTTCCGAAAGACCTCCATCAATATGCCGAGCAGAGTTACCAGGCGATAAAGAATGAACAGGTGAAGCTCCTCGGAAGCCGCAACGGTACACAATAGGAGAAATGAGCAATGTACATGCTGATGGCCATCATTCAGCCGTTCCGTGTCGACGACGCCATACAAGAGCTACAAGAAGTCGGTGCGAGGGGGGTGACCGTGCAGGAGGTCAAAGGCTTCGGCCAGCAGCGAGGCCATGGCGAGGTCTATCGCGGATCGGAATATGCGTGTGACTTGCTGCCCAAGGTGCAGTTGACGGTGCTGGTCGGCGACAGCGATTTGGACAGGACGAAAGAGGCCATCGCGCGCGCGACGCAAACCGGGCGGATCGGCGACGGCATCATGTGGGCAGTGCCGTTCGACAACTATGTGCGCATCCGAACCGGCGAAGCGGTCAGCGACTGACCTGAACTCAGCAGTGCGTCAGGTGCCGGTCGGCGCATCCTGGAGGTAGGGCAGGGCGTCTTCGAATCGGCGTTCGACTTTCACGCTGATGAGGTCGTCGGCGCGCGTCCTGCCCGGATTGATCGCCGCGATCGGGATGTCGTTCTCGGCTGCGATACGGCAGAAGCGAAACCCCGAATACACCATCAACGACGATCCGATCACCAGCAAGGCATCTGCTCGATGCAGGGCGGCGACGGCCGCATCGACCCTGGCCTTCGGGATCGTTTCTCCGAAGAACACCACGTCCGGTTTCAACATGCC
Organism: Thiosocius teredinicola; assembly: GCF_002009425.1. Taxonomy (NCBI): domain Bacteria; kingdom Pseudomonadati; phylum Pseudomonadota; class Gammaproteobacteria; order Chromatiales; family Sedimenticolaceae; genus Thiosocius; species Thiosocius teredinicola. The sequence continues at coordinate 1,211,665 of NZ_CP019936.1, forward strand.
GCCACAGGCGGGACAGGGCGGAACGCGAAATCGACTGAAGTCGACATTCTCCAGGTAGGCGTCGCCGTCCGGCGCGATGTCGGCGGTACGCTCGGCAAACTCGGGGTTATCGTCGATCAGTTGCTGTTGAAAGCCGTCGCGCTCAATCCGCGTGCCGCAGTCGAGACAGGTAATCCGGTCGAGGCGACCATGCAGGTCAATGACGGCCTGTGATCCGGCGCGCTGGTGCAGGCGATCGACATTCTGCGTGACCAGTTGTTCGATCCTGCCCGAGTGCTCCCAATCGGCCAGCGTGTAGTGGCAGCTGTTGGGCTCGGCGCGAGTGAACCAGCGCCAACCCACCAGGCTGCGTGCCCAGTAGCGCTGTCGTGTGTGTTCGCGCTTGACGAAGTCCTGGTATTGCACCGGCGCCGGTCGTTTCCATTCGCCGCGCTCGTCGCGGTACTCGGGTATGCCCGAGCCGGTGCTCACCCCGGCGCCGGTGAGTGCGAAGAGGCGGGGATGACGTTCGAGGAACGCTCTCAACTCGTCGATGGCAGCAGTCTTGTCCAAGGATCGTCCGTCGGTCGCCAGCAGGTATTGTCGACGATGATAAGGTAGACCGGACACTCCGTCGGTAGCGACGTTCAGAACAGCCATGTCTTCTACCGAAAACGATGATCGCGTACCGCCCTTTGCGCAGATGCCTGCCTGGGTGCGTTGGATCGCCCAATATGGCAAGTAGCTCGCTGCAGGGACAGCTACATTTGACCCTGGACTCTAAACCGAACCGCTACTCAACATGGGGTAACGTCGCAGCGACGAAAATGTAAAGTCTACGGCCTCCCCCAGATAAGGGATGACCTCGAAGGAGGCGCAAACAACACATATAGGTTGCATTGTCGAAGCGTCGAACCGACATGCTGGGGGATGTAAAGTTGTTGGACAGGTGTTCCTGCCTGCAAACGCTGGAGTTGCCGAGCGCTTCTACAGAATTGGCTGCGCAAGGAACCGGGTGACGGCACAGCGCCTTTCCCTGATTGATGTGCATGCGAACTGTGTGGAAGCTCTACCAGTCCTTGAGTAAAGCACTTCTTCCTACGGCGTAAGCGAGGCGTTGCGCTCGTGGTGCTTAGGGCTGGCCCCGTTGCCTTCGACACTCCGAACGCAGCCTCGCCAGCCCGGCCACACCAAGAGCAAGTAACACAAGGGGGGCCGGTTCGGGCACATGTGTAATTTGGATGTTGTCGAGCAGCAAACCTGAGTTGACCGTTGGGTCGAAGTCCAGAGCGTCAACGATAGAGAACGTGAGCAGGAAGTCGCCACTCGTTGGGAACTGGTAAGAGAATCGCCAGTACTGCGGACCGAACTCATACATCGGGTCGGCGAAGCTCGATTCGTACAGTGGCAGATCCAACGCGGGGCCGGTGAGCGGTGCGCCGGCGCCGCACAAGGGGAAAAAGAGCTCGGCATTCAAGCTGACAAAAGCGTAGTCGTTCGAGATGCCGTCCGGACAGCCCCATTCCCCTCCGACGGTGTACTCGAACGTTAGGACGTCGCCGGCGCGGACCGAGATAGGCCGCCAAAATAGACCGGCTTCGTACCAAGCAGCGTAGATGCCGTCTGGGAAGAGCAGGTCTGGCGGTTCGGGGTATGAGACGCCCCAGACAGGAGCTGGATCCCCCGGGACGGTACCACTCCCACCGTCGGAAGCGAGATAGCTCCCACCGGGTACGCCGTTGACGATGTACGCTTGATGCTGCCCGGGTGACCCCACGACGTCGGTGTAGCCAGACCAATTCCAGCCTTCCAAAGTCCCGTTCTCGAAGTCGCCATTGGTGATCGTCGCGGCTCGCAACGAAACAGATGAGAGTAGGCCTACGATTGCCACAACGAGTCTCCGAAGAAATCTAGCGTTCATCGCTACCGTCCCTTTGCAGTTGGAAGTTGACACGCGTGAAATGGTGTTGAGCGTACATCATAAGTTGGCTTTATTCGTCCGCTTACCCATGACAATACGCTTTGCAATGCAATTCGGATTCCAATAGTCCGTACGGTATCTGACGACGAAATACGCGTAGGTAAGGAAGTTGTATGGGGGTAGATAGAGTCTTCTTGGATAGGTCACGCCTTCTGACGCCGACGAGCGTTGAAAAAAACTTGTCGATACGGTCATACGTGTAATGTAAAAAGCGTTGACAGTTCCCGGGTGGTCCAATAAACCTTCAAATGTAAACGCGCTACAGATTGAGATGCGCGCGAAGGGAGGGGTGTCATCATGGAACCACTATTTCATATCTAAAGAGCAGTTAGCAGGCCGTTGAAATTGACCCCGATTTCGCTGTTGCATCGCTGGCCGAGTGAAATCGGTGGCTGTTTTCGAGGACGGAGTTGACCTCCGGTACTCGATGCGCTGAAAAAACCGACCAACAGACGGACTGCTCCCTTGACACCCGGATCATCAGCACGACACCACCCCGAGATAGCGCATCCGAACCAGGTTGTACGTCGCCATCGTCAGGACAAATTGGAAGTCCAGCTTCTCGCGGCCGACGAACCGGCTCTTGCGCAGGCCACCGACGGTCTTGGCCCAGCCAAAGCATTCCTCGATGCGTTTGCGGAAGCACTGGCTGGCGGCGTAGCCGGGGTGGCGGGTGGTGCGCCCATCGATCGCCGTCGGACAGTTGCTGGTGTTCTGTGCGACATGCGGCGTCACGTTGACGCAACGCAACTCGTCGATCCAGCCGCGGGTGTCGTAGTTTTTGTCCGCGCCCAGTGTCACGCGGTGCGTGCCACCAAGCGCTTGAACCATATCGACAGCGGCCTCACGTTCGGCGGTGCCGGTGGCTTGGGTCACTTGGGCATCAACCACCGGGCCGTGGCGGTTCTCCATCAGCAGATACCCCAGATAGGCCAGCTTCGATTCTGAACCCTTGGTCTTCTTGAACAGCAGGGCATTCTTGTCGGTCTTCGATTTATGCGTGTCACGGCGGCGTTTTTTGCCGTGGAAATGCGACCACTGCCACTCGGCGGGCCGTCTTCGTCTTTCGAGCGATAGCTCTTCAGCGAGGCCAGCGCCTCGATCAGCGTGCCGTCGACGCTGAAGTGCTCCTTCGACAGCAGACCAGCCTGATCTGCTTGACCCAGAACCAGGGCGAAGAAGCGGCGCGCGACCTTGCCATCGAGCAGTCGGTCGCGGTTTTTGGTGAAGGTCGATTGGTTCCAGACCGCGTCGTCCATCGAGAAGCCAACGAACCAGCGGAACAGCCGGTTGTAGTCGATCTGCCCCATCGACTGCCGCTCGCTGTGGATCGTGTAAAACGCCACCAGTAACTGTGCCCGCAGCAGCCTCTCGGGCGGAATCGAGTCCCGACCTGAATCGGCGTACAGTGCGTTGAAGTCCTGATCCAGTTCCCGCAGCGCCGCATCGGTCATCGCCCGAATCGGGCGCAACGGATGATCCTTCGGCACTCGCGATTCCGGGCTGACCGTGCTGAACAGGGAATCTTGCTGAATATCGGGGCCGCGCGTCGTGTCAATTGTCGTACTTACTGAATGGCCGCTCTCTTCGCCGTCAGGCAGGGAGTTTCAACAGCCTGCTAGTTCTGGGCTCGGCAAAGGTTTGACCGAACTAGGTAAAGATCAGCGTTTGGCAGAAGCAGCTACCGTGGACATTAGTGCTGCTGTCAAATAACTTTTTTTCAACGTTTTAATCGATTTCCATCGTTGCAGTACTCGCAGTTGCGGCGAGGTCAGGCGCAATCTACGGCTCGGCGACGGCGCGCCGAACCCGAACTGGCGGCAGACGCTGCACAGGCGTGCGCCGGAGCACCGGTAGGACGGTTTGAATTACTGCGATCAAGCACTTACAGCCTGACCGCAGCATCGGTGTAGAATCGCCGCTTCGCCTACGCCAGCCAACAGATAATCAGTCTACAGAGTGATGGATCAGGAACCCCCGCAGTACAACGCCGACGGCATCGAACAGCTACCGCTTCGTCAATTCACCGAGAAGGCCTACCTCGACTATTCGATGTACGTCATTCTCGATCGTGCCCTGCCGTTCATCGGCGACGGACTCAAACCCGTGCAACGCCGCATCGTGTATGCGATGTCGGAGCTAGGTCTCTCGGCCGTGTCGAAACACAAGAAGTCGGCGCGTACGGTGGGTGATGTGCTGGGTAAGTTCCACCCGCACGGTGATTCGGCCTGTTACGAGGCCATGGTGCTGATGGCGCAGGACTTCAGTTACCGCTATCCCCTGGTCGACGGGCAAGGCAACTGGGGTTCGCAGGACGACCCGAAGTCGTTCGCGGCCATGCGTTATACCGAGGCAAGATTGGCGCCTTATGCGCAGGTACTGTTGTCGGAACTCGGTCAGGGCACGGTCGACTGGGTGCCCAATTTCGACGATTCCTTGAAAGAACCGGCCATGTTGCCGGCGCGTCTGCCGAACGTGTTGCTCAATGGCGGCACCGGTATCGCGGTTGGCATGGCGACCGATATCCCGCCGCACAACCTGCGCGAGGTCGCCACTGCCTGCATTCGATTGATCGAGGAACCGAAGGCCACGCTGGCCGACATCTGCGAACACATCCAGGGTCCGGATTTTCCGACCGAGGCAGAGATCATTACGCCGCGGGCCGATCTCAAGAAGGTGTATGAAAGCGGCAACGGCTCGGTACGCATGCGTGCGCGTTGGCAGAAAGACCAGGGCGCCATCGTCATCACCGCCTTGCCGTTCCAGGTTTCGGGAACGCGCGTGCAGGAGCAGGTCGCTGCGCTGATGAACGCGAAGAAGCTGCCGTGGATCGAAGACGTCCGCGATGAATCGGATCACGAGAATCCGACACGCCTGGTGCTGTTGCCGCGTTCCAACCGTGTCGACATCGAGCGTGTGATGTTGCACCTGTTCGCGACGACCGATCTGGAGCGCACCTATCGTATCAATCTGAATATGATCGGTCTGGACGGCAAGCCGGCCGTCAAAGATCTGCGCGACATGTTGGTCGAGTGGCTGGAGTTCCGGTTCGAGACGGTCCGCCGGCGACTGCAATACAAGCTCGATAGGGTGCTTGATCGTCTGCACCTGTTGGACGGTCTGCTGATTGCCTTCCTGAATCTCGACGAAGTGATCCGCATCATCCGCACCGAAGACGAACCCAAGCAGGTGTTGATGGCGCGCTTCGAGCTGAGCGAGCGTCAGGCCGACTACATCCTCGACACCAAGTTGCGCCAGTTGGCGCGCCTGGAAGAGATGAAGATCCGTGACGAGCAGCAGGCGTTGATCGAAGAGCGCGACGACCTGGAAAAGACGCTCGGCTCGAAGCAGCGCATGAAAACGCTGGTCAAGAAGGAACTCGCGGCCGATGCCGAAAAGTACGGCGATGAGCGACGTTCACCGATCGTCGAGCGCGATGCGGCCGAAGCGATGGACGAAGCCGAACTCGCCCCGAGCGAGCCGGTAACGGTCGTGTTGTCGCAAAAGGGCTGGGTGCGGGCCGCCAAGGGTCACGACATCAACCCGGCCGAACTCAGCTACAAGGCCGGCGATGGTTTCTGTCAGGCAGTACGGCTACGCAGTAATCAGCAGGTGATCTTCGTCGATTCTGCGGGCCGCAGCTATTCGTTGGCTGCGCACACCTTGCCGTCGGCGCGCGGCCAGGGCGAACCGCTCACGGGTCGGTTCAATCCGCCGGCCGGGCATTCGTTCGTCGCGGTGCTGGGCGGTGATCCCGAGCAATGGTGGTTGTTGGCCTCGGATGCGGGCTACGGTTTCCGTGTGCAGGCGAAAGACCTGCTGGCGAACAAGAAGGCGGGCAAGGCGGTGTTGACCCTGCCGGCCGGCGCCAAGGTGTTAAAGCCGTCAATCGTCAACGATGCGGCGACCGATCGGCTGGTTGCAGTCACGACCGAAGGGCGCATGTTGGTGATCCCGGCAAACGACCTGCCGGAGCTGTCGCGCGGCAAAGGCAACAAGATCATCGGCGTGCCGCCCAAGTCGGTGGCCGACCGGAGCGAATATGTGGTCGACATTCTCGCGGTACCCGAGGGCGGCAAGGTCAAGCTCAACTCCGGCAAGCGCTACCTGAACCTGCGCGGTGCCGATCTGAATGCCTACGAAGGCGAGCGTGGCCGCCGCGGCAACAAGCTGCCGCGCGGTTTCCAGAAGGTCGACAGCATCGAACCAGACGAATGATTATCGTCGTTCGCAGTGCGAGCAATACTTATACAGGAGTCCAGGCATGAAGCTTAAGCAGGCAGTTCGCATGCTCGGCAGCGCCGTTGCATTGAGTGGCATGGCGTTGCTGGCCGGTTGTTCGGATCGCGAAGATCCGCGTATCACCCTGTGTAAGAACCTGACCACGGCCCTGCACCCGGAAGCTCAATCGATCGAGTGGACCGGCGGTGAGAACAGCTTTTATCGTCCGCGCTATGCCGTCACCGGCTTGACCTTCGACGTCGTCGACAGCGACGGCAATGCCGCGTCGAAGACGTCGGCCTGCCACTACGCCTACGAGGCGTTGGACGATACCGCGGTTACCCTGGCCGATCCGTTGTCTGCCTACGCCAATCTGCCTTTCAAGATGACGTTGAACGGCAAGGCGTTCAGCGATCGTGAGCTGCTGAACATGGTCAACACGGAGCAGAAGCGATTGGGTCGCAAAGCGATCGACACGCTGCAGAAAGGCGCCAAGGATGCCATGGACAAGGTACGCGGCAGCGGTGGCTGATCGCGATTGATCAAGCCTCGTTTGCCGTGAGGGAATATGGCTGACCGCGCACGCAATCCTTTCATCGCCGCCCTGCTGTCCTTGTTGATGCCCGGTCTGGGGCATGTCTACGTAGGCGAGGCGCGCAAGGGTCTGCTGATCTTCTCGCTGCTCGTCGGTATCCAGCTGGTTTTCGGACTGGCAAGGCTGCAGGCGAGCTTTCAAGGATTCTTGGTGCTTTGGGGCGCTGTCGGCGTGCTCATGGTTTACGCCGTTGTCAGCGCGGTCAGAAGCGCTGCGCAACGCAAGCCGTTTGTGCGCAGACGATACAACCGCTGGTATTGGTATCCATTGTTCTTCGTGCCGATGTACGCAGTGCTCGCGGTGATGGCGGCAGCACGCGGCGAGTGGTTCGGCTTTGAGTCATTTCGCATCCCGGCCGGCTCGATGCACCCTACATTGCAGACCGGCGACCTGATCGCCGTCGATACCGACTACGCCGATCCGCAGGTTGGTGACATCGTTGTGTTCCGCTCACCGGAGAACGGATCGATACAGTATGTGAAGCGTATTGCGGCGCTCGGCGGCGATCAGGTATCGATAAGCGACGGCCAGGTATTGCTTGACGGCGTTGTCGCCGACCGGCTCGCCGTGCAGCCGCAATACCGTCAGCTCGATTTCTCACTGGCTATGTCCGAAACACATGTGCCCGCACATCATGCCTTCATGCTCGGCGACGCACGCGACAACAGCAAGGACAGCCGGTTCTGGGGTACGGTGCCGGTGCAAAACATCATCGGCGAGGTCAGTTATATCTGGTACGCGCGCGACTGGAGCCGAATCGGTCAATCGCCGCGCTGACGATTGCGGCGAGTCTATTGCCAGCGGAATGCGCGGGACGACACGCTGAGCAGTACCACGCCGATGGTCAACAGCAGGCCGATCTCGAACGCCACATCCGCGACGCCTGCGCCATCGAGCATGATCCGCCGCGCCGCCTCCACGACGTGTGTCAGCGGCAGGAACTCGGCGAAGCGCTGCGCCCAGATGTTGGTGCCTTCGAGCGAGAACCACACGCCGGACAGGATGATCATCGGCCACGACATCAGGTTCAACACGCCGTCGGCCAACTCTTCGCTGCGCACGCGCGCCGATACCGTCAGTCCCATGCTGATCAAGGCGATCGACCCAGACAGGAAAACCAATGCCAAAGCAAGGTAAGAGCCGCGCATGGGAAAGTCGAGCAGCAGGTCGGTCCCGAGAAACACGATGACGGTTACCGCCATGACGACCAACAGGCGCGAGATGATCTGCGCCAACAGGAACTCGCTCGCGGTCAGCGGTGTGGCACGCAGGCGACGCAGTACGCCGTTCTTGCGGTAGCGCACGATGACCCAGCCGACCCCCCACAGGCTGCTGAACATCACGTTGATACCCAACACGCCCGGCAGCACCCAGTCGACGTAGCGCACGGCACGCCCGCTGACGGTTTGCCGTTCGATACCCGGCATCGGCTGACTGTGGCTCTGCAGAAACAGGCGCTCGGCAATGCTGCCGCGCGGCGATTCATCGTTGACCCAATAACGGGGGTTGTCACGCAGGTCGATCAACAGATCGATGCGGTGATAACGCACCTTGTCCACGGCGGCGTCTTCATCGTCCTGTGCGATGAAATCGATATGTTTCGTCTGCAGGAAGGCGGCCTCGGCGTTCGACGACATACCGAGCACACCGACCTTGTAAAACGCCTCGTTGGGGTTGCTGAAGATGAAGGCGAAGCCGAGCACCATGACAACCGGCATGAACACATTCCAGCCCAGGCCGGCGGTGTCGCGATAGAACTCGCGGTTGCGGGCGACGACGACGGCGAGTACCCGATGCAGATTCATGATTCGCGCAATCCATGGCCGGTGAGTTTGAGAAACAGATCGTCCAGCGTCGGCGTGCTCACATGCAGCTCGTCGAGCGGAATCGATTGGTTGCCGAGCCGCTGGATGGTGGCATCGATATCGTTGGTCGGCGCAACGGCGAACTCACCGCGCGTCTCGAAGCCCTCCGGCATCGCCTGCGGGCTCGGCAGGGCATGCAGCGGCACACGCACGAGGGCTCTTGGAAAATGTTTCGCGAGGAGCCGGTCCGGTACGCCTTGTTCGATGATCTTGCCGCGGTCGATCACGGCGATCTCGTCGCACAGCACGCTGGCTTCTTCCATGTAGTGCGTTGTCATCAAAACGGTTTTGCCTTCGGCCTTGATGCCTTCGACCAGGTACCAGAAGTTGCGCCGCGACTGCGGGTCGAGGCCCGTCGTCGGCTCATCGAGAAACACCAGCTCGGGATCGTTGACCAGGGCGATCGCCAGCAGCAGGCGCTGGCGCTGGCCGCCGGACAATTTGCGGGTATCGCGATCGAGCAACTCGCCGAGGTTGCACAGCTTGACCAATTCATCCAGCGGTCGGTGACGTGTATAGAAACTGTCAAACAGCTGCAACGCCTCGCGAACGGTCTGAAAGTCCTGCAACGCGGTGTTCTGAAACTGGATGCCGACGACCTCGCGGTAGTTGCTGTCGCGCGGTGCGCCGCGATAGCGGATGGTGCCTGCATCGGCGTCGGTGATACCTTCGAGGATCTCCAGCGTCGTTGTCTTGCCGGCACCGTTCGGGCCCAGCAGGCCGAAACAGCGACCCTCGTCGACGCAGAAGCTCACGCCGTCGACCGCGCGTACGCCCGGGTAGTCCTTGACCAGATTCTCTACTTCCAACAACACGCGTCTAACTCCATCGCTGGGATTTCAGCCCGGGACGAACATGTTAACCCCAGAGCCCGGCAGAAAGACCCGCGGTCGTTCAGTTTTGTTTCAGCTCGCGGGGCTAGCCTGACAACCGTGGTAGAGGAGCGCAGCTGCGCGACCTCCTTTTGATTCGGCATGGGTAGTGAGGCAACGAGATTATGCAGACAACTTCGCAAAAGATCCGGGTATGGGATCCGTTTATTCGCGTCTTCCACTGGTCGCTGGTGCTGGCCTATGCCGTCGCCTGGGCAAGCGCCGAAGAATGGAACCTGCTGCACGAGCGCGTCGGCTATTACATACTGGCGCTCGTCGGACTGCGCATCGTGTGGGGTTTGATCGGTTCCAAACATGCGCGCTTCACGGATTTCGTTGCCGGGCCGTCGCGCCTGGTCGACTATCTTCGTTCGCTGCGCGCAGGAAGGGCAAAACACTACCTTGGACATAACCCGGCGGGCGGTTTGATGGTGTTGTTGCTGATCGCAAGCCTGCTGGCCACCGGTGTAACCGGCTGGATGATGCAAGGTGGTGACCACGAAGTGTGGGAAGATGTTCACGAAGGCATGGCCAATCTGAGCCTGTTGTTGGTTCTGGTGCATGTTACGGGTGTCGTGGTCTCGAGCCGCCTGCATGGTGAGAACCTGGTGAAGGCGATGATCAGTGGCAACAAGGTGCGGGAGAATGTCGATGTCTGAGAACGCTTACTTCAAAACCGCATGGTTGTTCGTCGGCATCGTGTTGGCGATCGCCATAGCGCTGTTCGCCGGTGGACTGCCCGCGTCGGCTTCGGACGACCACGAAGACATCCGCCAGCTGCGTGACGACGGCAAGGTGCTGCCACTGTCGACACTGTTGGCCCGCGACGACCTGCGTGGACTGCGCATACTCGAGGCCGAGCTGGAACGCGAGGACAGCATGCTCGTCTATGAGCTCGAGGTGCTCGACGACGATGGCCGGGTCAGCGAGCGTCACTACGACGCACGCAGTGGGGAACTGCTGAAACAGGAAAGGGACGACTGAGGTGCACATTCTGCTGGTCGAGGATGACCGCGAGCTGGCCGAAGGTGTTGCCGGTGACCTGCGCAAAGCAGGGTTCGCCGTCGATATCGCCGACAACGGTGTCGACGCCGAGTACCTGGGGCGCGAGCAACTCTTCGATGCGGTCGTGCTCGACCTCGGCCTGCCGGGCAAACCGGGCCTGGACGTGTTGGCGGCGTGGCGCAAAGACGGTATCGCCACTCCGGTACTGATCCTGACGGCGCGCGACTCGTGGAACGAACGGGTAACCGGATTGCGTGCCGGTGCCGATGACTATCTGGGCAAACCGTTCCACGTCGAAGAGCTGCTGGCGCGATTGGATGCGCTGCTGCGTCGTAGTACGGGCAGGGCCGCACCGGGGCTGGAAGTGGCGGGGCTCGTACTGGATGAAGAACGGCAGCGCGTACGACGTGCCGACGGCCTCGAGGTCGTACTCACAGCCACCGAGTTTCGCCTGCTGCGCTATCTGATGATGCATCCGGACCGCCTGTTGTCGAAGAGCCGACTGACCGACCATGTCTACGAAGGCGATGCCGACCGCGACAGTAACGTGATCGAGGTCTATGTCAGTCGACTGCGCGACAAGCTTGGGCACGACGTGATCGAAACGCGGCGGGGACAGGGCTACGTGCTGCGGAGTCGCGGCTGATGTCACTCGAACGCCGCCTGATGCTGGCGCTGGTCGCGGCGTTGGTGTTGGTATTTGCCGGTTTGTTCTGGGGTTCGGTGACCGTTGTTCGGTCGATCAGCGAAGCCTACATACTGACCCGCCTGGAACACGATGCCGAGGCCCTGCTGGCGGCCGTTGGGCCGAACCCGATGGGCGTCGTCAAGCTTCGTGAGGGGCGGATCACGCCCATCTATCGCCAACCTTTGTCCGGCCACTACTACGTGGTCACCTGGCCCGATGGCAGCTTGTCCCGATCGCGTTCATTGTGGGACGAGTCTTTGGATATTCCGCAGGTCTCGACGGGCGACGTCGTGGTCGTCCACCGGCAAGGGCCGGCAGATCAGTTGCTTCAGATGCGCGTGGCCGGGTACGAAAAAAACGGCCTGCGATTCTCGATTGCGGTCGCCGAAGACCTGACCGCGATGAAAGCCGAGATCGGGCGTTTTCAGCTTGTCACGCTGGTGGCGCTGGCAGGCGTACTTTTGTTGATCATCGGTGTGCAGCGCATCGCCTTGCGTCGCGGTTTTCGCAGCCTCGATGCGGTGCGTGCACAGATGCATGAGATATCCGACGGGGCGCGCCAACGGCTCGAGGCCATGGGGCCGGTCGAGGTGCGACCGTTGACCAGTGAGCTGAACCGGCTGCTCGCCCAGGTTGAACTGAGGCTGCAGCGGTCGCGTCAGGCCCTGGGAAACCTTGCCCATGCACTCAAAGGTCCGCTGAGCGTGCTGACCCGCACTATCGATGCATTGCCGGTGGATGCCGCCGAGCGTGGGCGGCTCAACACCCAATTGACGCGTGTACAGACCTTGATCGACCGTGAGCTCAAGCGCGCGCGGTTTGCCGGCGAGGGTGTCGGGCAGTTTTTCAACCCGCGTGAACAGCTTCCGGAACTGATCGAGGCGTTGCAGCAGATGTACCGCGAGCGTGATCTCGACATCGTGCATGGCGAACTGCCTGCAGGCCGCCTGCCGTTCGATCACGAAGACATGCTGGAACTGCTCGGCAACCTGATGGACAACGCCTGCAAGTGGGCCAAGCAGCGCGTCGAGGTTCAATTGACGCGCGGTGCTGATCTGCAGGTGCGTGTCGCTGACGACGGACCGGGGGTGACGAGCGATCAGTACGACAAGTTGATGCGCCGTGGTGGCCGACTCGATGAACAGGAGGCCGGGCACGGTCTCGGGCTGGCGATTGTGAAGGATCTCGTCAGCGACTATGGCGGAGAGATGACGTTCGCCAAGTCGGCGCTGGGCGGCTTGGAGGTGAGCGTTACCCTGCCGTTACCGACCGGTTCGCGGTGAAGGGCGACTGAGCCCCGGCGCGCAATGGATTACGCGTTTTCAGTGTCGATTCAGCTTGCCGGCATATCTTGATAGTCAAGGAAGGGAAGGGAATCCATGACGGGCCGTGTCGACCAGGGATGTTCGAAAGCCGCCGGCCACTGAATGAGGAATGCCGCCATGTTAAGCAAAAAACTTCTGGTCACCGCCCTTGGGCTGACACTGGCTGCCGGAGCAGCCGTCGCAGCAGAGGGTACGTACGATAGCGACGACTATGCGCGTCGGGGCCCACTGCCGTTCGAGGCCTATGACTTGAACGGCGACGGCCAGGTAACGGCCCAGGAACACGAGCGTGTTCGGGCGCAGCGCCGTGAGACCCGTGCGCAACAGGGATATCCGATGCGCAACGCACCGAACGCCCCGCGTTTCGAGCAGATCGACCGCGACGGTGATGGCGCGTTGAACCGCAGGGAAATGTCGGAGTGGCAGCTGCAACGTCAGCAGCAGCGTCGTCCGATGGGTGGCGGAGGCCGTTGGGCCCAGTAACCACCCGACGTGGCAGGTAGTCTGCCGAGTGCATGCCACGTAAAAGCGTCAGGCGGAAGCGGTCAGCTCCCGCCTGATGTCGTTCAACCGTGGGTGCCGGTTCGCAGTATCTCGTCTTGTCGGTACGCAGGGTCTACCCAGCAACGGGGCAGGCTCTCGTTCGAACAGAACACCAGGTCGACCTTGTCGAAGGCCTGCGGGTCGGGCATCTCTTCACCCGCGTTGTAGCGGCCGACGATCGCATGCTGAAACGGATCGAACAGCATCGTGGTGTCCAAAACTTCAACCAATTCACCGGTTTTGCGTTCTTTCAGAAACATGTTGCACCTCCTGTTTGCGTGTAAGGAGAGACACACGGTGTGCTCAAAGTATGGTTCACGGTGGCGGCAATGCAATCGAACGGAGGACAGCCTACGCGGATTTGCTGACATGTTTTTGCGTCTTCGCCTGTCTCTTATGTCAACGGTGGCCGCGACGCGGCAATGTGTCCGCGATCGGTGCCGCCGTCACCGTCACATCAAACAACCCCAGGTGGATTAGCGTGGAGATAAACCGCAATGCCCTCATCGTCGGCGCCAGTTCGGGGATCGGCTGGGAACTGGCCAGGTTGCTGCACGCACGCGGATACCGCTGCTGCGTCGCAGCACGCCGCTTGGGCCGTCTGCGTACCCTGCAGCAGGCGCTTGGCGGTCAAACCCTGGCCCGCGAGTTGGATATCAACGACGCAGGCTGCGCGATGCAGGTGTGCGAGGCGTTGATCGAAGAGATGGGAGGCCTCGACCTGGTGGTGATTGCCAGCGGGGTGGGCGATATCAACCCGGCGCTGTCCTGGTCGACCGAAGCGCTGTGCATTCAAACAAACGTGACGGGATTCGCCGCCGTGGCCAACGTCGCGATCCGCCATTTCGAGAACAGCGGCAGGGGACACTTGGTCGGCATTTCGTCGATTGCGGCACTGCGCGGCAGCAAATCCGCGCCGGCCTACAGCGCCTCAAAAGCCTTCATGTCGAACTACCTGGAGGGGCTGAGACAGCGCGTGTCGCGCTTCGGGGACGCGATTGCCGTCACCGACGTCAGGCCCGGTTTCGTCGACACAGCGATGGCCAAGGGTGAGAACCAGTTCTGGGTCACGCCTGCCGATCGCGCTGCGTCGCAGATTGCCGATGCTATCGAGGCGCGCAGAGCCGTGGTCTACGTGAGCCGGCGTTGGCGCCTGATAGCCTGGTTGCTGAAGTTTGTCCCCGAGGCGATCTATCGGCGGCTGTAGCGGAACGAGGGCCGGATTCGTGCCAAGCCGGAACTACATTTGTGCGCGGCAGGGTGGCGACGTAAGCATTCAGTTCTCCTCACTATTGCCGTTATCGAATCGGAGGGGGCGAGGTCGTGCATCTCGCGCCAATGAACCTTTTTCCTGAAGTGCCGACAAGGTAAGTACCTAGAACAAATAGCAGTGAGTGCCGTGAGCCCCGGGGCGGCGCAGCAGGTGGGCGGCTCAGCCGTTCGCTATCGCGCAACTGTTTCGATGCAATGCGTCGCCGTAATTGATCGCTGATGACGACAATGGATATTCCCGGTTTTCGCATAACAAGACTGATCGCCGAAGGCGGCATGGCCACGGTATTCCTGGCGATTCAGGAATCGCTGAATCGCAAGGTGGCGTTGAAGGTTCTCAAGAAGTTCGAGAGAGCCGACCAGTCTGAGCGGTTCATCAACGAAGGCCGCATCATCGCTTCGTTGCGGCATCCCAACGTTATTACGATACACGACATCGGTCGCGTCGAATCCTGGCACTACATCGCCATGGAGTACCTGGAGGGTGGCGATCTCGAAGGCCGGATTAGGGCCGGCATGAGCGCAGCAGAGGCGATGGCGCTGACCACGAAGATCGCGCAGTGCCTGGAGTTCATCCACAGCCAGGGTGTTGTTCACCGCGACATCAAGCCGGCGAACATCCTGTTCGACAGCGACGGTAATCCGATACTCACCGATTTCGGCATCGCCAAGCATCTCGATCAGGACAGCAACCTGACCATGGACGGTACCGCCATGGGAAGCCCGGACTACCTGAGTCCGGAACAGGCGCAGTGTAAGGAACTCGATGGAAGGACGGACATCTACAGCCTCGGTGTCGTCCTGCATGAGATGTTGACCGGTAAGAAACCCTATCGGCGCGACTCTTACATTGAGGCCGTTATGGCGCATATCACTGCGCCGATCCCGGCATTGCCGACCGCGCTGGAAGGGTATCAGCGTCTGCTCGACCGAATGATCGCAAAAGATCCGAACGATCGGTTCGCATCGGCGCGCGAACTCGTCGCCTTTATCGAGGAAATGGATATCGATCCGGCTGCTTCGCCGACCGTGTCAACGGCGTCGCCGAAGACCGATGAAAAGCACCGCACCGAAGTTAGCGAGAGCGAACCGACCAAGACCGTTCAACTTTCGTCGCTGGACGTAGCATCGCTAACCGCGGGCGCGGCCCCTGATGAAAGCTCCGGCGCTGCGGTGAACGCAGCTCGGCGGTCGCGGTCTGTGTTCAGCCGCCTATGGCTGACGGGGGTGTCGCTGGTTGTGTTGACCGGTCTGATATGGGCGTTCTATCCGATTCCGCAAAGTCAGCCGACACCTGAATCTGAACTTGTACCTGCACCAGCACCTACATCCGAACCTGTGCCTGCGTCTGTATCCGCACCTGCACTCGATCCCGTCCCGGCGCCTTCAGTCGCCGCCCCTGTAGAGCTGCATCCCGACATCGAGCGGAACCTGCAGCTTGCTCACGTCGCGATGGCCGAAGACAGGCTCACGGTACCGCCTGACGACAACGCCCATTTCTATTTCCGGCAGGTGTTGGCGGCGGACCCGCAGCATGCGCAGGCAGAGGACGGGTTAGCGGCCATCGCCGATCGCTACGCCGACATGGCGGCGCGACAGTTCGAAAGACGTCACTATCAAAAGGCCGACGACTATCTGCAGAAAGGCCTTGGCGTGCAGCCGGACCATCCGCGTCTGCTTACCCTGCAGCGCGAACTCAATGAATCGCGCAATGCAGAGATCGAGAAAAATCTGTCAAAGGCCGAGAAGGCAATGGCAGCGAACAACCTGACGGTGCCGAAAGACGACAATGCCTATACCTACTATCGGCGGGTACTGGCACTCGATCCTCAACACCCGACGGCCCTGCAAGGCATTCGCAAGATCGCCGACCGCTACGCGAACCTGGCCGAGTGGCAACTCGGTAAGTACAACTATACAAAAGCCAAACGCTTTGTACGTGCAGGATTGAGGGTACAGCCGAATAACGCGAGACTGCTGGCGCTCCGGCAGCGGACGGATGCCAGCAAAGACATTCCCGATCGCATGCTCAAAGGCATCAAGTCGGTATTCGACTAGCAGGTGCCACGCTGACCGAAACGGTATTGCGATTGGCACCGACCGGTCATAAGCAATCGGCTGAAGCCGGTATTCATCGGCCTGTTGAGCATCTTCTGATTGCGCCATTCCACAGTCTGCGTGTTCATTCAGTCACAACTCCCCACCTCCGTGTAGCGACAAGTAGGCAGCTTGCCGCAAACCCGGCTTCGCTTCTCGTTTTGCAGATGCTGTCTTGTGCCTAAATACAGGTCGACAGCAAGAACGACGTCGTACGGGTTCTTTCCAGATTCGGTCGATGTCGGTAAACGGCAAAGGCATGCGCGGTTCAACAGAGCCTGGCGCGCAACACGTGCATGTCGCCGGTTGCGAGGAGCAGTAGCTTGTTTGGGAAGACAGATTTTTTCTTCTATGAGTGGCGATCTTTCCTTAGGCGTTGACGGGAACGCCGCCACCAGGCGTTGCAGGCTACATCGCTTTGCAATTATGACCTCGCCACATCGACGCAACTCTCCCCGACCGACCCCGCAATGCGCCGAATCGAATTCTTTCCATACGTCATTTCAAACGAGGTAGAGCATCATGTGTGAAATCAATTGTGACGAAATGGCCGAGATCGAACGGGAGTTTCCCGACGAGATCTCGGTTGTGCGAGAGATGTTGGCGGAGGCTGGGCAGCCGTGCCCTGACGACGTCACATCCTAGTTGCTGGCTGATCCGGCATTCGTTCGTCAGCGAATATCGGATATCACGTTCGCTGGCCGACTCGATCGAGTCGGCCAGCTTTTGTTGGGCTGTTTCGATAGCCCAGCGCAAAGTGGGCATCGATACCTTGTGCGCCGGTTGTGCTTGGACGGCATTCGGGCAACATGCATCACTGCTTGGCGCTGCTCATTTTGCCTGCTCTTTCGCCAGCTCGAGGAATCCTTGAATCAGGCGGAGATTAGCGTTGTCTTCGGCGCAAACGACAGTGTACGCGTGCAGCTCCGTGAACTCCTCGATCGGTACGGTAGCCACCTCGTTGAATCGCGTTATTGCGCCGTCGAGCGCAATCGATACGCCGAGATTGTTGGCCACAGCCTCAAACACCATCTCATAGCTACTGATGGTAAACACGACCTGCGGAACCAAACCGCTCGCCTTCATCTTTTTGTTTACCGCGTAGCGCGTATAGCTGGTTTCGGTGAGCATGATGAACGCTTCTTGCGTAAGTTCTGCAAGCCGTATCGATTTGCGCTTGGCGAACGGGTGTTGAACCGGTACCAGAGCCACGAAAGGGCGGCGTTCGATCTCAACTGAGAAAAGGCCATCGGTGCGCTCAGGCGTGATGACGATCGCCAGGTCAACCTCGCGATTGCGAACCTTGTTGATTGCTTCCATCCACGGTGACGTTACCAAATCGACCTTCACGCCCGGATAGGCCCTCTGATAAGCGGAGACAATGGCGATAGCCGGTCGTGGGGTGCTGACGCAGACTGACAGATGTCCGACGTCCAACGAACCGTATTGATAGGCGCGCTCAAGAAACAGCTCTTCGAGCACTCGAATCTTGTCGGCAACGGCATACAGATCCCTTCCCATCGCAGTCAATTCGGCGCCCGAGCGTGAGCGCACAAATAGTTTGCTGCCGATTGCCTGCTCAAGGGCGGCGATGTGTTGCGTAACCGCACTCTGGCCGATGCCGAGGTGCTTCGCGGCGGCCGAGAAGCTCTTTTTTTTGCCGACGGCGGCAAACGCAATGACCTGGTGTCTGGAAATCTTCATATACGCCCAACGTGGTATGCGACAGCCGAGTTACAGCAGATCGTTCGGCATTAAAGAATCTATTAGTAACACTGATATTACGAACAAAAAGTTTCACTGAAACTTAACCTGCGGTTCATTCGCCATCTGTAGGCTCGCTTCTATCAGATCCGCTAGCTGTGCTGGTACTGGATGCATATGGCAAGCCTCAAGTTACATGGCATCTCCAAACGGTTCGGCACAACCGAGGTGCTGAAGCGTGTCGATCTCGACATCATCGATGGCGAGTTTCTAACTCTCGTGGGGCCATCCGGCTGCGGAAAATCCACGTTGCTGCGTGTCGTCGCCGGTCTGGAAGAGCAGACGAAAGGCAGTGTGGTCATTGGCGAACGGGTAGTCGACAAGGTTCGCCCGAGCGAGCGGGACCTGGCGATGGTTTTTCAGTCATATGCGCTGTATCCGCATCTAAGTGTCGCCGACAACATCGCAGTGCCATTGCGGATGCGGTGGCTGTCCAGGTGGCAACGGCTGCCGCTTGCACGGTGGTTGATTCCGGGTACGCGCAGTAAAGAGAGCCGTATCGCCGAACGTACCCGGCAGGCTTCAGAGGTTCTCGGGCTGCAAGACCTTCTGGACCGCAAGCCGAGCCAACTCTCCGGTGGTCAGCGGCAGCGCGTGGCTGTTGGCAGGGCAATTGTGCGCGACCCCGATGCGTTCCTGTTCGATGAACCGCTTTCCAATCTGGACGCCAAGTTGCGCGTGCACATGCGTGCAGAGATCACGCAGCTACATCGCAAGCTGCAGTCCACTTTCATCTATGTGACACACGATCAGGCCGAGGCCATGACCATGTCGGACCGTATCGCGGTGATGATGGACGGGGAGTTGATTCAGATCGGCACGCCAAATGAAGTCTATCTGGACCCCAGAGACGTTCGTGTTGCCGAGTTTATCGGTTCGCCGAAGATCAACCTGTTTCGCGGTGAAGTCACTGGCCCTGGTGTGGTGCAGATCTTCGGTACCTTCACTGGCCTGACTGTAGGTGAAAGCAGTTCCGACACAGTCCATTTGGGGGTCAGGCCTGAGAACCTTCGCCTCGCTGAGCCCGGTCGGGCGGTGTTCTCGGGAGAGGTTCGGCTGCTCGAGAACCTGGGAGCGGAGGTATTCGTACACATTGAGGTGGCGGGGCATGACGACACTGTCGTGTTGCGATTGACCCACGCGCTCGCCCAGGGGGTCCGCCTCGGGGATCGTGTATTCCTCGATTTTGCACCCGAACACGCCTTGGTCTTTGACATCGACGGGCGGCGTCTCGATGCGGTCACCGCGTGCGCCAATGCGCAGCCTGAGGCTGCTCGCCGTGCCTAGCCCGGCTGTCGACAGGCGACATCAAGGCGTAGCGCTGCTGTTATCGCTCCCTGCTATCGCGCTGATGTTGGTAATTCTGATCACCCCCGTCATTGTGGCCCTGGTGTTGTCCTTTACCGACTACAGCCTGGGCAACGCCGGTTTCGACTGGGTAGGGGGTGAAAACTACGAGAAGATGTTCACTCGTTCGACTTACGAAAAGATGCTCGGCGCGACGTTGACCTATGTCTTGGTCGTGGTGCCGGTTTCCGTGTTTCTCGGTCTTGGTGCGGCGCTGCTGATCAACTCTCTGCGGTGGGGCGGTGACTTCTACAAAACCATCTACTTCTTGCCGGTCATGGCAGCGTTGTTGGCGATGGCGATCGTCTGGGAGTTCACGCTGCATCCGTCGATCGGGCTTATCAACGATACGCTGACGTCCGGCTGCGACATAGGGTGGGTATACAGCCTGGCCAGCGGCGCCTGGTATGGCAACGATCCGGTCTCAAGTTGGTACGGGAAGGGATGTAGCGATGGCTTTCCCCTATGGCTGGGAGACCGCGACTACGCGCTTTGGACCGTGTGTTTTATCGGTGTTTGGCAGGCCTTTGGTTTCAACATGGTGTTGTACCTGGCCGGGCTAACCTCGGTGCCAAGACAGTTGTATGCCGCAGCCGAGATGGACGGTGTACGTTCTTCGTGGAGCCGTTTCTGGCTGATTACCTGGCCGATGCTCGGGCCGACCACGGTGTTTGTGGTGACCATCACTATGATCCGTTCATTTCAGGTGTTCGACACGGTAGAGGCGCTGACTCACGGCGGCCCGGTCAAGAGCACCTACGTGATGATGTATGCGATCTTTGAGAAAGCCATCCGACACAATCTTGTGGGGATGGGGGCGGCGATCACGGTGCTGTTTCTCGCTTTCGTCATGTTGCTCACGCTGGCTCAGCGCTGGTTGGTAGAGCGACGGGTGCACTACGCATGAAGCATCACTCGTCGCCGGTGATAGAAGCGTTCAAACACGCCATTTTGGTCGCCGGCGCGCTCATCGTGATCCTGCCGTTCTACACGATGTTGAGCTATTCGCTCAAATCGCCGCAGGAGATCGAAACCAATACCGGTGGTTTCGCAGGTGCTCAGGCCCCGATGGTGGACGAATATTGCGTCAAGCTCGGCCAAAGCCGTGCTGATTGCACTAGCTCTCCCGTCGCCTACAACTATTCGCAGGCCTTCAAGAAGGCGCCATTGATGCGCTATTTGTTCAATGGCGCCTTTGTTACGGCGTCGATCTTTCTGATCCAGGTGCTCGTCGCGGTGCCTGCCGCCTACGCCTTGTCCAAGCTGCGCTGGTGGGGCAGGGAGACGGTGTTTGCGATGGTCTTGTTCTGTCTGCTGATTCCGGTACACGCGATTGCCTTGCCGCTGTACATCATGCTGGCCAAGGTCGGTCTGACCAATACCTACGCCGCGCTGATCATTCCGTGGACCATCTCGGTATTCGGCATCTTCTTGATGCGCCAGTTCTTCAAAACGGTGCCGGACGATCTGATCGACGCGGCCAGGCTGGACGGTATGAGCGAGTTTTCCATCGTATGGCGGGTGATGCTTCCGACTGCGGTTCCGGCTTTGATGGCATTCGCCATCTTTTCAGTCGTCGCCCACTGGAATGATTACTTCTGGCCCCGGGTCGTGATTACCGGCGACCGGGATTTGTTTACCCCGCCGCTGGGATTGCGCGAGTTCAGAGGCGGCGCCGATGGTTCCGCTTGGGGGCCGATGATGGCCACCGCAACGATCATCGTCATACCGCTGATCGTTGCCTTTCTACTGGCGCAAAAGAAGTTCATCGAGGGCATCACGCTCTCCGGAATGAAGTAGCTGATGGTGCTTTATTCCCCGTTGCAACCGAGAAAGACGCGCTAACTGTGCCAACCAACAACCGATCGGAGGTTCCCATGAAGAAACTGTTGTCCGGCCTGATTCTGGCTGCCTTTACTACTGGAGCAAGCGCCGTGGAGATCGAGGTGGGTTATCCCTATTCCCATCTGTTCGACGTGACCTACGAAAAGATCATGAAGGACTTCTCCAAGGCTCACCCGGATATCAAGGTCAAGTTTCGCGCCGTTTACGAAGGCTATGAAGAGGGTACGAATACGATCCTGCGCGAGGCCGTTTCTGGCAATCTGCCGGACGTTACCATGCAGGGCCTGAATCGCCAGGCGATCTTAGTCGACAAGGGTATTGCCAAATCTCTTGAGCCCTACATTGCCAAGGAGCCTGACTTTGAAAAGGACGGCTATCACAAGGCGATGTTGGACCTGGGAACTTTCAACGATGAAGTCTATGGGCTGCCGTTTTCGGTATCGCTGCCCGTCGGCTATTACAACATGGACATGATGAAGAAGGCCGGTATCGAGAAGCTGCCTACCACATGGAATGAGGTCACTGATGCCTGCGTGAAGCTGAAGGAGTCCGGCGTCAAGAATCCGATCTTCTGGGGTTGGAACATAACCGGCAATTGGTTCATGCAGGCCATGTTGTGGAGCCAGGATACGCCGATCATCAAGAACGGCGAGGTCAACTTTGACAATGCCCAGGGCGTGACCGCCATGAACACCATGAAGGACATCTTCCGTACCTGCGAGATGAAGAACCTTTCGTGGAAGGATGCGCTTGCATCGTTCTCGGCTGGCGAGATAGCGATGATGTATTGGTCTACTTCCGCTCTGGGTGCAGTTGAGCGCGCCAAGGGTGATTTCGAGCTCAAGACCAATGAGTTGCCGGGTTTCGACGGCCCGCCCATCGGTTTGCCGGCCGGTGGCAACGCCGCCATGTTGGTCTCTACTTCTGACGATCCCGAGCGCCTGCAGGCGGCATGGACGTTCCTCAAGTTCATCACCTCGGGTGTCGGCGCAGCCGCTGTGGCGGAAACAACCGGCTACATGCCGCCGAACAAGGCCGCCAACGAAATCATTCTTGCCGACTTCTACAAGAAGAATCCCAATAAAGAGACCGCTGTCCGCCAACTGCCGCTGCTGCGTGAGTGGATCGCCTATCCGGGCGACAACGGACTGGCTGTTACCCAAGTCATTTACGACGCAATGGAATCGGTGGTCGTAGGCGAGCAGGACGACATGCAGGCGGTGATAGAGGAGATGGCCGACGAGGTCAGCAGCATGCTGCCGAAGAAGGTGGCGACCAAGTAGCGATCGAATTGCTCCAACAAAGGATCTGCGCGGCAGCTTGCTTGTCTGTATTGGAGAAAGCTGGCCGGCAAACCATGCCAGGGAAGGCGTTCCACAAGATGCAGTCGACAGACTCGCGACGAGCGATATGAAACTGATACACCTGACAGATCCCCATTTGTGCAAACCGGGGAGAAAGATTTACGGCTTGAACCCCCTTGACCGATTGCAAGCCGCCATTGCCAGCATCAATCAAGACCATGCGGACGCGGATCTCTGCATTATCACCGGCGACCTTGCGCATACTGCCGAGCCCGAAGCCTACGAGGCACTTGCGCGATGTCTGGACACACTCGCGATACCCTGCCGCCTCGTTATGGGAAACCATGACAGCCGTGTGCTGCTTCTGGACCGATTTTCGGGTCTCGGCGTCGACGATAACGGGTTTGTTCAATACCGTGTGCAGACGCCGGCGGGCGGTTTCTATGTTCTGGACTCGGTACAGCCCGGCACGCACCAGGGCGCTTACTGCCAAGCGCGGAGAGCCTGGTTGCGCGAGCAATTGAACGCATACCCGGATCAGGATGCCTTCTTGTTCATGCACCATCCCCCTTTCAAGGTCGGCATCGCTGCCATGGACAATATCGGCATCCGGCAAGACGATGCCGACGCCTTGGGGGCGCTGCTGGATGAATACGACAACGTGCGCCACCTGTTCTTTGGTCATCTGCATCGACCGTTGAGCGGATCCTGGAAAGGCATCGGTTTCAGTACCTTGCGTGCCACCAACCATCAAGTCTGGCTGGACTTCCGATCGGGTGACATTATCGCCGGCAGCCATGAGCCCCCCGCGTACGCGATCGTGCTGATCGATCGAGACCAACTGGTCGTGCACACGCATGATTTTCTCGATGCCTCGCCTAAGTTCGATCTCGGAAGCTGGAAGTGGGAAGAATGGAACAAGGTGGATCCGGAGAAAGCGCTGCTTTGAGCGTCAGTGGCGCTCGCCTTGCGTGGCCCTGTCGCAGCATCGCGCTATGCGGTGATGCCGTTCACCTTTCCGCAAGCGTTCCTTGCCCGATACGACCGGGTGTCGTCCGGCCTGATCTTGATTCGGCAGCCCTTGCTTTGAATCGCCGTGGTTCAACAAACATCCGAGATTCGGCGGCCATGCTCATTGGGTTGAGAGTGTGCCGAGTTCGAAGACGCCTTCGTGGTCAAAGCGCATGCCGCGATACAGGCTGTTTCCACCGAGGTGGCCGCGTAGCCGGTAACTGAAGCGCTCGGCGGAGCCTTCGCGATCTGCGATAGTCAATATCTGGCGCAATATCGAGGTGAGCGGAACCACCACGGGTACCGTGACCAGGCTTTCGCCGTAGCGCGGCACAGAACCCGATTGGTCGCTGACCCCGCTGCCAAAACTGCGATCTTCCAGTTCGAGATCGATGAACACACCGTCGAATTCGAGCGCCGTCTCGTTGGGGTTCTGCACCCGTAGCGTAATAGCGAAACGCGCCTCCAGACCCTCACTGGGCAACGGGTCGATGCCTGCTACGCTGATTCGCACCGGCTCGCGGTAGCTGAGACTTGAGCAGCCAGAGAGAATGGCCAGTGTCAATGCAACGAGCAGCGGGTAGTAGCGGTTGTTCATTCCAGACTGTCCTTTTCAACAATCCCTGGTGTAACTACAGTACATCTGATATCCGTGTTTGGCATAGTGTTTTACTGCATGGTGTTATCCGACCGTATACGGTCCTTGAGCCTGGTCGCGAATAGGGGTTGATCGGTGATGTCTTTTTTCGTGTCACTGGCGAGGCCTATTCCGCACCCCTAACATAGCGGTATGCAAGTCAACTCAAACTGAATCGATGCGAACCTTTCACTGCGACGCCTGCGGCAACGCCGTCTACTTCGAGAACACCCGATGTACACAGTGCGGACACGAACTGGGGGTTATCGCCGAAGTGTTGCGCGTGTCCGCGTTGCGCCCCAACCGGGATGGTAGTTGGTCGCCGTTGGCCGATATCGCACCGGCGAGGCGCTATCGCAAGTGCACGAACTACGCGGCCCATGATGTCTGCAACTGGATGGTCCCGATGGATTCGCCCCACGGTTACTGCCTGGCTTGCGAGCTGAATGCGGTAATACCGAATCTGTCCCGACCCGGCTTCACAGAGCGCTGGTACCGCCTCGAACGCAGCAAGCGCCGCTTGATCTACAGCCTGATGAAGCTTGGTTTGCCGCTCAAAGGTAAGTCGGCAGATCCGGCACATGGACTCGCGTTCTCGTTTCTGAGTGCGGCGGATGCCTCACCCGGCGCACAGGTGATCACCGGACATGCGAGCGGGCATATCACCATCAGCGTCGACGAGGCGGATGCCCCGACACGTGAACGTACGCGGCTCGACTTGAACGAGAAATACCGCACGCTGCTTGGCCACTTTCGGCACGAGATCGGTCACTACTACTGGGAGCGTCTTATTGCCGACAGTGATCGCCTGGCTGCATTTCGCGAACAGTTCGGTGATGAGCGAGAAGATTACGGCGCGGCCTTGGACCGGTACTACGAACACGGTGCACCGGGCGATTGGCAGCAGCATTTCATCTCGCGCTATGCGAGCGCCCATCCGTGGGAGGATTGGGCGGAGAGCTGGGCCCACTACCTGCACATCATCGATACGCTGGAAACGGCGGCGCACTATGGTGTACGCGTCGAGCGTCGGCTGGCCGATGGTAGTGTGCACCGAGCCGACCCACGGTTCGATGCCTATCGTGTCGACGACTTCGACGAGGTGATCAGGCACTGGCTGCCGATGACTCATGCCCTCAACAGTCTCAACCGCAGCATGGGCTTGCAGGATGCCTATCCCTTCGTACTGTCCGACGGGGCGGTACGCAAGCTGGCGTTCGTGCACGACACGGTGCTTGCCAACCGGCACTACGATGTTGGTTATTCAGCCGACAGAGATGTCGATCGCTACAGCCTGTTGCAGCAGGTGCTGCGATATCTGACCGGTTTCCTGATCGACCGCATCAAGGGCGCAAGGTTCTGAGCGGCAGCGTGAGGCGCTGCTCAACGCAGCGGAGAACCGCGTTGTAACTGGAACCGGTTCAGCTGATTCTGCTGCTGTAGCTGGAAGCGGCGCTGCATGTTGATGCCTTGCAGTCGGTCGGGTACTGCGGGGTTGGGGTTGATGCGTGCGCGCTGATTCAGCATCAGCAGTTCACGGCGTTGTCTTTCCTGCAGCCAGCGCTGTTGCGCACGTTGGTGGCTGTCCAGGCGACGCTGTGCATCCGGTATCTGGGGGATCGACGATGAAGGGGCACCGGTTGGTCGTTGCAGGTAGTCCAACGCGGCGTTGTTGCTGCGATTGAGTTGTTGCAACTGCGACACGTCGCCGGGTGGCGGGGCGGCGATGACGGTCGAGGTCAGTGCCAGGCCCACACATGCCGCCGGTAGCCACGCGTGCAACAGTCCGGTTGCCGAATCGCGGATTCCCGCAAACGAGCGGACAGCGTTGAGTCGCGGGCTCCGTTGTTGGCGTGCTATCGGCATTTCGCTCTCCCGGCCCCGTCAGGGTTTCCTATTCTGCAGACCGCGATGGTGGGCCGCAGTTCCATTGTCGCTTTCCCGCAGTATGTTTCGCTCCCGCCTGCGCGTTTCGGCGCGCCCGCTGTTCGATCGGCACGGTTTCTGCTCAACCTGTACTCGAAGGGAATATCCCACACGACCGAGCTTTGGTGCTGCCGTCGGGCATGGGTCAAAAAATCGGCGTGTATTCAGCATCTTGGCTGTGCTTCGGCAATCTCGTTCGTGGCGGGTCGAGTCGGGCAGGGTCGTGTTTGCGACAGGCGCGCAGTCTGCGTTTGGGGGAATTCCTACAAGCTTATTAACCGCGCCGTACGGCGCTCTCACCTGTTTTTCGGAGTCAACCGATGTTGCTGGACACGTATAAAGAAAGAGGACTGATGTGGCTGACCACGCTGATGGGCGCTACGAGTGAGAAGGGCCTGTATGCCTTCCGCGGTGACCTGGTCGCCAAAGAGGGTGACTACAACGAAGCTGCAAAGAAGAGCAATCCGCCGATCGCGCTGGTCAAACAGGCCTGTATTCTTGCGGATGACGAGAAGATCCGTTTCATCGGCGGCAATTTTGCCGATGTCGATGAGCTGCCGCACTTCGTTGAGCGCTTCGGTGGCGATCTTGCCGACAACTGTCTGGCGATCTTCTACATCGACAACCTGGCCGACAACTGCCAGGTTGAGCTCGAAGGCCAGAACTACGTCTTGATTACGACCACGCAAGGTATGATCTGGAACGAGTTGCTCGACGAATGTTACCTCGAGAAATCCGATCTCAAAGGCCAGTCGGCAGAAGACAAGATGCTGACCGTGGTCGACGCGTTCAAAGACTACAAACCGAAATACCCGGCTTCGACCTATGATGATGCGCTGGGAAGCCGTACCGATGTGGTGCGTGAAGCCTGGGGCGCCGTGTAACACGTCACGGGCGCGATAGCGGCAATAAAAAACCCGGCGAACCACTGGTTCGCCGGGTGTGACGCCCTTTTTTAGTCCCCAGAATTCGTTGTTTGGTGCAGTGGTCGTCGTTTGTTATCCGTTGTGTGCGACCACATGCTGATCGGTGACGCGGTATTCGACGGCGAGGGTATAGCTTTGGTCCGGCGCAACGTCGATCACTTCGTTCGCGGCATTGGCGGTTTCAACGCAGACAAAGCGCTTAAAGTCATCATCCCCCAGGTCGGCACTGTTTGCTGAGATTGCCGCCCAGGGATTCCATACGACCGTTGTCCGGCTGTGGCTTGCATCGATGAAAATCTGTCGCGACCAGGCCTCGTCGATAATGGCGAGCGGTTTGTTGGTGTCGAGATAGATGCGGTCGACCTCGCCGTCGAACGTCACATCGCCACGCTGGCTGCGGCGCGCAAAACCGGCGACCTTGTCGAGGTAGTCGCGTCGATCGAGTCCGCTTACCCGTGTCTTACCTATATCGCCGATAGCGAAATAGGTGTGCAGCGCCTGGGTGATGGCGAACGGCTTCGCATCGCGGTTCTTCGTGCGCAGCTCGACACGCAGTGTCTGACCGATGGTAAACGTAATGCTAAGCGCGAAGCGATGGGGCCACAGGGCGTAGCTCGAATCGTCGTCGTTGATGGTCAGCGTGATGCGTGTGTGCTTGGCATCCGGCTGGCGAGTCTCGGTCAGCAACCAGTATCGATTGCGAACAAAGCCGTGTGCGCCACGTCCTCGTTTTTCCGGATCGTCTCCGAACCAGGGCCAGCAAACCGGTATGCCGCCTTTGATGGCCTTGCCGTCCACATAGTAGGCCGCATCGCTAACGAACAAGGCGTCATGCTGTCGCGCCTTCGGCTTGTAGCTCAGCAGCTGGCCGCCATACAACGATATCTCGGCGCGTGCTTCCTCGTTGTCGATCTGGATAACCGGGCGCCCACCCTTGCCGGGGGTGACCGACACATGACCTGAAATACCGAATTGCTCGTTCAGGGTCTGACAGTCCAACGTGTGGCTCCGTAATGTCGCGATGGTGATTCGCCGCATCCTAACGTGATGCGGCTGAGCGGGGCCAGCGCAATGACGAAAAAAGGCGTCACCGCCGTGAGGGGCAGTAACGCCGAAGATCGCACCGGGCGAGGTCAGACACACCCGGTGCAGTCTTGTGCCGGCGTGTTACCAGCGTCGGTCGTAGCGGCGATCGTCGTTGTGGTATGCGTAGCGATCACTATGGCGATGTGCGTCGTTGTGTTTGCTGCGCGCAATCATACGGCTGGTTTTGTCCAGTTCCTTAACCAGTCGCTTGCGTTCACCTCGCGAGTAGTGGCCGTCTTCGCCGAAGTGGCGCTCGAGCCACCTGACTTCGCGACGTTGTTCGCGAATCCGGTGAAGCTCACGCTGGGTGATCTCGCCCGAGCGTACGCCTTCGCGGATGCGTTTTTTCTGTTTGGCCTGGCGTTTGTCGACCGTGCAGATGAAGCAGTCGCCCTTGTGATGGCCGTGTCGGTGTTCATGGCCGTAGCGCTCGCCACCATGTGCCTGGGCCGCGCCCGACAAGGCGGCGACGGCGACCGTCAGTGCAATCAGTGATTTCTTCAAAGTGTTCATGGATGCTCTCTCCGTTTTGACTGAATGCCGGGCCGTTTCTCGACCCTTGCGGACATCCTAGAAAGTGCAGGCTGAACACTGACTGAACAGTTTCGAAAAAAAACCGGTGCGCGAAGTCGTCGGGCCAAGCGGCGCCTTGAGCGGCTTAAGCGAGCGAAAGCGTAGAGTGGGAGACTGCGTTCAGGCGCCGCCGTGACGCAGCAGAATAACCAGCGCGATGCAGATGACGCTGACTGGCCACCAGAATCCCTTTGCCAGGCTCGAGGGAGTCTTTGCAGCCGGTTTTGACGCAAACTTGTGTGCCTGCACACCGCTGGATAGCAGCATGCTCTGTTCGTCGCGGGTTTTGTCAGGACGCTTGTTCATAATGTCAGCACTACCGGTTTCATATTCCCTATCGGCGCGAGCCAACAGCTTTTGAGTGCCGTGTGCGCGCGAATGGGGACTACCTTGAACCAGTTGTCAAAAGGTAGGCATTGCGCAAACGCAATACCGGAATAAGCATCCGGTTTAGGCGTGAACCCGGTCGCGCGGCAGAGACATGCCGACGCTCACCCCGTCGGCCGTGTTTTCGGCGCCGGCTTCGCCGCCATGGAACTCGCAGATCAGGCGCACCAGGTACAGACCGAGACCCAAGTGCGGTTCGTCCTGACGCCCGGCGCGCCCCGAGTACATCGATTGGAAAATGGCGCCGCCATCGGGCAGGTGGGGGCCGGTGTTTGTCACCGAAAGACGCACGGCCTTCGGGCCGGCGTCGAGAGCAATCACGATCGGCGTATCGTTCTCGTGAAAATCGACCGCATTGCCGATCAGTTTATCCAGCGCCTGGCTTATCAGATCGGGTACGCCATCGAACGGCATGGCTTGTGCGCAAATGTCGAGCTGCAAGTTCACGCCGGGATGGAGTACGCGGTAGCCGTCGACCTGGTGACGTAGCAGGTCGGCCAGGTCGAAGTGCACGACCTCCGCGCTATGCAACGCCTGTTCAAGACCGGTCGCTTCACGCAGGCGGATCAGGATTTGCTCGAGGCGTTCGGCGCCGTCGCGGGCGCGATTCAAGTAGGCAGGCCGGTCGCTGTCTGCCGACTGCTCGGCATTGTCGAGCGAGCTGCGAACCACGGCCAAGGGCGTGCGCAACTCGTGTGCAAGTCGCGATGCCATCGCTTCGAGATAGTGATTGTATTCGTGCAGTCGTTTCAACACGCTGGCGAAACTGCGTCCGAGGTCGCCGACCTCGTCCTTGGAGCGATCGGGTTGCAGCGTACCGATAATCCTGCCGTCGTGGCTGACTGCCGATTCCACCCGGTCCCGCAGTCGCGTGATGCGCGATGCCAGCAGGCTGGCGAATACCAGCAGGCCAAGACTGGTGATGGCGAACAACAACAGGGTCACACCGAACAGCCGTTGCAGCGCGAGGTTCTGGATCGACAGGATGGCGTTCGTCGTCTGCTCAACCAACACGGCGCCGAGTATGCCGTCGCTGCGCCGAATAGGTACTGCGGCGCTGACCACCACGGCGTGACCGTGACGCGGCTGTCGGCGGAAGTTGGCGGGTGTTCCGCGCAGCGCGTCGACAACCGGCTGTACGTAAAGGTCGCTGCGGTCGTCGGGCAGATCGGCCACCGCATCGGCATCGTGCGGCAACACCGCGAGAATCAGGCGCCGAATAAACCACGGCATACGCTCGGCGTCGGTACTCAACGGCGCATCCTCGTCGAGCTGGCCGGAACGGGCGAGAACCAATCCCTGGTGATCGGTCACCCAGATGCGGGTGGCCGGCGGCGTGACGGATGCCAACACGGCCTGCAACTGATCGGCCGGGCGTACGATCCGACCAACCGCATCGGCCGGAAACATCCGGCCGCTCGCCAGTACCTGATCGGTGGAGCTATCGAAGATACGCAGTGAAAAGCGATCGCCGATGCGATTGCGCGGGATGCGCAGTTCCAACGTATAGCCGTTGCGATCGGCCTGCCAGTCGCCGCGAATGGCCGGCTCGTAGTCGAGCAGACGCTGAATGTGTTCGGGATCATTCGGATCGGTCTTGAAGCGTTGCCGTCGCGCTACCACCCAACCGGGTGCCTGTGGCTGCAAGCGGTAGCGTTGCAGCACGCCATCTGCGTCGGTGAAAGCGATGTCGACCGCATCGCCGTGTTCGCCAAACACGGTTTTCGGGTCTTTGACGCCGAGCAATAGATAGAGATAACGGCCATGAGAACCCAACAGGATGCGCGCTTCGAGGGTGCCATCGACGGATTCGAGCGTGATGAAATTGTGTTTGTCGCGTTCCCATTCATCGCGATAACCATCGACCTGGGGCGGCTTGTCGAAGCTGTGCAGAAACAGGTTGCGAAAGGTGAGCGCCGAACCCGGTCTGGCGACATCGTGAAACACGTCCTGCTGCGCATGCATGATGTTGGCGACTGAATTTGCCGTCGTCTGCAGTGCCTGATCTTGCGCGTCGCGCAGAAAGTGTTCGGTCTCTTGGATAAAGCGATAGCCGGCCCACGGAATGCCGAGCAGCGTCAGCGACACCAACAGCAGTTTGAAACGAACGCGATGCCAGAAACGAGGTCGACCCGCCATCGTCGTCAGTCCTGCGTCAGCCACCGATAGCCGGCCCCGTACACAGCCTCGATCGCATCGAAATCCGGATCGACGCGCTGGAACTTCTTGCGAATGCGTTTGATGTGCGAGGTGATCGTCGCCAGGTCGACGTAGGTGTCGGCTGCCTCCATGAGTTGCTCGCGACTCTTTACATGACCGGGATTGCGCACCAGCGCGTGCAGAATCCACAGTTCGGTGACCGTGAGTTCGACGGCCTGATCCCGCCAGGTAACGCGCATCTGCTCGGCCTGCAGCCGCAGAGCCCCTTCTTCGATGACGCCTTCGCTGTGAGACTGTTCATGCTGGGCGTCGATGCGTCGGAACAAGGCGCTGACCCGCGCGGTGAGTTGGTGAAGACTGACATCCTTGGTGACGTAATCGTCGGCACCGACGCGCAAGCCGGCGACTACGTCGATGTCGCTGTCTCGCGCGGTCAGAAAGATGATCGGCAAGGTCGCCGACAGGCTGCGCAGCCGACGGCAGAGTTCGAATCCACCGTCGAACTCGTCGCCGAGACCGATATCGAGGATCGCCAGATCGGGTAGCCGGCGGCTCAGTGCTTCGGCTGCCGTGGCGCGCTCGGCGAATGTTTCGACCCGATAGCCTTGGCGGCGGAACAGGTCGGCGTAGTTCTCTCTGATGGCGGGTTCGTCTTCGACGATGGCGATGGTTCGGGCCATGCGTGTGCGTAATCCATTAATGCGTTGTGCTGCGCAGTTTAACTGCAAAAAATCATGTGCCTGCGTTTTGCCACTTTTCGTCCGCGATTTTCCCGTCTGCCGCGATCGCTGTGCCATTTCGTGCGCGTTTAATTGCCCACATACCGGCGCGGGCCATGAGGCCGATCCCCGCCAGGGAGGGCACGCTGGTTCAAGTTGGAGGAAACGACATGGATATGCGCAGAGATCGCACGCGGCAAGGCAGACCGGTCGAGCACTGGCTCTTATTGGGCGCAAGCGGCGTGCTGCAGCCGCTGAGCGAGGAGTTTATGTATTGCGCGTCGGCAAAGCCGGCGGGGCATACCTGGCAGCGCCAGGTGCAGCCAACAGGGAGTCGCCGCCGTGGCACAGACTGATCGATTTGCCTGGCTCGGCCTGCTGAGCCGGGCACTCTTGGTGGGTGTGGCCGGCAGCGTGGTTCTCGCGCTGGCGGTGTTGGCTTTCACCATGCCGGCGGCGGCCGCCGACAACGAGTCCTTACAGGGGCTGAGGCTCTATGGTGCCGAAGGCAAAGAGCTCGGGTTCGCCCCACAATTGCAGACCGATGTGTTTATCGACGTGACCGGCGCGATCGCCCGCGTTCGGGTTCAGCAACGCTTCACCAACCCGGGCGATGCCTGGGTCGAAGGTATCTACGTGTTTCCCCTGCCGGAAGACAGCGCGGTCGATCGTATGCGGCTGGTCTATAACGAGCGCGTGATCGAAGGCGAGATTCAGGAAAAGGCGCAAGCGAAGCGACTCTACGAGCAGGCCAAGGCCGCGGGTAAGGGTGCCAGCCTGCTCGATCAACAGCGCGCCAATGTGTTCACCACCGCCGTCGCCAACATCCCACCGCGCGATACGGTGCTGGTCGAGATCGAGTATCAACAATCGCTGCTCTGGCGTGACGACAGCTATTCGCTGCGATTCCCGATGGTCGTGGCGCCGCGCTACATACCGGGCGCGCCAGCGGAGCCGGCAAGCGACAATAGCGTTCGTCAGGGTTGGGCGGTGCCGACAGACCAGGTGCCGGATGCCGATCGGATAACGCCCCCGGTCGCCGCCGGCGCGCCGCAAGATTTCAACCCGGTGCGGCTGACGGTGGAACTCGACGTGGGTCTGGAACTGGCGCAAATCGACAGCGCCAATCATCCCGTGATTATCGACAACACCGGCAGCGGCACCTATCGCGTTACGTTGGCCAGCGGCGGGACGGTTGCCGACCGCGATTTCGTGTTGCAGTGGCAGCCGATCCTGTCGCAACAACCCAGCGCGGCATTGTTCAACGAAACGTGGGGCGACGATCACTATGCCTTGCTGATGGTCATGCCGCCGAAGACGCGCGAGGTGTTACCCACGGTATCGCGCGAGTTGATTCTCGTTGTCGATACCTCGGGTTCGATGCACGGCGATTCCTTGGTGCAGGCGAAAGCAGCGTTACACAAGGCACTGCAGCAACTGCGGCCGCAGGACAGGTTCAATATCGTGCAATTCAACAGCACAACGCAGTCGCTGTTCCCGAATGCCGTAGCGGTCGATGCGACCACGTTGGCCGAGGCGCGAGGCTACATCGCCGGGCTGCAAGCCGATGGCGGTACCGAGATGTTGCCGGCGATGCGGGCCGCGCTGCGCGATGAACAATCCGATGGCCTGTTGCGCCAGATCGTGTTCATGACCGATGGCGCTGTCGGCAACGAGCAGCAGCTGTTTGAGTTGATCGCCGCCCGGCTGGGCCGCAGCCGACTGTTTACCGTCGGCATCGGTTCTGCACCGAATGCCCTGTTCATGCGCAAGGCTGCCGAGTTTGGTCGCGGCACCTTCACCTATGTCGGGAGTACTGCCGAGGTCGAAGCCAAAATCGGTGCGTTGTTTACCCAACTCAGTTCTCCCGTGCTTACCGATGTGCAGCTCCGTTGGTACCACGACGATGCGCTGACGGTGGTCGATCAGGCGCCGCGCACGGTTCCCGATCTGTACGCCGGCGAACCGCTGGTGGTCGCCGTCAGCGCCGCGCAAGCGCCGACGCGCGTCGAGATCGTGGGTCGGCTGGGTACAAAGCGCTGGAGCCATTCAGTGGATCTGCATGGCGGCGGAAAGGGCAGTGGCGTGCACGCCTTGTGGGCCCGCCGCACCATTGCCGATTGGATGGCGCGTCTGGTCATGGGCGAAAGCGCCGATGTGGTCAAGCGTGCGGTAGTCGATTTGGCGCTCGATCACCATCTGGTGAGTCGCTATACGAGCCTGGTTGCCGTCGACCGCACGCCGAGTCGGCCGCAGCAAGATCAGCTGAAGTCCGGCGAGGTCGCGGCGCGCCTGCCCGCGGGATGGTCCGCACAAGCGGTATTCGGCCGACTGCCGAGCACAGCTACCGATGCACGCCTTTACCTATGGGCGGGTTGTGCGCTGTTGTTGCTGGCCGGGCTCGCTTCGCGCCGCTGGAGGAACGCCTGATGCGCGGGTCGCTGCAGAGACTGTTGTTGGTCTGCGGCCTGGCGTGTGTCGCTTACGGTACCTACATTCCGGCCAAGGCATGGCTTGCCCAAGGCCTGTTGGAATCCGCGTGGGAGCGACGCCTGGCCGGTGAGGCATCGCCCAAACCCTGGCCGTGGGCCGACACCGTGCCACTGGCGCGACTCACCCAGCCGCGCCTGGGTATCGAGCAGGTGGTGTTGTCCGGTTCGAGCGGCCGGGTGCTGGCGTTTGGTCCGGGTCACATCCATGACTCGGCCCGGCCCGGGCAGGCGGGCAACGTGGTGCTCAGCGGTCACCGCGATACCCATTTTCGCTGGCTGAAAGAGCTGCGCGACGGCGACGAACTCGAACTACAGATCAGCGACGGTCGTGCGCGTCGTTATCAGGTCATACAGCGCGCCGTGTACCACGAGGACGAGGTCGGCCTGACCGATCCCCTGGATGGCGATCAGTTGCGCCTGGTCACCTGCTATCCGTTCGAAGGCGTTGATAGCGGCACACAGCAACGTTACGTGGTTACTGCGCGCCCTATAGTGCTTTAGCGGTTTTGTCGGGGTCGGGGCGGGCGACGGCGAAGCGGCTGTGACGGATCGAACGGCGTTGCTTGATTGCATACATCGCAGTGTCGGCGGCGTCGAAGACATCGGCAGGCGTAGCGTAGACGTCGGCATCGATATAGGCGGCGCCGATACTGAACTGACAACTGTCGACAGACGGTGTCGAGTTTTCCATCAGTTGGTGATCGTAGTCATGAATCAGCGCCGTCAGCCATTCTTCCAACGCCTCGGGCAGCATATTGGTCAGGATCAGCGCGAATTCATCACCGCCCAGGCGTGCGACGATATCGGTCGCACGGATACGCGAGCGCAGGTAAGCCGCGGTATTGCGCAGCACACGGTCGCCGCTGTGGTGACCGAACTCGTCGTTGATGTGCTTGAAATCGTTGAGGTCGATGATCACCAGGATCGACGGCCGTTGGCGGCGCGATTGTTCATGCAGGTGGGCCAGCATCAGGTCGAAGTAGCGTCGATTGAATACGCCGGTAAGCGGGTCGGAAAGCGATTGGTGGCGCAGTTCGTCGCGCTGCGTCTGGATCTTCAGCGCCAGGTGCTGGATGTCGCTGAGCAGGATCTGCGTTTCCTTGATCGAGGTGTTGCTGTCGGAATACTGGTAGCGCCCCGCGAGCACGTCGGCCAGCGTCGAATGCACGCGCGACATATCGGATTTGAAGCGCCACAAGGTGCGCCGCACCAGGTAGATGATGACGACGGCAGCCAACGTGAGAATGGCGATATCGGTGGCCAGCATCTCGGTGATATACGAACGCGATTCGACGCCCGGCCGGCGCAGCACCAGCTGCCATTCGGTCTCCGGAATAGTGGCCGAGTAGACCGCGGGTTCCTGAAAGCCGGCAGTCGCACCGGTGACCAGGCGGGCCGAGCCGGCGGCATCGCGCAGTTCGAACTGGTCGCCGTCGCGCGTCATGTTCTTCAGCAGGTCCTCGATCACGCTGAGACGGAAGCTGACGAACAACGATCCCGCGGTCTCGCCGGATGGCGATACGATCGTGGTCAGCAGATCGAAATGCTCCAGGCCGGCAACGTCGGTATGCAATAGTGGGTACCCGATATGTTCGCCGTGCGACAGCTTGCGCATGTCATTTTGGCAGGCGTCGCCGATGCGTTGGGCAAGCGGGTCGCCGAACACGACGCCGTGTTGCGACACCAACGCGGTGCCGAGGGAACCGGGCAGAACTCGTGCGACGTTCAGCGACCAATCGGTCATATCCTGGCTTTCGCCGAACTCGAGCAGGTTGCCGACTTCGGGATTGTTGGCCATCAGGTGCAGAATGCCCTGGTAGAACTGAACCTGGTTGCGTACCGCGATTGCGGCATTGCGCACAGTATCGAGTGCTTCGGCTTCCTGCCTTGTTTCGAGCGTTTGGTAGTTGGACTGCAAGACGTAGAGGCCGGTGCCGGTAGTGATCACAGTGACCGTGATCAGCAGCGCGATCAATAAGCCGGCGAGCTTGGCAATCGATATCTGCACGAACTGGAATCCTATCCATTCAATCCATGATGACAAGAGTATCGTCGAAGCTTGGCAAAACCTTAAGGGGTGGAAGGGAAACGTTTTTGCGATACAGCTCCTTCGCTTGGCGCCTCAAGTACGCGAAGATACGCGCGCCGCAAGGACGACCGGTCCCGAAACGCGCCGACAGAAGAGTTGAGTAGAAGCATTCATGGCAGCGAAAAAAAAGAAAGCGAGCACTCGTCGCCGAGGCAAACGCAAGACAACGACAAAAAAACCGAGAATCTGGTGGCGGGTACTGCTCGGGCTGGTGGTCTTCGGTGCGCTGGTGATCGGCGGCTACAGCGTCTATCTCAGCAAGACGGTGCGGGTGAAGTTCGACGGCAAACGTTGGGCGGAACCGGCACAGATTTTTGCGCGTCCACTCGACCTCTACGTCGGTGCCAGCGTATCGCCGGCCCAATTGAAGGCCGAGCTGCAGTTTCTCGGTTATCGCGCGGTTTCCAAGGTCAGCGGACCGGCGCAGTGGTCGCAGAAGGGTAACCGCTTCACGATCCATACCCGCGATTTCCATTTCTGGGACGGCGATGAGCAGGGGCGGACGATTGTCGTCGACACCTCACGCGCCGGCATCACCCGGATGCGCGGGCAGGGGAGCGACAATCTCGACCTGGTGCGACTCGAACCGGCGTTGGTCGGCAGCATCTATCCGGCGCACAACGAAGACCGTGTCCTGGTCAAGCGCAGCGACCTGCCAGATCACCTGATCTGGGGGCTGTTGGCGGTCGAAGATCGCCGCTTCTACGATCATGCCGGCGTTGACCTGCGCGGTATCGCGCGCGCCATGATCGCCAACATTCGCGCCGGTCGAACCGTGCAGGGCGGCAGCACGCTGACCCAGCAATTGGTCAAGAATTTCATCCTGACCTCGGAGCGTTCGCTGTGGCGTAAGTTCAACGAGGCCTTGATGGCCCTGATCGTCGACGCACGCTACGACAAGGACGAGATTCTCGAGGCCTACGCCAATGAGATCTTCCTCGGCCAGGAGGGCGATCGCGCGATCCACGGCTTCGGCCTCGGTGCGCATTTCTACTTCAACCGGCCGCTGCGCGAACTGCGCCTGCATGAAACGGCGTTGCTGGTGGGCTTGGTGCGTGGTGCGTCTTACTACAACCCGCGCAAGCACCCGCAGCGGGCATTGGAACGTCGCAACCTGGTGATCACGCAGATCCTTGAACAGGGCTTTATCGATCAGGCGACCGCCGACGCGGCGCGCAAGCAGCCGCTGGGTGTGACCAAACGTGGCTCGGCCAACGATTACCGTGTGCCGGCCTTCGTCGATCTGGTGCGTCGCCAATTGCGCCGCGACTACCGCGAGGAAGACCTCACATCGGAAGGGCTGCGCATCTTCACCACGCTCGATCCCTGGGTACAGCAACAGGCGGTCAAGGCACTACGCAAGCGTTTGGCGCAGATCGAGAAGGCGCGTGGTATCGAAGCCGGCAGTCTGCAGGGTGCGTTGGTGGTGTCGTCGGCCCAGGATGGCGAGATCCAGGCGCTGGTGGGCGACCGCGATGCCGGCTACAGCGGTTTCAATCGTGCCCTCGATGCGGTGCGTCCGATCGGCTCGCTGGTCAAACCGGCGGTCTATCTCACGGCGCTGTCGCAACCCTCGCGCTACACGCTCAGTTCGCTGATCGACGACCAGCCGGTCGACATCACGCTACGCGGTGGTCAGCGCTGGCAACCGAAAAACTACGACCGCCAGGTCTATGGCGAGGTACCGTTGCACGAGGCGTTGGCGCGCTCGCTCAACCTGGCGACGGTCAATCTCGGTCTTGAGATGGGGCTGCCACCGATCATCTCCACGCTGCATGCGCTCGGTGTGAATCGCGACATCCCGCCTTATCCCTCATTGCTGCTCGGCTCGGTTTCGCTGTCGCCGCTCGAAGTGACCCAGGTCTACCAGACGATCGCCGCCGGGGGCTTCCGCTCACCGCTCAAATCGATCCGCGCGGTACTCGATGCACGTCAGCAACCCCTGCAGCGTTATCCGCTGACCGTGAGTCAGGCGGCCGATCCGGCGGCGGTGTTTCTGTTGACGCGTAACCTGGTCGAGGTGACCGAGGCCGGCACCGCCGCTGCACTGCCGCGGTATCTTTCCGGCGGTCTGCAGGTTGCCGGCAAGACCGGCACGACGAACGATCTGCGCGATAGCTGGTTCGCCGGCTTTTCGGCCGACCGCGTGGCGGTTGCCTGGGTCGGTCGCGACGACAATGCATCCACCGGTCTGACTGGGGCGAGCGGTGCCCTGCCGGTCTGGGCCGACCTGATGGCCAACATCGACAATGCCTCGCTGCAACTCGTGTTGCCGCCCGGGGTTGAATATCATTGGGTCGATCAATACGGTCGTCTGGCCGCGGAAACCTGCGAAGGTGCGGTGGCGTTCCCGTACATTTCCGGTTCCGAGCCGACGGAAACCGCGGAATGCGTCGAACAACGCGGTTTAGGGGGTTTCCTTCAAAACCTGTTCCAGTAATCTCGGCGCTCAGTAATTAGCCAGGTGGAAAGAGTTCATGCTTGAGTTTGTGGGTGATCGCTGGCGCACCGCCGTGCGCGGCATCGTGCTGGTCGGATTGACCATGGTTCTGGCGGCCTGTGGCGGTTATACCCGTACCGACCGCCCGGCCGATGTCGAAACGCGTAGCGAAACACCGCCGCCGACCGACGGCCGCCCGCAGATCGCGGCGTACAAGCCGCCGGCACAGCCTAAATTCGCCAAACCCGCACCGAAACGGGCCGTCGAGGTGCTGATGCGGCGTTCGAGCGATCAGCAGCGCGCCGGTGATCTCGACGGCGCCACCGTCAGCCTTGAAAGGGCATTGCGTATCTCGCCCGACGATGCGGCGCTGTGGAACCGCCTCGCCGAGGTTCGCATGGCCCAGCAGCGCCACGCGCTGGTCGTCCAGCTTGCTGCCAAATCGAATGCACTGGCGAGTGCCAACGATCGCGATCTGCGTCGCCGCAACTGGTTGCTGATTGCCGGTGCCAAGCGCGCCATGGGCGACGCCTCCGGGGCGCGGTATGCTGAGAACCAGGCAGCCGCATCACGCTGAACTAAACGGAGCCCGCACGCCATGGCCGATATCCAGCTTTCATCCGAACTACTCGACGACATCCAACAGGCGGTGTTGAAACAAGACCCGGACGCCGACGCCGGGGTTGTCATGCAATACCTGGTCGCCGTGACCGGCTACATACTTGCCAACCAACGCTCGATGCCGCCGGCCGACCGCGAAGCCTTTCTCGACGAGCTGTGCGGCTTTGCCCGTCATGTGCACGACGATGTTTCCAAGCCCGCCGCGCAGCCGGCCGCACCACCGGCAGGCCAGGCATTCGGCTACTGGGAACCGCCGAAGAGCTGAGTGCGGCGGCTGGACCTCACCGCGTTGGTCGCGGTGAATTTCCCTGTCGCACTGAAGTCTTACGCCGCTTCGGTATAGAATCTCGGTACTAGACCGAGAGTGATGCCCGTTTGAGCAATCCCTACGCCGCCGACAAACTGATTGCGCAAGCCCGCCAGCTGGCGGCCGAATATCGCCGGACGATGGGTAAACCGCTGCCCGGCATCAGCAATGAGATCGCCGAACACGACGCCGCCCGCCTGTTGAACCTCGAGCCGTCGTCGAATGCCGAGGCCGGCTGGGACGCCGTCGATCCGCAGAGCGGTGCACGCATCCAGATCAAGAGCCGCACCATCTTCGACGAGAGCAAGAGCGGACAACGCATCGGCCAGCTCAAGATGAACCAGCAATGGGACGCGGTGGTGCTGGTGTTGATGGACGAAGACTACGAGCCCTACGAGATCTACCAGGCCTCGCGTGATGACCTGGCCGAGTTCGTGGATGCGTCCAGCAGCAGCCGGCAGAAGCGCGGCGCCATGTCGGTGGCGCGCTTCAAGGTGATCGGCGAACTCGTCTGGGACAAGGTCAACGGTCGCCAGGACGGCGTGTGGGACAACCAGACCGGCTGATTGCCGCGTTTTCTGTATAGCGAATGGATATCGATGATGTACTCGGCCCCGAAGGGCTGTTGGCGCGCACCGTTGAGGGTTTCGCCTATCGTCAGCAGCAGCTCGAGATGGCCAACACGGTCGCCGAGGCGTTGGAGCAGGGCGGCCAACTGATCGCCGAGGCCGGCACCGGTACCGGCAAAACCTTCGCCTACCTTGTACCGGCGTTGCTGTCCGGGCAGAAGGTCATCATCTCCACCGGTACCCGCAACCTGCAGGACCAACTCTTTCTGCGCGATCTGCCCCGCCTGCGCGATGCCATGGCCAGCCCCGCCAAGGTCGCCCTACTGAAGGGCCGCGCCAACTATCTGTGCGTGCATCGCATGGAGACCAATCTGCAGGACAGCCGCGGCCACACGCCCGAGGGTCTGCGTTGGTTGCTGCAGGTGCGCGACTGGGCGGGCACGACCCAACGCGGCGATATCAGCGAGCTTGCCGATATTCCCGAAGATGCCAGCATCTGGCCGCTGGTGACCTCGACCACCGACAACTGCCTGGGCCAGGAGTGTGCGGCGTGGAGCAAGTGTCACCTGGTCGAGGCGCGTCGGCGCGCGCAGGAGGCCGACGTGGTGGTCGTCAATCATCACCTGCTGTGCGCCGATTTCGCGATCAAGGACGACGGTTTCGGCGAGCTGTTGCCCGGTGCCGATGCCTTCATCATCGATGAAGCGCACCAGCTGCCCGAGGTCGCGAGCAATTTTTTCGGCACTACCGTGAGTACGCGCCAGATCGTCGACCTGACGCGCGATACCCAGGCCGAGTATCACCGTGAGGCGGGCGATCTGCCGAAGATCCTCGAACAGACCGATGCCACCGCCAAGGCCGCGCGTGATCTGCGCCTGGCTTTCGGCCAGTCGCTGCGACGCGGTGCCTGGAACGAGGTTGAGGCAGACGATGGGGTGATGCATGCGATCGACCACTGCCGCACGCAGCTCGATACGCTCAAACAGATGCTCGAAGCGATCCAGGGGCGCGGCAAGGGGCTGGACGCCTGCATGGCGCGTTGCGAGACGTTATCGCTCGAGCTGCAGCAACTGGTTGAACCGTCTGAGGGCAGCGAAGACATCCGCTGGTTCGAGACGCACACCCAAAGCGTGCGCCTGAACAGCACACCGTTGGACATCGCCGACGTGTTCGGTCAACAGATGCAGCGTCACCCGGCGGCCTGGGTGTTTACCTCGGCAACGCTGGCTGTCGGCGAGAGTTTCGAACACTTTCAGCGCCAGCTCGGCGTGTTCGACGCGACCACCCGCAAGTGGGACAGCCCCTTCGACTACCAGAACCAAGCCTTGTGGTTCGTGCCGCGCGGCATGCCGCAGCCGAACGAACCCGGCTACACCGCCGCGGTTGTCGATCTTGTCGTGCCGATCGTGCAGGCCAGTCGTGGACGCGCGTTTCTGTTGTTCACCAGTCATCGTGCGTTGCGTGAAGCGGCGAACCTGCTGGCCGATGAGGTCGATTTTCCGCTGCTGGTGCAGGGCAGTGCGCCGAAGGCCGAGCTGCTCGAACGCTTCGTTGACGACGGCAATGCCATCCTTCTCGGCACCGCCAGTTTTTGGGAGGGCGTCGATGTGCGCGGCGAGGCGCTGTCGCTGGTGGTGATCGACAAGCTGCCGT
Source organism: Thiosocius teredinicola (assembly GCF_002009425.1). NCBI lineage: Bacteria > Pseudomonadati > Pseudomonadota > Gammaproteobacteria > Chromatiales > Sedimenticolaceae > Thiosocius > Thiosocius teredinicola. Next base: position 1,253,964 of record NZ_CP019936.1, read on the forward strand.
TCGCCTCGCCGGGCGATCCGGTATTGCAGGCCAGGCTCGACGCGATCAAACGGCGCGGCGGCAATGCCTTCATGCAGCACCAGGTACCGCAGGCAGCGATCGCGTTGAAGCAGGGCGCCGGCCGCCTGATCCGTGATGTGACCGATCGCGGCGTGTTGGTAATGTGCGATCCGCGGCTGTTGAAAAAGGGTTACGGGCAGACGTTTCTCGATGCCATGCCGGCATTCGCCCGCACGCGCGAACTCGAACAGGTATTGGCGTTTTTCGATTAGACTCGGGCGTCTGTCCATGCAAGGGGAGTTCGATGCGTTCAGCCAATATGGCGCGGTGGATCCTGGCGCTTGCCACGACGCTGCTTTGCGCAAGTGCGACGGCAGGCAGCGACGTGGTCGTCGAGGTCGAACCCGAGACCGGGATCAAACATTGGCACTATGAAGGCGATGGGCTGGCCATTGAGTTGGTCCAGGTCCCACCCGATTTCATCCGCGCGAGTTACAGTGCGCGCGATCTGCCGGACGATGTCATCGAGCCGGTCGCCACGCGTTGCGTATTCGGCACCATCATTCGCAATGTTGCCGGCAAACCGCTCAGCTATCGCGTAGCCGATTGGACCTACAAAGTAGAAGGCGGCGACGAACAAGCGATCAAGACCAAGTCGGATTGGCTCAAAGAATGGCATGGCATGGGGGTGCGATTCAGTTGGTCGATGTTGGCTGACGATGTCACCTTTGCCGAGGGTGACTGGATACAGGGGTTTACCACCCTGGCGGAACCGCACGGTAGTCGTCTGGACATCACGGTGCGCTGGTCCATCGAAGGAAAACACTATGAAAAGAAATTGCCTGATCTTGAATGTGCGCCGGCACCTAACAACGGCGCTTAGTCTGCTGGTGCTGGCAGGCGGCCTGGGCGCGTTTGCTGCACAGGCGGCTGAACTGCCGCCGCTTGGTCACCAGATGAATCCGATCACGCCGGCGATCGAAGCACCGGCATTCGAACTGCCCGACATGGACGGCGAACTGCATACGCTCGAGGCGTATCGCGGCAAGGTCGTCATGCTGAACTTCTGGGCGACCTGGTGCCCGCCGTGCCGGCGTGAAATGCCGTCGATGCAGCGCCTGTACGACAAGTATGCCGAGCGAGGCCTGACCGTCGTTGCGGTCAACCAGTGGGAAGATCCTGACCTGGTATTCGAGTTCACCGGACGTTTGAGTGTCGATCCGACGTTTCCGATTCTGTTCGATCGCGACAGCCGGGTGGCAGAGGCCTACAAGGTGAAAGGGCTGCCGACGACCTACCTGTTGGACCGCGACGGCCGGATCCGCTACCAGGCGATCGGTGGGCGGGAGTTCGATCATCCGGAAGTGGAACGGCTGATCGAAGGCCTGCTGTGAGCCTGGTTTCGTCGGCGGAGGACATGGCATGACGGTTGAGACATCCGACTTGTTGTTGTTCGCCGGTTTTTCCTTGGTCATGGTGCTGACGCCCGGGCCGAACATGATCTACCTGATCTCGCGCTCGATCTGCCAGGGGCATATGGCCGGCGTGATCTCGCTGATGGGCGTGATGCTCGGTTTCGTCGTCCACATGTTGGCGGCGGCACTCGGCCTGTCGGCGTTGTTTTTGACCGTGCCGATCGCCTACGACGCGGTCAAGTTGGCCGGGGCACTTTACCTGTTGTATCTGGCCTGGCAGGCGGTCAAGCCAGGCGCACGTTCGCCGTTCGAGGCACGCGATCTGCCGGCCGATGGCACGGTCAAGCTGTTTGCGATGGGCTTTTTGACCAACCTGCTCAACCCCAAGATCGCGATCTTCTACCTGTCGATCTTTCCGCAGTTTGTCTCGCCAGAGCATGGCTCGGTGTTTATGCAAAGCCTGCTGCTGGGTGGGATTCAGATATCCGTCAGCTTTACGGTCAACCTGGCGATTGCCCTGTCGGCAGCCGGGGTGGCGGCCTGGTTCAGTCGCAATGCCACCTGGCTGGCGATTCAGCGTTACCTGATGGGTGGTGTGCTCGCCGGTCTAGCGGTTCATCTGATCAGCGAAGAACGCCGCACCGCCTGATCCAGGCTTGTGCCTGAGTACGCAAATACTCATCCGTTGGCGTGTCCAATGATGCCCGGGACAAAACCTTAGTTTGTGTATGTCAACTGGCCTGATGCCTGCTAGAGTGCTCGGCTTCGTCCGCTCGAGAAACCACCTTGCCCCATCGTCTGATCAATGGCCTGCACTTCCGTAACCTTCGCGGCGATATCTACGGTGGTTTGACTGCAGCGGTCGTGGCTTTGCCGTTGGCACTGGCGATGGGGGTTTCGTCGGGCGCGGGCGCGATTGCCGGTGTCTACGGCGCGGTCTGTGTCGGGTTCTTCGCCTCGTTGTTCGGCGGTACACCGTCACAGGTCTCCGGCCCAACGGGGCCGATGACCGTGGTGATGGCGGCGATATTCACCCAGTACACGGCGATGTTTCCGGCTGACCCGGCACATGGTGCGGCGATCGCCTTCACCGTCGTGATGATGGGCGGCGTTTTGCAGGTGCTGTTCGGTCTGCTGCGATTCGGCAAGTTCATCGAACTGGTACCGCTGCCGGTCGTGTCGGGATTCATGAGCGGTGTCGGCGTGATCATTGTGCTGCTGCAATTGCCGCCCTTGCTCGGCTCTGCCGCACAAGCAGGGCCGCTGGCCTCGGCCGCCATGCTGCCGCAGGCGTGGCAACAGCTCAATTCACCGGCGCTGATCCTCGGCTTGCTCAGCCTGCTGATCGTCTATCTCATGCCGGCCTCCTGGGGTCGCTATGTACCGTCACCGTTGGTCGCTCTGATCGTGGGGACGCTCGCAGCGATGCTGTTGTTGCAGCCGGACGCACTCCCGATCCTCGGCGATATCCCGACCGGACTGCCGTCATTGCAGTGGCCGACCATCGAAACGCCGCTGCTGGCCGATATGTTCGTGTCGGCACTGACGCTCGCCGCACTGGGATCGATCGATTCGCTGCTGACGTCCTTGGTGGCCGACAACGTAACCCGCACCTATCACAATTCCGATCGCGAACTGATCGGCCAGGGCATCGGCAACTCGGTTGCCGGTCTGCTGGGCGGGCTGCCGGGTGCGGGCGCGACGATGCGCACGGTCGTCAACGTCAAGGCCGGCGGACGCACGCCGATCTCCGGCGCACTGCATGCGCTGGTGCTGCTGGCCATCGTGTTGGGCGCCGGCGCACTGGCCAGCCACATACCGCACGCGGTGCTGGCCGGCATCCTGATCAAGGTCGGCGTCGATATCGTCGATTGGGATTTCTTTCGCCGCCTGCGCAACACACCGAGCACCGAGGTGTTCGTCATGCTCGTGGTGCTGGGCCTGACCGTCTTTGCCGACCTGATCGAGGCGGTCGCCGTGGGCATGGCGATCGCCGGCCTGCTGTTCATGAAGCGTATGTCCGATCTGCAGTTGGCCAGCATCAACGTGTACCGCGATGTCGACGAAAGCACGCCGCTTGCGGTTGAGGAAAAGGCAATCGTGCGCGCCTCCGGCGGCAGGATCATGCTGATCCACTTCGGCAGCCCGATGAGTTTCGGTGCCGCCAAGGGTATGGCCCGGCAATTGTCCATGGTGGCCGGCTACGATGTGTTGGTGCTCGATCTCTCGGATATGCCGATGATCGACTATACGGCGACGCGCGCACTGCTGGACGTAGTGAGCAGCGCATGTGAATCGGGTCGGCGGGTCGTCATTGCCGGTGGCCGCAAGCCGGTGATGAAGATGCTCGATACCCAGGGCATCACGCGTGCGGTCACGGTAGCCTGCCAAGGCAGCCTGCAACCCAGCCGGATCGACGCGCTGCGCTTTGCCGCATCGCTGTTGGAGCAAGCGCCGCCCGGCTAGCGCGCGGCGTCGCAGCGACAAGCGGCTTGCAAGCAGCGCCTTCGATCGCCAATGATTGCGCTATGCGCGACCTGATCCATCTGAAAACCCGCAGTCGTGAAGTGCTCGTCGATATCACCGACGAGGTGCGGCGTGTCGTCACGCAGTCCGGCATCCGCAACGGCCTGGTCAATGTCTACGCGCAGGGCGCGACCGCTGCGGTCATGATCCAGGAGAACTGGGACGACAGCGTGCAGACGGATGTCGTCAACCTGCTACGTGAACTGATCCCCAAAGGTGTTTGGCTGCATGATCGGCAGGACGGCAACGGCGACTCGCATCTCAAGGCCGGTTTGGTCGGCCCGTCGGAGTCGGTACCGCTGATCGAAGGCGAACTCGGCCTGTCGCGTTGGCAGAACATCTTTTTTTGCGAGTTCGACGGTCCGCGCAGTGACCGGCGTGCCGTGGTAACTATCGTGAACACCGACTAGGCGAATGCTGAGCGGGTCTTTACATGTCTGAACATGTTGAACAACAGCCGGCTGCAGTGGCCCGCTATGTGTGGCGCTATACCATCGTGTATTCGCTCGCGGTATTGGCGACCGCTGCGGTGTTGCTGATGCTGGATATCCAGGGCAACGCCGGCGCCGCCATGGGAGCTGTCGTGATCGGTGTCGTGGCGGCAGCCATGTTGTTTGTAAAGGAACAGCGGCGGGTTCCGACGCCGGCGGAACGCGGGTGGCTGGTGGCCGGCTCCCTGCTGACCAGTTGGCTTATCTCGCTACTGCTGTTCGCGCTGTTTATCGTTGTGATGACGGGCTTCGAGGGTTTGCGCGCTTCGCTGTTGCTGCTGGGCGACTATCAATTGCACGTGCTTATCGGTGTGGTTGCCGTCTCGAGCGCACTGCATGCACTGGTTTTGTGGTTCTTCTACGGTCTGTTCGCCAAGCAGCAGTTGCGCGCGTTGCAGCAATCAGACGGCGCCTAAAAGCCGCACGGGCGTGACGCCCGCGACGCAGCCGATAATTTTCCCTTATCGGTGTCATGACATATACTCGACCCAGACCGCACCGTGAAATGCAGTCTATTTACACGGTATACGGGCGGAATCGCGAGCCAGGCACCGGGAAGAGTCAAGCCAGCGATCGCTTTCAAGGACGAGCCAAGCGTGCGACCGATATCGGGTTGATGGCTTCCATGTCGAGTGGGCCGTCGATTCGCCGGCCAGGTCATTGATAAAACTGATAACGACAACATGCACCAAGGCGTGTTTGGGATGCATGGACAGTAATGGCCGAACGATTAGATTTGGAACCGGTATCCGCGTGCGCTGCAGTCGCGCCCGATGAGGGCAGTGCGCCCATTGCGCGGCGAGAAGAGCAGATGACCATTGATGGTTTCGAGCAATTCAGCACCGCGATTGGACTTAGCCGCCAAAAGGACGGCGTTTCACTTACCCGTTGCCTGATCGACCAACTCCATAACCAGCTCTCTGGCTCGCATGTGTGCGTGATGGAGGTCTACGGTCACAGCACGCCGGGGGCGCAGAAGAAACAGCTCACCGCTGCCGACGTCACGATCAAGCGTTTTGACGATGCGAGCGAACGCGTCGCGTCAGGCAGTGCCATCGATCCGCTGATGCCGGCGATCCAGTCGCTGCAACCTTCGGTCGTCGCTTCCGAACAATACGACACAGACCGGCTGATCATTCCAATCCCCGGCGAGATAGGTCCGCTACGTCTCGTCGTTGTCGACGGTGTACCGCTCGATCCCTTGCTGCGTGCCAAATCGCTGCAGATCGTCGAGATCTATTCGAACCTGATTCGGCTGATGGACAGCCGCGAACGCGACGCGCTGACCGGCCTGCTGAATCGTCAGACGTTTACCTCGCTGTTCGAAATGGCGTCACGCCGTGCTGCCGGTTTGGAAAACGGCATGTTGACCCTGGCAGTGCTCGACATCGATCACTTCAAACGGATCAACGACAACTACGGGCACCTGTACGGCGACGAGGTGCTGTTGCAGTTCGCCCGCCTGATGGACCGCACCTTTCGTTACACGGACGATCTGTTTCGTTTCGGCGGCGAGGAGTTCATCGTACTGCTGGAAACCGCCGCCGGACCCGATGCACCGAGCAACGCGCTCGAGCGTTTTCGCAAGGCGGTGGAGGCGCATGTCTTTCCCGGTGGACAGCGGGTGACGGTGAGCATCGGCTATGTCGCGTGCTCTCCGGGTATTCTGCCGACCACCCTGGTCGACCACGCGGATCGCGCGTTGTATGCAGCCAAGCAACAGGGAAGAAACTGCGCGCTCGACTACGCGAGCGTTGACAAGTCCGAAGGCGGTGAGAGCGGCGAGGTGGATCTGTTCTGATCCCGGCCATCGACACCGGCGACAGCCGCGAGGGCTGTCGCCGCCATTGCACGACCTATTTCAGACCCTGCAGCACCTCGCGATAGGTGTGTTCGCGGAACATGGATTCTGCGATACGCACGGTTGGAATCGTCAGGCAGTTGTTCAGCACCTTCGGTCCGTGCACGAACAAGATCTCGGGCTTCACGTTGACGTGCGGCATACCGCTTTGCGCCGAGCGCAGGTCTTCGAACTCGACCATGGTCAGATACTCGGCCGGGATCGTGTAACCCTCCCAGACCTCGGCAGCGCGCTTGAGCTTGGTGCCCGAGCTGTCTTTCAGGTCTTCCATCAGGGATTCGACGGTGGCGTGGCCGCTACCCAAGGTCGACAGGCCGATGCGCTTGAGGATCTGGTAGCCGATCACGCCGGCGGTTTCCTTGAGCATCTCCATGGTCTGAATCTCGCCTTCTTCGAATTCGGATTCTTTGCCCGGTTTCACATGGTGATAGGCCAGGACGGTGACCGTCTCGCCGGAGTCGAGCGCATAACCGCGGGTATCGCCATTGTTCTCGAAGCCGCGTTTCATCATCTGGTTTTTCGACAGCAGCTTCGGCAGATCGCTTTTGACGACCCGGTAAATGGGTTCTTCCGGACCGTCGAGCAGCATGCCGCCGCACTTGGCGCACGAATCCACGACCACGTCCTCGAAGGTCTCGTGGAACAGTTCGTGGGCGTCGACGCTATCCCAATAGGTGAACTGATCGATCCAGATATGCGACAGTTCGGTCATCATGTCGGAACTGCCGGCCCAGCGCATACCCATCGGGCAGACACCGCGCTGGCGCATCAGGTCGAAGCCGCGAAAGCCGGGCGTCAGCGCCGTGGTCAGGCACATCTTGCTGCTGGCTTCCTTCATCATGCTCATCAGGTTCGGGTCGTTGCGTACCAGAACCCGGTTGATCGCAACGTACAGCGGCGATTTCGGCTCGGCGTCGTAGAGCGCTTTGATATCCATCGGCAGGTTGTCCTCCGTATTGCCGTTATTGTTCCAGCCCCGTTGAGCTGCCGGATTTTAGATACCTAGGGTGCCGGAATGACTGCGCGAAAGTCCATGCGTTTTGTAGGGAACAGCGACAATTCAAAGCCCAACTTGTGAAGCGCGCCGCGGACAAAGAGAATGACGGTTTACCCCGCCCGGAGAACGCTATGACTCACGCGATTCGCATCCATCAACACGGCAATGCCGACGTGTTGCGCTGGGAACCGATCGAGGTCGGCGAACCCGGCGTGGGCGAGGTGCGCTTGAAACAGACCGCCTGCGGCCTGAACTTTATCGACGTGTACCAGCGTGACGGTCTTTATCCGGTCGGCGATCTGCCGGCGGTGCTCGGCATGGAGGCGGCGGGCGTGATCGAGGCGGTCGGCGAAGGCGTTGTCGGCTTGGCGGTCGGTGATCGTGTTGCCTACCCGATGTGCCTGGGTGCCTATGCCGAGGTGCGTCTGATTGCCGCTGACAAGCTCGTCACGCTGCCGGAGAGCGTCAGCGAGCAGCAGGCCGCGGCGATCATGCTCAAAGGGCTTACCGCGCATTACCTGCTGTTTCGCTCTTACCCGGTGCAGCCGGGTGATGCGATCCTGGTCTATGCGGCGGCGGGTGGTGTCGGTTTACTGCTCAGTCAATGGGCCAAGCACCTTGGGGCAAGCGTGATCGGCTGTGTCGGCTCGGAAGAAAAGGCCGAGTTGGCCCGGGCAAACGGTTGCGATGAGGTGATCATGTACCGCAGCGAGAACATCCCGCAGCGCGTGCGCGAACTGACGGACGGCGAAGGCGTGGCGGCCGCCTACGATTCGGTGGGCAAGGCAACCTTCATGGATTCGCTCGATTCATTGCGCCCCTTCGGCGTGATGGTCAGCTACGGCAATGCCTCCGGTCCGGTCGAACCGTTCAGCCCGGCTATCCTGGCACCCAAGGGCTCGCTGTATGTCACGCGCCCGACGCTGGCCACCCATATCGCGACGCGCGAACTGCTCGACGAGGGTGCCAACCGTCTGCTCGGTGCGGTGACCGATGGTCTGCTGCACATCCAGATCAACCAACAGTACCCGCTGGCCGAGGCCGCCCAGGCGCATCGCGACCTCGAGGCGCGCAAGACAACCGGATCGACCGTGCTGACGGTCTGAGCCGAGACAGTGTAATGAAACTCCTCGCTATCGATACCACCGAAGACGCCTGCTCTGCTGCCCTGTCGATCGACGGCATGGTCGACGAACGTTTCGAGATCGTGCCGCGACGACACAGCGAGCATATCCTGCCGATGATGGAGGCCCTGTTGGCCGACGCGCAGTTGACGTTGCGCGATCTCGATGCGCTGGCGTATGCGCGCGGACCTGGCTCATTCACCGGTGTGCGGATCGCGGCATCGATCATCCAGGGTTCGGCGATGGGTGCTGATCTGCCGGTGGTGCCGGTATCGAGTCTGCGGGCACTTGCCCAGGGTGCGAATCGCACAGACGGAGCGGCGGCGGTACTCAGCGCCCTCGATGCACGCATGAACGAAGTCTATTGGGGCGCCTATCGGTTGGATGCTGAAGGCATCATGCAGCTCTCGGGCGAAGAAATGGTATGCGCCGCGCAGGATGTGATCGTACCCGGCGGTGATGGCTGGTTCGGCGCGGGCAGCGGTTGGGGGCCTTACTCGGCGGCTTTGGGCGCACGCGCCGGCGTGGAGCAATTCAATAGTGAACTGTCGGTGCATGCCGCGGATGTGGTGCGCATTGCTGTGGCAAAGTTCATCGAAGGCGGCGCCGTTGCGGCCGAAGCCGCGGTGCCTGTCTATCTGCGTGACCAGGTTGCCTGGGCAAAGCAGCGCTGATTACCTGAGCGCAGCCCATAGGCGTGGCGCTTGAACATCTGATACTCACGACTCCGATCAACGATTCATGTCCGAACCACGCAGCTTTTACTGGCACGACTACGAAACCTGGGGAGCGCAACCGGCAGTCGACCGCCCGGCGCAGTTCGCCGGCTTGCGCACCGATCTGGATTTCAATCCGATCGGCGAGCCGCTGGTGGTGTATGCACGACCGGCCGATGATTTTCTGCCGCATCCCGAGGCCTGCCTGATTACCGGGATTACGCCGCAGGAAGCACGCGAGAAAGGCGCGCCCGAGGCCGACTTCTTTCGTTTCATCCACGATGAGTTGTCGCAACCGGGCACCTGCGCACTTGGCTACAACACCCTGCGTTTCGATGACGAGGTGACGCGCTACGGTTTCTACCGCAACTTTTTCGATCCCTATGCACGCGAATGGAAGAACGGCAACTCGCGTTGGGACATGATCGACGTGGTGCGCCTGACGCATGCGCTGCGACCGCAAGGCATCGAGTGGCCGGAGCGCGAACCGGGTGTGGCCAGCTTCCGGCTCGAGGACCTGACGGCGGCGAACGGCATCGAACACGCAGGCGCGCACGATGCGCTGGTCGATGTGAAAGCGACCATTGCGCTCGCCAAGCTGGTGCGCGAACGCCAACCCAAGCTGTTTCAATTCGCGCTCGGCAACCGCGACAAACACAAGCTGGCGACGCAGCTCAATGTGCGCGCCCGCCAGCCGGTGTTGCACGTATCGGCGCGCTACCCGGCAAGGCGCGGTTGTATTGCGGCTGTCGTGCCGCTGGCGATGCACCCGACCAATCGCAATGGTGTGATCGTCTACGATCTGCGCACCGATCCGACGCCACTGTTGGCGATGTCGGCCGAAGAGATCCGCACCCGGCTGTATACCGCGACGGCGGATCTGCCCGATGGTGCTGAACGCATACCGTTGAAGGTCGTCCATATCAATCGTGCACCGGTGGTCGTGCCGATGGGTACGCTGACTGAAGACGCTCGGGAGCGTTGGCAGATGGATGCGACTGCCGAGCAGCGGCACCTCGATGCATTGAACGGCGCTGCCGGGCTCGACGCCAAACTCGCCGAGGTGTTTTCGTCCGAAGGGCGTTTCCCGCCGCAGGCCGATCCCGACCGCGATCTGTACGGCGGGTTTCTGTCGGACGAAGACCGACGCCGTTGCGACCAGGTGCGGCGCACGCCGCCTGAAGAACTCGGCGCACTGCATCTGGCGTTCGATGCACCCAAGCTCGGAGAGATGTTGTTTCGTTACCGTGCGCGCAACTGGCCGGATACGCTTGATCACGCCGAGCGAGTGCGTTGGGAGTCGTTCCGTCACGAACGCCTGACTGATCCTTCGGCCGGCGGATCGATCGTGCTGTCCGACTATCGCAAGACCTTGTCGCGCATGGCAGTCAACCTGTCATTGACAGAAAAACAACGTGCTGTCGTCGACGCATTGCTTGATTGGCCAACGGAACTCGGCCTCTGAACTACCCGAAATCCATTGTCCGAGAGTCCGTTTGCCATGAATGCCGTGCATGCCCGTTTCAACCGCTGGCGTTGGTTGATTTACTTCATCCTGATCATCTCCTACATGGTGGTGTTCTTTCATCGCATGGCGCCGGCCGCGGTCTCCTCGGATCTGATGAAGGCCTTCGGCACCACCGGTGCGGCGCTCGGGTCGCTGGCGGCGATGTATTTCTATATCTACACCGCGATGCAGGTGCCCTCCGGCATCCTCGCCGACACTTTGGGGCCGCGCATCAGCGTGACCATCGGTTCGTTGGTGGCCGGTGTCGGTTCGATCCTGTTCGGCCTCGCCGACACTCTGGCGGCGGCATCGACCGGGCGGTTTCTGGTCGGCCTTGGCGTATCGGTGGTGTTCGTCGGCCTGATGCGCAGCAACGCGGTGTGGTTCAGCGACCGCCACTACGGCAGGGTCAGCGGGCTGACGCTGCTGCTCGGCAACCTCGGTTCGATCATGGCGGCGGCACCGCTGGCCTGGGCGCTCGCGTTCTTTTCCTGGCGCGAGATCTTCATCGGCATCGGCGTGCTCACGCTGGTGATGTCGGTGCTGACCTGGTTGTTGGTGCGTAACCAGCCGCAGGACCTGGGCCTGCCGTCGGTGCGCGAGATCGAGGGCCTGCCGGAGCATGCAAAGACGCACCCGCATTGGTGGGGTTCGCTCAAGGCGGTGTACGGCAATCTCGCTGCCTGGCCGGGTTTCTGGGTCAACCTCGGTGTGACCGGCAATATGTTCAGCTTCGTCGGCCTGTGGGGCGTGCCGTTGCTGCGCGATGTGCACGGTCTCGATAAAACCGAGGCCTCCGGCTACACCACCGTGAGCCTGATCTGTTTCGCCGCCGGTTGCCTGTTCATGGGTTGGTTGTCCGACCATCTCGGGTTGCGCAAGCCGGTGATCCTGGCGACCGGTTTGATGTCGGCCGCCGCCTGGTTGTGTTTCCTGTTCATCGACTGGGGTCCCGGCCTGAGCGGCTACCTGCTGTATGGCTTGGTCGGCCTCGGTGCGAGTGGTTTCGTGCTGACCTATGCCGCCGTCAAGGAGGTGTGCGCACCGCGCAGCGCGGGCATGGCGATCGCGTTGGTCAACACCGGCCTGTTCCTCGGTGCAGCGATCATGCAGCCGGCCTTCGGCTGGGTGTTGGACCTGACCTGGGGTGGGGCCGAGACAAACGGCGTGCGTCACTATGCGTGGAGCGATTACCACAACGGCCTGTGGCTGTCGTTTGCACTCGCGGTTGTTGCCGTGGTCGCCGCCACCCGGGTGCACGAGACTTATTGTCGCAACGTCAGTGCCGAACGCGGATGACGCCGGGTGAGCGCTTCATCGGTGACTAGCCGGGTGCTCGACCGTGGTCAATTCGCTGTCACTGCGATGCTGAGGTGGATCAAACACCGGCCAAACAGTCCCTAGAAGGCGGGATTTTCAACCAACCGGTCTCGAAAATGCGCTAAATTACCCCATCGGCCGCCGACGGCGGCCGCAGCAGAAAAACAAAAAGCCATATCTGCATTCAATCGGGGGAGATCGGGGTGTCTAGAAGTACTGCGATATTGGTCGCTCTGGCCAGTCTATTGCTGCTTACATGGTTTACCGTGGCGCTGCGCTACGAACCCATCGAGTCAGACCTCACAGAGCGCGTCAAACGGGCGTTGTCCGCCAATGCCATCAATAACATTGCGATCAGTGCACGCGGGCGTGACTTGACGCTCGAAGGCGAAGTTGCGCGCCAGGTTTCCGTACAGCGCGTCGCCGGGATTGCCGCCGATGTGCGGGGAGTTCGCTCGGTCGACGTCAGCGGCATACGCCGGCGTCAGTCACTGCTCGATCCCAACGATCCACTGCATCCGAGGTTCGACGTCAGCAAGATCGAGAAGGTCGGCGGCGACCTGTCGAACCCGATGTCCGCTGCGACCTGCCAGCGCATGATGGCGCGCCTCGCAGCCGCTCGCTCGGTGCGATTCGTCGCCGGCAGCGCATCGCCGATGCCCGAGAGCTACCCAGTGCTCGGCGATTTGGCGCGCTTGGCCTACCAGTGCCCGGGATCGCAGATCGTCATCGGCGCCCACACCAGTGGAATCGCCGATCGCAATGCAGACCGCCTGAGCCTGGCGCGCGCACAAGCGATCGAACAGTTTTTCTACATCGCCGGCATCACTGCCGAGCGTATGCAGGTGGTGAATTACGGCAACAGCCAGCCGATTGCGCCGAACACCACGCCCCAGGGGAGGGCGGCCAACCGGCGTATTACTTTCGATATCGTTCCCTTTCAGTAACAGACCGGAGCGGAAATGACCTATCTGATTACTCAAACCTTTGTTTTGCTGTTGATCGCCGCTCTGCTGGGTATGTTGCTGGGCTGGTATCTGACCAGGATCTCGGCGGCCAGCACCAAGACCTCACTGCTGACCCGGTTGCGCAACGCGGAGAACGAGTCACGCAAGTTGAAGACCGAGCTCGACGCTGCCCTGGCGACTCGTACCAACTGCGAAGCGGAATGCAAGAGCCTGGTCGATCAATTGGCTGCGGCCAAGGCTGAGCTGGGCTCGGCAACCGACAACAGCGAGCAGGTGGCGGAACTGGAGGCCCAACTCGCCGAGTGCCGGGTGGCGCTCGAACAGGCCAGCGAAACCGCAATCGCCGCGACCGAGGCCGCCGCCGAAGCCGCAGATCCCGTCGCCGCCGACGCCGGGGCAAGCGGGCAACCGTTACTCGCCGGCAACGACGAGGCGGCCGACAACCTGCAGGAGATCAAAGGCATCGGGCCGAAGATCGCGGGCATCCTGAATGACCTGGGTATCCGGCGCTTCGATCAGATTGCCGCGTGGACGCCGGAGAACATCGAATGGGTCAATGAACGGTTGAAGTTCAAAGGGCGTATCGAACGTGAATCGTGGATACCGCAGGCCAAGGCCTTGATGAAAGCGAAAGGCGGTTGATCGGCGATTCCGATACATAAAAAAACCGGCTTCAAGCCGGTTTTTTTATGTGCGGCAATGTGCGCGGGAGTTCAGTCGTCGAGCCATTTGGTCAGGCCTTCGATCAGTTGACGGGCCTGGTCGGGGCTTGAGATGTTGAACTTCGACTTCTGCTGATACTCGCCGTTGCGCTTCTGGTAGCGGCGGATCGAGTACTTGTCCTTGCTGTATTCCTCTTTGCGAGCGTCCCAATCCTGGTAGCGGAACAGGATCGTCGTCCACGCGCCTTTCGACAAGACCACCTTGTCGAGTTCCTTGACGACATCGACGCCGCCTTCGCTGTAATTGATGGTGAGTTCTTCCGGGGTGCTCGCCATGGCTGTGTTCTCCGTCCAGGACTTTGCTGAGGCGCGCGACCTTAGCAAGACTTGCGGTGGTTGCAAAGCGTTGCGCCGGTAGCCGGCGGCCGCATGCTGCTCAGCGGGAATCCGATTCGTCGGGACACACGGGTTGATCGACGAAATCCAGGGTGCTCCCGGCAAAGCCCAGATGCACGTCGTCGACCAGCCAGCGGTCGGCCTGCTTGGCGTATCGCACGGCCAACACCACCGGTTCGTTGGACGCCTCGTAGCCGTTCAGTGTCAGGCAACCGCTACGGTCGTCGCGCTGCTGATGATACGAATCGATCCTGTCGACATACTGCGTGAGCTTCAAGCGGTAGAGCGAGCTTTCGTCGCCAGGGTCCACTGTCAGCAGGTAGCGTTCGGTAAAGAAGTCGGCGCGGCGCTGCACGATGCTGTCGTTGTCGACCGCCGCGGACAAGGCGACGTACAGGCGGAACAGGTCGCCTTCGGCCTGCGCCAGCGATTCGCCCGAGGGTTTGTCTGAAGGCGGGGCATGCGAGGCCATCCAGCCGCACCCGCCAAGCATCAGCAAACCTGCCAGCATCGCCAAGCAGCGCCAGGCGACAGTCTGTCGTGTTGTGCATTTCATGTTGCTGAACCCGCCTGCGTCATGCTGATCCGCGCCGTTGGAAATTCGCGGGCCATGTGGCGGCCGCGACCAAATACGCTACCAGTCTGCTTGGGGTCGCCACAGTCGCAATAGTTCATCGCGCGTACGCGGTACGTGAAGCAGGGCAGGCGTATAACGTCCGTGCTTGCGTTCAACGTGCGCCCTGGCGCGTCAGCAGGCTGACGATTTCCGGCAGCTTGAGCTCCGTGGCCAGTTGCAGCGCGCTCTTGCCGTCGGCGGTCGCCGCATTAACGTCGGCTCCCTGGTTGACGAGATGGGATGCCAAGCGGTGGTTGTCCTGGCGGATGGCGGTCAGCAGCGGCGTGTCGCCGGACGCATCGCGGAACTCGGTATCGGCGCCACGCGCGATCAGGAAGCGAACCGTGTCGCGATCGGTGCTGCCGATCTGCGCGGCCTTGGCGAGCAGGGCGGAAGCATCCAGCTGTGCACCTTCCTTCAGCAGCAGTTCGGCAACCTGGGTGCGACCGGCGAGGATGGCGACGTCAAGCGCGGTGCTGCCGTCGGCGATCTGCTGGTCGATCAGCGCGCCGTGCTTGAGCAGGTTTCTGACCATCACGAAGCGGCCTTTCTGCGCTGCTGCGTGCAGCGGATACACCCCGTTCGGCAACGCGGTGTTGATGTCGGTCCCCCAGTAGATGTGGCGCTCGAGCTGGTCGAGGTCGCCGCGCTCGACGGCGAGGAACAGGGAGATACTCGGTCTGTCGGGTTCGGTGCAGGCGCCGAGCAACGCCACAGCAAGACTGAAGACGATGACGAGAAGGTGTTTCATAGCTACATGATACCGCTATGGCGGCACCACGGTGGTAAACCCCAGGGTCTCCCAGGCCTGCATGCCGCCGCGATACCAC
This sequence comes from Thiosocius teredinicola, assembly GCF_002009425.1. Lineage (NCBI taxonomy): Bacteria > Pseudomonadati > Pseudomonadota > Gammaproteobacteria > Chromatiales > Sedimenticolaceae > Thiosocius > Thiosocius teredinicola. The sequence goes on from NZ_CP019936.1 coordinate 1,269,393, forward strand.
TTGAGCTTCGACGGCGGATAACCGAGACGCAGCAGGCGCTTGATGTTCGACGGCGATTGACCGCACCACGGGCCGTTGCAGAACAGCACCAGGGTCTTGGCGTCGCGGAAATCGAGAAACATCTCAGAGCGGTCGACGTCGAAGCGATTGACGAGAATGGCCAGCACGTCGGCCTCGCTGCTGTATCGCAGGCTGAGCTTTTGGTGATGGATGTTGACCGAACCCGGAATGGTGCCATGCGCGAGCCAGTGCGGACCGCGCGAATCGATGACCAGCAGTGAATCGTCGCCGCGGCCGATGCGCTCGAGATACGCCAGCATCTCGAGCTCGCCGATCGTCTCGACACCTTCGGGCATGCGCATAGGTTGAATGCAGAAAGGCGGGCAGCGCCTCGAGGTGCGCTGAAAGGCCTGCGCGATCGTGTTATCTCGGTCTTGCTGGCGCTGTATGCGCACCGGCTGGCCGTTGTGCAGCGTCGTGATGCCATCGAGCTGCGGCGTGATATTCACCGCAAGGTCGGCCGCCGTGGCGCTGCCGGCGAATAGCGCGACACACAGGCTGCAGACCGATAGGAATGCGAGCAAGGCCCGTTTGCGTGAATCGGATGGTAGCAACGTGGTCGTGAAGTTCATGCAAGGTCGATGATCGTGCGGCGTCCCGGTGCCATCCCGGGTTAAGATCCGTTCATGATCAGTAAGATTCTTTTTACGCTTGCGATAATCTTAGCCGTAGTCTTGTTCTGGCGCACACGCCAGGCACGTGCGTTGCCGCAGCGCCCGCCGCCGCGCGTTATCAACCCGGTGCAAAACGAGCGCCGACTGCCGGTACGGGCACTGGCAACGGGCGTCGTCACCCTGATGATTCTCGCATCGGCTTTTCTGCTGTACGACCACTGGCGGGACAGTTCCGAGGTCATCTACATCCGGGTCGTCGACGCGTCCAGTGGGCGGGCGGCCGAATACCAGGCGCAACGCGGTGACATCGAAGACCGCGAATTCATCACCACCGATGGGCGTCGCATCGTTCTGGCCGAGACCGAGCGACTTGAAACGTCGACGATCAGGTCTGCGGGTCTATCGGACCAAAATTGAACGCCACCGACAGGCGCATCTGTGCCGCCCGGTTTTCTTCGACCTCGTGCGGCAGGTCGGGGGGGAACAGCACCAGCAGGCCGGGGCGTGGTGTGACGGTAATCAGCGCCTCGTCGTCGTGCAGCAGCAGATTGCCGCTGTCGGGCGGACATTGCACGTAGTAGACGGCGGACAACAGCTCATCGAGTTCCTCGTGGCTGTGCAGGCTGGTGCGATGTCCTGCATGCATCTCGTTGAACCAGAACCCGGCGCGTAAATCGGGCCTGCCGAGGATCCGCGCAGCATGCTCGCGCGCAAAGCCGATCACCGGTTCGAGCTCCACGATGCGTTCCGCCGGGATATAGGTGTTCTCGTAGCGCCCGCCGAAATGGTGCGTGCGCCGCAGGTCTTCGGCCTGCTTTTCACGTTCATAGGCGGCCTGCAGCGCCTGGTTGACCCGGTCTGCATGCGGCAATTCGGCGAAGAAGATGTCGCTCAGGGTCTGCGCTTCGACACTATTCACGTCGCTCTCCGACAGGGCGCTCGCAGCGCACCAGGCCGCCGCCGACGGATTCACAGTCTTCGCCCAAGGGCGGCGGCGTGCGGCAGGCTGCGCCGATGCCGAGCAGAATGAAGAAACCAAGCGTCAAATAAACGATACGCATGTGCTGATTTTCCGGCGGTAAGCCGACCGACGCAATCCGGCGCCCGTCGCTGCTGAATTTTCATAGGCCCAAAAAAAGAAACCCGGCGCCCACTTGCGTGGGGCCGGGTAAATGGCGAGATTTGATCTCGCCTGTGCCGAGAAGGTTACAGTCGAATCAGGCGGTCGGCCGTGATATCGCTGCCTCTACGAGATTGCCGTTCACGCGGCCAAGGGCTTTGAGCCCGGCGCTGGGATCGGCAGCAAACTGTGCCTCAATTTTCGCCACATGCTTTTGAGCGTCGGCAAAGGAACCGATGTTGGCGTCATGAGGCGATGTGACTTCCTGAGCGAGTCGTTCTTGAGCGCGGTCAACCTTGGCTGAATGTTCGCTTGGCTGGTGGCTTGAAGTCGGCGCGGTGGAGGTCGATCCGTCGCTTTTGGCGTCAAAATTCCGTTGCTTTATGGCTTGATGTGTCGAGAAATTGTCGGAAGTGATGCGATTCGTCATTTTTTCGTCCTGAATTCGTCAATCTTTTGGCGAAATCGCCACCTTTCTCCCTATGACGGAATTAGATGCACGACGGGTGCCAAAGGCAGTCTCGGCGTCGGCGTTCGGAACTAATCGGGTGTGCCATGAATCTTTCAATCCGAAGAGAATATGCGTTTTGCCGCAGCAGGCGTGGCGAAGCGGTTCACAATCGGCAGGTGTCGGCACATGGAAATTGCAAATACTCAGGATGGAAAGCGATCGATCCGGCAGACAATACCAAGAGATCGTGTACCGGGGGGCGATGAGCAATGATTGGTAACAAGGTGAAACAATCGCTGCTTCTGGGCTGCGTACTGCTGGCGATCTTTCCGCTCAGCAGCGGCGCCGATGCCGGGGCGTCGGCGCTCGACTACACCGTGACCTACCGTGGCGTCTTCTCGCTGGGTCGTGATCTGCAGATCGCCGATGTGAACATCACCGAGCAGGCTCCGGTAGAGGGCGTGCAGACGGCACGTCTCGACGTGACGTCGGCCGGATATCCGGACGTGGAGTCGCTGTATCCGATCCGCTATCGCTTCCGTAGCTGGACGAACACGGCTGATGGAGACTTGGTCGGTTTCGAAACCTATCAGAAGACCAGCAAGCTGCGTCACCGGCTGTATGTGCGCGACGGTGGCGCGCGTGACGTCAAACGGCTCGACCCGGCAAGCGCGCCCGGGCGCGAGGCATTGGCCCAGTTGGATACGGGCAACTGGCCGCTACCTCCGGGAGCCGGTGAGGTTTTGTTCGACCGCCTCAGTCTGCTCGCTGCCGTGCGCGACCTGGATCTTGAAGTCGGTCGGCAGTACGAGTTGCCCGTGACCAACGGCAAGGAACGGCTGCGATACCAGGTTACGGTGGAGCGGTCGCAGAACATCGCGGTCGCCGGCCAGCCGGTCGCCGCCTGGAAAGTGCGGTTCGACGGTTTGGAGCAAAACGATCGCGGCAACTGGGAAGCGGCGCACAGGCCGATCTTTATCTGGTTCAGTCAGACCCCGGAACGTTATCCCTTGCGCGCCGACAACCGCCATCCGATCGGCCTGTTCCGCATTGAATTGACCCGCTTGCCGCAGCTGCAGGCCGTGGCGCGTCGCGGGTCCTGACAACTGATGACGAATTAATCGTCGACCAGCTTCAGATGGCTGATGTCCGGGATCTCTCTGGGCGGCTTTTCGACCACGCAGTCTTCGAGCGTGCCCGAATTCGGCGGTAGCGCCTCGAGCCCGCTGGTGTCGATGTCGGCAGGTGCGGGAGGTGGATGATCGTCGATGGTCACGCCGGGCTCGGCCAATGACATGGCGCTGGCTGCCTCGGGCGAGGTCTCGACGAAGGTGATTTCATCGTCAGCCGCGGGAGGCGGTGCGGTGACGACGATCTCTTCGTCAGGCTCGGGCGGCGGCGCGGCGATGATGATTTCCTCGTCGGCCTGCGGCTCGGGTGTTGGCGGAGCGACGACCGGTTTGGGCTCGGGCGCCGGTGATCCGGTGGGGACGATCTGCACCAGGGCGCCGACCTCGCGGAATGCCGCACGGTAGCGGCTCGCCTTGTCGGCATCGACGGCCTGTTTGACCCGCATGGGCTTGCCCGAGAACATCCGCTCGAGCGTTTTGCCTTCCACCTTGAACAGCTTGCCTACGCCCTGTTTCACGGCTGCCGGATCGGCGTCCGGTAGCATCTCTCCCATGAAATAGATATCGAAACCCTGCATCTTTGCCTCGTTATTGTTGGCGCCCGGTTTGTCGGGGTCTGCCTTGTACCGACTCCATTTATGACGGCAGATATCGTGTGAACCTTATATGAGATAGCGCTTCAGATGTGGGACTCCGCCCATTTGTTGAACTGCGACACAATGAGTTCGCCAGCGTCGTTGTGTTCGCCGAAGCTGCTCATGATCGAGTACACCTCGATCAATGCGTTTCGCAGTGCCAGCGCATCTGCACGTGCCTCCGGCGTAAAGCCACCATCGATGGCCAGATCGATCGCGGCGATCGACTGAGTATCGTTCCACCAGTCACCGCTGTTCATCATGCGACATGCTGCCGCCGGGTCGCGTTCGAACGACTGTCGCGCGATGGCCGCCTGGTTTGCCTCGTAGACGTGGCCATAGCGCCTGAGCAGTTCCTCGAGTTGTCGCAAGGCGTCGTGCATGCAAGCAAGCTTAGTCCACGCCGGGGTTGTCCTTTGTCGGTGCGCTGTTCTTGGCCTTGGTCCGCGGTTGCTCGGTGAGCAGGTTGGCGATCAATTCGCCGTCGGCCGGACCGAGCAAGTGGCCCTGCGCCATGCTGTAGGTCTGCGAGCGGCCGGCGAGCGCCGGTACCTGATTCATATCCTGGCTCATCGGGGGCACCCATTGGTCGCCGGGCATATACACGGTGCCGATGCGCATGATGCTGGTGTAGCCGATGTCGGGGTGTGGTTGTTGGTTCAGCCAGAACAGCATATTGCCGGGCGCCGGCGGTGCCAGATCGAGCAGCACGCCGCGGCTGTGGTGCAGCGTCGCGTAAAGTGCGTCACCGGTCTTGCGTCTTACCAACCAGCTTTTGACGAAGCCGAACATGCCGCTGTTGTCGGTGGCATCCAGCGCCTGGATCGCACGCCCGGTGCCGAGGTGGGGGGAGGCGATCGTGATCAGACGCTTCACCTTCATCTTGCCGTGGCGCACCAGCATCATGCGGGCGACGACACCGCCGGCGGAGTGCGCTGCGAGCTGAATGTCCTGGTCGGGATAGGTAGCGTGGATGCGATGCAGGTAAGCCGCGAGCCAGTCCGCCTGAATCACGACCGGGGCCTGCGACGGCAGGTTCAGCGTGATCACGGGCTTGCTTGCCTGTTCGGCGGCAGTCGGTCGGTACAGAATGCCTTGCGGGCTGAAACTGTATTCGCCGGCGTGTTGATAACCGCGCCGCTGCAGTCTGTCGAGTACGCCGGACTCGGCCCAACTGGTGCCGCTGCCGAGGTAACCATGAACCAGCACGAGCACGTCGGCGAACGCGGGTGGGGTGCTGAGGCAAAGGACCAAAACAACCAGAATCAAACGGGATTTCATGGAGATTTCCTGCGGTAGACCGCGTGTTCGATAAGCAGGAGTAATTAAACAGCCCTTTTATCGTCGGTTTTTCGGCCTTCGAATTCAAAAGTTTTTATAAAGGCATACTGTTTTACTGCGGTTTTCTATACTGCCGAATGAGAGACCGATGTGCCGGGTTTAAAGCGGCAGGCTGGCCCGGGGGTCGATAAGACTTACAAAGGAGGGATCTCAGATGCGGAGACGGTTGTACTTTGTTCTACCGAACGTGGCTTCGGCAGAAACGATTGAGAAAGAACTGTTGCTGGCGAAGATCGACGACCCGCACATTCATTTCCTGGCGAAGGATGGGATAAACCTCGGCCGCTTGCACGTCGCAAATCTGTTGCAGCGTTCCGATCTGTTGCACGGCATAGGTCTGGGTATGGTCGCCGGTGGCGTCACCGGGGCCCTGGCCGGCGTGGCGTTGTCGTTCAACCCGTCGTTGGGCGATTCGATCGGTATGGGCGGTATCCTGATATTGGCTGTGGTGTGCGCCATGATCGGCTCCTGGGTATCGGGAATGATCGCGGTCAGCATCCCCAACTCACGCCTGAAGCGTTTCCAGCCGGCCATCGACCGGGGTGAAATCCTGTTGATGGTCGACGTGCCGGTACGTCGCGTGCGCGAGGTTCGCGAACTGATCATGAGCCATCATCCGGAAGCCAAGGCAAAGGGCCAGGAGGAGCAGATTCCGGCATTCCCCTAGTAATGACATCCGTCAGATCAACGAGGATAAGACAGCGGCTTCGGCCGCTGTTTTTTTCGACCTGGAATCCTCAGCCGGCAAACAGAAGACCGGCACCTTGCTCGAAGCGGTCGACTGAGGATCCTAGGTTCAATGCAACGGCGGTTGCGCCTCGGACTCGCTGCGCGGTTCGACCAACGGCAACGATGCGTGGTGCGCCAGCATCCGCCATTCGCCGTCGACCAGGCCGTAGATGTTGGTCGCCAGCACCACGGCACGGCGTGCACCCGAACCCGTGCTCACGCGCTCTTCCACGGTGTGTACAGCCAGGTTGTCGTTGGCGTTCGATTGCACCAGACGATACTCGACCTGGGGCGGTTCACTGCCGGTGAAGATGTTGGCCCAGCTGTCGATCACCGCGGCATAACCTTGTAGCAGTTCGCCGCCGGGGTGGATGCAGCTGACGGTCAGGGAATCCATCCACACGTTCTGCATCGCATCGACATCGAGCGCACGAAAGGCGTCATAGAAGGCGTTCTCAACCGCTGCGGGTTCTTTAAAGCTCATTGGGTCGTTGCTTGTCCGTCGTCAGGTTTCAGCCGATGTGCCGTGCCTGCCATTGCTGGTAGAGCCCATAGACGTGATCGCAATAGCTCTGCTTGTCGTCGAACAGGTGCGGCTCAATCGGATCATACACGTAGAAGTTCGCCCGGTTGTTGCTGGCGAACATGATGTTGCGAATATTCGCCAGCAGGCTGTGTCGGCCCCAATGGAAATCGTGCAAGGCCTCGTAGTGCAGATAGACCGGCACGATCGGAATACCGGTTTTCAGCGATATCGCGAACACGCCGTGCCGGAAGGCGGGTTGCAGGCGCGGACCTTTGATGCCGCCTTCGGGATACAAGGCCACGTTGGTGCCTTGATTAACGTGCCGTTCTATCTGGTCGGCAGCGGCGCCGCGCGAATCGCGCGATTCACGTTGCACGAAGATGGTCCCGGCGGCTGCTGAGATACGCCCGACCAACCACCAGTCTTTGACCTCGCGTTTCGCCAGACAGTCGACGTCGAACACCGCCGGGATACCGATGTCTTCGAACGACGATGGATGATTGGCGATCAACAGGTAGCGCGATGGCAGGGGATGCGTATGCCGGTGGTGAACGCGCAGGTCGACGCCTAGCGCATGTATCCACGTGCGGCACCAGCTCTGAAACAGCCGCCGATACCAGCCGCTGCGCCACGATGGCGGCAGAAAACTCAACAGGTACAGCAATGCGGTGAATACACTGAGCTCCAGCCAACCCAGCGTCAGCCAGACGACGCGTACGAACGTGCGAAACATGCCGAGATGTCCGGGCCTTTGTCGAAGGTTCTGTGCAGAGTTTAGCGCGCGTGTGAGGCGATCAAGCCGTGCATATAGTTGGCTGTACGCACGCCGAGCAACATGCGCGATACCACGCCGTTCTCGATCAGTATCAAAGTAGGTGTTGCGCGGATTCCCATCTCACGCGACAAGGCAGGATCGTCGGTAACGTCAAACTTGAAAACGGGAGCGCCGGTCTCGGCGAGGATGTCGACCTCTTTCGACATCGGGCGGCAGGGACCGCAGTGCGGTGCATAACAGTAGACCAGGGCTTTGCCGTTGACTGCGGCGAGTTCGGGAAAGCGTTTGAACAACGGGTCGGCAGCCAATCCCTCCGACGCGCGTGTCGCCACGTACATGTAAACAAGGTACAGGCCCCAGGTAATCGCAAGTCCGATGAATGCATATGCCAGGAGGTTCAAGGTCGGCACTTTCCTCTCTTAGATGGCCGAATGGCCTTCTGCAAAGCGTAGACCCTGAATACACCGCCGGGAATAGGTAAAACGCCGCAATTAGCGTCGTCTGAGTGCATCCGTATATGCTGAAATTGCCGAGTTGCCGGCGCTCAATGGCGGCATTGTATCGGGCGCGCGAACGCCGTTCGGGGCACTCAGCGTCGCCGCCGGGTTTCGAGGCGTTTGTGTTTGAGTTCTTTCAGATTGCGCAAGCCGATCAGCAGTGCCCAGGCGCCCAATGTGAACAGCGCGACGGGGATGTAGCTGCTGATGGTGCTGTCTAGCGAGGCGGCCAAGGCGTCGCCTGCCATCGCCGCGGATGAGGTCAACAAGAGGCTTATTTGTGTTTTGTTCGGCATCCTTCTGTCACGCCAGTCGTTAGATCGTTAAGTTGTGTAAATTAATGCAAATACTTTGCCCTTCTTGATTTTCTACTCAAAAACAAGCACCTGGCGTCGTTCAGGGGTTTCATTCCGGGTCAGCTGTAAAGACGGCTGACAACCAACGAATGCGTTGTGCGCGTTGGTGAACGTAAATCAGGTTTTGCGCGCGGCCGCCGTTATTGGATGGAGGGGGCAAACCGGGAGGTGCGCAGTGGCAGAGCTTGAACAATGGGGGGTACCGTTGGCCGTCGCCGGCATGCTGGTGGCGACACTGTTCATGGCGGCTGTCGTTACGCGTTACCAGGCCCATCTGGCGACGGTTCGGCTGGCGGTGCGGCGCATCGAGGTCGGTGTGCAAACGCTGTTGGCGATCTTCGACGACCTGCAGACCGTGTCGTTGTCACGTGAACTTCGAGTGACCTTGCGCAGCGATGTGCTTGCCCGTTACCAAAAGATCAAGAAACTGCACAAACGCTACCTGGGTATTGCCGAGCGCATCGCCGAAGCCGAGACGGCACTGAATGCCGAAGGCGCCGCGCCCGGTGGCGTCGGGCCGATTGAAGACGAGCAGGCATTCCGCAAAATGCTGCGTGCGCTCGACAGGCTGATCGAGATCGTCAGCTACGGTGAAACCGTTCAACCGATACCCGCCGATGTGCGTGGCATCTTCAAACGCGAACTGGGTGAACGTCGCGCCGAAGTGGTGTCGCGTTTCTACATGGTCGAGGCGAAACGCTACGAGAACAATGGCAATTACGTGCGTGCGCGTATGCACCTGAGCAACCTGATGCAACTGCTGCGTCGCACCGGGCCTTCGACGGATTTCGTACGCGAACTGTACAACGAGGCGGATGCGGCGCTCGGTATCCTGAATCGCCACGACAGCGTTGACGTCGACGCGACGGACGAGGGTGGCGAACCCAACGCCTCTGTTGCCTGACGCGGGCTACCGCTGTGTATCCGGCTGTTGTTCGCTCGGCTTTTGAATCGTTTTGAGGTCGTCGATATTCGCGCAAAAACCCAGGCCGGGTTCGGAAGACGGTGCTGGCGCCTGCAACACCTCGTCGCATTCGTTCTTGGCATCGCACGTGTCGCATTTGCGCATGTGGTTTTTAATATCGACCGCTTTTTGTTCGTGCAGATAGCGCGCTTCGTCGATGCCGAGATAACGCAACATGCGCGAAAGCCTGAGCTGGTCGAGGTCTTTCGCCAGCTGCCGGCGGAACCAATGGCCGGTGCGCAGGTTGCTTCCGATCGCCATCGGCAGGCGTATCGCGACGTAGATTATCGCCAGTACCAGCGGTACGGCGATGAGCAGGCTCATCGTGTCCACGGCTCACTCTCCCCCTTTGAGTGCTCGGCAGATTGTTGAACCTGTCAGCGCCTCAAACCTTGATCTCGATCAGTATCGGCAAGATCACGTGGCGTCACAGGTCGAACAGATCATCGGCTGCCGCGCGCAGGGCATCGGGGTCGGCCGCCGGTTGGTGGGCATCACTGCTGGGCTCGAAGTAGTCGCAGAAATTGGCCCGGTCCTTGTCTTTTACCGGTTCCGCGATGGGTTCTTCGCAGTCGTTGGCCCTGCCTGGCGCGAAGAACCGGCAATTGCGACAGACGTGCGTCTGCTTGCGGCACTGCGGGCACTCGCCCTCTCGCTGGTAAAGGCTGGTTTCCAGGTGGTTGCCGCACGACCAGCAAGTACCTTCGGCATTCGGTGACACGGCCATTCCCCACGGTTCTAATTCGATCGTCAGGCTTAAGATTCTGGCATGTTTGACCGATAACCGTGAGTACAATTCCGATAAGAGATCCGGCTGCGTCGTGAAAGACCCGCTCGAGATAAACATTGCTGGCCGCGTGATGATGCTGCTGACGCGCCTTGGTATGAGCAACACGCGTTGTCTCGACGTGTGCACCAAGGCCGTATCCGCGGTCGTCCATCAGCGCATGCGCACGGATGCCAACGTGAACTTCGGCAATGTCGGTCCGTTGATCGCCGAACAGCTCGGCATGTTGGAGGCTGCGCTCAAGGCGCGGTCCGGCACATGCGGCGGGGCATCCGCAGCACCGGCCGCCGCAGCAGCGGAGCAGGCTGGGGATGCCGTTACGCCGGCAGCGCAAGACGCGGTGCAGGCCGAAGCAGAGCCGGTCTTCTACGATGACATGACCGAGCAGCCTGCCGCCGAGGAAAAGCCGGCCGAAGCACCGGCCAAAAAAGCCAAGCCGCCGGCACGCCATACCCCGCAGCCGATGAGCATGGAAGACAAGCTCAAAGAAGAACGTGAGCCGACGCAGAAGCTGCTGGCCGAAGACTGCGTGTCGGCCGGCCTGATCGATCCCGACCAGGCCAAGAAGCTGATCCTGAGTATGACGGGCAAGACCAGCCAGGATGCCGAGACCGACATCGTCGAGCACCTGCGAGGCGTGTTGCAGGAGCAGGTCAAGAAACTGATCCGCAAGGCGAAGAACGGCGGGCCCTGGGCGTCGCCGCATTCGCAGGAGCAGCTGCGCAAAGACATTCATAGCGCCAAGACGGTGCGCAGTGTGTTGACGATGCGCCGCCAGGTCATCAAGGAACTCCAGCAGTGGGAGAAGGAACACGGCCGTGGCGGTATCCTCGGCCTGTTCAGCGGACGTCGCAAAACCGCCGGTCGTTAACCGGCTTGATCCGACGTCTGCATTGACCGGCGCGGCGTCGCGGGGCAATCTCCAATCATCGCAAACATTCGAGCCTGAGCGCTGACGTTGCCGAATCGGCCTGACGGCGTCGCTGCGGCCAGCTACACCCTATGAAAGAGTTCGTCCTGCATTCGCAACTGGCGGCCGATTGCGCATTGGTCGGTGACCTGCCTCTGAGCCGTGTCCTGTTGCTCAACGATGGCCGCTATCCCTGGGTGGTGCTCGTTCCCCGCCGTGCAGACATCCGCGAGATCTACCAATTGAACCCGGACGACCGGCAGCAGCTGCTTGCTGAATCGTGCCTGGCCGGTGAGGTATTGATGCGCAGCTTCGATGGCGAAAAACTCAATATCGGTGCGCTCGGCAACATGGTGCCGCAACTCCATGTACATCACATCGTGCGCCGGCATGACGATCCTGCATGGCCCGGGCCGGTCTGGGGACATTCGCCGGCCGTCGCCTATCAACCACAACAACTGCATGAACGCCTCACGTTGCTGCGCGGGGCCCTTGGCACGGTGGATATCGCCTAACCGGCATGCTCGCTTGGCGATGAGATCTCGGTCGGCAAGGGGAGGGCGGTCTCGCCACGGATCAGGCGTTCCTTCTGAACCCTGCTGAGTTTCTTTACCTGGTATTCGACGCGCTGCGCCTCACCCCGGTCGCCTACGGCCTGGGAAAAGACCAATTGCAGCGGACCGCGTCCGCGCAGGCGGCGAGCGCCGCGGTTGTTCTGGTGGGCGTCGAAGCGACGCTGCACGTCTGTGCTGATGCCGGTATACAGCGAGCCGTCGGCGCACCGGACGAGGTACAGATGCCACATCGTGGTTGTTCGACGTATCGTGGTGAATGCAATCGCAATACTAGGGCAACCAGTGCTCGGATTCGAGTACCGTGAACTGTTTCAGGTAGTCGTAGGCATTGGCCGAGAACTCGAGATAGTAGCCGTCGATGCGTGCGCCGCGCCGCAGTGGATGCATCCGTTCCAGGCGGATGCCTTCGGCAGCGAGCGCTCTGCCGATCAGGTCTATCGCGGTCAACGAGCGGGTTTCGCGTGTTCCCATAGCGGTGCGTGAGCGAAAGCGCGAGCCGTTGTGATCGGGTCCGTGGCGGACCTTCGACACGAAGATGGTCTTGCCTTGCGGTCCGGCCGCGAGTTTCAGACGGTAGTTGCCGACCGCGATCGGTCGTGTGGCGCCCTGCCAGTTGGAGCAGTCGAAGGCCAGCTTGAACGGAAACTCACAGGTGATGCGATCGCGCGCATGGATGTTGCTGCTCAGCGCCTCCATCTTTGCCGATACCGGCATCGACACTGCGAACAGTGACAGGATGAGAGCGACGTGGCGAACGCGTGTTCTGAGTGTCCGGGCAGAGGTGTGCATGTCCAGGCCTTTGCGTCTCCAGCGAAAACTTGCGTCGAATACCGGGGTCTCGATCAGGCCGTGTTCGTATTGACGTCCAGGTAGCCGCGCTGGATAGCGGTCTCCAACGCCCTGGCGCCATTCACCAGTTCGTCGTACTCGAGGCGTAAACGCGCCAGTTGTTTGAGCTGGTCGGTGCTTGCCTGGCCGTCTTCTGCATCGTTGCCGAGGGCGATCAATGCCTTGAGGTAGCGCGCCCGGGCGTTCGCCACCAAGCACAAGACAGGGCGCAGATCGTCGAGCGTCAGCTCGGGGATCTCGGGGTTGATCACCTCGCGATTGATCGAACGCATGGTGCGTTCGAGCTCCATCAGCAGGCGTTTACTGTCGTCCGACATGCAGTCAGCTCCACGCGGCGGGATAGGCCATATCCCCTTTTATCGGCAGCAGTCGGTGTCGGCTTGAGAGATTAATTCAGGTCAGGGCCTGTTCGAGGTCGGCCAATGTCGCAGGCAGGGCGACCACGGTATCCAGTTTGAACAGTGCTTTGAGCTTGTCGATGTGTCGAATCTCGCTGCGATCGGCAAGAATCACGACGCGCGATGCCGGTGCGAAGCGTTGCAGGCTGCGTAGCAGGACATCGAGGTTGCTGACGTTGGCGCCGGCGTAGTTGTTGCCATAGCCGTAGAAGAAGTCGGCGACGACGACATCCGGCGGTGTCTGTTTCATCTTGGCGATCGCTTTACGCTGACCGTTGAACGCCAGCCGCTGATAGCCCAGCGTATCGCTGAGTGCGGATAGGTCGGGATGCGTCGGAGATTCGACGATGTCGAACAACAGCGGTGGTGCCATGCCTGCGGGACTATTCGCCTGAATCTTGTTTACTACGGTGATGCGCTTGCCGGTCGCCCTGCCGGCGTTCGAGATACTTCAATGCCTGGATCGCACTGGCTACGGTGCCGATCAGAAACAGAAAGACGAGCAACGCGATTTCCATCGGCTTGGGTTCCGTGTTCTTTGCCGGTGGGCGGCTACCATGTGATGATAGCGACACACCGGCTGGACGCAATGGCAATTCGACATGCCATGCCGCGAATCGGCATTGTTCAGCGTGCGGCGCATGACCGCCGGGTACATTCCACGATTGAGCCGCATCTTGTGACGACAGGAGATCTGCCATGCAGAAATTGACCGCCTTGCTGTTTGCAACCCTCGCCATGTTGACGATCCCGGCCGTCGCCAGCGACCTGGAAAAGGAAGGGCGTTGGGCCGAACAGGTGGTCGACGCGCTGCTCGATGGCGAGGCAGTCTATCTCAACGATGGCCGCGGTGACTTTCTGGCGATCGAAACGGAAAGTGCCGATGGCGAATTGCGCAAGGCGGCGATCGTCATGCATGGAACCGGGGTGCACCCGAACTGGCCGACGGTTGTATTGCCGCTGCGGGTCGAGTTGACCCAGTCCGGCTGGCACACCCTGTCGATCCAGATGCCGGTGCTGCCGAACGAGGCCGAGCATGCCGAGTACGCCAAGATCTACGATTGGGTGCCGGGCCGTCTGGATGCGGCGATCGATTATCTGCGAGACAAGGGTTTCGACAAGATCGTGCTGATCGCGCACAGCCAGGGATCCACGATGACCAGCTATTACCTCAGCGAGGCGCCGAAACCGGTAGACGGCTTCGTCGCCATCGGTATGTCGGGGGGTATCGCCGGCGGGCCGATGGATTCGCTGGCGCAGCTGCCGACCTACAAGCTACCGATGTTCGACCTGTACGGCAGTGAAGACCTGCCGGAAGTGCTCGCCAGTGCGGATCAGCGCGCCGCGCAGGCGAAGCAGTCGGGGGGCGACTACACGCAGCAGATGGTCGACGGTGCCGACCATTTCTTCGAAGGCGAGGAAAACGAACTGCTCGACGCGGTCAATGCCTGGTTGGACGCGCGTTTCCCCTGATTGCGCCGTTGCGTCAATCGAGCACAGTCTTGAGCGCGGCCTCAATCTTCGGCATGGGTTCGCCCGGCTGGATGTCGAGGCCGACCTGACCGCAGACCCGGGTCAGCGAAAAGATGCCGCAGATGTGCTCGTCGTTGTCGAGCACCAGGGCGTGTCGCCGTTGTGCTTCGCGCAGGCTCGATAGCACCTGGCCGACAACGGCTTTTTCAACAGCCGCCAGCGTCAGCACCTCGATCCGTCCGCGCAGCGTCATGATGTCCTGCACCAACAGCTCTTCGGGTTGCTCACCCGTCTTTGAGGCGATCTTCTCCGGCCGACCGCTGTCGAGGTCGGTTACCGTGATCACGCCCATCACCGCACCGGTTGCCCCGGTTACCAACAACATGCGCACACCGAGTTTCTTCATACGTTCGCGGGTGGCTGCCAGGGTGTTGGTGCGTTCAACGGTCAAGGCAGTGACCCTGCGCAGGTCGGTCATGGCCTCGACCGCCGGACTGTCGACCGTCAGGCCGCCCGGAAATTGCTGCTCGGGTCGCGAATAGCCAGCACCGACCGGCATACTCTGGAAGTCCAACGCTGGGTATTTCTGGCTCATTGTCGACACTCCTGAAGGTGTTTGTTGGGCATAGGGTATTGCACGAGCGGCCGAACGCAAACCGGTGACCGTGATGGGCTCTGCCGGCAACTTTCAGTCATCCGCACTCTCGGTCGGGCGCAGAGCGCTGCCGCAATACCGGCAGTGGTAGATTGCGCTGCCGGTGCGCGCGCGATTGTGGCGCGTGGTGCTCAACGCGTGATCGCGGCAATCGCAGCGATACGGCCAGCGACGCTGGCGCTTGATACCGGCCTCTTCGAGCGTGTAATCGTGGCAGCGGCTGGGTTGGTCGATCCCGAAGTACGCCATGACCGCGCGCCATTCTTCGCCGTGTGGGCGTACCCGGCCGTGGCAGGCTGTCGTAACCAGGTGCGCCACCTCGTGGGTGACGGTGGTGGCGAGAAAGTCCGCTGTGTGGCGTCGCGCGATCTCCAGGTTGTACCGCAGCACAGCCTTGCGCCGCTGCCACTGCACCTGGCCGGCGGCCTGGCCGCGCAGATCGAAGCGGATCTCGGGGGCTGGCAGGCGCGCCCGGTGACGTCGGCACAGCGGCTCTGCCTCGGCGAGCAGTTCCATCGTGCGACGGTGTATCAGGCGGCGCAGGGCCGGGTCGTCGCCGACCGTGGGCAACGCTTCGGAAGAGGGGGACTGCTGGGCTGCGGCCGGCCGTTGGGTGTGATGCAGCGGCTGGGTCTGGCGCTTGTTGCGGCGTTCGTTCGGCAAGGGTGATCGCTCAATCGGCAATCAGCTGGAGATACTCCATCCGGGTAGCCTGGGATTCGCGGAAGGTGCCGAGCATGACCGACGTCTTCATCGTCGAGTTCTGTTTTTCCACGCCGCGCATCTTCATGCACAGGTGCTCGGCTTCGATGGTCACGGCGACCCCGGCCGGGCTGATGACCTCGCTGATTGCATCCGCAATCTGCACCGTGAGGTTCTCCTGGATCTGCAGACGGCGCGCATACATATCGACGATGCGCGCGATCTTCGACAGGCCGATGACCTTGCCGCGCGGTAGATAGGCGACATGCGCGCGGCCGATGAATGGCAGCACATGGTGTTCGCACAGGGAGTACAGCTCGATGTCCTTGACGATCACCATGTCATCGTTTTCGGACGTGAATACCGCATTGTTGACGACGGAGTTGAGATCCTGGTTATAACCGCGGCACAGGTACGCCATGGCCTTGGCGGCACGCTCGGGCGTTTTGATCAGGCCTTCGCGGTCGAGATTCTCTCCCAGTCCTTCGATGATGCCCGCGTAGTGGGCCTCCAGGTGTTCGATCTGCATGTGTTCCCCGATCGCCGATATGCGGCAGCAAGGGGCTACTTTACCGAGCCGTGGCGGTTCATTCCACGTGTAATTTCGAGGGTTGGCGGCGCGTTCTCACGCAGCCGCCCGGCAGCGCAGCGTGTGTTCAGAACAGGAAGGCGGCACCGAAGAAAATGATCGACAGCACCGTCAGAACGGCGGCCGAGGCCTTCCAGTTGCGGAAGTTCAGAAACAGCGCGTTGTTGCGCGGCACCACGACCGCGAGAAAGGCCCCGAACAGGCTGATGCCGCCCGCGACCAGGAAGAACTTCTGCAACCACTCGCGCTTGATGCCGGACGAGCCGGCCACGCCACCGCCGATGGTCTCGAATTTGTTGGCCAATGCGGGCTCAATGAGCAGCATGAGCAGCAGCATGGTGAATCCGATGTAGCGCATGCCGAGTACCGTCACGCTTACTCCTGTCCTCTGGTTTTGCATGTGTGGGGAATCTCCAATTCGCCATTTTTTAGTAACTGTGTGATTGTTTCGGCAGGCATCGGCTGAAAATAAAGGAAACCTTGCAAATGATCGCAATCGGCGTCGCACAGGAAGCGATGCTGGTCGATCGAGGCGACGCCCTCGGCAACCACGGTGAGGCCGAGCGTGTGCGCCATCAGGATCACCGCTCTGACGATGGCGGCGTCGTTCGGGTCGTTGGGCAGGTCATCAATGAATGAGCGATCAATTTTGAGCTTGCCGATCGGCAGCAGCTTGAGCTGGCTGAGCGATGAATGGCCGGTGCCGAAGTCGTCCATGGCGATCTTCATGCCGCATTCCTCGCGCATCTGCGTCAGTTGACTGAGCGCCAGACCGCCGTCTTCGACCAGCAGCGTCTCGGTCACCTCGAATTCGAACCATTCCGGGGGCAGGCCTGTTTTCGACAGAACCTCCATCAACCGTACACCGCAATCGCCCTGCAACTGATAAGGCGACAGGTTTACCGCGAGGGTAAACGGCCGCTCGGCGATGGCGTGCCACTGCATCGTCTGCGCACAGGCCACTTCCGTTACCCAGCAACCGATTTCGCGTATCAGGCCGGTCTCTTCCGCGATCGGTATGAAGCGGTCGGGCGAGACTTGGCCATGTACCGGGTGTCGCCAGCGGAGCAGGGCCTCGAGGGCCACCAGATGCCCATCCTCGGCCGAGAACTGCGGCTGGTAGTGCAGTTCAAATTCGTCGTTCTTCAATGCCTGGCGCAGGTCGTGTTCCAGTTCCAGCCGCGCCTGGATCTCTGCGGTCAGGGTCGGCGAATAATACGCGATTCGGTTGCGCCCAAGCGTTTTGGCGCGGTACATGGCGGCGTCGGCGTGCTGCACCAGCGACTCCGCATCGCGGGCATCGTCGGGGTAGCGGCCGATTCCGATGCTCGCCGTGGCGACCAGTGATTTACCGCGTAGCTGAATCGGGTCGCTGAGGGTTTTGTTGATACGTTCTGCGACGCGTCGCAGGGCGTCGGCATCTTTCAGGTCTTCGAGCAGGATCACGAACTCGTCGCCGCCGAGTCGCGCCACGGTATCGTCGCTATGCACCGCATCGCGCAGGCGTTGTGCAACCACCTGCAACAGTTCGTCGCCCGCCTGGTGACCAAGCGAGTCATTGATGTTCTTGAAACGGTCGAGGTCGATGAACAACACGGCGGCCTGCGAACCGGCACGCTGTGCGCGGGCAATCGCGTGTTCGAGACGGATGTTGAGCAACAGGCGATTGGGCAGGTTGCTTAGCGCATCGTAGTGCGCCATCTGCCACAGTTTCTTCTCCGAGTCCTTGGTGTCGGTGATGTCGGCGAAGACCGCGACATGGGTATGTGCCCGGCCATCGGCGTCGGTAACCGATTTCACCGACAGCCATTGCGGATAGATATCGCCGTTCTTGCGGCGGTTCCAGATCTCGCCCCGCCATTCGCCGGTACGCTCGAGCGTACGAAAGAAGTCTCGGTAAAACTCGCGTGGCTGCCGGCCCGACTGCAGAATCTTGGGCGTCTGACCGATCGCTTCTGCCGCGCTGAAACCGGTGATGCGTTCGAACGCGCGATTGACCTGGATGATCCGATAGTTGGCGTCGGTCACCATAACGCCTTCGCGCATATGCTCGAACGCGATGTTGGCCGATAGCAGTTGCTGCGACTGCAGTTCGCGTTCGATCACGATGCCGGCAAGATAACTGGCGGTGTCGAGCAGGCGCTTGTGAAACGCGTCGGGCGGGCGCTTCTCGAAGCTGGTCAGGGCGAACGAGCCGACCACCTCGTTGTCCCAGATGGCGATCGGCATCGACCAGCAGGCGTGCAGATCGAACTGAGTGGCGAAATCGAGCAGACCTGCCCAGCGGGCATCTTCGTAGACGTTGGTGACATACACCGGTTTGCGGCCGAATACCGCGGTGCCGCACGAACCTGCCTGTGGCCCGGGTTGCAGGCCGTTGAGCGCGGCGACGCCGGCCGCCGGGATGCTCGGTGCGGCGCGCACCTCGAGGTGCAGGCCCTGCTCATCGAGCAGCATGATCGACGCCACCGAGTTCGGCACCATGGCCTCGGACAGGCGGCACAATTGGTCGAGGATGTCGCTGCTCGGGCTGCCGAGCGCGATCATTTTCAGCACGTCGCGCTGCAACTGGAGCAGCTGCTCCATGCGCGCAATCGAAATTGTAGGGTGCGTATCGTTGAACGCTTTTCTCGGCGAAGTGCTCATGGCGTGGTGGCATCGCTGGCGGTCTATGCGTCGAATAGCGGCCGATTGGCGCGAAAAATAAGTGGAAATGTCGTCGGCAGGCGGCCGACCGATAGGCGTTGGATTCGTTTCAGGCAAAGAAAAAGCCACGCCCGGAAAGGCGTGGCCAATAGATACAGCTTTTCTAGTGGCGACCGTCCGTGTCGCTTATTTCCCGATGCCCACGCCTTCTGCTGGAGAAGTCGGTAGAAACCAGATCAGGTGAAGTTGCGTACCAGTCGCGCCGGCTGCGGCCATTCGCTGCTGCAGCGTTGCAGGTTGCCGATGCGTTTGAGGCATGCCTCATGCGGTTGCGAGATCGTATGGTGTGCGGCACACACCGGGCACTGATACCAGCGCTGTTCGGCACGGCCTTCGGCAACTCGTTCAGTCAGTTGCATCTCGCTATGGCATTGATGGCACTGCATGACTCACCCCGCGTTGTTCGTATTTGGATCAATCCCAGTTCAGCGCGCCGCCGGTCTGGTATTCGGTTACCCGTGTTTCGAAGAAATTCTTTTCCTTCTTCAGGTCGAGCACTTCCGACATCCATGGGAAGGGGTTGGTCGCGCCGGGAAACTGTTCCGGCAGACCGATCTGGGCGCAGCGGCGATTGGCGATGAACTGCAGGTACTCCTCGAACATCGGGGCGTTCAGGCCGAGGATGCCGCGCGGCATTGTGTCGTAGGCGTACTGGGTTTCGAGCGCGACGGCGTCGCGGATCATCTCGACGATCTCGTGCTTGAACGAGTCGCTCCACAACTGCGGGTTTTCCAGCTTGATCTGGTTGATCACATCGATGCCGAAGTTCATGTGCATCGACTCGTCGCGCAGGATGTATTGAAACTGTTCCGCGGTGCCGGTCATCTTGTTGCGCCGGCCCATGCTCAGGATCTGGGTGAAGCCGACATAGAAGAAGATGCCCTCGAAGATCACATAAAAGGCGACCAATTCACGCAGCAGTTTCTGATCGTTCTCCGGCGTACCGGTATTGAAGTTCGGATCGGCCAGGTGTTGGGTGAACGGCAGGGCCCACTCGGCTTTGCGCGCCACCGCAGGCACCTCGCGGTACATGTTGAAAACCTCGCCCTCATCGAGACCGAGCGATTCGATCACGTACTGGTAGGCGTGGGTATGCAGTGCCTCTTCGAACGCCTGGCGCAGCAGGTACTGGCGGCATTCGGGATTGGTGATGTGGCGATAGACCGCCAGCACCAGGTTGTTGGCGACCAGCGAATCGGCGGTCGAGAAAAAGCCCAGGTTGCGTTTGATGATCGAGCGCTCGTCATCGGTCAGGCCATTGGGGTCTTTCCACAGATGGATGTCGGCGTTCATGTTGATCTCTTGCGGCATCCAGTGGTTGGCGCAACCGTCGAGATACTTCTGCCAGGCCCATTCGTATTTGAACGGCACCAATTGATTCAGATCGGCGCGGCAGTTGATGATCTTCTTGTCGTCGACACGGATCCGGCCAGCGCCCATCTGCAGCGATTCGAGACCGGTGGCGCCGGTCTCTGCGTCGCCGTCGTAGTTGCCCGGCGGCTCGCTGACCACGCTCGGGTTGGGATCAACGGTCGGTGCCGCACCGGCGGTAGCCATCAAACGGGTGTTGTCGACCAGTCCGTCGCCGGCGTGCGGGCGCTGTTTGATAGCGACAGGTTCAGACCCCGAGTCCGCCACCGCAACATCGCTGGCTTCACTCGGTGGGGGTGGCGTGCGCTTCGGCTTCCGCGGTACGGCGCTGCTCTTGAGTGGGTCTTCCCAATTCAACATTGTTCCCCCTGGTCGTTACACCTGTGTCGCTGCACACGTCGGCAGCGCCCTCTCATCGACCGGGCGTCGGCGACCCGGCCGCAATGTATGGTGCTGGAGTGACCGCAATCACCCTAGGGTGGTGGTCTATGACATTACGTAAATGTCGGGCGAGGGTTCTCGAGGCCCCTCCAGCATTGACCTGTTATTTCCGTGTTATTGCGCGGGGTGTCAGTCCCACTTCAACCCGCCGGCCTGGTATTCCGTTACGCGGGTTTCGAAGAAGTTTTTCTCTTTGCGCAGGTTGGCCTGTTCGTCGAGCCAGCTCAGGGTCGGTTCGGCGCCCGGGTAGGGTTCGTCGAGACCGAGGCTGCGCGCACGTCGGTTGGCGATGAAGCGGAACTGGCCGACGTGATCCTCTTTGCTGTAACCGAGGATCGGGTCGCGCAGAATGTAACCGGCGTAGGCCTCTTCGGCGGCCTCGCACTCGGCCCACATCTCGGCAATCGCCTTGGGTTCCGGCTTGATCTTTTCTTCGAGCATGATCTGCTTGGCGACGCGGATACCGAACGAGGCATGCAGCACCTCGTCGCGCATGATGTATTGCAGCTGTTCGGCCGTGCCTTTCATCAGGCCACGACGCTGCAAGGCGAAGATCGGGCTGAAGCCGTTGTAGAACCAGCAGCCTTCGAAGATGCCCGCAAAGAAGATGTAGGCCATCAGGAAGTTCTGCAACTCGTCACGATCGGTCAGATCGATGTCGTTGCGCAGGATCGAGTTCAGACGACGGTTGGCGATCTGGATCTTGCCGTTGATCTCCGGTACCACGCGGTAGCGGTTATAGATCTCGCTCTGGTTCAGGCCGATCGTCTCGATGCAGTGCTGGTAGGTCCAGGTATGCAGCGACTCTTCGTATACCTGACGCGCCTGATAGATCTGCAACTCGGGCGCCGACATCTTTTCCATCACGGCCAGGCCGATGTTGCGCATCGCCAGGATGTCGGAGGTGGTCAGGTACGACAACACGTTCTCATACACATGGCGCTCTTCGAGCGTCAGCTTGTGGTGATAGTCGTGTACGTCCTGCGCCATGCTGATATCCAGCGGCGTCCAGTGGTTGCGGTTGGCGTTCAGGAAGTATTCCCACGCCCACGGGTACTTGAACGGCGCCAACTGATTGATGTCGGCCATGCCGTTGATCACGCGCTTGTCGTCCGGGTTGACCGGGCGCAGGTCGACCTGCGGTGCAGGCTTTTCGACCTTGATCGGTTTGGCCTTGGCTTTCTGCGGCTGAGGTTGTTCGACTGCTACCGCTTGATCGTCGACGTCGTCGAACACCGGGTTGATGGCCGGTGCGGGCGCCTTCGGCTGACTGACAGGTGCGAGTGGATCGTCCCAATTCAACATGCTGTATGACTCCTGTTCGTTTCGCCGGGCGTGTTATTGGCAGGCTTCGCAATCCGGATCGAGGATGCTGCACGCCTTGGGTGCGCTGCTGCCTGCGTCACTCGATGCCATGACGAAGTTGCCGCCGACCGCATTGAGCTTGTTGGCCTTGCTGCTGTCGTCCATGGTCGATTTCTCGACATGGGTCGCGCCCATCGAGCGCAGGTAGTAGGTGGTTTTCAGGCCACGTACCCAGGCCAGCTTGTACAGGTTGTCGAGCTTCTTGCCGGACGGCTCCGACATGTACAGGTTCAGGCTCTGTGCCTGGTCGATCCACTTCTGGCGGCGGCTCGCGGCCTCGACCAGCCAGCGCGCATCGATCTCGAACGCCGAGGCGTACAGCGCTTTGAGGTCTTCAGGGATGCGATTGATCGGTTGTACCGAACCGTCGTAGTACTTGAGGTCGTTGACCATCACCGAATCCCACAGATCGAGTTTCTTGAGGTCGTGCACCAGGTACGGGTTGACCACGGTGAACTCGCCCGACAGGTTCGATTTGACGAACAGGTTCTGGTAGGTCGGTTCGATCGACTGGCTGACACCGCAGATGTTCGAAATGGTTGCGGTCGGTGCGATCGCCATCGTGTTGCTGTTACGCATGCCGACCGTGGTGACGCGATTACGCAGGTTGTCCCAATCGAGGGTGCGGCTGTCATCGACCTGCAGGTAGTTGCCGCGTTCTTCGCCGAGACGCTCGAGCGAATCGATCGGCAGCACGCCCTGGCTCCACAGCGAGCCTTCGAAGCTGTGGTAACGGCCGCGCTCTTCGGCCAGATCGGTCGACGCCTTGATCGAGAAGTACGACACCGCTTCCATCGTGCGATCGGCGAAGTCGACCGCTTCCTGGCTGGCGTACGGCATGCGCACTTTGTACAGCGCGTCCTGGAAGCCCATGATGCCGAGACCGACCGGGCGGTGACGCAGGTTCGAGTTACGCGCCTGCGGCACACTGTAGTAGTTGTACTCGATAACGTTGTCGAGCATGCGCATCGCGGTGCTCACGGTCTTTTCGAGCTTGTCGATGTTCAGGCCGTTCTCGTCGACGTGAGCCGAGATGTTCACCGAGCCCAGGTTACATACCGCGATCTCGTTGTCGTTGGTGTGCAGCGTGATCTCGGTGCACAGGTTCGAGCTGTGCACGACACCGATGTGCTGGTTGGTGTAGCGGATGTTGCACGGGTCTTTGAAGGTGATCCATGGGTGGCCCGTCTCGAACAGCATGCCGAGCATTTTGCGCCACAGGTCGTTCGCCTTGATCTTCTTGGCGACGCGCATCTCGCCGCGTTCGGCCTTGTCTTCGTAACGCGTGTAGGCATCTTCGAAGGCGCGACCGGTCAGGTCGTGCAGGTCGGCGGTTTCGTCCGGCGAGAACAGCGTCCAGCTGCCGTCTTCGGCGACGCGTTTCATGAACAGGTCCGGAATCCAGTTGGCGGTGTTCATGTCGTGCGTGCGGCGACGGTCGTCACCGGTGTTCTTGCGCAGGTCGAGGAATTCCTCGACATCGATGTGCCAGGTTTCGAGGTAGGCGCATACCGCGCCCTTGCGCTTGCCGCCCTGGTTGACCGCGACCGCGGTATCGTTGGCGACCTTCAAGAAGGGAACGACGCCCTGCGACTTGCCGTTGGTGCCTTTGATGTGGGCGCCCATACCGCGCACGCGGGTCCAGTCGTTGCCCAGGCCGCCGGCGAATTTCGACAGCAGCGCGTTGTCCTTGATCGAGCCGTAGATGCCGTCGAGGTTGTCCGGCACGGTGGTCAGGTAGCAGCTCGACAGCTGCGGGCGCAGCGTGCCCGAGTTGAACAGGGTTGGCGTCGAACTCATGAAGTCGAAGCTCGACAACAGGTTGTAGAACTCGATCGCACGGCCTTCACGGTCGATCTCGTTGATCGCCAGGCCCATCGCGACGCGCATGAAGAACGCCTGCGGCAGTTCGAAGCGCACGTTGTCGGAATGGATGAAGTAGCGATCGTACAGCGTCTGCAGGCCGAGGTAGGTGAACTGCAGATCGCGCTCGGCGTTCAGTGCCGCGCCCAGGCGCTCGAGGTCGTATTGCGCGAGGCGCTTGTCGAGCAGTTCGAGGTCGGCGCCGCGCTTGATGTAGTTGCTGAAGTAGGTGCTGTAGCAGTCGCCCATCTCTTGCTGGGTGGCGACATTGGTATCCATCTGCAGGAAGCCGAGTGCCTCGCGGCGCAGCATGTCCATCAACAGGCGCGCGGCGGCGTAGGAGTAGTTCGGCTCTTTCTCGATCAGCGTGCGTGCACTCATCACCAGCGCCTGCGACACGTCACGTTCCTTGACGCCGTCGAACAGGTTGCGGCAGGTGTCGTCGAGGATCGATTCGACGGTTACGGCCTCGAGGCCGTTGCATGCCTCGGTGACCAGCTTGCGCAGGCGCTCGGTGTCCAGCGGACGCTTGCTGCCGTCGTCGAGGGTGACGTTGATCAGGTGCTCGGCCGGGGCGTCGGCCTGTTTCTTGGCCTTTTCTTCGGCGCGCTTGCGTTTTTGTTCCTCGCGGTACAGCACGTAGGCGCGGGCCACCTTGTGTTCGCCCGAGCGCATCAGGGCCAGTTCGACCTGGTCCTGGATGTCTTCGATATGGATGGTGCCGCCAGCCGGATTACGGCGCACCACGGCATCGCTGAGCTGTTCGGTGAGTTGCTGCACCAAGTCGTGCACCCGGCGCGACGCGGCGGCGCTGCCACCCTCGACCGCGAGGAACGCCTTGGTCATCGCCACGGCGATCTTGTTGGCATCGAAGTTGGTGACCTTGCCGTTGCGTCGGATGACGCGCAGCTCGCCCGGCGCGTTGGCCTGGATATCCGGACCGGCGCTGACCTTATCGGCTTCACGCGGGGGAACAGCAATGCTCTCTGCACCGCCATTGGAATGCGTCACTTCGGTTGCCATCAGGCTCCTCCTTGGGTGTGTGTTCTTGTATGCGGACAGACCGCTTTGCGCGATCGGGCAGGGACACCGCCGACGTACTGCATGCATCCGCACGAAGCACAATATATACGCTGATTCCCAAGTGTCAACCACAACATCTTGTGTATAAAAGCTGTGGAAAAGGGTGTGGAATATGTGTGTTGCCTGTGGAAAAACGGCTAAGAAGTAGAGCTTTTCCAAGCCATTCAGGAACTTAAAGATGCCCAATGTTTGTGCATCGGCAAACACAAGATATTGGGGTGTGATTCACACATCGGCACTAGGAGAAAAATTCGGGAAAATCCTTCCCGCTGCACAAATAAATGCTGATGCACGAATATTCGGATGGGCTGGCGAGTGACTGGCGATTACCTGTCCGCGAGCGACGGCGCGACGGCTCAGTATCGGTGCAGCCGATCGAAGATGTGCTGTAGCGATTCGCTGGTCAACGGTCCGGTGTGCCGCTCGATCATCTCGCCATCCGGGTCGACGATCACCGTGGTCGGCAGACCTTCCAGGGGTTCGAACGGCACCAGCGGCTGGGTACCGATCTTGAGATTGGTAAAACCGATACCCATGCCCTGCAGAAACCGACGTGACGCCTCGGCCGTTGTCGCTTCGAAATTGATCCCCAAGACCGTGACCTGCGGATTGGCTTTTTGGAAGTCGGCAAGTTCCGCCAACTCGCGCACGCAGGGGCTGCACCAGGCTGCCCAGAAATTCACGAAGACCCAGTCGCCGCGGTAGTCGGACAGTTTTACGGGTTTGCCGTCGATGTCGCTGAGTGTGAAGTCCACGGGCTCGGCAGGGGCCGACGATGTGATCGTCAGCAGCATCAAGCCGATCGTGGACAGCAGAAGGCGTTTCACCATGGTCATGCCGACCTTAGGCAGATCGCCGTCGGGAAAGTTTTTGCCGCGCGCTACCTTTTTTGCCGATCGGCAGTGAGGTGACGCGGTTCGCACATCATCCGCCTTCGACCGCGGTCGGCATAGGCCGCAGCTTGGTTGAACAAGGCGATCGAAACCATGCGTATTACCAGGCAATCAACCGGCGACGCCGTTGGGCGAGATGGCGTCCGCGTAGTCGGCATGGAAGGCCTCGACCTCTTCGGCCACGTCGTCGATGTCATCGCTGAACCGGGCGATGTGGTACACGGCGTCGCCTTCGTGCACCAAGGGGAGTTCGAGCTTGCCGATAACCACGCCTTCGGCATTCGACTGGACCTGGTAGCGGTTGCCGCCGTAGGGGTCGTCGATATAGCCGAGCGTCTCGCCCTTGCTGACGCGCGTGCCCAACGCCACGATCGCGCTCAGCATGCCGCTCTGCGGCGCGCGTACCCAACCGCTGCGGCGTGCAACGAACGGCTCGCGCGACGCACCGCGGCGTCGTTTGGACGCGGGCAACATGCCCAGTTCGCGCATCACGTTGATGACGCCGACCACCCCGGCGCGTATCGATACCTCGTCGAAGCGCAGTGCTTCGCCGGCTTCGTACAACAACATGGGGATGCCCAGTTCGCTCGCCGACGCACGCAGCGATCCATCGCGGATCTGCGCGTTGAGCACCACCGGAACGCCGAATGCGTGCGCCAACCGGGCCGTGTCCGCATCATCCAGGTTGGCGCGGATCTGCGGCAGATTGGTGCGGTGAATCGCACCGGTGTGCAGATCGATTCCGTGCGTGCAGCGCTTGACGATCTCCTCCATGAACAGATTCGCCAGTCGCGCCGCCAGCGAGCCCTGCTCCGAGCCAGGAAACGAGCGGTTCAGATCCCGTCGATCGGGCAGGTAGCGGCTTTCATGGATCACGCCGTAGGCGTTGACCACGGGCACCGCCACCAGCGTGCCCTTGAGCTTGTTGACGGATTTGTTCGCGAGCACGCGACGGATGACCTCGATACCGTTCAACTCGTCGCCGTGCACCGCCGCGCTGACGAACAGCGTCGGACCGTCGCGTCTGCCATGCACCACGTGCACCGGCATGCTCAGATTGGTATGCGAACTGAGCTTGGGCATCGGCAGGTCGATCAGGTCGCGCGCGCCGGGCGCAACCCGGGTGCCGGCAATTTCAAACGCCTTACGCACCTTGTTCAGCCTCGTCCCCGCGTCTTGGTCAGGCTGCCGGATTTGCCGGCCTCGGCCAGACGTTTCTCGATGAACTGGATCTGGATCGCGGCGATGTCCTTTTCGGTGGCCTTTTCGATGCCTTCGAGGCCGGGCGAGGAGTTGACCTCCATGACGACAGGGCCATGGTTCGAACGCAACAGGTCTACACCGGCAACGTTGAGCCCCATGGTCTTGGCCGCACGCACCGCGGTTGAGCGTTCTTCCGGGGTGATCCGGATCAGGCTGGCCGATCCGCCGCGATGCAGGTTGGAACGGAACTCACCTTCTTTGCCCTGGCGCTTCATCGCCGCCACGACCTTGTCGCCGATAACGAAGCAACGAATGTCGGCACCGCCGGCCTCTTTGATGAACTCCTGCACCAGGATGTTCGCCTGCAGGCCCATGAAGGCCTCGATAACGCTTTCGGCAGCCTTGTGCGTTTCCGCCAGCACCACGCCGATACCCTGTGTGCCTTCGAGCAGCTTGATGACCAGGGGTGCGCCGCCGACCATCTTGATCAGGTCTTCGACGTCGTCGGGCTTGTGGGCAAATCCGGTGACCGGCAGGCCGACACCCTTGCGCGACAGCAGCTGCAGCGAGCGCAGTTTGTCGCGCGAGCGTGAAATTGCCACGGACTCGTTCAGCGGAAAGGTGCCCATCATCTCGAATTGGCGCAGTACCGCCGTGCCGTAGAAGGTCACCGAAGCACCGATACGCGGGATGACCGCATCGAACCCGGAGATCTCCTGGCCCTTGTAATGCACGCCGGGTTTGTTCGACGTGATGTTCATGTAACAGCGCAACACGTCGAGCACCTCGACCTCATGTCCGCGTTGTTGCGCTGCCTCGACCAGGCGTCGCGTGGAGTACAGCTTGGGGTTGCGGGAAAGGATTGCGATTTTCATCGTTGCTTGCTCCTCTGTGGTTTTAAGGCTTAGACCCTTCGCGTTCGCTCGGCGTCACATGCCGGGCGCAGTGTTACGCCGGCATCTCATTGACGCCGGCGCAGATCAGCGACCTGAAAAGCGCAATCGAGCGATAAAGACGCATCTTCGCCGCGCTCAGTCCGATGCCGAGCGTGGTGGCGATGTCCTCGATCGAGAGGTCGCTGTAGAAGCGCAACAGCAGCACATCAGACGCCCCGTGCGGCAACTCGTCGAGCGTTTCGCGCACCGTGTCGATCAGGCCGGTGTCGTGCCGTGCGGCCTCGTCGTGCGACTCGTAATCGAGCGCAATCAGCGCACGTACGTGATCGCTGAGCATGCGGTTCGCGCGGCGTCTGTAGAGCGTGTTGCACTGGTTGTCGGCGATCGCGTACAGCCAGGTTCGAAAGCAGGCATCACCGCGAAATCGCAGGGCGCCGCGAAACGCCCGCACCAGCGTCTCCTGCACGGCGTCCTCGGCGTCGGCGCGATTGCCCAGGCGGGCGTTGCAACGTCGCAACAGGTCGGCCCGGTAGCGCCCGATCAGTGCGGCGAACGCGGTCTGCGTCTGCCCCGTCCTGGCCTGCAGAATGGCCACCAGTTCGTTGTCTGATTTGCTGCCAAGGCTCTGATTATTCTTGTTTTGTGTCATCCCGCCTCCCCGGTTCTGCGTTAAAGGGGCGGTATCCTAGGCGGGATCTTTCGATCAATCTAACTATTAATAATTGTCGATTAAGAAAATAATTTTTATCATGACGGCATGGATATCGAGCTGTTCAGAACCTTTCTCGAAGTCGCCCGGTTGCGTCATTTCGGTCAGGCCGCTGAAGCCCTGCACCTGACGCAGGCCGCCGTCAGCGCGCGTATCAAGTCATTGGAAACGACCCTCGGCGTCAGGCTGTTCGACCGCATCAAGCGCGACATCCGCCTGACGCCCGAAGGCCACCGTTTTGCACGCCACGCCGACCTCATGATCTCGGCGTGGCGCAAGGCGCGGCAGGACGTCACGGCCGGCGGCGCCGACCGCCAGTTGTCGTTCGGCGGTGGTCTGCGGTTGTGGGACATGTTTCTGCACGACTGGCTGTGGGCGGTGCGTGCGCGCCATCCGCAGCTGGCCATCATCGCCGAGTCACAGACCCCCGACGTGCTGGCACGTCGCATCCTCGACGGCATCCTCGATCTCGGCTTCACTCTCGAACCGGCGCAACTCGACGTGCTCAACATTCGCCAAGTGGCGACTGTCGATCTGAGGCTGGTCTCCAGTCGTCCGCAACAGCGCGTGGACGATGCGCTCGGGGAGGGTTACCTGATGGTCGATTGGGGACTCGCGCATGCGCTCACCCACCGCCGCCTGTTTCCCGACGCGCCCGAGCCGCATACCCGGCTGGCGACGGCCAGCATGGCATTGGGCTATCTGCGCGCACTGGGTGGCAGCGCCTATCTGCCCGACAACATGGCGGCCGACGAGATCGCTGCCGGGCGCTTGTATGCAGTTGCCGATGCGCCGCGCATCGAACACCCGGCCTATGCCGTCTACCTGGTGCGCGGACCGCGCAACCACTTGATCGAAGACATCCTGCCGATCGTCGCCGAGGTGACTTGAGCGGCTCACAGCAGGAAGGTCGACGCCAGCCCCAGGAAGCTCAGAAAGCCGATCACGTCGGTTACCGTGGTCAGCACCACGGCGCCCGACAGCGCCGGGTCGATGCCCATGCGTTGCAGGATCAGCGGCACGCCGACCCCGGACAGAGAGGCGGCCAGCAGGTTGAGCACCATGGCGACCGCGATAACCGCCGAGATGCCCGGATCGCGAAACCAGAGAAACGACACCAGGGCGACGATCAGCGCCCAGACCGTGCCGTTGAGCCCGCCGACGGCGAGTTCCTTGAGCGTGAGCCAGCGCACGTTGCCGCTGCCGATCTGATCGAGCGCCATGCCGCGAATCGTCAGGGTGAGCGTCTGGCTGCCGGCGATGCCGCCCATGCTGGCGACCACCGGCATCAACACGGCCAGTGCGACCAGTTTGTCGAGCGCCTCTTCGAACTGCCCGATGACCCAGGCTGCCGCGAATACCGTGATCAGATTGACGCCCAGCCACACGCCGCGCCGCTTGGCGCTCGGGATGATAGGCGCAAACAGGTCTTCTTCTTCGTCGAGACCGGCGCTCGCGAGCAGCACGTGGTCGGCTTCCTCGCGGATGATGTCGACGACGTCATCGATCGTGATGCGGCCCAGCAGCTGGCGTTGATCGTCGAGCACGGCCACCGAGATCAGATCGCGCCGGTCGAACAACGAGGCCACCTCGTGCAGCGAGGCGGTTACGCCCACCACTTCGGCGGCATCTTCCATCACCGATTCGACCATGGCGTCCGGATCGCCGGTGACCACTGCCTCCAATGACAGCTTGCCCAGATAAACGCCGTCGCCGGCGGTCACCATCAGCGCATCGGTGTGCGGCGGCAGGCTCGCATGCCGGCGCAGCCAGCGCAGCACGACGGCCAGGCTGACGTCCGGGCGGATGCTGAGTACGTCGGTGCTCATCAATCGACCCGCGGTGCCGTCGTCGTAGGCCAGCACCGCTTCGAGGCGTTCGCGATGATCGCGGTCGAGTGCCTCGATGATGGTGTCGCTCAGGTCTTGCGGCAGCTCCTCGATGACCACGGCGAGGTCTTCGACCTCCATGCGTTCGGCGGCCGCGACCAGCTCGGCGTCATCCATTTCATCGATGATGCCGGCACGCGCCTCGTCGTGCAGGTAGGGCAGGATCTCGCCTT
This sequence comes from Thiosocius teredinicola, assembly GCF_002009425.1. Lineage (NCBI taxonomy): Bacteria > Pseudomonadati > Pseudomonadota > Gammaproteobacteria > Chromatiales > Sedimenticolaceae > Thiosocius > Thiosocius teredinicola. The sequence continues at coordinate 1,300,121 of NZ_CP019936.1, forward strand.
CCAGATCCGGTGGCACCGCATTCCACAGGGCAGTGCGTTGCTCCGGCGGTAGCGCTTCGAGCAGGTCGGCGATGTCGGCCGGGTACATCTCGGCCAACGCCGCGCGCAGTTCGTCGACCCGCCCGGCATCCAGGTCGGCCAGAACCCACGACACATAGTCGTTGATCGAGATATCGCTCACGGTTTCCATCTATTACTCCAGCGTCGGCGGTTCGGGGAGGGCGGGTTACTGGTTGTCGGCGGGCGTGTCGCGCCCCGAGATATCGCGCGGATCGGCAACCGTGTCGTCTGGCATATCATCGGCACCGACGTACTCGATCGAGGTCAGGCCCACGCGGTGCGCGTCGATGCTCAACACGCGCAGTTTGAAACCCTGCTGCTCGATGGTGTCGCCGATCTCGGGCATGCGCGCCAGCCGGTCCATGAACAGGCCGGACAGCGTGTTGGCATCGAGTTCGGGGGGGATGGTCAGGCCGGTGGCGCGCGCCACGTCGCCGAGCGACACCAGGCCGTCGGCCTCCCAACGCTGCGCATCGATCTGGCGGACCGCGTTCGGCGCGTCGTCATCGTCGGTTTCGTCGTGGATCTCGCCGACGATCTCTTCGATCAGATCTTCGAGCGTGACCAGGCCGACGAAGGCGCCGTATTCATCGACGACGAACGCCATGTGCGCGCGCCGCTGCCGCATCAACTCGAACAATTTCGATACTCGCTGGGTTTCCGGCACGATCAGCGGTTCACGGCAAAAGCGTCGCAGCTCACGCCACGGTTCGGATTCGCCTTCCAACAAGGCGCGGTGCAGGTCCCTGGCCAGCAGGATGCCGACGATGGCATCGTCCCTGCCGCTCTCGATCACCGGGAAGCGCGAGTGCTCGGTGTCTTTGATAATGCCGAGGTTGGCATCCGGCGCGCCGTCGATATCGAGGCAATGCACCAGGTTGCGCGGCACCATTACCCGGCCGACCTGGCGTTGATCGAATTCGAACAGGTTGTGCAACATGTCGGCATGCTCTTCCTGCAACTCGCCGTGTTCCTTCGACGTCGCCACCATGCCTTTGAGCTCGTCGCCGCTGAACACCTCGGCATGCGAGGCCTCCTGAACGCCGAACATCGACAGGATTGAGCCCGAGGCCTTGTTCAGCAGCCAGTTCAGTGGCCATACCGCGAGATAGGAAAGATGCAGCGGGTAGGCGACCCACAGCGACACCGGTTCGGCCTTGCGGATCGCGAATGTCTTCGGCACCTGTTCGCCCACCACGATGTGCAGTGACGAGAACAGCAGAAAGCCGACCACGAAGGCTGCCGTATGCAGCACCGCATCGGGTACGCCCAGCATGACGAACAGCGGTTCGAGCAATCCGGCGACGGCAGGCTCACCCACCCAGCCCAGTCCGAGCGATGCCATCGTGATGCCGAGTTGGCAGGCCGCGAGGTAGGCCTCGAGATTGTCCTGTATGCGCAGGGTCAAACGTGCCGCGCCGCTGCCTTCCTGGGCCAGCGTATCGATGCGAAAACGGCGCGCCTTCACCAGCGCGAACTCGGCGGCCACAAAAAAACCGTTGGCAATCAGGAGCAGTAGGACCGCCAGGAGGCTGGTTGAGGTATTCATTAAGCTGGTTCTCTCAAAGACCCATGTAAAAGTGGATATGTGGGTTTGACGCCGGCCGCCGCACGAAAGTCACATTGCGCGATGACAGGGTGGTGGCCACGATCTGTCGGGGGTGTGGTGGCGACTGCGATACGCTCGTGAACCGACGACATGAAACGCGCGCACGACAATTAATTTGCTTCGCATGTGCACGAAGTTCGTGCACCGAAGGCAAAATGTTGCCGATGCTGGTGCAATTTTCGCTGCCGCACCGGCGTCATTTCACCCATTGTCGCCGCCAAGGCCGCAAGAACAGGGGCTGCAGGAGCATTGGCACATCATGTGCTACTCATCCAGTGAAATCGCTTCGCGGTGATTTCTCCTAACTCTCTGTCGATATTGCCAGAATGGCCTATGCCGCCGTCCCATCCCAAACTGTGGTGCGGCGGCTTTTTTTTACCGCGGCCCTACTCAGCAGTTTCAGTAGTCCGTATGATGCGCGCCGTTTTTGTGATCGTAGGGATCGCGCGGCGAGTCGACTGGAGACGTAAACGCGAACACGCATGGTGGACAACGGAAAACCACATAAAAAGCTGCGCGTACTGCTGGTTGACGACAGCCCAGAGCGGCGGGCATCGGTAGAGAAATCGCTGGCCGAGGTCGGATGCGAGGTTGTCGGTTTTGCATTCAGCAGCGAGAACCTATTGCGTCGCGTCGAGAAAGAAAATCCTGACGTGGTGATTATCGACCTGGAGTCGCCGGGCCGCGATACCCTCGAGAGCCTGCAGACCGTGCAGACCGCCGCCCCAAAACCCATCGTGATGTTTACCCAGGACGACGATGGGGCAACCATCTCGCGCGCCACAC